>JBIQHU010000191.1:0-7823 GCA_044508395.1 Mycobacterium sp. | reverse complement strand
TGGTGCCCGAGGGGTTCACGCGGGCGCTCGGCGTCCCCCGCGACCCGAACTCCTGATCGCCACCTGCTTACGCGCGCGAAATTCCTGGTACAGGCGTGGCGCAGGGGGCTGACGTGAACGGCACATTGTCACTGGCGAAAACTTGGGCAAATCAATTCCCTCGCATGCGCCAACAATTGGCGCACGCCAGGTGAATTCGGCCTACCATCGGCGGGTGACCTCTGGAGGCGAGCTCGCGAACGCGACGTCGTGGCAGCTGCAGAGTGCGTCATCAG
The DNA here is from genome assembly GCA_044508395.1 of Mycobacterium sp. Taxonomy (GTDB): domain Bacteria; phylum Actinomycetota; class Actinomycetes; order Mycobacteriales; family Mycobacteriaceae; genus Mycobacterium. Next base: position 7,548 of record JBIQHU010000191.1, on the reverse strand, counting down.
CGTTGATCGTCCCCGTCGGCTCCACCGAGCAACATGGCCCCCACCTGCCGCTGGACACGGACACCCGTATCGCGACCGCGGTCGCTCGCGCACTCGCCGGCCAGCTTGCGGTCGCAGATGAATTGAAGTGGCTGGTCGCTCCCGCGATCGCGTACGGCTCCAGCGGCGAGCACGAAGAGTTCGACGGCACCGTCTCCATCGGCACCTCTGCGCTGCGTCTGTTGCTGGTGGAGTTCGGCCGGTCCGCGGCGCGCTGGGCCTCGCGTCTCGTCTTCGTCAACGGGCACGGAGGGAACGTCGAAGCGCTGGCCGCGGCCGCGGCTCTGCTCCGGTACGAGGGCCGCGACGTGGGCTGGTGCTCCTGTAGCGCCGCGAATGCGGACGCCCACGCCGGACATACCGAAACGTCTGTATTGCTACATATTTCGCCGGATGACGTGTCGATTGACCAGCGGGTCCCCGGCAATCGCGCTCCATTGGGACAGCTCATGCCGGCAATGCGCAAAGGCGGCATCGCCGCGGTCAGCGACGTGGGTATTCTCGGTGATCCCACCACGGCGACCGCAACGGAAGGTGCGCGGATCTTTGCAGAGATGGTCGACGGGTGTTTGCGGCGCGTGGTCCGGTGGACGCCCGACCGGGACGGGATGTTGACATGACAGGACCACGCCTGCCCGACGGGTTCGCCGTCCAGGTGGACCGCCGGGTGAAGGTGCTCGGCGAGGGTTCGGCTCTGCTGGGCGGATCGCCCACCCGACTGCTGCGGCTCGCGCCCGCGGCGCAGACCATGATCAACGGTGGGCGGCTCGAGGTGCACGACGCCGTCAGCGCACAGCTGGCACGGACTCTGCTCGACGCCACGGTCGCGCATCCGCGACCTGCGACCGGCCCGTCACACCGTGATGTCACCGTCGTTATTCCAGTGCGGGACAATGTATCTGGCCTGCGCCGACTGGTGGCGGCCCTGCGTGGAATGCGCATCATCGTGGTCGACGACGGATCGGTCACGCCGGTGCAGCAGGCGGACTTCGCGCAGATGTTCAGCGATGTTCAGATCCTGCGACATGACAGAAGCAAGGGTCCCGCGGCCGCGCGCAACACCGGCATGGCGGCATGCCACACCGACTACATCGCCTTCCTGGACTCCGACGTCGTCCCACGGCGGGGGTGGCTGGAGGCGCTGCTCGGACACTTCTGCGACCCGGCTGTGGCGCTGGTGGCCCCACGAATCGTCGGCCTACGCGAGCCGGACAACCTGGTGGCGCGCTACGAGGCCGTGAGGTCGTCTCTCGACCTCGGACTGCGCGAGGCCCCCGTGATTCCCTACGGCACCGTCTCCTACGTGCCCAGCGCCGCGATCATCTGCCGAACCACCGTGCTCAAGGAGTTGGGCGGGTTCGACGAGACCCTCAAGTCCGGCGAAGACGTGGATCTGTGCTGGCGGCTGATCGAAGCCGGTGCCCGCCTGCGGTATGAACCCGTCGCGCTGGTTGCCCACGATCATCGCACGCAACTACGAGAGTGGTTCTCGCGCAAGGCTTTTTACGGTGAATCGGCGGCGCCGCTGTCGGTCCGTCATCCAGGCAAGACGGCACCGTTGGTCATCTCGGGGTGGACTCTGGTCGCCTGGATGCTGATGGCGATGGGCTCGAGCATCGGCTACCTGGCGTCGATGGTGGTCGCCGCGATCACCGGTCGCCGGATCGCGCGGTCGCTGTCCACCGTCGAGACCGAACCGAAGGAAGTGGCGGTGGTCGCCGCCCGCGGATTGTGGTCCGCGGCGCTGCAGCTGGCGTCGGCCATCTGCAAGCACTACTGGCCAATCGCGTTCGTCGCCGCACTGCTATCGCGACGCTGTCGCCAGGTGGTGCTGGTGGCCGCCATCGTCGACGGGGTGGTCGACTGGATCACCCGCAACGGCAACGGCGACGAAGACGCCAAGCCGGTCGGACTGCTCACCTACATCCTGCTGAAGCGGCTCGACGACATCGCCTACGGCGCGGGACTGTGGACCGGCGTCGTGCGTGAACGGCATGTCGGCGCCCTCAAGCCCCAGATCCGGACCTGAACCCCGCCTTGCACAGCGATGTGCTGATCGTCGGTGCCGGTAGCGCCGGATCTGTATTAGCGGAACGACTTTCGGCCGATCCGAGCCGTCGCGTGACAGTCGTCGAGGCCGGTCCAGGTCCCTCCGACCCCTCGGTGCTGACCCAGATCACCAACGGCCTGCGGCTGCCGATCGGCACCGCCAGCTCGGTGGTCCGACGCTATCCGACGGTGCTGACCGACCATCCGCGACGACACGCACAGATCATGAGGGGTGCGGTGGTCGGCGGATCGGGCGCGGTCAACGGAGGTTACTTCTGCCGGGGACTGCCGTCGGATTTCGACGGGTGGGGGTTACCCGGATGGACGTGGGCCGACGTGCTTCCGCACTTCCGCGCGATCGAGTCCGACACCGACTTCGACGGGCCCCTGCATGGAAACTCGGGTCCGATCCAGGTGCGGCGAATCACCGAATTCGATGGATGCACAGCGTCTTTCGTCAATGCCGCGATAGACGCGGGATATCAGTGGATCGACGATCTCAACGGGTCGGCACCGGATTCGCCGGTGCCGCCGGGGGTCGGCGCCGTGCCCTTGAACATCAACGGCGGAACACGAGTCGGCCCCGGTGGCGCCTACCTCAAACCGGCGATGGACCGTCCCGACCTGAAGGTGCTGACCGATACCAGGGTCACCCGCATCCGAATCGTCGGCGGCCGGGCGGTCGGCGTCGAGTGTGTGGGGCCGAACGGGCCCACCGCGCTGACCGCGGACCGAATCGTGTTGTCGTCCGGCGCGATTGGATCGGCACACCTGTTGATGCTTTCGGGTATCGGTCCGGCGGATGTGCTGACGGCCGTAGGAGTGTCTGTGGTGGTGGACCTGCCGGTCGGCACCGCGACATCGGACCACCCGGAGTGGGTGCTGCCCGTCGACTGGGCAGAGACCCACGGGCTGCCACCGCTGGAGGCTGTGCTCGCTACTGACGGTGGACTCGAAATCAGGCCCTACACAGCAGGGTTCGGTGCGATGGTGACCGGGCGCCGCGATGACCCGGGTGATCACCCCCACGTCGGGGTCGCGCTGATGCGGCCGCGGTCACGCGGCACCGTCCGACTGGTCTCCGCCGACCCGACCGTCCTGCCCGCCATCGAGCACCACTACGACAGCGAGCCTGCGGACGTCGCAACCTTGCGCGCGGGTGCGGACCTCGCGCTCGGATTGGCCGGCATGCACGCGAAATCGGAGACCGCGTCGTGGTCGACGTCGCAACATCTGTGCGGTACCGCCCCGATGGGTCGGGACGGCGACGAGTCCGCCGTGGTGGACGCGCAGTGCCGGGTGCGCGGCGTGGATGCCCTATGGGTGGTCGACGGCTCGGTGCTTCCCCCCATCACCAGCCGCGGCCCCCACGCGACCGTCGTCATGATCGGCCACCGGGCCGCCGAGTTCATCGCCTGACCCCGACAAGCGCACGTTGAGCCGACGCGCGAAGCCGAATTGCCTGCCGTCGCGACCTGGTGCCCAGAGTGCTACGAAGGCGGCGGCGAGAGCCAACACGATGGACAGCACGAGCAGAGAGAGGCTCATCGACTCGATGAACGCGGCCGTGGCAAGGTCAGCCAAATGTGCGCCCTGCGGGCCCATCTCGTCGGCGATCGCCAGCGCGTTCGCAAGAGATTCCAGTGCAGCCGAGCGGATCTGCTCGGGGAAGCCGGCCAGCGCGGGTGACAGCACAGTCCCATACTGCGCCGCCAGCACGGAACCGGCGACGGCGATTCCGACGGCGGCGCCGATCTCGCGCGTGGTGTCGTTGACCGCTGACGCCACGCCCTGCTTCTCGGTGGGAACGGCGTTCATGATCGCCGAGGTGGTGGGCGCGACGCACAGGCCGATGCCCGCACTCGTGACCAGCATCGGCCAGACCAGATCGAGGTAAGACGCCTCGGCGTCGAGGTAGCGCATGAGGAGGAGCCCGACTCCGATGAGAAACAGGCCGAGCGCCACGGCCGTTCGCAACCCGACCCTCGGGAGGTAGAGATGCATCGTCGCACCCAGGATCATGATCGGCACCGCCAGCGGCGCGAGCGCGAACGCGGTCTGCAGCGGGCTGTAGCCGAGAACCAGTTGCAGGTACTGCATCTCGATGAAGAAGAAACCGAAATTGGCGAGAAAGAGGATGGTGATACCGATCGCCCCGGTCGCGAAGTCGGGTCTGCCGAACAGTCGGACGTCGAGCAGCGGATGTCGGCGTCGCAGTTCCACCACACCGAAGACCACCGCCAGCGCGACACCGGCTGCCATACAACCCCACACCAACGGATGAGTCCACCCGCGTACCGGTGCCTCCACGACACCGAACACGAAAATCGCTACGGCAGAAGCGATCAGCACCGCGCCGATACCGTCGATCGGTGTGGCGGTCTCGTCGCGTGACGAGGCGATCGTGAACGTACAGACGATGAGCACGACGGCTGATGCGGCGAACGCATAGAAGATCGACTGCCAGGCAAAGGCGTGCAGCAGCAGACCCGTGCCCATGAATCCGACGATCGCGCCCGAACTTGCGACGCCGGCCCAGATTCCAACGGCCTTGTTGCGTTCGCTTTTCGGGAATGCCGCTGTCAGCAGTGACAACGTCGCGGGCATGATGAACGCCGCCCCGACACCTGCGAGCACGCGGGCGAGGATGATCTGCACCGGACTGTGGAAGAACACCGGTGCTATCGATGCCACCGCGAAGATCGCCAGACCTGACACGAGGGCACCTCGTCTGCCATACCGGTCGCCGATCGCACCCGCCGGCAGGAGCAGACAGGCCAGCACCAGCGTGTAGCCGTCCACGATCCAGGTGAGTTGCGTCTGCGTCGCGGCGGTCTCCACCGCGATATCGGGGAGCGCGGCGTTGAGCGCAACCATCGACGAAATGACCAGTAGAACGTCGAGGGCGGCGACCGTGAGCAACCAGAACCGTCCGAACCTGGACAGGGTTGCCAAGTCGGCGTCGATATTCTGGTCAGACCGGGTGAGGGTGTCGACCACGTAACCGCGCTCCAATCCGGTGGAGGAAAGTTTTGAGACTGGCAGTCTCGTAGCTGTTCCCAACCAGGAGGTCGCCTAAACGATGGCCGTCTCGCGCGTGGGCCACACGAGTACGGACCCGCGGCCGGCCCGCTCGCGGGCCCGTCTGCTGGAGGCCGCGACGTCGCTCCTGCGTGCGGGCGGTCCGAGCGCCGTGACGATCGACGCGGTCACGCGGACCGCCAACGTCGCGAGGGCCACGCTCTATCGCCATTTCTCGAGCGCCAACGATCTGTTGAGCGCGGCATTCATGAGCCTGCTGCAACCCGCACCGATGCCGCCGCCCGAAGGCGACCTGCGCGAGCAGTTGATCGCGGTCGTCGAGGGGTGGACGGATGCGATCGCCGAGGTGCCCGCGATGCTCACCGCCTTGACGTGGCTGGCCTCAGGGCCTGACGCCGGCGACTATTCCGATGTGCGGCAAGCGGATTCGGATACCGCCGGTCCGTTGCGGGCGCGCATCATCGCCCTCTACTCAGTACCGTTCGACGCGATCTTCGACAGTCCGCAGGCAGCGGCCGAGATCGAGGTGCCCGACCGCATGCGCGCGATCGCGCTGCTGATCGGTCCCCTGGTCCTCGGGAGGCTCAGCACGCTGGCCGACTTCGATTACCGTGCATGCGCCGAGGCTGCGGTCGACGGTTTCCTTGCCACCCACGCCAAGAAAACCAGGGAATAGCCGCGCTCAGCGCACTGTGTACCGAATCGGCAGGTGCTTGAGCCCGCCGACGAAGGTCGTGGCCGCCAGTTCGGGCTTGCCCGCGAGTTCGATGGACTCCAGTCGGGGAATCAATTCGGAGAACAGGCTGTTCATCTCCATCCGCGCCAGCGCGGCGCCCAGGCAGAAGTGCACCCCGTACCCGAAAGCGACGTGTTTGTTGGGATCGCGGCCGACGTCGAAGCGGAACGGCTCGTCGAAGACCTCCTCGTCCCGGTTGCCGGAAACGTAAGCTAGATAGACGGATTCGCCCTTCTTGATCGGTACCCCGCGGACCTCGGTGTCTTCGGCGGCGGTGCGCATGAACTCCTTGACCGGCGTCGACCATCGGATCATCTCCTCGACCGCGGTGCCCATCAGCCCGGGATCCTTCCGCAGGCGCTCCAGTTCGCCGGGGTTCTCGATCAGCGCGAGCAGTCCGCCGGAGATGGCGTCCTTGGTGGTGTCGTGGCCGGCGGTGGCGACGATCACGTAGTAGGAGGCGGTGTCGACTTCGGACAGTGGCTCACCGTCGATGCGGCCGTTGGCGATCGCCGATGCCAGATCGTCGGTCGGGTGCTCGCGACGCGACGCGGTCAGCTGGGCGAAGTAGGTGAAGAAGTCGATCAGGATCGCCAGTTGTTCCTCCGGCGTCTTGCCGCGCTTGTTGTATTCCTCGTCGTCCCCGCCGAACAGCTCCTGGGTGAGCTGGTGCATGCGCGGGAAGTCCTCCTCGGGCAGGCCGAGCAGCGACAGGATGACGTACAGCGGGAAGTGCACCGCGATGTCGGTGACGAAATCGCATTCCGGCCCGATGTCGCGCATCTTGTCGACGTAGGTCTTGGCCAGTTCGTCGACGCGGATCTTCAGATCACGCATGGCCTTGGGGCGGAACCAGTCGGCACCGATTTTGCGGACGTCGCGGTGGTGCGGATCGTCCATGTGGATCAGGGTGCGCAACCCCATACCGGCTTCGAGTTGCTGCTTTCCGAGATCGTCGGCCGCGGCAGTGGCCAGCAGCGGCCGCGGCTCGGAGAGCCACAGGTTGTTGTCGCGCTCGATGGCCATGATGTCGGCGTGTTTGGTGATCGCGTAGAAGGGCCGGTACGGCTCGTGATCCACGTAGGGGACCGGGTTATGCGCCCGAAGATGAGCAAGCGCGGCGTGCAGCCGGTCGTCGTCGGCATACGCCGTCGGATCTGCGAAGACTCTCGCGGCTTCCTGTGATTCCTGGTCCATCGTCGACGTGCTCATGAAGCTCCTCGGGAACGACTTGACGGGTGTCAAGAGCAGTCTATGTGACCGACACCACTTCGCGTCGCGAGGTTGGGCTCCATCGCAGGGACATCACCGCGAGGGAGCCGGTTTCTAGCGCAGCGAGTACCTGATCGGCATGTGCTTGAGCCCGCCAACGAACGTCGACGCGATGAACTCGGGCTTCGCGGTCAGCTCGATGGAGTCCAGCCGCGGCACCAGCTCGCTGAAGAAGCTGTTGATCTCCATGCGTGCCAGTGCCGCGCCGAGGCAGAAGTGCACGCCGTAACCGAACGAGAGGTGCTTGTTCGGGTCGCGTCCGACGTCGAAGCGGAATGGCTCGTCGAAGATCTCCTCGTCGCGGTTCGCCGAGACGTAGGACAGCAGTACCGATTCGCCCGTTTTGATCGGCACGCCGCGCACCTCGGTGTCGGCGGTGGCGGTGCGCATGAACTCCTTGACCGGGGTGG
>JBIQHU010000027.1:0-55971 GCA_044508395.1 Mycobacterium sp. | reverse complement strand
ACGACGGCGGCGACCCCGATGACGACGGCGGTGGCCGACGGCTCGGCACCGGCAATCCCCCACGGCAGGAACAGGTTCGCCAGCAACGCCAGCAGCACGGTGAGCCGCATCGCCGACGCCCATTCGACCAACGCCAGTCGGGGCCCTGCGTATTCAAGGATCATCGCCTCGTGCACCATCGTCAGCTCGAGGTGGGTCGCCGGGTTGTCGACGGGCAGCCGTCCCGTCTCCGCAATGATCACGATGACCAGGGCGACGAACGCCAGCACGCCCGCGAGGGACACTACCTGAGCGGGGTGCTCCATCGAGTTGGTCACCAGCGCACCGAGATTCGCCGATCCGGCAGGAATCGACAGCGCGAAGACCGCCAGCAGGATCGTGGGCTCGACCAGCGCGGCGATGGTTATCTCGCGGCTGGCGCCCATTCCGCCGAACGATGTGCCGGTGTCGATCCCGGCCAGGGTGAGCGCGACAGTGCCCAGAAACAACAGCCCGACGACCACGAACAGGTCGGCGCTGGAATCGAGTGGTGAGCCCGTTGCCACCACCGGTATGAGCGCGGCGATCACCAGCGTCGTGCCGGCGAGCACGGCCGGAGCGGCGGAGAACACCACCGTCGTGCCGTGCGGTGTGATCTGTTGCTTACCAAGCTGTTTGCGTATGTCGCGCCAGGGTTGCAGCACTCCGCCGCCGGCCCGCCCCTCCCAGCGCGCCCGGACCTGCCGCATCAGCCCGATGACCAGTGGTGCACCAATGGTCACAGTGGCGAGCTGGGCTGCCCCCGCGAGGTAGGACATCACGTCCATAGCGCCACCACCAACACGATCAGCACGCCGAGCGCACCGTAGGCGAGGTAGAGATGCACGCTACCCGTGTGTGCCCGACGCATCAGGTTCGCCGCGGCGGCCACGGCGCTCACCACCGGGGTGTAGAGCCGCTCCTCGACGGCATCGACCACCCGGCTGCGGTATCGCACCGCTTCGACCATGTATTGCGACTCGGCGAAGGGCGTGACCTCGGTGTCGGTATCTGGGCGCAGTATGTCATCGAACACCCGCTGCAGCGGCTCGGCGAAAGACGTCGCGGTGTATTGCATCCGGGCGCTCAGATCCTCGGCGCCGCACGCCCACAGCGGCAGCTCCTCGGCGGGGGGACGACTCCACGATCGCCATTGACTCAGCACCACTGCCGCCAGCACCGCAATCACCAACACGGCCGCTATCACGACCGGTGCGATCGAGCCCGTCACACCCGGCAGTCGAATCACCGCGCCGAAGTCTGTGAAGTCGACCGCCCCGGCGGCCGGCAATGTCGAGAGCACCCGGCTCAGGGCGGGCGCCACCACCGCCGGTGTCACCCCGATCAGCACGCAGACGACGGCGGCTGCCGCCATGCCCACCACCATGGTGCGGGGAGATTCTGTTGCCGCGGAAGCAGATTCGGACCGCGGCCGCGCGAGAAAGCCGATCCCGAAGGCCTTGACCATCGCCGCGACCCCTAAGCCGGTGGTCAGGGCGACCGCCCCGACCGCCAGCGGCGCGGTCAGCGCCACCACCGTGTCGTGTCCGGGGGCGGCGTGGACAAGAGATTGGACCAGTAGCCACTCGCTGACGAAACCCGCGCCCAACGGCAGACCGGACGCCCCGAGCGCGGCCACGCCGAACAACGTTGTCGTAGCCGGCATCCGCCGGGCCAGCCCGCCGAGCCGGTCGAGGTCGCGCGACCCAGTGGCCGCCAACACCGAACCCGCCGCGAGAAAGCCGAGACACTTGAACGCCGCGTGGCCTACGACGTGCAGCACCGCTGCGGCCATGGCGATGGTCGCGGGTGCCGACGCACCGGAACTCGCGAACAACGTTGCCGCACCGAGCGCGACAGTGATGAGCCCCATGTTCTCGGTCGTCGAATAGGCAAGCAGCCGTTTGAGATCCGTCGCCACCGATGCCTGGAGCACGCCGTAGATCGCGGAGACGACTCCGACAGCGAGCAATGTCAGCCCCCACCAGCGCGGTCCGGGACCGAGCAGCTGCAGGTCGATGCGCATGATGCCGTAGATGCCGAGAGCGACCATCGCCGCGCTCATCAGTGCCGACACCGGGCTGGGCGCCTCAGGGTGGGCGCGCGGCAGCCAAGCGTGCAGCGGCACCAGCCCGGCCTTCGAGCCGAACCCGACGAGCGTCAGCAGGAAGACCGCGGTGCGCGCACCGTCAGGCACCTCGGCCAGGTCGGCGAAACGGTTCGCTCCACCTGCCGCGGACAGCATCATCAGGCCGATCAGGATGGCGACAAAGCCGAGCTGGGTCATCACCGCGTACACCAGCGCCGCGGAGCGCACCTCGGGGCGCGTGTGCTCGGCCAGGACCAGCACCAACGAGGCGAGTGCCATCAGTTCCCACGCCAGCAGAAATGTCGACACCGACCCGGCCGCAGGCACCAGCAGCATCGCACTCACGAACAGCGGCAGTACCGCGGCGGCCGTTCGACTCAGATGCCGGGCATAGCCGACGGCGTAGACACCGACCGGCACCGCAACCGCCCCCGTCAGCGCCATGAAGAATCCGCCGAGCGGGTCCAGGTCCAACTGCACCCCCGACAGGGGCAACAACCATCCGATGTGCACGGGCCGCACCTCGCCGAAGATGCCGACCAGGCCCAGCCACACTCCCACGGCTCCGATACCTGCGGCGGACAGGCTGGCCACCGCGCCGAAAACGTTGCGGGACAGATGCTTTTGCTCAGCTCCCGACGGGGTGACAAGCGTGGCGGTCACTTTCCGGTCACCGACCGCAGCGCGTTGACGATCTGGTCCGGGGATGGCGGACACCCCGGTATCTCGACATCGACCGGCACCACGTCGCCGACCGCGCCGACCACGCCGTAGGCGTCGGCGAACATGCCGCGGTGCAGCGCACAGTCGCCGCAGGCGATCACGACCCTCGGCTGCGGAGTGGCCGCGACGGTGTTGCGTAGCGGCTCGGCCATGTTGTGCGTGACGACACCGGTGACCAGCAACGCGTCCGCGTGCCGAGGAGAGGCGACCAGCCGCGCCCCGTACTGCTCGGCGTCATACACCGGACCGAACGCACCGCCGATCTCCACTTCGCACCCGTTGCAGGACCCAGCGTCGACATGGCGAATCTGCAGCGAACCACGCACACCGGCGGGAGGTTTGACCGCCGCTTCAGGCGCGGGCCCTTTCGGTTCGACCACACGGCCAACCCGGAATATCTTGCGGATCCAGCTCATTTCTCACCATCGCCGCGCAGGTCCTCCAGCACAGCAACCCGATCACTGAGCACGGTCGTCAGCACTTTGCGTGCCACCTCGAGCAGCTCGGCGATGTCCGGTGAGGCGATCGAATAGATGACGGTGTTGCCGTCCTTGCGAGTGGTCACCACCCCGGCCCGGCGCAGCACACCCAACTGCTGAGACAGGTTCGACGATTCGAGACCGACCTCGGGCAGCAGTTCACCGACGGACCGGTCCCCCTCGGCCAGCAGCTCCAGGATCCTGACGCGGGCTGGGTGGCCGAGGGTCTTGAAGAAATCGCCCTTGAGCTTGTACAGCGGCTCCACAGCTCTCCTGAAGGTTTATTGTTTCTTTCGATCTATAACTTGAAGAATTTATCAGATAGTAGATCGATCGATGCCACCCCCCGCCTTCGATTTCGGCGCTAGATGACGCGATCCGTCACGGCCACGCAGGGTCGCGGCCGGTCATCGCCACGATCCGGTCCAGCACCCTGGCGTCGTCGGCGACCGGCACCGCGCGCCCGAAGAGCCCTTCCACCGGCTCCTCGGCGGCGATCTGCTCGACATGCGGTAGCACCGCCTCGGCCGTGGCCGCGTCGATGTCGTAGTCCTGGCCGGTGGCCCGCGCCAGATCCCAGCCGTGCACCACCACCTCCGTCAGCGCGACCATACCCGCGACCTCGCCGGGGAAGTCGACGCCGCCGGCCCGGCTCATGCCCTGCCAGGCCGCCGGATCGCCGAACGCCGCGGCCAGCTCCTCCAGGCGCTTGGGATAGGACGTGCGCCAGTCGTCGTCAAGGGTGGCGTCGAAGGTCGGTGGTGTGTCGGTCAGTGGCCCGAAGTCCTTGCGCGCCGCCGCGGTGAACGCCAGCGCAAGACCACCGACATGTGCGACCAGTTCATCGACGGGCAGCCTTTCGCAGGGAGTGGCCGCGGTCAGCTGATCGTCGGTCACGTTTGCCAACACCTGGGCCGTGCGTCGGCAGGCTGAAGTCAAATCGATCATGTCCGTACTGACCGGCGCGGCCGCCGGAACTCATCGGTCGCCGAGGAGTTCGGTCGCGCCCTCGACCAGAGCGGCCACCTGACTCTTCGCACCACCGACGAAGAACAACATCTCATCACCCGCCTCGAGCGCGTCCTCCGGCGCCGGGAACACGATCCCGCTCTCCCGGATCACGACCGCCAGTGCGGTGTTCTTCGGCAACGGCAGCTCCCGCATGCGCCGTCCGACCAGCGGATCCCCTTCGGGCAGTGTGAGTTTCGCCAGGCTCACCTGCCCCTGGCGCAATTCCATCAACCGCACGACGTGGCCGATGTCGATCGCGCCCTCGATCGCCGCAACCAGCGCGGCGGGCGCCGAGACGGCGACGTCGACACCCCACGCCTCGGTGAAAAGCCAGGCGTTGCGCATGTCGTTGACGCGCGCCACCACCCGGTCCACGCCGAACTCCGTCTTCGCCAACAGCGACGCAGTCAGGTTCGCCTTGTCGTCACCGGTCGCGGCGATCACCACATCGCAGGTCTGCAGTCCGGACTCCTCGAGCGAAGACAGCTCGCACGCGTCGGCCAGCAACCAGTCCGCTTCGGGCACGGTGTGCGGTTCGTAGTGGCGCACACTGTGCTCGATCAACAGCACCTTGTGGCCGTAGCCCAGCAGTTCCTGGGCAACGGATCTGCCGATCGCACCGGCGCCGGCGATGCCGACACGCATCTTCCGCCGCTCGTCGACACGGTCCGGCTCCTCGGTGCGTCGCCGCAACAGTCGGAACACGCGTTCATAGTGGCACCCCGCGGTCGCGCGCCGCTCGGCTACCGCTTGTCAGTAGCGTGCCCCGCGGCCGTGGTAGGTGTTTACTGCACGGCACACCACCCACCCGATCCCGACGAGGATGCAATGACTTTGCAGCAGCTCTATCTGGTGCTGCTGGCCGGTGGGCTGGTGTTGCTGGCCAGCATCGCCGTCACCCGGCTGGGCAGCCGGGTGGGGCTGCCCAGCCTGTTGCTGTTCCTCGGCGTCGGCGTCATCGTCGGCGAGGACGGACTGGGGCTGCAGTTCGACAACTACCTGCTCGCCGACCACCTGGGCACGGTGGCGCTGGCGGTCATCCTCATCGAGGGCGGTCTGACGACGCGGTTCTCCGACATCCGCAAGGTGCTGGCCCCCGCCGCGTCGCTGGCCACCGTCGGCGTCGCCGCGTGCGTCGCGGTCATGGCCGCCGGCGCGCACCTGCTGCTCGGCATGGACTGGCAGTTGGCGCTGCTGCTCGGCGCCGTGGTGTCGGTGACCGACGCCGCCGCCGTCTTCTCGGTGCTGCGCGTCGTGCCCTTGCCGCGCCGGGTCGCCGGACTGCTCGAGGCGGAGTCGGGTTTCAACGACGCCCCGGCGGTCATCCTCGTGTTGATGTTCAGCGCCGTGCCGCTAGAACTCTCCTTCGGGCACGCGCTCGCCGAGTTGGCGTATGAGTTGATTGCGGGCGCCGCAATCGGTTTGGCGTGCGGCTTCCTGGGTTCAATCGCGTTGCGCCACATCGCGCTTCCGGCTTCGGGCCTCTATCCGCTCGCGACCTTCGGGCTGGGGATGGTCGCGTTCGCCGCGGGCGGCAGCGCCCACGCCAGCGGCTTCCTCGCCGCGTATCTGGCGTCCGTCGTGCTCGCCAACTCCGGGCTTCCACACCGGTCGGCCACCCGCTCCTTCGCCGAGGGGCTCGGCTGGTTGGCCCAGATCGGCCTGTTCGTCATCCTCGGCCTGCTCGTCGATCCCAGCGATCTGGGCGCGGAGCTGGTACCCGGCATTGTGATCGGCCTCGTGTTGCTCCTGATCGCCCGCCCGCTGTCGGTGGTGATCGCCCTCCTCAGATTCAAGGTGCCGTGGCGCGAGCAGGTGTTCGTGTCCTGGGCCGGTCTGCGCGGTGCGGTCCCGATCGTGTTGGCGACGTTCCCGATCGTCGGCGGCGTTCAGGACAGTGTCCGGCTGCTGAACATCGTGTTCATCCTCGTGGTGGTGTACACGCTGGTGCAGGGTCCGACGCTGCGCCCGCTCGCCCACCGGCTGGGGCTGATACCCAGGGACGCGACGCGGGAGATCCAGGTGGAATCGGCGCCGCTGGACGTGCTGGAGGCCGAGCTGCTGACGATGACCGTGCAGGAGCCGTCGCGGCTGCACAACGTCACGGTGCGCGAGCTGCGACTACCCGATCCCAGCGTGATCACGCTGATCATCCGCGACGGCCATACCTTCGTCCCGCAGCCCGATACCCGCATCGCCATCGGTGACGAACTGTTGATCGTCACCACGACCAAGACCAGGGCGGCCGCCGAACGCCGCCTGCGCGCGGTGAGCCGTCGCGGCAGGCTGGCGTACTGGTTCGACGAATACGGGGAACCGGACTGACACCCGGCACTCACAGCCCGCCCCCAGGGAAGCGGGACTAGCCTGGGCGTAGTGAAATTCGCGTTCAAGACTTCCCCGCAGAACACCACCTGGGCCGACATGCTGGCCGTCTGGCGTACCGCCGACGACATCGAGGTCTTCGAGTCCGGCTGGACCTTCGACCACTTCTATCCGATCTTCTCGGACTCCAGCGGCCCATGCCTGGAGGGCTGGATCACGCTCACCGCGCTCGCCCAGGCGACCAAGCGGTTGCGGGTGGGCGTACTCGTCACGGGCATTCACTACCGCCATCCCGCCGTGCTCGCCAATATGGCCTCCGCACTGGACATCGTCTCCGATGGCCGGCTGGAACTCGGTATCGGCGCCGGCTGGAACGAGGAGGAGTCCGGCGCCTACGGCATCGAGCTGGGGTCGATCAAGGAACGCTTCGACCGGTTCGAGGAAGCGTGTGAGGTGTTGACGAGCCTGCTGTCGAAGGATTCGACGACGTTCGACGGAAAGTTCTATCAGCTCAAGGACGCTCGCAACGAGCCGAAGGGCCCGCAGCAACCGCACCCACCCATCTGCATCGGCGGCAGCGGAGAGAAGCGCACGCTGAAGATCACCGCGCGCTACGCGCAGCACTGGAACTTCGTCGGCGGGCCGCCAGAGGAGTTCGCCCGCAAGCGCGATGTGCTCGCCGGGCACTGCGCGGACATCGGCCGCGATCCCGCCGAGATCACGCTGTCATCCCACGTTCGGCTGGACCAGCAGCGCAACTACGGCAAGGTCGTCGAGGAGGCTGCGGCGCTCGGTAAGGAGGGCCTGGATCTAGCCATCGTCTATCTGCCGCCGCCGTATGACCCAGCCGTTCTCGAGCCCCTCGCCAACGAGATCAGGGCATCCGGACTACTGGACAGCTGATGCCGTTGACGGTCACGAAAATATAACGATTTGGCAAAGCAGAGATGACGCGGCCGTCAATGGCATTGCCGACGGCTGCGAAGTTCGCTAGACGCCGTACCGGAGCAGTTCGTCAGGCGTGATCAGCCGCTCGGCTTTGGCCGGGAATTCGCGGCTCTTAAGAGGATGGCGAAACAATGACCAGGCGATTCTGTTCACCCGAGACCGTGTGATCCGGTTGAGGTACACAGTAGTGACTCCTGCGTCGATACCGATTAGCTGCCCGGGGCCTTACCCTAGCGCAATGCCCTCTCTTAGTCATTAGATACCGAGGAGTTGGCAAACTGAACAAGGCGCGCCGATAAATAATCTGCTGTTTCTGGTGATGCTGATGTTACTAAAGTGACTTCTATTCGTGTCCTCCGGGGCGCAAAAAGACGTCGTCGAGCGTGACCGTGCGAAGTTCCCGTGCGCGGATGATCTCGACCAGTTCTCTGTACACGTTCGTCACCGGCAAATGGTTCAGGTGGCCGATGACGATCGCCTGCGGCGTGAAGTACTCCTCGGCCATCCGCACGATCTCGGACTCGGGGACCACGGCGTGATCCTTCAGGTCTCCCGACCACATGGTGTCGGTGGTGTAGCCGAGCTCGCCTGCCACCTTCTCGACGTGGGCGTTGCGCGCACCGTAGGGCGACCGGAAGTACGGACGGGCGTCGACGCCGTAGGTCTTCCACAGAAAGTCGTGGTTGTGCCGGAGTTCCTCGGCGACCGCGTCCAGCGGAAGCCTCGTCAGGTTCGGATGCGACCACGTGTGATTGGCCAGCTGTATCTGCCCGTCGTCGACCAGCGGCCGCAATAGCTCGACGTGGTCGGTCCACGAGGGGTAGATGCCGTTGACGAAGTACGTCAACCGCACCCCGGTGTCCTTGGCGAACTGTGTGTACGCGCGAAGGACTTCGCTGTTCACCCCGTCGTCGACTGTCAGCGCGAGCAGATCCCCATCCCCCGGCAGGATGCTCAGCATCCCGCCGGGCAGCTGGATCCGCGCCGACCGCGGTGGCGGCGGCAAGACCTTCGGTGACGTCGCCGCCACGGGTTCGGCGGCGGTGGCCAATCGTTGTGGCGCCTCGAAACTGCACCGGCTGAGGCCGACGCCGGAAAGCGTTGCGACGGACAGGGCCGCGATGAAGTGTCGCCGGGTCAGCCGGATACCGGCGGGAGGGAGGCGGGACCGCCCTTGCATCGCAACAACTGTCCCGCGAGCAGACGCAAAACGCCCTTATTGCGCGGCGTGTCGCGGCCTTTTGCGTCTGTTCGCGGTTATCGCTGGGGGACGGCCGTCGGTTTGATCGGCGCGGGCAGCACGGTCTCGCCCATGAGATAGCGGTCGACGCCTGCGGCCGCAGCGCGCCCCTCGGCGATGGCCCACACGATCAGCGACTGCCCGCGACCCATATCGCCGGCCACGAAGACACCCGGCACCGTCGTGGCGAAGTCCTTGTCGCGCGCGACGTTGCCGCGGTCGGTGAACTCGACGCCCAAGTCCGTCAGCAGCCCTTCGCGCTGCGGGCCGACGAAGCCCATCGCCAACAGCACGAGATCGGCCTCCAGCTCGAAGTCGGTGCCGTCGATCTTCTCGAACTTGCCCGCCTTCATCTCGACCTCGTGGCCGCGTAGATGCGTGACCTTGCCGTCGCTGCCGAGGAATTCCTCGGTGTTGACCGAATAGACGCGCTCGCCCCCCTCCTCGTGTGCCGAGGACACCCGGAACATCAGCGGGTAGACGGGCCATGGGGTCGAGTCGGCGCGCTCGTCCGGCGGGCGCGGCATGATCTCGAACTGATGCACGCTCTCGGCGCCCTGCCGATGCGAAGTGCCCAGGCAGTCGGCGCCGGTGTCGCCGCCACCGATGATGACCACCTTCTTGCCATTCGCGGTGATCGGCGGCTGGCCGTTCTCGTCGACCACGTCATCGCCCTGCTGTACGCGGTTGGCCCACGGCAGGAACTCCATCGCCTGATGGATACCGTCGAGCTCACGCCCCGGGATGGGGAGGTCACGCCAGGCCGTCGCACCGCCGGCGAGCACCACGGCGTCGAACTCGGAACGCAACTGCTGGGCCGTGACGTCCACGCCGACGTTCACGCCGGGCCTGAACTCGGTGCCTTCCGCCGCCATCTGCTCGAGGCGCCGGTCGATATGGCGCTTCTCCATCTTGAATTCGGGGATGCCGTACCGCAGCAGACCGCCGATGCGGTCCTCCCGCTCGAACACCGTCACCGAATGACCGGCGCGCGTGAGCTGTTGCGCCGCAGCCAGACCGGCCGGCCCGGAGCCGACGACGGCGACTTTCTTACCGGTCCGAACCTCCGGCGGCAGCGGGACGACCCACCCCTTCTCAAAGGCGTTGTCGATGATCTCGACCTCGACCTGCTTGATGGTCACGGGATCCTGGTTGATGCCGAGCACGCAGGACCCTTCGCACGGCGCGGGGCACAGCCGCCCGGTGAACTCGGGGAAGTTGTTGGTGGCATGCAGCCGTTCGATCGCGTCGCGCCAGCGGTCGTTGCGCACCAGGTCGTTCCACTCGGGGATCAGGTTACCCAGCGGGCATCCGTTGTGGCAGAACGGAATGCCGCAATCCATGCAGCGCGACGCCTGCTCACGCAGGGTGTCGTGGGAGAAGTCCTCGTAGACCTCTTTCCAGTCGAGCAGCCGCAGCGGGACCGGCCGTCGAGCCGGGGTCTCGCGCTTGGTGTGCTTCAGAAAGCCGCGGGGATCAGGCACCGGCGGCCGCCATGATCGCTTCGTCGACATTTTCGCCGCTGCGTTCGGCCTTGGCGATGGCCTCGAGCACCCGCTTGAAGTCGCGGGGCATGACCTTGGTGAAGTGCTTCACTTTGTTGTTCCAGTCGCTCAAAATACGCTGTCCGACAGCGGAATCGGTGGCGTCGACATGCGCTTGCAGCATGCCCTGCAGCCACTCGAGGTCCTCGTCGTCGAGGCTCTCCAGTTCCACCATCTCGGCATTGAGGTTCTCGGGCAGCTTGCCGTCGGGGTCGTAGACGTAGGCGATGCCCCCGGACATACCCGCCGCGAAGTTGCGCCCAGTGGGACCGAGGATCGCGATCTTGCCACCGGTCATGTACTCGCAGCCGTGGTCACCGACGCCCTCCACTACCGCGTGCGCGCCGGAGTTACGGACGGCAAATCGCTCGCCGACCTGACCGCGGATGAACGCCTCGCCGCTGGTGGCACCGAACAGGATCACGTTGCCGGCAATGATGTTGTCCTCGGCGACGTAGTCCTCCGGCGCGTTGTCCGACGGGCGCACCACGATCCGTCCGCCGGACAATCCCTTGCCGACGTAGTCGTTGGCGTCGCCGTACACCCGCAGCGTGATGCCCTTCGGCACGAACGCACCGAAGCTGTTGCCCGCCGAGCCGTCGAAGGTGATGTCGATGGTGCCGTCCGGAAGACCTTGGCCGCCATAGGCTTTCGTCACCTCATGGCCCAGCATGGTGCCGACGGTGCGGTTGACGTTGGCGATTGTCGTAGAAAAGCGGACAGGTGAAGCGCCGTCGAGCGCCTCCCGGCACATCACGATCAGCTGCTGGTCCAGCGCCTTGTCCAGACCGTGGTCCTGACGCGAGCTGCAGTACAGGTCCTGGTTCATGAACGCCGACTCGGGCTCGTAGAGCACCGGCGTCAGGTCCAGCTTGTGGGCCTTCCAGTGCTCGGCAGCCTTCGTGGTGTCCAGCGCGCCGACCTGGCCGACCATCTCGTTGATGGTGCGGAAACCCAACTGCGCCATGAGTTCCCGGACTTCTTCAGCGATGAACATGAAGAAGTTCTCGACGAACTCCGGCTTGCCGTTGAACCGCTCGCGCAGCACGGGGTTCTGGGTGGCCACACCCACCGGGCAGGTGTCGAGGTGGCAGACGCGCATCATGATGCAGCCCGAGACCACCAGCGGCGCAGTGGCGAAACCGAATTCCTCGGCGCCCAGCAGCGCGGCGATCACCACGTCGCGGCCGGTCTTGAGCTGGCCGTCGACCTGGACCACGATGCGGTCGCGAAGACCGTTGAGCAGCAGGGTCTGCTGCGTCTCGGCCAGGCCCAGCTCCCACGGCGCACCGGCGTGCTTCATCGAGGTGAGCGGGGTGGCGCCCGTTCCGCCGTCATGGCCGGAGATCAGCACCACGTCGGCGTGGGCCTTGGAGACGCCCGCCGCCACGGTTCCGACGCCGTTCTCGCTCACCAGCTTCACGTGGACGCGAGCGGCCGGGTTGGCATTCTTCAGGTCGTGGATCAGCTGCGCCAGATCCTCGATCGAGTAGATGTCGTGGTGCGGCGGCGGCGAGATCAGGCCGACACCCGGCGTGGAGTGCCGCACCTCGGCCACCCACGGGTACACCTTGTGACCCGGAAGTTGGCCGCCCTCACCAGGTTTCGCACCCTGGGCCATCTTGATCTGGATGTCGGTGCAGTTGGTCAGGTAGTGGCTCGTCACGCCGAACCGTGCCGAGGCCACCTGCTTGATGGCACTGCGGCGCCAGTCGCCGTTGGCGTCGGGGTCGAACCGGTCGACGCTCTCGCCGCCCTCACCCGAGTTCGACCGGCCGCCGAGCCGGTTCATCGCGATGGCCAGGGTCTCGTGCGCCTCGGCCGAGATCGAGCCGTAGCTCATCGCGCCGGTCGAGAAGCGCTTGACGATCTCGCTCGCGGGCTCCACCTCGTCGATCGGGATCGGCTCGCGCACACCTTCTTTGAACTTCAGCAGGCCGCGCAGCGAGGCCATGCGCTCGCTCTGGTCGTCGACCAGTGCGGTGTACTCCTTGAATATCGAGTACTGCCCGGTGCGCGTGGAGTGCTGCAGCTTGAACACCGTGTCCGGGTTGAACAGGTGGTACTCGCCCTCGCGGCGCCACTGGTACTCGCCGCCGACCTCGAGCTCGCGATGCGCCCACTCGTCGGGCCGGTCCAGATACGCCAGCGCGTGCCGAGCGGCCACGTCGTCGGCGATGTCGTCGAGGTCGATGCCGCCGACGGGGCAAGTCAGGCCCGTGAAGTACTCGTCGAGCACCTGCTGGCTGATGCCGATCGCCTGGAACAGCTGCGCGCCCGTGTAGGACGCCAGGGTGGAGATGCCCATCTTGGACATCACCTTCAGCACACCCTTACCCGCGGCCTTGACGTAGTTGGCCTTGGCCTGGTCGCTGGAGATGCCCGAGATCACGCCGCGGTCGACCATGTCCTCGATCGACTCGAACGCCATGTAGGGGTTGATGGCGGCGGCGCCGAACCCGACCAGGCACGCCATGTGATGGACCTCGCGGGCGTCACCGGACTCGACGACGAGCCCGACCTGCGTACGGGTCCGGTCGCGCACGAGGTGGTGATGCACGGCAGAGACGCTCAGCAGGGACGGAATGGGCGCCATCTGCTCGTTGGACTCGCGGTCGGACAGCACGATGATGCGCGCGCCCTCGCGAATAGCCTCCGACACCTTGGCCCGTACGTTGTCGAGCGCCTCCTTCAGCCCCTGTCCTCCGCGGTTCACCGGGTAGAGACAGCGGATGACGGCCGCACGTAGACCGTGCTTGTGGCCGCGGATCTCGTGGTCGGGGTCCACACAGATCAACTTCGACAGTTCGGCGTTGCGCAGGATCGGCTGCGGCAGCACGATCTGCCGGCACGAATCGGCGGTCGGATTGAGCAGGTCGCCCTCCGGCCCGACGGTGCCCTGCAGGCTGGTCACCACCTCTTCGCGGATGGCGTCCAGCGGCGGGTTGGTGACCTGAGCGAACAGCTGCTGGAAGTAGTCGTAGAGCATCCGCGGCCGCTGCGACAGCACGGCGACCGGGGTATCGGTGCCCATCGACCCCAGCGGCTCGGCTCCGGTGCGTGCCATCGGGGCGACGAGCAGGTTCAGCTCTTCGTAGGTGTAGCCGAAGGCCTGCTGGCGCAACACAACTCGGTGATGCGGCATCCGCACGTAGTCGCCCGCTGGCAGGTCCTCGATCTTGAACAGGCCGGCGTCCAGCCATTCCTGGTACGGATGCTCGGCGGCGAGTTCGGCCTTGATCTCCTCGTCGTCGACGATGCGGCCCTGCGCGGTGTCGACCAGGAACATCCTGCCGGGCTGCAGGCGCATCTTCTTCACGACGGTCGACGGGTCGAGATTCAGCACGCCGGCCTCGGACGCCATCACGACCAGGCCGTCCTTGGTGACCCAGATGCGCGACGGGCGCAGCCCGTTGCGGTCCAGGACCGCGCCGATCACGGTGCCGTCGGTGAACGTCATCGACGCGGGGCCGTCCCACGGCTCCATCAGCGATGCGTGGTACTCATAAAAAGCTCTGCGAGGCCCGTCCATATTTTCGTTGCGCTCCCAGGCCTCCGGGATCATCATCAGCACCGCATGCGGCAGGCTGCGGCCGCCGAGGTGCAGCAACTCCAGGACCTCGTCGAAGCGGGCGGTGTCCGACGCGCCCGGGGTACACACCGGGACGATCTTGTCGAGGTTCTGCGCGCCGAAGACGTCGGTCTTGATCAGCGCCTCACGTGCGCGCATCCAGTTCTCGTTGCCCGTCACGGTGTTGATCTCGCCGTTGTGGGCGATCCGCCGGAACGGATGGGCCAGCGGCCATGACGGGAACGTGTTGGTCGAGAACCGTGAGTGCACGATGCCCAGCGCGCTGGTGAGCCGTTCGTCCTGCAGATCCAGGTAGAACGCCTTGAGCTGCGGCGTGGTGAGCATGCCCTTGTAGACGAAGGTCTGCCCAGAAAGGCTTGGGAAATAGACGGTTTCGCGGCCGGGGCCGTCCTGGCCGGGGCCCTTGGTTCCGAGTTCGTGCTCGGCGCGCTTGCGCACCACGTAGGCGCGGCGCTCCAGCTCCATTCCCGACGCACCGGCGATGAACACCTGCCGGAAGGTCGGCATCGCGTCGCGGGCCAGGGCACCGAGGGACGAGTCGTCGGTGGGCAGTTCGCGCCAGCCCAGCACCTCGAGCCCCTCTGCCTCGGCGATCTTCTCGACCGCTTCGCACGCGGTGGCGGCGTCCTTGGCCGACTGGGGGAGGAAGGCGATGCCGGTCGCGTAGCTGCCGTACTCGGGCAGGTCGAAAGACGCTCCCTGGTCCTTCAAGACCGCGCGCAGGAACTCGTCGGGGACCTGCAGCAGGATGCCCGCACCGTCGCCGGTGTGGGGTTCTGCGCCCTGAGCGCCGCGGTGCTCGAGGTTCACCAGCGCGGTGATCGCCTTGTCGACGATGTCGCGGCTGCGGCGGCCGTACATGTCCGCGACCATGGCCACGCCACACGCGTCATGCTCGAACGCGGGGTTGTACAGCCCTTGACTGCTGGGCGCCATTCCCACCTACCCTTTTCCGCACGCCTAACGAAGATTCCGCTGGCCAACCATCGACGACGGCCTTCTTGCCGTTCCGGCGAGGGCGGTGCCTTCGTGCAGCACTGAACGACGGCCCAAATTTCCACTCGCCACAAGTGGACAAAACGATATGACAAACGGGGCGTGACATGCCAACTTAGGACGCCCTAACCGAAGGGCTCCGGCTCGCGCGCCAGACCGCCGGACCCGGTTGCGAAACGCACCGAAACACGGTGCTCCCGTTGGCAATTCGGCCGCGCTCGCGATCTGCATCCACATTGCGAAACACGTCACACTTCGGGAAACCTTCCCTCACTTGTTTGCTGAAACACAGATTCAAGGGGTTACCCAGGGTCTACCGGATTAAACAAGTTTGCGCAAAGCCTAGCCAGATTCTTAGAGAACGGCCCGCACGCTCACCTCGGGGCGAAGGTCCAGCCCGCGAAGCAGTTGGGCGTTGGCCGCCACCACCACGGTCGAGGCCGACATCAAGATCGCGCCGACCGACATCGGCATCACGAACCCGATCGGCGCAAGCACGCCCGCGGCCAGCGGCACCGAGATCAGGTTGTATCCCGCTGCCCACCAAAGGTTCTGCGTCATCTTGCGATAGGTCGCCTTGGACAGCGCGATGACCGAGAGCACCGACCGTGGATCAGAGCTGGCGAGGATCACACCGGCCGACGCGATCGCCACGTCGGTGCCCGCGCCGATCGCGATGCCCACGTCAGCCTGAGCCAGTGCCGGCGCATCGTTGACTCCGTCCCCGACGAACGCCACCTTCAGCCCCTCCTGCTGGAGCTCGGCCACCTTGGCGGCCTTGTCTTCAGGCCGCACACCTGCGAACACCCGGTCGATGCCGAGGTCCTCGGCCACCGATTGCGCCACCGACTCCGCGTCGCCTGTGATCATCACCACCTGGATGCCCAACCGGTGCAGCGCGTCGACGGCCTGCCGGGATTCCGGGCGCACCTCGTCGGCCAGCTTGAGCGCCCCGGCCACCTCCCCGTCGCTGAGTACGTGCAGCACAATCGCACCCTCGTCGCGCCACGGCAGCACGTCGGGAAGCTCGTCCTGACCGGCCTCCTCGAGCAGGCGCGGGCCGCCGACCCGCACCCGGTGCCCGTCCACCACCGCCTCGACGCCGACCGCCGGCGACGAACTGAACCCCGACGACCGGGGAACCGACAGCTCTCGCCTGCGGGCGGCGTCGACGATCGCACGGGCCAGCGGGTGCTCCGAGTCGGCTTCCGCGGCCGCGGCCAGCGCCAGCACCTCGTCCTCAGCGCGGCCCGAGGCGGCGGCGATCGCGGTGACAGTGGGCTCACCCTTGGTCAGCGTCCCGGTCTTGTCTAACAACACCGCGCCTACGGTGCGCATACTCTCCAGCGCCAGCCGATCCTTGATCAGGACGCCTCCGCGGGCAGCGCGTTCGGTCGCGATGGACACCACCAGCGGAATCGCCAGCCCCAGCGCATGCGGGCAGGCGATCACCAGCACCGTGATCGTGCGCACCACGGCCTCCTGGGGCTGGCCCAGCATGCCCCACACGACGGCGGTGACGAGCGCGGCGCCCAGCGCGAACCAGAACAGCCAGCCGGCTGCGGTATCCGCGATCCGCTGCGCCCGCGACGAGGAGTTCTGCGCCTCGGTGACCAGCCGCTGGATCCCCGCCAGCGCGGTGTCGTCGCCGACGGCGGTCACCCGCACGCGCAGCCCGGAATCGGTGGCGACGGTGCCCGCGACCACGTGGTCGCCGACGCCGCGGCGCACCGGGCGGGACTCGCCGGTCACCATCGACTCGTCGATGTCCGCCGATCCGTCCACGATCTCGCCGTCGGCGGGAACGCTTCCGCCCGGTCGCACGACCACCACGTCGCCGACGTTCAACTCCGACGGCGCGACCGTCTCGGTGCTGTCGCCCACCACGCGCTCCGCCTCGTCGGGCAGCAGGGCGGCAAGCGAGTCCAGTGCCGAGGTGGTCTGCGCCAGCGATCGCATCTCGATCCAGTGGCCAAGCAGCATGATGACGATCAGCAGCGCCAGCTCCCACCAGAAGTCCAGCTGGTGGTGCAGCAAGCCGAGGCTGGCACCCCACGACGCTACGAACGCGACCGTGATGGCCAGCCCGATCAGAAGCATCATTCCCGGTGCGCGAGAACGGATCTCGCTGATCGCCCCGGTGAGGAACGGTCGGCCACCCCACGCATACATCACCGTGCCGAGCACCGGCGACACCCACTGCGCGCCGGGGAACTGCGGCATGGTGTAGCCGAGGATCATCACGAACATCGGCGACAGTGCCACCGTTGGCACGGCGAGCACGAGCATCACCCAGAACAGCCTCCGAAACGCCGCAACGTGATCGCCGTGGCCGCCGTGGCCTGCATGTCCTCTGTGTCCCTCGTGGCCCTCATGGCCGGTGGGCATCTGATGCTGGGTGTGCTCGACCTCGGTCATGGCGGCGATTCTATACCCCTAGGGGGTATATGGCCAGGGTTCGGCCCGTCACGCTGTATCGCGATGTCATACCCGTTGAACACCCCGTTGGGCCGCTTCGGCATCGTGACGTCGCAGGACGGCCCCGACGGTTGTGTGGCGTCGATCCCCGCGGGGCAGATGTTCAATCCGCTGACCGGCGCGCCGACGATCGCCCCGCTGGCGATGCTCGTCGACCATGTCGGCGGCCTGGTCAACCACCACCGCCGCGCCGACGGCGAGTGGACGGTCTCCAGTGAGCTGTCGCTCGAGGTCCGCCCGGACGCGGTCGAGGTCATCGCCGAGGCCCCCGACGTACCCGTAGCGGCGACCTCGAAACCGTTCGGTACGAAGAGCGATGTCGCCCTTGGGCTCTGTGAGTTCACCCACCGAGGTGTCACCCTGGCCACCGCTACCGTGCGATCGTTCTACATCAGCGCTCCGGGAGACCTCGCCGAGTTCCCCGATGGCCCGACCGGTCCGTTGCCGCCCGGCACGCTGAGCGATCGCATGGCGGTCCGGGTCGCCGAGAGCGGCAGTGCCGCGAAGGTACTTCAGCAACTGCCCGATCCGGTGCTGAACAACAGCCTCGGCATCGTGCACGGCGGCGTCTCGGCCATGGCGCTCGAGCTGGTGGCCTCGGCGGCGATCAACGAGGGCCGCGAAGACCGGCCGCTGCGGACCGCGTCGCTGCGGGTGAACTACATCCGCCAGTTCGTCGCGAGCCCCAAATCGCGTTATGTCGGAACGGCTTTACGGGTAGGACGCCGCAGCGGTATCGGCGAGGCACAAGCCATCGGTCCCGATGGCAAAGCGGCCATCGTCGCGCGACTCACCGCCTACGCCTGACCGTCCGAGAATTCCCGTTTCACAGGAAATTCTTCGAAGAAGTCTGCAAACCGTCGATTACGGCGAGCAAGCATGTGTCATGACCTCCACATCCAGGGCACCCCTCCTCCACGCCACCTCGTTGATCGACGGCGAAATCGTCGAACAGAACGAACTAGGGTCGCTCACCCGCGTCACCGCCGACACGTTGCCGATCCTGTCCGGTCTGTCGATCAAACGGGCCGTCGTCAACCCCGGTGCGATGCGCACACCGCACTGGCACGCCAACTGCACCGAGCTCACCTACTGCATTTCGGGCACCTCGCTGGTGTCGGTGCTCGACAGCTACTCCAAGTTCTCCAGCTTCACGATCTCGGCCGGCGAGATGTTCCACGTCGACTCCGGATCGCTGCATCACATCGAGAACATCGGCGAAGAGCCGGCCGAGTTCGTCCTCGCGTTCCGCAGCGAGCGTCCCGAAGACTTCGGTCTGGCAGCGTCTTTCGGCGCCATGACCGACGCAGTCCTAGGCAACACCTACGACCTGCCCGCCGCCGATTTCGCGAAGATGCGCCGCGACACCACCGATCGCAAATTCGCCGCGCGCGCAGGGAATCCCGAGATTCCGTCGAGCGCACGGTTCGACGATCCGCACAAGTTCGCCGTCGAGGCGCAGAGCCCCGCGGTTGGCGTTGCGGTCGGTTCGGCACGGCTGGCCCGCGCGCAGTACTGGCCGGCGCTGAAGGATCTGTCGATGTACTCGCTGCGGATCCGCGAAGACGGCATGCGCGAACCGCATTGGCATCCCATCACCGCCGAAATGGGCTACGTCCACAAGGGGTCCGGGCGCATGACCGTGATGGGTCCCGACGGTTCCCTCGACACCTACTACCTCAAAGAGGGCGACGTCTACTTCATCCCGCGCGCCTACCCGCACCACATCGAGGTCGTCGACGCCCCGGACATCCACTTCGCGATCTTCTTCGACCAGCCGATGCCCGGTGACATCGGTTACCGCGCCTCGGCGAGCGCCTACTCGCGGGAGGTGCTGGCCGCGACGTTTATCATGCACATCGACGACCTACCCGCCTTCCCGTTCACCAAGACCGACCCGTTGATCGTCAACCGGTGCAACCCGGTGGACCCGGTGGCCGCAGGTTAGCTACTTGGCTGACGACTTCTTCGCCCGGCCCGCAGCGGCCTTCTCCGTCTTGGCGCCCGCGTTGGCCAGCTGTCCGCCCGAGTTCTCGAGGTGCGCACGGACGAACCACTGGAACTTCTCCAGTTCACCCGCCTGGCTGATGAACAAGTCCTGGGACACCAGATCGAGGTCCTCGAGGCGGTCGATGGCCTTACGGGTGTCCTCGATCACGCCGGTGTACACCAGGTCCAGCGCCGCAAGATGCGCCTGCACCGTGTCCCGCTCGACCGAATAGTCGTCCCAGGTGCGGTCGTCGATGATCGCCCCCGGCGTGCCCTTCGGAGAGGCGCCGAGGGCCGCGATGCGTTCGGCGACGTCGTCGGCGTACCCGCGCACGAGTTCGACCTGCGGGTCGATCATCTCGTGCACACCGATGAAGTTCGGTCCCACGACGTTCCAGTGCACATGCTTGAGCGTCAGATGTAGGTCGTTGTACCTGCTGAGCGCCTTCTGCAGGATCTCGGCGACCTCGGCGCCCTGCTTGTCCGAAAGTCCGGGGATGGTGAACGCAGTCATCGAATGGCTCCTTCGCGTAATCGATCTCCCGCGACGTGTACCCGCCTACTTCGACCCAAAACCACAGACGAGGCACGTCACATATCGGCAAGTTTCGGGATGGCCTGCCTGGGGCCGAATCGCGGATTGACCGCGAGACCACTGACTTCCAGCAGTCGGACCGCGCGGTGGCGGTGCGGGCGGAGCGGCTCGAGAAGCTCGACCATCGCGGGATCGTCGATCGGGTGCCCGAGCAGGCTCCAGCCGATCATCTTGGCCAGGTGGAAGTCGCCCACCGACAACGCGTCGGCGTCCCCGAACGCGCGCTGGGCGGTTTCGGCCGCCGTCCACTCCCCGACGCCGGGCAGCGACATCAGCGCCGCCCGCGCCTGCTCCGGTGGCCGACCGGCCAGCCGTTCCAGCGAGTCGGCCCGCTGGGCGCAGCCCACGATCGTGCGGGCGCGGCCGGGGTCGACGTTGGCGAGGTGGAACTCCCACGAGGGGATGCGCCGCCACACTTCGGCGGGCGGCGGCACCCGCATGTGTGTGGGCGCAGGGCCGGGCGCAGGCGCACCGTATTTCGTGACGAGCGACCGCCACGCCCGCCGGGCGTCCTTACCGTAGACGCGCTGTTCGAGCACCGCGGGGATGAGCGCCTCCAGCACCCGGTCGGTGCGGCCGAGCCGCAGGTACGGGACGCGCCGATGCGCGGCGGCGATCGTCGGCTCGGCAGGCGCAAAGCCGGACGCGCCGTCGTCGTGTCCGAGCTGGCGTGGGAGAGATTCGGTGAATTCGCTTGCGCCGCAGCCCCATGCCTCACAGTCCACGGTGTCGGGCGCGGATTTGGTGATGCGGGCGGTGACGGGCCCGCTGCGCATCAGGCTCGTGCGCCAGATCGCGCCGTCGACGGCGTCGTGGTAGCACGGATCGGCACGGCCCCGGCGCAGCGGCGACAGCGTCAGGCCCGGGCTGGCCGGACCCGCGAACACGACGCTGACCGAGCTGTACACCCGATCAGGCTATGCGACCGAGACGACAGCCTTGTCGGGATAGAACGCCACATGGCCGGCGATCGCGGCCACCGCCGGATAGGGCGCCTCATATGTCCAGATCGCGTCCTCGACGGTGTCCCCGGCTTCGGTGAGGACGTGGTAGTAGCTCGCCTCGCCCTTGTACGGGCAGTACGTCTGTGTGCCGCTCTCGCGCAGTACCGACGCCACCACATCGGCCCTCGGGATGTACTGCACAGCGGGATACGTCGACTCCTGCAGGGTCAGCGCGTTGTCGGTCTCGGCCACCACCTCGCCGTTGACGCTGACGGTGACGTGCGCACCGGTCGGTTCGACGGTGATGGGGTGGGCCGCGGTGGGCTCCAGGACGGGTCGATCGCTCATGTGTAGACCAACGTGGCGGTACCGCTCAGGATTCCGGTGCCACTGGCTACGATCGCGCCATGAGTGAACACAGTCCCGCGACCGCCGAGGCTTCGACCGACATCGCCGCCGACCCAGCGACGGTATATGCGCTGATCACCGACCTGCCCACGCTCGCATCGCTGGCCGAGGAGGTCAACGCGATGGAGTGGCACAAGGGCGACCGCGTGGCTCCCGGCGCGGTCTTCAAGGGCCACAACCGCCAGGGCACCAAGAAGTGGACCACCACCTGCACCGTGACCGACGCCGA
Organism: Mycobacterium sp.; assembly: GCA_044508395.1. Taxonomy (GTDB): domain Bacteria; phylum Actinomycetota; class Actinomycetes; order Mycobacteriales; family Mycobacteriaceae; genus Mycobacterium. The sequence goes on along the minus strand of JBIQHU010000027.1, from coordinate 34,363 downwards.
GCCGGGACGGGCGTTCGCCTTCGACGTCAAGAGCCTCGTCATCCCGGTTGCGCACTGGCGCTACGACATCACCGCCACCGAGGGCGGGTGCACCGTCACCGAACGCACCTGGGACAAACGGCCCGGATGGTTCCGCACACCGGCAGGCATCGCGACCGGCGTACGCGACCGCGACACCGCCAATGCCAAACACATCGAGCTCACGCTACAGCGGCTGAAGGAGCGCGCCGAGCGGGCGTAACCGGCGGACGTCAGGGCCGGCCGGCGATCTTGTCGGCAACCACAGCGACAGGCGACGTCCGCTTGATCCCGCGTGCCTCGTGCCAGTCGGCGGCCTTGTACGCCAGATACATCCCGCGCACGCCCAGCCACCGCAACGGCTCGGGTTCCCAGTCGCGCGATTGGTGGCCGACCCAGGGCAGGTCGATGAGCGGTGTCTGTCGTCCGAGCACCAGGTCGGTCAGGGTGCGCCCGGCCAGGTTGGTGGCGGTGACTCCATGCCCGACGTAGCCACCGGCCGCACCCAAACCCGTTGCCTTGTCGAAGGTTACGCATGCCTCCCAGTCGCGCGGCACGGCCAGCACCCCGCACCATGCGTGCGCGATCGGGATATCGCGGGTCTGCGGCAGCGCCGCATGCAGCACCGAGGTGAGATGGGCGATGGTGCGTTCCGGCACCCGGCCGTCGATATCGGTGCGAGAGCCGAAGCGGTAGGGGACGCTCCGGCCGCCGATCGCAACGCGGTCGTCCACGGTGCGTTGGGCGTAGAAGAAGCCGTGCGCGGTGTCGCCGAGCGTCTCGCGGCCCTGCCAGCCGATCGTCTCCCAAATCTCCTGCGGTATAGGCGCTGTCGCGATCATCGAGCTGTTCATCGGGAGCCAGCATCTGCGCAGCCCCGGCAGCTTGGCGGTGAAGCCTTCGGTGGCGCGTAGCACGACGGGTGCGCGGACGGTGCCCAGCGCAGTCCTGATCCGTCCCGGCCGGATCTCGATGACCGGCGTTCTCTCGTAGAGCTCGACACCCAGCCGCTCGACGGTGTCGGCCAGGCCGCGCGCGAGGTGGGCCGGCTGTATCCGCGCGCAGTGCGGGTTGTGGTAGGCCGAAACCACACCGTCGATCCGAATACGTTGTGCCGACTCCTCGTTCGTGAGCTCGGCGATGCCGTCGACTTTCCAGGACCGCTCCTCGGAGACTTCGGCCGCCAGCCGCGACGCCTGGGCACGATTGCGGGCCACGTGCAGCGTTCCGCCCTTGACGATGCCGGCGTCGATGCCTTCGCGTTCGGTGACGTCGATGACCTCGTCCACCGCGTCGTTGAGGGCCTGCTGCCAGGCCAGTACGCTCTCCCGCCCGTACTGCTTCGCCATCCTGTTGCGATCGCCGGGCACCAGCCCCGACAGCCACCCGCCGTTCCGGCCCGACGCGCCGAACCCGGCGAACCGCCCCTCCACCACGACGATGCGCAGAGTCGGGTCGGCGCGCTTCAGGTAGTACGCCGTCCACAACCCGGTGTAGCCCGCGCCGACAATGCAGACGTCGGCCTCGCGGTCACCCGGAAGCGCTGGCCGCACAGCGGGAAGCTGGTCGTACCAGTAGGAGATTCGGCCGTTGACGGGGCTGGCTGTTGACACCTTCCGATTCTGGCAGGGCGGGGACGCAGTCGTGAAAAGAGGCGTACAGACCACGTCGTTGACCATGCGATGCTGGGAAGTGCCGACACGAGACAGGGGGCGACGTGATGAGGCAGTACCGACCGTGCGCAAGTTCGCCGAATGTGCACGCGCGGACGCTGGTCACGCTTGTTCTGCCGTCGGCCGCCCTCCTCGTGCTCGGGACGGCCTGTGCCGGTACCTCGGGGGCGCCGGCTACGGACACATCGACTCCGGCCGCGTCTCCCACCACACCGACCCCGACCACACCGCCCCCACCACCGACAGTCGCCGGGGCCGCGCTGCCGAAGTTGCTGCCGACCCTCGACGAACTCAAGACCATCATGGACAACCCCGCGCTGATCGCCGGCCCGAACTCCACGGGTGTGGCGGCGCCGGATCCTAGCCAGCAGGTCTACGAGCCCGCCGGCTGCGCCAGCTCTTTCAGCGCCGGCGCACCACCGGCGTATGACGGCACGGGCTGGCGGGGATTCTTCGGCATCAGCCAGGCCCAATCGCCGACGCCTTCGGTCATGCTCGGCGAGGCACTGGTCACCTTCGAGACGCCAGCGGCCGCGCAGCGAGCCCTGGCCCGCTATGTCGAAACGTGGCAACGCTGCGCCGACACGCGTTTCACGTGGAAGATGATTTCCCAAGGCCAACAAGCACAGTGGACTCTCGGCGCACCGGTCGACGCCGGTGGTGGCATCACCTCGTTGCGCAACGTCAACGACAACTCTCCGGTCACCGTCACGCGCGCCATCGCGGCCAAGAACAACGTGCTGGTCGACGTGCAGATCATGGGCAGCGGACTGGCTGAGCAGAACGTCACGATCGCCAAGAAGATCCTGGAGCGTATCCCCGGCTGAGCTATCCGTTCAGCATCAGATACTGAGCCGCGATCTGTTGGTGGGCGTTGTCCAGTTGGCGGGCAACCGCTTTGAACGCAAACCGATCGTCGGTCGCAATGCACCAGTGCTCCGCGATCAGGCCACCCGCATCCTCGATGCGTACGCACCGGCTGCCCGGTAGTCCTGGCACCCCGGCAGCGGGCTGCGCCTCCTGTCGCTCTGCGACGTCGTCTCCGAGTGCCTGCGCCAACTGTTGCGCGGCCTTGGCGTCACGAGCCTGATACAGCGTCGTCTGGCTGGTGGCCACGGTGTCGACTCCGGCATCGGCGAATGCGGCCTGCGCCTGAATCGGATTGTCCTCCAATTGAAGTGCCCCCGCCGGGTGGTAATCGCCATCCGACATCGAATCACCCTGCCCGGCCTTGATACCCACGGTGCGGGCGAGCAGACCCGACGGGTCGCGCGGCAGCGTCGCCAACGGCGCCGGGCCGGTGGGCACGAAGGTGTCGATCAGCGGTACCTGCAGATCGAGGATGCGGCCCGCCAACTCGGCGGCCCGCTCGGGGGTGGTGAACTGGACGACCTGGATCAGCACATGCGGTCCGCGTGCGCTGACGACGGTCAATTCGTGGATGGTGGTTGTCCCCTCGGGGCGCGTCAACAGCGCCCCGGTGGCCTCGGGATGCCCAGGGATCGGTATCGCGCGGACCGGCTCGGTCGGCACGGGGCCGCCCGCCCGATCCGTCACCACGACGTCGAGCGCCCCGGCGGCGAGTCCCTCGGCGGCCAGTTCGGCAGTGCGCGGATACGGGTACTGCAGGACCGCGTTGCGTAGCAGCGTCGGATCGCCCGGCTTCGTCGACGTACGTTCGCTGACGAAGCCGGTGATCAGCGGCAGTCCGGGAAACCTGGTCAGCATCGACGGCCAGACCACCTGGCCAATCTGATTGCGGCGCTCCAGGACCCGCGCACTGCCGGGGCCGGCCTTGATCAGGGTGGGATCGGCCTGCCACGGCCCGACGACGAAGTTGGCCATCCGGCGTCCCTCGACAAGTCGTCCCACGTCGTCGTTTCCGGCCTCACCCATCGGTGGCCGCGGCTTCGTCGGATAGGAGCCGGGGTCGAGCGCCGACGGATCGATTGTCGGCGTGGCCTCCTCCACGGCCGTGCCACTGACGGTGCCGCCGCATGCAGCCAGCAGCAGCGCGGTCGTCAACGCCGCCAATGCGATCCGCACTACTGCACACCGTTGGGCATGCACATGCGCCAGCCGTCTTCACGAACCAGCTTGAAGTCGAGGGTCTTTCGTCCGAGAAGCTCGTTTTGGGCATCGACGGTCGCCGTGGCTTCGTCCCCGACGATCTGGACGTTCGTGACGTCGGCCGTAGTCAAGCCGTTGTCGACGCGGGTTTTCTTCAACGTCTCCATGACCGGCCCGGTGTACTGGGCCGCCCACGACGGGCACATGAGCGCCAGATAGGCCTCCCAGTTCTGTGTGTTGTAGGCATCCTGGAAGGCCCGCACCGTCTCGCGCACCTGATCCTCGTCGGAGAGCGGCGCGGGTTCCGGCGCCGCGGTACCCGACGCGGACGTCGGTGCCGATTCCGCGCCGGCCTGTTCTGCGACCGGCGCTTTGCCCCGTGAGCATGCGGTGCCCATTGCGGCTGTGACGAGAATCGCTGCAATGACGGCGGATACTCTTCGTGCTGCCATGGCGGCAAACCTCCTAGCTGACAATGCGATTCACTGTTGTCGTGGCACCTTGTTGGCGGTGGCGTTGATCAAAGCCGCGACGTCGCCGGTGCCCGGTGCCCGGCATTGGCGGATGTCGATCAGCACATTGCCGCGGGTGGATATGCCGTGCTGACACACCGCGTCCCCGGCACTCGAGGTGGCCTCCAGCACGAACGCGCCCGCGTTGTTGGTGGGCTGGCCGAACCGCCACGACTGCGCCGGATCCCCGGCGGGGGTGATGGTGACGGTCTTGCCCGCGCATATCTCCCACTGGCGCCGCTGAAGCTGCAGCGAAATACCGGGGCCGTTGTCGTCGGGAAACGCCACCACGGCCTGAACGACGCTGTCCTGGGTGATTTTTCGGTACAGCGCACGCAACGTCTGCACCGCGACCCCGGAGATCCGGCTTTCGGAGTACACCGGCTGCTGCGCCGGCGCCCAGGCGCCCAGACACTGCTGGTTGTCGATGGTCGCCGCGTCGTTGAGCAACTCGGTGCCGTCCTGTTCGAGGACCACGGTGTTGTCTCCGGTGTTGCCGGGAATCTCGCTGCTGGTCAACAAGATTGACAGCAGCGCCCGAACCGGGACGTCGGTCGCAGGCGCTCCCGTTGGTGTCGGGATCTCTGCTGGACCGGTCGTCGTTGACTGAGCCGGTTCATCTCGCGGCCACACCACCACTCCCACGGTGCCTGCCACCAGCGCCGTTACCGCCACCGCCACACCGATCAGCATGATGCGTCGGCGGCCCCGCGGCGCGGCATCTGCCGGTGTCGCTCCCATCGTGGGCGGACCGGCAGGAATCCACGGCATCGCCGGTGCGCCGGGATCGGGGCGGGGATACGAGCTGACCTCCGGACCGGGCACGGGTGCCAGCAGCGTCGGATTCTGCAGCACACGCGGGTCATACAACGCCGCCGATGCGGCCGCCGCCAACGCGCCGGCCGAGGCGTACCGCCGCCATGGATCCTTGGCCATCGCCACGGCGATCACGTGGTCGAGCGCGGGCGGAAGCGTCGGCACCACATCGGTAACCCGGGGCGGCGGTTGCTGCAGGTGGGCCATCATCGTGGCGGCCGGCCCGTTGGCCCCGGAGAACGGCGTCTTCCCGGTCAACAAGCGAAACAGGGTGCAGCCCAGCGAGTAGATATCGGCCCGGCCGTCGAATGGCATGCCGGACAACACCTCTGGTGCGGCATAAGCGATCGTCGCCATGACCGACCCGGTGGCGGTGAGACCCACGTCGTCCAATGCGCGGGCGATCCCGAAATCGCCGAGCAGCACCCGCTCGTCGGGTCCGGCCGGTCCCGACAGCAGAAAGTTGGCCGGCTTGATGTCGCGGTGGACCACGTTGCGGGAATGGGCGAAGTCCAGCGCCTTGGCAACGTGGGTGACGATGTGCACCGCGCGGGCCGGTGTCATCGCACCGTCGCGCAGCGCCCCGTCGGCGTCGGTGCCGTCGACGAACTGCATCGCGATCCACAGCTGCCCGTCGTCGGTCTCGCCCCGGTTGTATACGGCCACGATCTGCGGATGATCCAGCGCCGCCGCCAGATCGGCCTCGCGGGTGAACCGGGTCCGGAAGTCGGGATCACGTGACAGTTCGCGGGAGAGCACCTTGAGGGCGTCCTTGCGCGGCAGTGTGGGGTGCGCGGCCAGATACACCGATCCCATGCCCCCGACGCCCAGTTCGCGCTCGATGCGGTAGCCACCCACCACCGAGCCGCCGGTCAGCACTGGCGGTCGCTTCGGTCCGGATATGTGCAGGGATAAGTGCAGTTGCCCCCCATGCTTTGCAGTATCACGCACGACCATCGCCGTCGTCTTTGCGGCCGGCAAAGACGGACGTGCGCTCAGCGGCTCGCGAACCGTAACAGCAGGGTTTCCAGCGCGGCAGAAACCTCGTCCGTGACGGCGCGTTCGGCCTCCACCGCGGTCACGGCGTCGGCGTCGACGCCGGCGGCCGCCGCGATTTCCTCCGCGCTGAGTTGGGCCAAGTGGCGCGCGGCGTATACGCGCTGGCCCAGTGTGGCGGCCGGGGCAGCGGCGGCACGCAGCATCAACTCGTTGTAGGTGCGGCGCACGTCGGACAGCGTCAGCATGATCTCGAGGGCCGCGGACCTGCGCGCGGCCTGGGCGGTGGTGGCGTGCAGTCGACGCAGCTGTGCCAGATGCTCAGCGGCCTGCGGGCCGAAGGCCGCGTCGCGGTCCGGCGGCAGGGTCGCGATACGCGCCCGCAGCCCATCGAGCGCGATCGTCGCGTAATCGAGGATGACCTCGAGCTGCACGGAGTCCGACAGCGTCTCGGTGTCGTCGTCCTCGGGGACCTCACCCCCGAGGGCCACATAGGCGATCGTGCCCGCCGGCCAGCGCAGCGCTTCCTCGAGCTTCTCGCGGCCGATCTCGGGCGGCCACGTGCGCCCGAACTCGAAGTCCTCCAACTCGCCCGGGTCGATGGCAGCGTCGGCGCTGAGACGACGCAGGGAGTAGCCAAGCTCTTCGCGGCGCGCGGCCACCGCCGCGCCGGCACGTGCGATATCAGGGGCGCCTTTCACATCGGTGCGCACGGTGGTCTGGCCGGCGGACGGTGCCCCGTCGTCGGCACGCGACGGCATCACGTGGGTGGCCAACATCGTGCCGGCGTCGGGGTCGATGAACGATAACTTCACGGGGATGCCCTCGGCGTGCCCAAGGTGCAGCGTCATGTCGTCGGTCACAGAAACCCTGGAGACCCTTACCCCGTCGACGAAAACCCCGTTGGTGCTGGCTTCGTCGACCACCACCCAGTGCGGCCCCACCGTTTCGATGCGGGCGTGCGTCCGCGAGACGCGCGGGTCAGCAATGCGGATCTGCGCAGGCAGCTCCCTGCCGATGAACACCGGACCGTCACCCGGACGCAGCGCCTCGTCCACACCGCCGAACCGCACGATCAGGATGGGTGGACCGGGCTCATCGTGTGGCGACTGCGACGGGAGCATCGTCCGATTCTGGCAGCACGCATCAGTGGTGTAATCGGCAGATGACCAGTCTCGACCGCACAGGCGCGGTTTTCGTGTTGACGCTCGGCGACGACGAAAACCGCTTTCACCCGGATCGACTGACCGCAATCAACGCCGCGCTCGACGAGGTGCAGGGCACGGACGGCGCCAAGGCTGTGGTCACGACGGGTTCCGGCAAGTTCTACTCGAACGGACTGGACCTGGATTTCATGGCCGCCAACCCGGATGCGGCCGAGGCGAACCTGGCCGACGTCCACGCGTTGTTCGCCCGGGTGCTGGCGTTTCCCGCGCCGATCATCGCCGCGGTGCAGGGTCACGCGTTCGCCGCGGGCGCGATGCTGACGCTGGCCCACGATCAGGTCGTCATGCGGGCCGACCGGGGCTACTTCTGCCTGCCCGAAGTTGACCTGGGCATTCCGTTCACGGCGGGCATGAACTCGCTCATTCGCTCGCGGCTGCCGATCGCCACGGCGCACGAGGCGATGACGACCGCACGCCGCTACGGTGGCGAGGACGCGCAGCGGGCCGGCATCGTCGCCGCCACGGCGGGCGAGGGTGAGGTGCTCGATGCCGCGGTCGCGCGGGCCGAGGCGCTCGCCCCGAAGGCGGGGGCGGTGTTCGGGGCGATCAAGGCCCGGCTCTACGCCGAGGTCATCGCCGAGTTGACGGCCGGCTGACTCAGAACGCGTAGCGGTGATACTGCGCCATGAAGCGAAGCGCCGGTGCCAGCGACAGCACGGCGGCCATCGCGCGGTAGTACCACGCGACGCCATGGAACGACGCGGTGTCGAACGGCGACTGGAAGGCCAGCAACCGCACACCGGGGACCGCGTCGACGATGTCGTCGGGTCCGTCGATCGCCCAGTAGAGCGTGGCCCCGGACCGCCGGACCACCGCGTTGAGCCACTGCGATCTGATGCCGAGCCGGTTGAACGCGTCGAACTGCAGTTCCCCGGACGGGAAGGTATCGACGATGCGACGAAGCAGGGCAATGCCGTCGGATTCGGTGAGGTACATGGTCAGCCCCTCGGCGATCATCAGCGTCGGCCGGTCCGAGCGCACCTCGGCCAGCCACGCCGGATCGGTCACCGATGCGGCAACGACGTGGCAGTGGTCCCGGCTCGGGAACAGCTGCCTGCGCAGGTCGGCGACGTCGGGATAGTCGACGTCGTACCACTCGACCCCGGGACCGGGATCCAGCCGGAACGCGCGCGCGTCGAGGCCGCAACCGAGGTGCACAACGGTGGCTTCGGGGTTGACCGCCAGAAACTGCCTGGCCCAGTGGTCGAAGTGGGCGCTGCGGGTGGTCACCGACGGCGAATTCGCTTTGGTGATCGACGTCTTCGACCAGTCGTAGTCGATGCGGTCGACGATGTCCTTGGCCCACCGGTCGCCGAGTATCGGCTTCGGCAGGTCGGCGTCGAGCGCCTTGGCGTAGAAGGTGGCCAGCATGGTCTGCGGTGCACCCGACAGGTCGACGTGCAGTTTCTCGCCCACGACACCGAGGCTAGACTCGGCGCGATCCAAACCGCCAGCGGCTGAACACTGTACGGCGTGGCGTTCAACGAATAGCGTTGACGTACATGCGTATCGACGTGCACGCCCACTATTGGACCGAGGCCTATCTCGACCTGCTGGTCGGCCTCGGCAGGACCGACACCGCTACCCAGCGGGGGATCGGCGCGGGCGACGGTGACGAACTCGATGCGCGGCTGCGTTTGATGGACCGCGCAGGCATCGACCTGCAGGTGCTCTCGGCCGCGCCGCAGTTGCCGTACGGCGCCGACGCCGACCGGGCCATCACGGCGGCGCGCCGCGTCAACGACGAGTACGCCGCCCTGGTGTCCGCATACCCCGACCGCTTCCGCGCGTTCGCCGCCACCCCGTTTGTGTGCGCTTCGCGCGAGGGCTCATCGCCGATGTCGCATATCGACGCCTCTATCGCCGAAATGAACCGTGCTCTCGACGAATTGGGCATGGTCGGCGTCACGATGAATACGAGCGTGCTCGGCCGCGCGATCACCGAACCGGACTTCGAGCCGATCTTCGCCGAACTCGACGCTCGCAACGCGGTGCTGTACCTGCACCCGGCGGGCAACGGCGCGTGCTCACCGCTGGTCACCGACCACAACCTCACATGGATGGTCGGTGCGCCGTTCGAGGACACCGTCGCGGCGATGCAGCTGATCACCTCCGGACACCTGCAGAGGTATCCCGGCGTGAAGATCATCTGCTCACATCTGGGCGGCGCGCTTCCGATGCTCACGCGTCGGGCCGACGACCACCTCGCATGGGAGGCGCCGGACACACCGGAGCCACCGAGTCAGGCCGTGCACCGGCTGTGGTTCGACACCGTCAGCCACTGTCACGGGCCCGCTTTGCGATGCGCCATAGACTCTTTCGGCGCCGACCGGATCCTGCTCGGCACGGACTTCCCCTACGAGGATGGCGACACGTTCGTGCGCGCAGTCGACTACGTGATGGACGTCGCCGACCCCGGCGAAGCACACGCGATCCTCGACGCGAACGCCATGGCGCTGTTCCGGCTCACCTAGGCCGCCATCGCCAGATCCTCGGTGAACACCGTCTCCAGGGTGTTCAGATCGCCCGACTGTGCGGCCGCGGTCAACGCGACCACCAGTCGTTTCTGGTCCGCGTCGCTGGGTTCGTCGCGCCGTTCTGCGGCAAGGTGTTTGCGTGCACGACTGACGAGCTGGCGCGCGTTCGCCTGGCTCACCTCGATGATCGCCGCGACCTCCGCGTACGAATAATCGAAGGCCTCCCGCAGCAGATAAGCGGCGCGTTCGGATGGTGACAGCCGCTCGAGCACGGTGAGCGCCGCGAGTTCCAGCGCCTCGCACTGTTCGACGCAGAGCAGCGGGTCGGCATCGTGGTCGACGGGGTCGGGTAGCCAATGGGTGACGTGGGTTTCGTGGCGTGCGCGTGCCGACTGCACCGAGTTGAGAGCGAGCCGCTTGGTGGCGGTGGTCAAGAAGGCGAGCGGGTCCGCTACGACGCTGCGATCGCACAGCTGCCACCTCAGCCAGGCGTCCTGCACGATGTCCTCGGCCTCGGCGCCGTCATGCAGAATGCGAAATGCGATACCGAACAATCGATCTCGATAGCCGATGAACGTGACTGCGGCCTCCTCGAGCGTTTCGTTAGACATGTCGATCCTTCGCTGAATAGATGCAGAGGCGTCAAACAGCCGAGCCGCCGCCATCGACGTGCAGGGTCGAGCCGGTGATGAAACTGGCCCGTGGTGAAGCGAGAAACAGCACCGCCTCGGCGATTTCGGCGGCGTGCGCGGTCCGGCCGAGGGGCAGTGCGCGGCCGAGCTCTTCGTTGATCTCGCCCCATTCGGCTGCCACACCTTCGGTGCGGGTCGGGCCGGGCGCGACGGTGTTGACCCGCACGCCCTGCTTGCCGAACTCGGCGGCCCACGTTCGGGTCAGCGACTCCAGCGCAGCCTTCGAGGCGCTGTATCCGGACGCTCCGGCGACGCCCTTGGAGGCGACCATGGAGGTGACGTTGACGATGCTGCCGCGGCCGCGTTCCAGCATGCCCGGCACCAGGCCGGCCACCAGGAAGTACGCCCCGCGGACGTTGGTGTCGAAGATCGACTCGAATACGGCGACGTCTTGCTCGACGGTGGCGGCGCCGGTGAAGTTCGCCGCGTTGTTCACGACGATGTCGACGGCGCCGGCCTGCTGCACCAGCGAGCGCACCGACTCCATGTCCGACAGGTCGGCCGGTACGAAGCGGGCGTTCTCGCCGAGGCGGGCCGCGGCCTGCTCCCCGCGCTCACGGTCTCGGCCGGAGATGATGACCGTGGCTCCTTCGCAGGCCATCAGCCGGGCCGACTCCCAGCCGATCCCCGCTGTTCCACCGGTGATCAATGCGACCTGATCTGCGAGTTCCACAACTTCATCGTCGCGATCGCGACCGCGTAGCGGACCCTTGAAAGTCCGTAGTCGAACCGTGGTCCGCTAGGTGACCTCGGCCCGTCCTCGCAGCTGCCGACGGGACTTGATGCCGAGCTTGGCGAAGACCTTGCGCAGGTGCCATTCGACGGTGTGCGCGCTGATGAACAGCTGCGCGCCGATCTCCTGGTTGGTCAGCCCGGAGCCGGCGAGCTGGGCGATCTGCGCCTCCTGCGCCGTCAGCCCCTCACCCGATCCCACCGTCTGCTTACGGGTCTTCTCGCCGGTCACCAGGAGTTCGCGCCGAGCCCGCTCGGCGAACGCCTCGGCCCCCATCCGGACGAACATCTCGTGCGCGATCCCCAGCTGCTCGCGCGCGTCCACCCGCCGGTGTTCGCGGCGCAACCACTCGCCGTACACCAGATGCGAGCGCGCGAGATACACGCGCATTCGGGTCCGGCCGAGACGATCGATCGCTTCGCGGTAGTAATCCTCCGCGCTCTGATCGTCGGCTACCAGGCCACGACAGCGCGCCAGTGTGCCGAGCACCCAATCGGTTCCGGCGACCGCCTGCGATTCCATGTTCGCGACCGCGTCGGCCGCCACTTCTGGTTCGCCGCACCGGACCGCCGCCTCGATGAGCTCGGCCAGCGCCATCCGGTAGGGGCCGAGATCCTCGTGTTCGCAGGCCTGTTGGGCGGCGCGCAGCGCCTCCTCGTAGTGGCCAAGACCGTTGTGGAGTATCGCGGTCATACAGCCGACCAAGCCGGTGATCCTGCCCTCACCGCGGGACGTCGCGAGCGCCGTAGTGCCCTCCAGCAGCCGCCTCGCCTCGGCCTCGGCGCCGCGCCACACGGTCAGCGATATCGCGTGGTATCGCACCGGTGCGTAGCCGGTTGCGGCCGAGATGGTGTTGGCCTCCTCGATCAGCGCGGCCGCCGCGTCGAACTCTCCTGCGAACACGTGGGTGCCCGCACGCGTCGCCAGGGCGAGCGGAAGCATGGCGAGCGCCCCTGCTTCACGCGCGAGCCGCACCGCCGTCGTTCCGACTTCGTGCCACAGCTCGTCGTCCCACAGCTCACCGGCAGCGCACTCCTGCGCGATGGGAAAGCCCTGCCAGAACAGGCGCATGATGTCGCCGTCTGTGTGCCGGCCGGACGCGAGGACCTGGGTCATCGCGGCGCGCAACGTCGGCAGACTCGCCGTGTGCCCGTCGGTGAACCGCATCGCAAGCCCGTCCAGCAGAAGATCGTTCGGGCGCGGCGGCTGGGGTCCCGGCGGCGCCTGGCGGGCGGGTTCCGCCACCACGATCGGGCCACCGTGAGGGCACAGCCGGCCCGCGTACATTGCGGCCGCGAGCGCGTCGAGATATGTGTCCCTGGCAAGAGCATCGTCGAGCCCTTCCAGACCGCGGGCGGCATTGAGGAGTCCGAGCGCGGTATCGGCGACCGGTGGGGCGCCGTCGCCTCCGCCACGGCTCTGGACGAAGGCGATCCGGGCGCGCAAGCGTTCGACCTGCGCGCGCTGCAGGTCGTCCAACGGGCTCATCCCTGCGATCGCCAGCAGTGCATAGGCCGCCTCCGACGACGTGGCCGCGAACTTCGCCTCCGCGGCGGCCAGTGCCCTGGCTCCGCGCCGCGCCGGATCGGCGGTGAGCTCCGTCGCACGTTCCAGAAATGCCGCAGCAGCGGCCACACCGCCGCGCGCTGCGGCCCGGTCGGCGGATCGCTCGAGTTCGTCTGCCACCTCATCGTCGGTGCCCAGGGTGGCGTTGGCGCCGTGCCAGGCACGTCGGTCCGGATCGGAGTGCGGGTCGGTTTCCTCGGCGAGCGCGCGGTGTGCCGCCCGGCGATCGTCGACGTCTGCGGCGAGGTAGGCGGCCGAGCGCATCAGCGGATGGCGGAAGCGCACCCGGGTATCGATCTCGATGAGTCCCTCGGCCTCGGCGTGGGCGGCGACGTCCGGCGTGATCCCCATCCGTCGTGCCGCCCGAATCAACAGGGCCTTGTCGCCGACGGGTTCCGCCGCGGCCGCGAGCAACAGTTTCTGGGTCGGCATGGGAAGCGACTGGACACGTCGAACGAAGCTCTGCTCGATGTGGCCCGATGGGGCACGCGCGTCGGGCCGGCCGAAGCCACCCTCGGTCGCCGCCGGATCGCGGGGCAATTCGAGCAGCGCGAGCGGATTGCCGCGCGCCTCGGCGATGATCCGTTCCCGCACGCGCTCATCCATGTGGCCGCGGATGACGGAGTCCAGCAGGGTTCGCGCGTCGCCGTCGGACAATCCGCGAATCGCCAACTCCGGCAAGCCCTTCAACTCGTCATCGGTGCCGTCGCGAACCGTGAAGACCAGTGCGACGGGTTCGGCGAGCAGGCGGCGCGCGACGAAGGCGAGGGTCTGCGCGGAGACGCGGTCGAGCCACTGTGCATCGTCGATGACACAGAGCAGCGGTTGGTCTGCGGTGGCCTCCGCCAGCAGGCTCAGCACGGCGAGGCCGACGAGGAAACGCTCTGGGGCGGGGCCCGCGCTCTGCCCGAATGCGATCGCCAGTGCGTCGCGCTGGGGGGCCGGCAGCCGATCGAGATGGTCCAGCATCGGGGCGCACAGCTGGTGCAGGCCGGCGTATGCCAGGTCGAAGTCGGCCTCGACACCGGCTGCCCGCGTCGTGCGGAAGCCGGTCGCCCGTTCGGCGACATAGTCGAGCAGGGCGGTCTTGCCGACGCCGGGCTCGCCACGCAGTACGAGGACCTGACTCTCGCCCGTGCGGGCAGCGTCGATCACGCGATCTAGTGCCTCGCACTCGTCCCTTCGTCCGAGCAGGCGCTGATCGTTGCCAGCCATTCGCACCGCCCGATCTTGATGCCCAGAATCAGGCTAACCGGTGGCGCCCTCCGGGGCAGAGGTGTCCTTGCGCCGGGCCTTGCGCAGACCGACCCAGAATCGTGCAGCCTCCCGGATCGACTCCTCGACGGGCCTCGGCTCCCAACCCAGTTCCCTCTTGGCCTTCGAGCAGTCGACGGGCGCTTCGGCGCGCATGAGGCGCAGCGATCCCAGCGACAGTTGTTCGTCGGTGCCGCGCAGCGTGGCCTTCACGGTGCCGAGCGCCGCCAGCATGTACGCGAGTGGCAGCGGGATCGACTTGGTCGGCGCGGGCACTCCGGCCGCCTCGGCGGCGATGCGCACGACCTCGGCGTTGCTGATCATCTTCTCCGAGATCAGATAACGCTCGCCGACCCTGCCGTGTTCGGCCGCCAGCAGCAAGGCGCGCGCCGCATCGTCGATGCCGACCGCCTCGAGCTCGATCTTGTCCATCACGAACGGCAGCTTGCCGAACACCGCGCCCGCGATGATCGCGCCGTGGGGGGTCCGGCCCCAGTCGCCCGCGCCGTACGTCGTCGACACACACATCGCCACGGCGGGCAGGCCGTGCTCGCGTGCGTAGGACAACACGAGCTCCTCGGCCTGCACCCTGGAGCGCACGTAGGGCGTCAGTCCCTTGCCGCCGTCGGCGATGACGTCGTCCTCGGTCGCGACGCGCCCGTGCTTGCGACCGACGGTCACGTAGCTGCTGGTGAAGATGAAGCGGTGCAGCCCAGCATCTTTCGCGATCTCCAGCACATTGCGGGTGCCCTCCACGTTCGTGCGGAACAGCGGGGCGGGATCGCGCAGCCAGCCGCGGGTGTCGACGACGCAGTAGTACACGTCGTCGACCCCGGACATCGCCGCGCGCAGGGTGTCGTTGTCCCAGATGTCTCCGATGAACCGTGTGACGTCGAGATCATCGATGCCGATGGTGTTGGCGGACTCGCGCACCATGACGCGCACATCCTGGCCGCGCTCCACGAGCTGGCGGGTGACGTGGCTGCCGAGATAACCGTTGGCGCCGATGACGAGCGCGGTCACTTCTGCCCGCCTGGTTGCCCGCCGTACTTCTTCAGCCAGTCGGCCGCCTCATCCGGCAACGTGCCGAGCTCCTCGGCCTTACGGCACCACTTGACCGCCGCCTTCACGAACCGCAGCGGGTTGTAGACGTCCTCCTGGCGGCACCACAGACCGTCGCCTGCGTAGGTGATGATCGAGATGTTGGTGGCGCTGATGATCGTGCCGTCGCCGGGGTCGCGCATCGGGTTGTCGAGCTCGCAGATCACCCTGCCGGTCGCCTCGTCGAAAACCTTCCACAGCGCCGGAAACGACGTCATGTAGCTGCCGGGGAAGGACTCCATCGTCGCCCAGATCCAGGGGCGCACCTCCTCGCGGCCGCGCATCGTTCCCGCCGCGTGTTCGACGTAGGTCACGTCGGGTGTGTACTGCTCAACCCATGGATCCCAGTCCCGGGTCTGAGCGGCGCGGTCCACCGTCTCCTCGAACTTCTCGAACGCCGCGGCCAGCTCGTCGCGGCTGAAGGTTGGGCTCGTCACACTCAGAACTAGAACACGTTCTACTACTCTTTGTCGAGCATCGGGCGGGATCACAGTTTCGTAATCTCTGCGCGGAACACCGGCGTCGCGCCGGCGGTTATACAGGCACTATGACGCAGCAATACAATAAGAATCCCGCCGCGGTGGCGGCCTTGTCGCCCGAGCAGTACCACGTCACCCAGGAGAACGGCACCGAGCGGCCGTTTGCCGGTGAGTACTGGGACAACCACGAACCCGGCATCTACGTCGACGTGGTGTCCGGCGAGCCGCTGTTCGCGTCGGTCGACAAGTTCGACAGCGGAACGGGCTGGCCCAGCTTCACTCGCCCGCTCGACCCAGCCAATGTGGTGGAGAAGCGCGACTTCTCCCACCTGACGATCCGCACCGAGGTCCGGTCCGCGCAGGGCGACAGCCACCTCGGTCACGTGTTCAACGACGGCCCGCGGTCTGAGGGTGGGTTGCGCTACTGCATCAACTCGGCTTCGCTGAGGTTCATCCACCTGGATGATCTGGACGCCGCGGGTTATGGCGAGTACAAGAAGCTCTTTACTCCGGTGGGCAGGAGCGAAGCGACCGGGGAATCAACACAGGAGGCACAGGCATGAGTGAGTACAAGAAGGCCATTCTGGCTGGGGGCTGCTTCTGGGGCATGCAGGACCTGATCCGCAAGCAGCCCGGCGTCGTCAGCACCCGGGTCGGCTACACCGGCGGCGAGAACGACCACCCCACCTACCGCAATCACCCCGGCCATGCCGAGGCCATCGAGATCGTGTACGACCCCGCGCAGACCGACTATCGCGCGCTGCTCGAGTTCTTCTTCCAGATCCACGATCCGACGACCAAGAACCGGCAGGGCAACGATGTCGGCACCAGCTACCGGTCGGCGATCTTCTACCTCGACGACGAACAGAAGCGCATCGCGGACGACACCATCGCCGACGTCGACGCGTCGGGGCTGTGGCCCGGCAAGGTCGTCACGGAAGTGACTCCCGCAAGCGAGTTCTGGGAGGCCGAGCCCGAGCACCAGGATTACCTGGAGCGCTATCCGAGCGGTTACACCTGCCACTTCCCGCGCGCCGGCTGGAAGCTGCCCAAGCGGGAGACCGTCTGACTATTTGTCGTGGGCCCGTAACTGATAGAGCCCATGGGTGATGGCCACGGTCTGACCGGCTTCGTCACGGACCACTGCGTCCAGCGCGAAGTCGGCCTTTCCGTTTTCTTCGGCTTGGGTTTCGACGCGACGCAATTCGTCTTCGGTCAGGGATGCTTCGGCCCGCAGATCCGAACGAGCCATCCCGGTGAACTCGATGTCGACCTTCTTCACCAGCGGGTAGTACTTGGCGGGATCGAAGCTGGCGATCGCGATGATCCCGCCGAGGATCTCGGCGACGGCGAACTGGACGCCGGCGTACACGACGCCGAAGTGGTTTCCGTTGTCCTGCAACGGCACGGTGGCGGCGGCGAACCCGCGACGCGCCTCGACGGCTTTGATACCCAACTTGTGCGCCGCGGGGATGGTCGTCGCCATCCCGTCGTTCATCATGTCGACGAGATTCATACGGCGAAAATAGCCGACCGACCTCAGCGTCGGCGCAGGGTGACCAGCCCGCCGGCTTTCGGAGTGAAGGCGATACCGCGGAAGTGAACCTTCTCGTCGGGGGTGTCGTCGGTCTCGATCACGAAGTGCCGCAAGATCGTTCGCAGCACGACATCCAGCTCGACATTCGCGAACGCCGACCCGATACACCTGCGCGTGCCGCCGCCGAACGGTACCCAGGCCGTCGGCGTCCTGGTGTTCAGGAACCGGTTCGGGTCGAGGCGTTCGGGATCGGGGAACACGTCGGGATTGCTGTGCACGTTGGCGAGCGCGGACATCACGGTGTAGCCGTGCGGAATCCGCCATTCGCCGAGGTCGAAATGCGGTGCCAGCACGTGGCGTCCGGAGAAGTCGATCACCGTGCGGTTGCGTTGCAACTCCTGGATGAAGGCTTGGCGGTACTCGTTGCCGCCCGCGTCGTTCTCCTCGACCAGCTTGGCGAGGATGTCGGGGTGGCGGCGCAGCCTCTCGAACGCCCAGCCCAAGGTCGACGCGGTGGTTTCGTGGCCCGCCCCCAGCAGCGTCAACAACTCGTCGGAGACGTCCTGATCGGACATCGGCGTGCCGTCCTCATAGGTGCTGCGCAACAGCAGCGCGAGGATGTCGGTGCGTTCCTCGAACCGCGGATCGGCCTTCGCCTTGTCGATCAGCGCGAAGACCGTTCGGTCGAAGTTGCGGCGGAACTCGGTGAGCCGGCCCCACGGGCTGTAGCGGGTCGTTTTGAACGGCGGCTCCGGCAGCGTGGCCATCCGCGAGCCGAGTTCGGCCCACGGCGGGATGATCTCGCGCAGGTAGTCCAGTTCGGCCCCGTCGGCGCCGAATACGGTACGCAGAATCACGTTGAGCGTGATCCTGTTCATGGCCTCGAGAGTGCGAAACTCCTTGCCCTCCGGCCAGTTCGCACTCTCGCGCAGCGTCTCCTCTTCGATGACCTTCTCGTAGTTCTTGATGCTCTGGCCGTGGAACGGCGGCGCGAGCAGCTTGCGGCGCGCCCGGTGCTCCTTGCCGTCCAGCGCGAAGACCGAACCCGGTCCGAAAATCCTGCTGAGGTTCGGCTTGACATTGATCAGGTCGTCGGTACTGGCCAGGAACACCTGCCGCACCAGCTTTGGATCCGAAACGACCACGCTGCGGCCGAAGAACGGCACATTGATGGCGAACACCGAGCCGTAACGCTTTTGCGCGTAACGCAGGAACTTGCGGCGGAAGCCTGCCATGAGAACCATCTGGACGGGCTTGGGCAGACGAACTACGGGCGGATGCTTCCCTGGGGTCGTAGGGGTCTCGGTGTCGATGGTCGCTGTGTCAGTCATCGCCTCTCCCTCTGCCCGCGGGGTGCGCTCTCCCGGCGGACTCGCTGGTACTACGCTGTACCGTAGCTTCATGTAGTACGGTACCGGTTAGTACCAACCCTTCGCAAGGGGTCCGATGGAGGCGAAAATGACGACTGCGCTCAACCAGGGTGTGCGTGCTTCGCAGTCCGGTGACGCCCCTGACCCGTTCCGTGACCGGCTTCTCGACGGCATGGCCGCATCGATCATCGAACGCGGCTTCCGCGACACCACCGTCGCCGACATCGTCCGGCACGCCCGAACTTCCAAGCGCACCTTCTACGAACGGTTTGCCAGTAAGGAAGAGTGCCTGATCGAGCTGCTGCGCCGGAACAACGAGATCCTGATCGCCAACATCCGCAACGCCGTCGACCCCGAGGCGGACTGGCAGGAGCAGATCCGCCAGGCCGTCGACGCCTACGTCGGCCACATCGAGGCGCGGCCCGAGGTGACGCTGAGCTGGATCCGTGAGCTCCCCGCGCTGGGCGCCGTGGCCCAGCCGCTGCACCGGCAGGCCATGGAACATTTGACCGACATGCTGGTCGAACTCAGCGCCAGCCCGGGCTTCCAGCGTGCGCGGATCGCACCGCTGTCGCGGCCGCTGGCGCTGATCGTGCTGGGCGGTCTACGCGAACTGACCGCCTTGTTCGTCGAGGACGGACGCGATGTGCGCGGCATCGTCGAGCCCGCCATCACCGCGGCGACGGCCGTCCTGGGTCCGCGCTAGCTGCAAGTTCCCTGTGCCGTTAAGCGCTTTCTAGCCCAGGATCAGCCGCGCCGACTTCTCCAGTCGCTGCGCGATTTCCGCATACGACGCATAGCCCATTCCCGCGCGGACGAGTGCACCGGAGTACAGCATCTCCAGCGAGTCGATGACGTCCGGGTCGGTGTCGGACCCGAGTGCCGCGGCCAACCGGTCGCGGATGTCGCGCCCGATGCGCAGCCGCAGCACCTCGACGTCGGGGTCTTTACCCAGCAGAGCGGTGGTCACCGCGCCCGCGAACTCGGGCTCGTCGGCGACCAGCAGCGCGATGTGGCGGAGCACCTCGCACACGCGCGCGGCCGGGTCACCGGAGTCGTGTGCAGCGGGCGGCGAGGCGGCGAGCCTGCGCCAGAACACCTCGGCAATCAGGTGTTCCTTCGACGAGAAATAGGTGTAGGCCGTGGCTGCTCCGACGCCCGCTTCGGCGGCCACCCGGCGCACGGTCAGAGCGGTGAAACCATCTCGGTGAAGGAGCTCGACCGCGGCCCTGCCCAGACGATCGACAGTGTCGGCCTGCTTGGCGGTCAGACGGCGCCGAGTCGACTCCAAGGTCGCGTCGGACACATGTCCGGACGCTACTACAACTGCCCTTGACCAGCAACGGTAGGTTGGCCTCCATGAGCGTTACCGAAACCGCCCTCCCCGAGGGCGCCGCCCGACTGTTTGCACTCGCCGACACGGTGACCGGTTTCATGCCGGCCGACGAGGGGCGCGCGCTGTACGACACCGCCGTTCGATATCTGGGCGACGGTATCGGTGTCGAGATCGGCACATACTGCGGCAAGTCGACGGTGCTGCTCGGCGCCGCGGCCCAGCAGAGCGGCGGCGTCATCTACACCATCGACCATCACCACGGCTCCGAAGAACATCAGCCGGGCTGGGAGTATCACGACGAGTCGATGGTCGATCCAGTGACCGGACTGTTCGACACGCTGCCGTCGCTGCGCCACACCCTCGACGCGGCCGGGGTGGACGACCACGTCGTCGCGGTGGTCGGCCGGTCGACGACCGTGGCCCGTGGATGGCGAACGCCGTTGCGGCTCTTGTTCATCGACGGTGGTCACACCGAGGAGGCAGCGCAGCGCGACTTCGACGGCTGGGCCAGGTGGGTAGAGGTCGGCGGTGCGCTGATCATCCACGACGTGTTCCCGAATCCGGACGACGGCGGCCAGGCCCCGTACCACGTCTACCGCAGGGCGCTGGACACCGGAGACTTCCGCGAGGTGTCGGCGACGGGGTCGATGCGGGTATTGGAACGCGTGTCCGGGGTGCCCGGGGATAACCTCTGACGCGTCAGCGATCGCTGGTCGCGCACTCGCAGTCGTACTCGCCCTCGAGGCCGCGGGGCAGGTCCGCACCGCGGAAGATGCCGCTGGCCGCCGTTGTGCGCGACAACGCATCGGCCGCGAGGATCATCGCCGCGCCGGTCCACGTGGTGCGCTCGACGGGCCACCGCTTGCCATCGGCGTAGACCAAACCGGTCCAGTACGACCCGTCGTCTTCGCGCAGGTGGTGCATCGAAGCGAACTGCTCATGCGCGCGAGCGGTGTCGCCCACAGCGTCCAATGCCATTACCAGCTCGCAGGTTTCGGCTCCGGTGACCCACGGCCGGTCGTCAACGCAGCGGATGCCGAGGCCGGGCACGACGAAGTCGTCCCACCGTTCGTCGATGCGGGACCGAGCGGCCGCACCACGCAAGGCGCCGCCCAGCACCGGGTAGTACCACTCCATCGACCAGCGGTCCTTGGTGACGAAGGCGTCTGGGTGCTCGGCGATCACGTGCCCGAGACGGCCCGCCGCAAGCTCCCATTCCGGCTGCGGATCGTCGAAGTAGTCCGCGAGCGCCAGCGCACACCGGAGGCTGTGGTAGATGCTGGCGCACCCGGTGAGCAAAGCTTCCGGCTCCAGTTCCGATGAGCTTCTGGCCCAAGCGATTTCGCCACCGCTGAGTTGCATGTCGAGTACGAAGTCGACGGCCTTGGTGACGACGGGCCACATCGTCTCGGCGAATCGACGGTCACGGGTGATCAGCACGTGGTGCCAGACACCGGTCGCGATGTAGGCACAGAAGTTGCTGTCGCTGTTGGCATCCTCGATGACGCCGTTGCGCACCTGGATCGGCCATGAGCCGTCGGGCCGTTGCATGTTGCGACACCATTCGAAAGCGCCGCGCGCGGGCTCGAGGAGTCCGGCCGCCGTCAGCGCCATCGCGTTCTCGACGTGGTCCCACGGGTCGGTGTGGCCACCCTCGAACCACGGAATAGCTCCAGAGGACTCCTGCGTGTCCGCGATCGATCGAGCGGTCTGGCGGCATTGCGCCGGCGTCAGAACACCGGGAACGCCGGGCACGTTAGGAGACAGCAACAGGTACCACCGGCTTCTTGAAATACATGGCTACGCTCTTGCCGATCAGCGGGTTCAGCACTGACTCCGCTGTCCGCGTGAGCCATGGTCGGCTCATCATGTCCCACACCAGCAGCTTGTGATACGCCGTCACCGCTGGGTGATCCGACTTCTCCGTTCCGACAGCGCATTTCAGCCACCAGTAGGGCGCGTGAAGTGCATGCGCATGGTGGGTGCCGGTGAGTCTCAGGCCGTGGGCCAGCACCTTGTCCCGCAGCGCGTCGGCCTTGTAGATCCTGATGTGCCCGCCCTCGTTGGCGTGGTACTCGTCGGACAGGATCCAGCACAGCTTCTCGGGCAGCCAGCGGGGTACCGTGATCGCTAGGGCGCCACCGGGTTTGAGGATTCGGACGAGTTCTGCGATCGCCCGGTCGTCCTCAGGCACGTGCTCGAGGATTTCCGATGCGATAACGCAGTCGAATGTGCCATCGTCGTACGGCAGGTCCAGCGCGTCGCCCTTGGCCACCTCGGCCTTCGCCGACGCCGGCACCTCGCCCTTGTCCTTCATGGCCTTCAGGATCTCGTCGACGTTGTTGAGATCCTCGACGTTCTGATCGAAGCCGATGACGTCGGCGCCGCGCCGGTAGGCCTCGAAGGTATGTCTGCCTGCGCCGCAGCCGACGTCGATCACCTTCGTGCCTACACCGATACCGAGCCGGTCATAGTCGACGGTCAGCATTTCGCGACCCGCTCACACGCC
Source organism: Mycobacterium sp. (assembly GCA_044508395.1). Taxonomy (GTDB): domain Bacteria; phylum Actinomycetota; class Actinomycetes; order Mycobacteriales; family Mycobacteriaceae; genus Mycobacterium. The sequence continues at coordinate 11,998 of JBIQHU010000027.1, read as the reverse complement.
TGCTCGTACACCGCAACCGTCTGCGCCGCAACAGATTCCCAGCTGAACACGTCCAGCGCACGCTGACGGCCGTTCGCACCGAGCCGGCGTAGCTCCAGCGGCGAGTCGAGGAGTTCGCCGAGCACCTTGGTCAACTCGTCGACGTCGGCCGGGGTCACCAACCGCGCGCATTCACCGTCGGCGCCCACCACCTCGGGCAGCGCGCCCGCACGGCTCGCGACGATCGGTGTGCCACTTGCCATCGCCTCCACCGCAGGTAGCGAGAAGCCCTCGTAAAGCGAGGGGATGCAGGCGACTTCGGCCGACGCCAGCAGGTCGGCGAGCTCGGCGTCGGTGAGTCCGCTCGAGCTGTGCACGATGTCGGAGATGCCCAGCTCCGCGATCAGCTTCTCGGTCGGGCCATTGGGTTCAAGCTTGGCGACGAGCTGCAGTTCGAGGTCGCGTTCGACGCGCAGCCGCGCGACGGCGTTCAGCAGATGCGCGACACCCTTCAGCGGCACGTCGGCACTTGCGATCGCGATTATGCGGTTACGCACCCGTCGCTCGGCCGGCTTGAACAGTTCGGTGTCGACGCCCAGCGGTACGACGTGCAGCTGGGCCGGCGTCACGCCGAAGTCCTCGGCGATGTCGGCGGCCGACGTCGATGAGACCGTGAGCAGTTCGGGGATCCGTCGCGCGACGTCCTTCTGCATCTCGGCGAAGCCGTACCAACGGCGCACCAACGGCTTACGCCACCACGGTGCCGCCGCAACGTCCAGCACGCGATCCCGAGTGATCGGATGGTGCACAGTCGCCACCACCGGCAAACCGATGTCCGCGATCTTCAGCAGACCCGAGCCCAGGCACTGGTTGTCGTGCACCACGTCGAAGTCGTCCCGGCGCTCGGCCAGCACGCGCGCCGCGCGCAGGCTGAACGTCTTCGGCTCCGGGAAGCCCGCGGTCCAGGTCGTCAGCAGCTCGCGAAGGTCGATCGTCGTCTTGATCTCGTTGGGCCAGGGAATGCGGAACGGATCCGGCTCGCGGTAGAGGTCGAGGCTCGGCACCTTCGTCAGGCGCACCCGCGGATCGAGGCCCTCGGGGTACGGCTGGCCGGAGAACACCTCGACGTCATGCCCCAGCTCGACGAGGCCGCGGGACAGGTGGCGAACGTAGACCCCCTGCCCGCCGCAATGGGTCTTGCTCCGGTACGACAACAAAGCGATGCGCATGCTCAACTCACGGCGATGCGCACTGGCGGACACGTCCAGGCCCGGTGAGCAGGACAAATCACATCACTCAAAGACCCCGAACCTTTCTGGACATGTGTCCAGACTATAGTTTGACTAGCTATCGGACGCAACGCGTCCCTACTGCCCTGACTACCACATACGGCGCGATGCGCGCTCTCCGGCCTCTGTCCGCCGGGTGCCCGCCGAGCTCACGACTGATGCTGTTGCGGCGGGAAGCCCCCGGTGGCGACCGGGCCCCACCGAGTCGGAGTGATGCGGAGCAGACACTTGCCCTGATCCACCATCGCGTGCCGGTACTCATCCCAGTCGGGATGCTCGCCGGAGATGGAGCGGAAGTAGTCCACGAGCGGTTCGACGGCTTCGGGCAGGTCGATTACCTCGGCATCGCCGTCGATCTGGACGTAGGCTCCGTTGAACTCGTCGGACAGCACGGTGATGCTCGCGCGTGGCGTGCGCTTCAGGTTGATGGACTTGGCCCGCCGCGGATAGCTCGCGATCACGATGCGGCCTTGATCGTCGACGCCGCCTGTGACCGGCGAACTCTGCAAGGAGCCGTCCGATCGAAATGTGGTGAGCACCATACGATGTCGCGGTCTGACGAACTCCAGCAGCTGGGGCAGATCGACAGCGTCGGCGGTCGCGTACTTTCTGGCCATGACCCAACACTAGTGACGGGATAACGATGGAAGCCTTCGAGAAGCTCGTCTCCATGCTCGACTATCCGATGTATGTCGTCACCACCCGCGCCGGCGACGAGCGCTCCGGTTGCCTGGTCGGGTTCACCAGCCAGGTGAGTATCGGGCCGCCGCGGTTCCTGGTCGGCCTGTCGAACAAGAACCACACCTATCGCGTCGCGCGACACGCGACGCATCTGGCCGTCCATCTACTGCCCAGGCGACACCGCGAATTGGCCCGGTTGTTCGGCAGCGAGACCACCGATCACGTGGACAAGTTCAGCCGATGCGGGTGGCACCAAGGCCCGCACGAGATGCCGATCCTCGACGATGCGGCGGGCTGGTTCGTCGGCGAGGTGCTCAGCCGCTACGACCTCGGGGACCACGTCGGGTTTCTGTTGGAGCCGGTCACTGGGGACGCTCCTGACGAGTTCGAGCAGCTGGTGACCTTTTCCGATGTCCGAGATCTGGAGCCCGGACACGAGGCGTGAGCCCCGTGGAACTTTCGTCACGTGTCATAAGGCAGCGCTATGATTCGAACATGCGTTCGGATAAAGAGATGCTGGTCGAAGCATTGGATGCCATCGAAGCCGGCTGCCGAGCCGTCGGGGTGTTTCCGTTGGAAACGTTGTCGCGTTCCGACGGTCAGGCCCTGCTGGCGCGGCTGGACAAGCTGGACCAGAAGATCGTCGCCGTGCACCGGCGGCTCAAGGGCCGGCTGATCACGACGGCGCGCGACCGCCCGATGTCGGCGTAGCGCCGGGACGCGGCACAGGCGCGGCGCAGACGGGCGAGCCCTAGTCGGTCTTGCGCTTGAGCGTCCATGCCGGGATCCAATGCGTCACCGCTTTGCGGCGGGCACCGTAGGCGATCTCGTAGGTGACCAAGCCCCACCAGTAGCCCTGTTCGCAAGTGCCCCAACACGTCAGCGTGCCCTCGACGATCGAATGCAGTTGCAGTCCGGCGGGGTTGTATCCACCGGTTTGATGAGGCTCGCGCGGGAACACCGCCGCGAGGTCGACGAGCACCGTGACAGGTGGGTCGACCCGACGGAACGCCGGTGCTACCGGCTGCCCGTTGTAGCCGATCGATTGAAGCTCACCCACTGTTCAATCATACGTTCGAATAGGGCATAACGAACGCGAACGGTCGCGGGTAGCCCAGCCCAGCCAACCGAGACTCCCGCACTGCCGCGGCGTCGACCGGCCGGACCTCCCCCGACGAAGGTTCGTAACAGCTCAGCCTCTGGTCGTCGGCATCGACGATCAACACCCAGTGCCGAGGGATCACCCGCCCGACGAGCATCGCCACCGGCAGGCCACTCCCAGCCGCGGTCACCACATCACCCAGGTTGTCGCGACGGCCCCAAAAAAGACGGCCCCAGAAGAGACGGCCACCGAACAACCGCCAGCGGTACCAGACCCCTGCAGTCGCACCCTGGGCGGTCAGCGCGCGCGCCATCCCCTGCGGTGTGGTGCCGAGCCGCCGCGGCCAGATCCGGTTCACGTCGGCGTGCACGCGTAGTTGTTCCGCATCGAATACAGCGGCCCCGGACACCGGGTCGGCCAACGCGGCATGCCGATGCGGATCGAGCAGCGCGCCCGCCATCAACGCGACCGACGGACCACACGTCACCCCGTCGCGTTGGCGCAGCCGCAGACCCCAGAGCTTCATCGGCTCAAGTGTGGCATCGGCCGGTCCAATCCCATTGCGCGAACATGGGCCATTCGCTGTTCCCACAGCGCAATTCCTGCCAATTGGCAACCAATTACTGCCACCGGAATTAAAAGCCTGACCACCTGGTTTACCAGATCAGCTGCAGCGCGAACCGCGACATATGCCACGGCTCGAAATACGAAAAGTAAGAAAGAAGAAGGCTCCAAAAATGAAGAAGTTTGGATTCGCCACCGTCGTCGCGAGTGCACTGACCGCCGCCTTCCTCGGACTGGCCGCACCGGCTCTGGCCGCGCCGTCCGGACCCGGGAATGCTCAAGACACGATCAGCGATCTCCAGGCGCAGGGCTACACCGTCATTGTCAACCGCGTCGGCAACGCTCCGCTGGACCAAGCAAGCGTTGTCGCAGTGCGCCCAGGGCAGTCCTACAGCCGGACTGACAGCAGCGCACCGGGTGGTGACGATCTCAGCACCACGCTGCTCAGCAAGACGGTTTACGTCGACGTGAAGTAGCGCGAGGTGAATTAGCCCCTCACCTCGACAAGCCTCCCGGTGCCTCCCCCTGGCATCGGGAGGCTTGTCCGTTTCCGTCAACAATTGTTTCGGCGTGCCGGTCGGCGGCTAATCGGAGTCCCGATGGGCTTCGACATCACTCCGACCGCGGCGCAGCACGACCTGGCACGCCGCACACACGAATTCGCCGAGAACGTGGTGCGGCCGGTGGCAGCCGAGTACGACCAGCGCCAGGAATTCCCATGGCCGGTCCTCGAGGAGGCGGCGACCCAGGGCTTCTACAGTCCGCTGTTCTACCGCGACCTCATCGGCGATCCCACAGGGCTCTCCCTGCCGATGTTCATGGAGGAGCTGTTCTGGGGCTGCGCCGGGATCGGGTTGGCCGTCGTGATGCCCGCGCTCGCGCTCTCGGCCATCGGCCAGGCGGCGTCACCGGAACAGATGCTTCAGTGGGCGCCGGAATGCTTCGGCGCGCCAGGCGATCTCAAGCTCGCTGCCCTCGCGATCTCCGAACCCGAGGGCGGCAGCGACGTACGCAACCTGCGGACCACAGCCCGCCGCGACGGTTCGGGACCGGACGCCGACTGGATCATCAACGGCCACAAGATGTGGATCGGCAACGGCGGCATCGCCAATGTCCACGTGGTCAACGCCGTCGTCGACCAGGAGCTCGGACACAAAGGGCAGGCGCTGTTCATCGTGCCCGGCGGGACCCCCGGCTTGGAGCTGGTCCGCAAGCTCGACAAGCTCGGCTGCCGTGCATCGCACACCGCCGAGCTGAAGTTCAACGATGTCCGGGTGCCTGCGGCCAATCTGCTCGGCGGGCAGGACAGGCTCGACCACAAACTCGCCAAGGCGCGCGCGGCGATCGAAGGCGGCGCGCATTCCGGCTCCGCCACCCTCGGCACATTCGAGCAGACGCGACCGATGGTGGCAGCGCAGGCCCTCGGAATCGCGCGGGCCGCACTGGAATACGCCACCGAGTACGCCAACCGGCGTGAGGCGTTCGGCGCGCCGATCATCGATAACCAGGGCATCGCCTTTCCGCTCGCCGATCTGGCCACCGCCATCGACGCCGCGCGGCTGCTCACCTGGCGGGCGTCTTGGATGGCCGCGAGCGGTATCCCGTTCGAGCGCGGTGAGGGATCGATGTCGAAGCTCGCGGCCAGCGAGGTGGCGGTGCGGACCACCGAACGCGCCATCCAGACCATGGGCGGCTGGGGTTACGTCAAAGACCATCCCGTCGAGAAGTGGTACCGGGATGCCAAGCTGTACACCATCTTCGAGGGCACCAGCGAGATCCAGCGCATCGTCATCTCGAACGCCCTCGGCGCCGCCGCAGGTAAGCCGCCGCTGCACGTCGACCTCGAACCCACCGGCGGGCCGTTCAACCGGATGTTCGGTCGCGGAACGCCGGCACGCACCCAGGCCGGCAGCGCCGCACTCGCGGTGAAGGATCGCATTCCCGCCCCGATCATGCGGCTGGCGATGAAGGTGTTGCAGCCTCCGCGCAGATGACCTACAGCACCTGCTCGGACGGCGGTGCCGCCGCGCTGGTGTCCATCTCAGTGCCCGCGGGTGTCATCTCCGCCTCCAATACCGCTACTGCGGAGTCGAATTCGGGCCGTACCCAGAATCCGGAATGGCCGCAGATCGGCGGATAGGTGCCGTCGGACCGCACCGTGAGCGCCTCGACGTCGAGCAGCCGGAAGTCGACATCGACCAGAGCGTCCGCCATGCTGCGGTTCGCCTTGTCACTCACCCACGAACCGATCGGATCCGACAGCGCCCACAGGCTTATCCACCGAGACTGCTGTCGCACAGCAAGTTTCGGCAGCGCACCGGTCCCGAAGTACGCCGGGAAGTTGCGCGCATACAGCCGGCGCAGCGGTGAACCGAAGGTCAGCAGTGCCACCCGTGCCCTGCTGTCATCGTCGTACTGCAACAAGGTCGCCGCCGCGATGACGGTGCCCTGACTGTGTGCCGCGAGCACCACCCTGGTGTCGGGTTCGGCGGCCAGCGCCCTGAGCCGGTCCAGCAGTTCGGGCACGGTCCGTTCGGCGTAGCACGGCGGCGTCAGCGGATGGTTAGCACGCGGCCAGAACGTGATGACGTCCCACAGCACGGCCACCACCCGCCGCAGCTGGCGGTCCCGATACGCCTGCACCGCAACGAGAACCAGCCCCACCGCCAGGGACAGCGTGATGACCACACTCGCTCTGGTGATCGTCGGTGAATACCCCGGCAGCGACTCGAACCCGCCTCGTTCCGACACGTACCAGGCCGTCAGCGCAGCGATCACCACGACGGCCGCCAGCGCCACACCGCCGATCAACGTGACGCCCATGTCGGCCAGCCCTGCCACCGCCCGCGCCCGAGCGACCTGCCTCGCGCGTGCGTCGTTCTCGGCAGTACCTGGATAGTCGGCGAGCACCGCGGGCAGTTCGGCCCTTGTCCTGCCGGGAAGGACCACCCACCACACCACAAGAACCACCGCGATTATCACCACGAGCATCACCGCGGTCGTGACAGCCGCCCAGAGGTAGGGCGGCGGAACGATCAACGGAGGCTCGGCGTTCAGCGCTTTGACCCTGTCGGCGAACGCCGCGGCGGTGTTCCCCAGCGTCGTCGCCCGCTTGCCGATCGCCGCGTTGGCGGCCGCGGTGGATATCACGGCGTCGCCGAGCAACTGCGCGATCCACAAGCCGATACCGACGCTGAACGCGCCGCCCATGAGCCAGGCGATCAGCGCGACGAACGGCGCCGTCAGTCCGCGCAGCGTCGGGCGCCACGCGGGGTCGGCCGGCTTCGGTTGCCCACGCATCGACCATGCGGTGAACGCGAACAGCAGAATCAGCAGCGCCACTTGCACACCGAGCAGGACGTAGATCGCCCCGCGCAAACCCGGGTAGTGTGTCGGCGCGGTCGGATACTCGACGTCGGTGATCGCCACCCACACCAGCGATACGATCAACAGCCCCAACGTGATCCAGCGCAACAGCAGCAGCGGGCGCGTCAAACTGTCGGCGCCGCTGCCGCCGCGCGCGGTCGCCCGGTTCCAGGCTGTGGCCAATACCGCGATCGCGAGGATGACGCCGTTGGCGACCAGCAGGGCCATCCCGATCGGCGCCGGGGTGGAACTCAGCGGCGCCGCGAGGGTCAGCGCGGCGACCCCGGCCGTCCACGCCATGACATGGCAGGCCCGCAACCGCAGCACCGACGGATCGATGCACCAGAACGTGTCCGACTCCAGCGGCACCTCGTCGGCCGTCACCGCCGGATTCGGCGGCCTGCCGACCTCTCTCGTGTTTTCCCTGCCGAGCCGCCACAACGCGACGACCACCAGGACCAGTGGCACCGCCCCCGCCGCCACCTGCGTGCCGCGCGGCATCGTCGCGAGCCACGAAAGCGGACCCCACTGCGCCGCGCACTGCGGTAGGCCGACGCACTGCCACGCCGTCACATCCATGACCGCCACGGCGGTTGCCAGCATCAGCGTCAGGGTGAACGACAGCGCGATCAACCTCAGCAGCGCCACCGCGATCGACGCGGCGCGGCGCTGTCCCGCGACGGGTGGCAGCATCCAGTGCGCGAGGTTGATGAAGATGAACGGCAGGAACAGCAGCCACACCGCTCGGCTCGCGCGTCCGGACGTCAGCCCGCCCCACGAGTACGCCTCGATCACGCGGCGCCATGCCGATCCACCCTCGGTGCGCTGGGCGTCGTCGATCCACGGCTGCCTGCGGTAAAACCCGGCCGACTTGTCGCCGGCCTGCAGTTCGAGGAATTCGGCCGGACAGCCCAGCAGCGCCTCCGGGGGTGTTCCGGATACGCCGTGCACCCGGAGTTCGACGACGGTGCCGCCCTCGGCCATCTCTAAATGGTGGCGCGAGGTTTGGCTGATGTTCCAGTGGGCACGCCACAGAAGGCTCATCAATCTTCAGGAGGATGCGATGCGAGCAGTTACGTGGCAGGGGCGGCGGAAGGTTTCCGTCGACACTGTTGCTGATCCGGTGATCAAGGAACCCAACGACGCGATCATCCGGGTCACGAGCACGAACATCTGCGGATCGGATCTGCACCTCTACGAGGTGCTCGGCGCGTTCATGAACCCCGGCGACATCCTCGGGCACGAGGCGATGGGGGTGGTCGAAGAAGTTGGCCGCGATGTCGACAACCTCGCCGTCGGCGACCGCATCGTGATCCCTTTCAACATCAGTTGCGGGCAGTGCTTCATGTGCGATCACGGCCTGCAGAGCCAGTGCGAGACGACTCAGAACCGCGATCAGGGCACGGGCGCGGCACTGTTCGGCTATTCGACGCTCTACGGCGAGGTCGCGGGCGGGCAGGCCGAGTATCTGCGGGTGCCGCAGGCGCAGTACACCCACATCAAGGTGCCGGACGACGCACCCGACGAACGCTATGTGTATCTCTCCGATGTGCTGCCCACCGCGTGGCAGGCCGTCGAGTACGCCGACGTGCCCGACGGCGGCACGCTCGTGGTGCTCGGCCTGGGCCCGATCGGTTCGATGGCCTGCCGTATCGCGTCGCACCGCAAGAAGGCGACGGTGATCGGTGTCGACCTGGTGGCCGAGCGGCTGGACCGTGTCCGCCAATACTGCTCGGAGGTCATCGATCTGCGGCGCGAGGATGCCGAAGAGGTGGTGCAGAGCTACACCGAAGGCCGTGGGGCCGACGCGGTCATCGACGCCGTCGGCATGGAGGCGCACGGATCGCCAGTGGCCGAGGCCGCGCAGACCGCCAGCGGTTTCCTGCCGTCGCCGGTCGGACGCGTCGTGATGAAGCACGCCGGTGTGGATCGCCTCGCCGCGTTCAACATGGCGATCGCGCTGGTGCGGCGGGGCGGCACGATCTCGCTGTCCGGGGTCTACGGCGGCGCCGCGAGCCCGGTCAACCTGATGACGTTGTTCGACAAGCAGATTCAGCTGCGGATGGGCCAGGCCAACGTCAAGAAGTGGATACCGGACATCATGCCGCTGCTCACCGACGACGACCCGCTCGGCGTGGAGCAGTTCGCCACGCACCGGCTGCCGTTGTCGGCCGCACCCGACGCCTACGAGACGTTCCAGAAGAAGGAGGACGGCATGGTCAAGGTGGTCCTGACGCCCTGATGGACCAATCCGAGGCGCTCGAGACTTTCCGCGTCGCCGGTAGGTGATACCCCTGGTTTCCGCTGACGTGGTTTTGGCAACCCTACCGACGGGTAAGTTCGTTTCGGCTGGTACTCGACGGGTGGGATGACAATGGAGTTTCTTGCTCAGGGCAACGAGGGCGGTGGCGCCGCACTCAACGAGATCATCGGTTTGACGGTCGCCGCCGGGATCGTCGCGGCGATTCTGCTATGGGTGGGCTGGATGCACCGCAATCACAAGATTTCGTGGCTGGCGGGCCTGGCCGAGTGGTCGGGACGAAGGTTCAAACGGCCGTCGTGGGTGGCGCTGCCGATCGCACTGTTCATCGCGTCCATCATCTGCGCACTGTTCGGCTTCATCTGGGACGTCAGCCTGCACATCGGCAACGGCCGCGACGATGGCGCGCTCGCCAACCCGGCGCACTACTTCATCCTCATCGGCCTGTTCGGCATCTTCGTGGCCGGATGCACGGCGGTGGTCCTGCCCAGAGGTGAGGACGAACGGCCGGGCCCGGCGGCGGTCCGCATCACCGACGACTGGTACGCACCGGTCGGCGGCCTGGTGATGGCCGGTTGCGGCCTCTACGCGCTCATGGGCTTTCCGCTTGACGACATCTGGCACCGCATCTTCGGTCAGGACGTCACGCTGTGGGGTCCGACCCACCTCATGATGATCGGCGGCGCCGGCTTCTCCACGCTCGCCGCGCTGTACCTCGAATACGAGGGCCGCAAGGTCAGGACCGATGACACCCCGCCGGACGGCATCGGCCTCAAGTTCGTCCAGTACCTCGCATTCGCCGGCGTGCTGATCGGCGCTTCGGTGTATCAGATCGAATTCGACTTCGGCGTACCGCAGTTCCGGCAGGTGTTCGAGCCGATGCTGATCGCCGCGGCCGCCGCGCTGGCCCTGGTCGCAGCGCGGATCTTCATGGGCCGCGGCGCGGCACTCATCGCCGCGGTGGTGGCCATCGGTCTGCGGGGGATCGTCGCCTTCCTCGTCGCTCCCGTATTGGACGCGCCGGTCAACTGGTTCCCCCTCTACCTCGGACCCGCGATCGTCGTCGAGTTGGTGGCGCTGACTCCACTGCTGAAGCGCCCCATCGTGTTTGGGCTGGTCGCCGGCTTCGGGGTCGGCACCGTGGGAGTGTGGCTGGAGTCGCTGTGGATCGACGCCGTCTACCACCTGCCATGGCCGACGAGCATCTGGCCGGAAGCACTGGCGATGTCGGCTCCGGTTGCGACGCTCACCGGCGCATGCGGCGCGATGATCGGGATGGTGCTGACGGCGCAGCGGTTGCCCAGCCGCACCATCGGCGTCGGCCTTGTCACGCTGACGGTGGTGGCGATCGGCGCGGCGGCCGCCAATGGTCTGCGCTACGAGGTTCCCGAAAGTGCCACGGCCACCATCACTCTCACCGATGTGCCCAGCAGCGACGGTCAACGTCACGCGACGGCGGATGTGCAGATCACCCCGGCCAACCTGATCAGCGACGATCCGAATTGGGTGGCGGTGCTCGGTTGGCAGGGTGGCCTGCAATATGAACGCGGGATCTTCATCGACCGCCTCGAGAACGTGGGCCCGGGACACTTCCGGTCGACCGAGCCGATGCCGGTGTCAGGTACGTGGAAGACGCTGCTGCGGGTGCACGACGGCAAGACCCTGGCCGCGGTGCCGATCTATCTGGCCGGCGATCCCGGCATCGGCGCCGAGGAGGTGCCTGCCGAGGCATCGACAACCCGCCCGTTCGTCGCGGAGATCACCATTCTTCAGCGCGAGCGTAGCCCCGACATCCCCGCATCGCTGTGGCTCATCGGTTGTTTGGTGGTGCTGGTTTGCAGCCTGCTGATGATTGGCGGAATCACTTGGGGGGCAGGGCGTATCAACAACAGTGAGCCGCACGCCAGCGACGCCAAGCTGGAACCCACTGCGCAGGCATGACAACCGAACCGGGCGTCGTCATACTCGCCGATCACTCGGTGTGGATCGCTGTGCCGGCCTTCGCCCCTGCCTTCGTGGTCGCCGGTGTCGTCATCTACATCGCGGTACGGAACCGGCGAAAGGGTGACGCACCTCGGGGCGACGGGACGGCCGCGGCAAGCGAAGATGGTAGACCGTGAGGAAGACAACGATTCTCGCCGCGCTCATGACCGCCACGCTGCTCACCGCCGGCTGCGGCGGTAACGAGGGCGAGGAGCCCACCGAGGCCGTCCCGTCGGCGACGGCGGTCAACCCGTCGGAGATGGCCGACCAGCAGGCGCCGCCCGCCCGGGTCGTCGTCAACGTGATGATCGAGGGCGGCAACGTGACGCCCATCAATGAGCAGTTGGAGGCCTCGCTCGATCAGCCGATCATCTTCCGCGTCAACAGCGACGTCGCCGATGAGTTGCACGTGCACTCCAACCCCGAGCACACATTCAAGATCGAGCCCAAGGCCGGTCAATCTTTCCAGTTCAGCGCAAATGTGCCCGGGAAGGTCGACGTCGAGTTGCACCAGCTGAAGAAGACCATCGCGACCATCACTGTGCGGTGAACGCGGACCAGTCGATCGCCGTACTCGCCCATGGCCTGGGCGGCTCGACCGACCTTCCGATCCCGTTCACGTACGCGGTCATCGGCGCGGCCTGGGCGCTCACGTTCACATTCGCCGTCGTCGCCCTGGCCTGGCGCACACCGAAATTCGATCAGGACAAGCCCGGGTGCGAGCTGCCCGCGTGGGTGACCACGGCGGTCGACGCGCCGGTCACCCGGTGGGCC
>JBIQHU010000190.1:0-7845 GCA_044508395.1 Mycobacterium sp. | reverse complement strand
TGGTCGAGATCCCCGGCGCCGCCCATGGGCTGTACGTCACCCACGCCGACCGCATGATCACCGAAATCGCCGGTTAGCGGCGGGTGTTCCACCATGTTGGCTACAGCAAGGTCGAAGATCGAGATTGAAACTGTTGCATGGAACCGCACTGCCGGGACCGACAGTGCCGGCCTGCACACCGCGGCGAAGCTGCCTTGTCGCCTCGCCGATCTCGCTGCGTTGCAAGCCGCACGGCCATTCCGGTCGTGCGGCTTGTCATCGCTTCGATACTGTTCGCGCCGCTGGCGGCTCGTTGCGTTGACTTTGGCGTTTGCGTCAGAGGTATCCGAGCATGTCGTCCCGGGCAACTACGGTTGTCGTCATTGCTGTTCGACTTTTTCTGCGATCTGCCAGGCGATTTGGGAGCCTTGGTCATTGACGTGGTGCATGCACGCACTGACGTCGACGACGATGTTGTTCTCGGCGGTCGGCGCTCGCTGACATGACCAGCCGCGAGTGCTTTCTTCTTCTGCCCGGGTGATCGTGAGGATCCTGTCATTGTCGGTGGCTTCGGTCAGGGACCAATAGTGGGCGTTGGGGTCACCGGCGTCGTGAAGGTCGACGCGCCGGTCGTCGCATTTGGCCCATCCGGTTACCTGGCTGTCGTAGAAGTCGTGGGCGGTCACGCCGTCGAGAAACGCCACCACAGCTTGATAGGCGATGTGGTCGGCGTCGTCAGGGCGGTCGACAAGCCGCTCGTCGCGTACCGAGATCCAGCCGCTGCCTTGATAGTTGTATCTCTGGGCTCCGGCCTATGCCAGACAGCCATCAGCTAGCGGCTCATTTGTGTACATCGCGCCACTGGATTCAATAACGCTCATCCGAGCACCCATGATCGAGCCAACCTCGCCGGCACTGAGCAGCAGACCGCTCAGTGCACCAGAGCGCAGTGGTGGAGGCGCCTGGCCCAGCGTCGAAGCCGCAACCACTGTCCCGTTGGTGGTCACCGCGCACCCCGCGGTCGCCGCGCACAACGCCAAGACGACCAGTTTCCGGACCATTCCCCTCATACATCCTGCTGCCACCTCTGCTCTACCTCGGTTCAGGTTGCACGCAATGATCCGACAACCCCGAGCGCTACTACCAGCAGCACAAGGTAAGTGACCGTTTCCTTGGCGATCCCGTATCGAATCCGGCACATGATCGCCAAGACGATGCTTACCACGATCCAGCCGACCCCGACGTATCCGAAGCCTTGGCCGACATGCATGGCGAATTCCTTTCGCCCGGATTGCATATCGAGAAGTCCGTATGGGTTGCGCACCGGTCGGGTGTGCTCGGCAAAGCGTTGGCAAAGGTGTGCCATCACTGAAAAACTGATGCTGATCCACACGGCGATATCAGCGATCCACCACGCAATACGTCGCATCTCCGTCTGGTGATCGTCCATTCGCTGGGTCCACTCCTTGTCCTGGGCAAATTTCGTGTTGCCGCGTACGGCAGATCGGCGGTGCAATCGAGCCGCACGTGTAGCGTCACCAGACCACTTCCACCGGCCCATCGAAAGTCTGAGGCAGCTTGCGCTGCGACGGATCGACCGGCCAAATGCATACTGCCTCAAGACCTCTGGCATGTGGGGGTTGATCTCGTCTGCCCAATCCGGCCCGGCTGCATTCCGCCAGTTTCGCTACCTGGTCCCCGCCGTGCGTTCTTCCTCGTTGCCGCCTAGCTAGCTTCCCGCCGCAGCGCATGCCGCCTGGATCAGGCCGGTGGCGCGCCAGCCAGCGTCATACAGGTGGTTATCTGCGACGTTGTACGTCGGGATCGCCTGAGCGAAGGCACGTCGGTACTGAGCAGCCAGGGCCGCGAGGTCTTGGAATGTGGCGTTATCGCTGCGCTGGCCGAGTTCCTCTAGCTTCTTCGCCGAGTCACGCATTACAGGGACAACCGCCGTGGTGACGGCTTTCTGCTCCGGAGACCACTGCCCCGCAGGACTATCGGCGGGGATGGCACGCCAGGCCGCCGTGTCATTAGCGAACTGAGCGACGGCGGCGTCCCAGTCTGGGCAAATAGGATCGGGTTGCACCAGAAAGCGCGCGGGATCGACCGGGTCGCCGACGGGAGGTAACTGCTCCGGTACAGAGAGCTGTTCCACCATCGGTGCCCTCGCTTCCGCGGAACCGAACCTGATAGCTTGGCAAATTCCTCCGAGAACTCCAGTAGCCGTATTGGCGGCACGGGCCAATGAGTCATCACGCGGCGTATACGTGGGGATGGCATCGGCGTACGCGCGGGCATATGCGATGAATTGTTCGTAAAGTTGGCGCATGACCCGGTGCGTGGTCAGCTTCGCCAGTGGCACAGTTTGATCAGCGGCGCTCCGCATCGCCTGTCCCATCGCGCGATACTGTTCTCGCTGTTCGGGGCTCCACGCGCTGGCGGGAATCAATGCATCTCGTTGCGCCCAGCCTGCCTTCGCGCTGTCAGCGAGTGTGTCTTGGATTGGTCGCCATGCTGCGCACGAGGGGTCTTCTGTGATGATGGCGATGGGTCCAGTGTCGTTGGCGCTGGCGAATTCTGAATGGGAGCCGTCTCGCCCAGCATTCGACGGTCTGGTGGGCGTTCCGGTGTCGGGTTTGACGACCAACACCGTGATCACGACGACCAGCGCTATCGCCAGCACGACCGCGAGTCCACCGACAAGCCACTTGACCTTCCCGCCACCATTCGAGGGCCGCAGCGGACCGCCCGCCCACTGCTGTTGAGGTCCCCACCCGGGACCACCTTCAGGAAGTGCGCCGCCATGACCGCCGGGTTGCTGTGGCCACGACTGCGGCGCATCGCCAGCAGCGGATGCGGGCCCAAACGGATCCGGCGGGAGCGAACTCATCGGCACACCTTCGTCTCAGACACAGATTCAGTCACAACACAATCGCACGATGATTTGCCGACGGCGCAGCCAACCAGAGCAGAAGCTTTGGCGGACAGGTCACCGAGACCTCACCAGCTGGCTAACCCCGAACACAATCCCCACGCCTTAATCGTAAGGTCCGGCCCCGACCCCGTGTTCCACGAATTTGGCGGTCTCACCAAAAGCCACGCGACTCCGCTTGCGCGATGAAAGAGCTGATCTCCGAGTTGGGCAGACACTCCAACCACCTCCCCGTGCTTTAATCGCCCCCATGCAGGATGAGCCTTCTGTAAGCCCCGATGGTTCTGACGAGTGGTTGACGACGATCGGCGATATCGCCGTTTCGAAGTATTGGATATCAACACCAGCCGGCCAATCTCCGATACGTGGCACCGTATGGACGGTCACGAACATGTCCGCCACCGAAGAGCACTTCCCCACCAGCGCAATAGTTCTCGCGATCGTGTTTTCCTTATTCTGCCTACTGGGCCTGCTTTTCTTGGTCCTGATGAAGCAGGTGCGGCAGGTTGGGTTTGTTCAGGTCGCGGTCCAGGGCAACGGGTTTTGTTACGCGACGAATATCCCGGTCACACATCCTCAAGACGTCCTCGCCATCCACGACGAAGTCGAATATGCGCGCGAGTTGGCCGGCCTGCTGACCTAATTCAAGGCGATTTGCAACCGTTTGCCACGGCTAGCCTGCCGCGGCGTTGCATGCCTGGATTACCACACCAACGGTGAATACACTGGCGTCATAGAGGTGCTTATCGGCAGACGTGTAAGTCGGGATTGCCTGTGCGTACGCCCGCCGGTACTGGGCAGCAAGTATCGCAAAATCCTCCAGGACCTGATTGTCACTACGTCGACCGAGCTCCTCCAGCCTATCGGCCGACTCGCGCATAACCGGAATCGCGGCCTCGTTGAGGGCTTTCTCTTCCGGGGACCGCTGGGCAGCAGAGGTATCCGGGCTTGTTTTCAGCCAATCGGCAACCTCGGCAAGGAACTGATCGTCTGCTGCTTTCCAGTCTGGACACACCGGGTCAGGGCTGGTGAGAAAACGTTTCGGATTGGCAAGATCTCCAGACTGCATTGCACTGGAGGGGGCAGCTCCTTCAGAGACGAGGGGCGCCCGTGCGGCTGCCGAGCCAAATGAGATGGCCTGGCAAATCCCCGAGAGGGATCTTGAGGCCAGACTTGCTGCACGTGCCAACGCATCGTCGCGTGGCGTGTAGGAGGGGACCGCATCGGCATATGCGCGGGCATAAACAATGAACTGCTCGTAGAGCTGGCGCATTACCCGGTGCGTGGTCAGTTTGACCAGTGCTTCGGCCTGGTCGGCAGCAGCACGCATCGCCTGACCGACCTCCTCATACTGCTTTCTCTGTTCAGAACTCCAGGCCCCGACCGGAATCGACGGATCTCGATTGAGCCACCCATTCTTTGAACTGTCTGAAAACGTATTGTTGATTGGGATCCATGCTGCGCATGAGGGGTCTTCGGTGATGATGGTGATCGGTCCGGTGTCGTTGGCACTGGCCAACTCTGAGGTGGAACTATCTCCCTCAGCATTCAACGGCCCACCGGGCCCGGGGTCAGGTTTGACGACCAACACCGTAACCACGACAGCCAACGCGATCGCCAACACCACCGCGAGCCCACCGAGAACCCACTTGACCTTCCCACCACCACTCGACGGCGCCAGACCACCCGACCACTGCTGCTGAGAACCCCACGGCGCCGGGCCACCCGACGCAGAACCACCCGGGCCGGCGGATTGCTGCGGCGCCCACTGAGGAGGCACCTCGCCACCACCGGCAGCGGACTCAGACCCAAACGGATCCGGCGGAGGCAAACTCATCAACCCACCCTCAACTCAGTGACCAAAACACCCACACCAACAATCATCAAAACCAACGGACGGACAGCGACAACTTCGTAGAGCTGGTCCTCATCGGCATCAGCCGACCCGGTGCGACCAGCGGCCCAGCATGGGGACCGTTTGGTTTGGCTATTCCCATCCGCGGCTAACCCGCCACCGCGTCACATGCCCCGCGGACCATCCCTGGTGTATAGAGGCCCACGTAGTACAGATTGACGTCAGCCTGAGTGTATGTTGGCAGCGCTTGTGCGTACGCGCGACGGTATTGGGCAGCTAGTTCTGCGAAGTCACTCCAAATCGCGTTGCCGCTTCGTCGGCCCAGTTCCGCCAACGTGTCGGCTGATGTTTTCAATACTGGCTCTATCTGGGCACTGAGAGCTCGCTGTTCCGGAGTCCATTGGCCCACAGGGATGTTTGAGTCGGTATGACGCCAGGCGTCGATGTCGCTGAGGAATTGGGCTGCTGCGGTCTGCCATTCCTGACATGCATCGTTTGGACTTGTCAGGAAGCGTTCGAGGTTGGCCGGGTCGCCTACAGGTGCTGTTTGGCTGGGCTGGTCTCCTGCTTGCACTAGCGGCGCCCGTGCAGCCGCAGAAGCTGATGTGATCGCTTGGCAGATCCTGGTGACGACGTTCGTTGCGGTTCTAGCGGTGAGATCAAGAGCGTTATCAGAGGGTGTGTAGCTGGG
Organism: Mycobacterium sp.; assembly: GCA_044508395.1. GTDB lineage: Bacteria > Actinomycetota > Actinomycetes > Mycobacteriales > Mycobacteriaceae > Mycobacterium. Next base: position 2,388 of record JBIQHU010000190.1, on the reverse strand, counting down.
AATACGATCGGCAAACGCGCGGGCGTAGGCGATGAACTGCTCGTACGCCTCCCTCATTACCCGGTGCGGTGTCAGCTTCGCCAACGGCACGGTTTGGTCAGCAGCCGATCTTAAGGTCGATCCTGCCTGTTGATACAGCAGGCGTAGATCGGCGCTCCACGTGCTGGCGGGAACCGACGAGTCGCGGTCAGCCCACCCTTTTGAGTTGTCGATCATCGTGTTGATGATCGGCGTCCATGCTGCGCATGAGGGGTCTTCGGTGATGATGGTGATGGGTCCGGTGTCGTTGGCGCTGGCGAATTCTGAGTTGGACCCTGATCCTGCGGTGGCGGTCCGGCCGCTGCCGGCCTCGTTGTCCTTGCCGCGGCCACTGAGCGAGATCGCCACCACAGCGGTGATGGCGATGACCGCAATCAGGGCGATCCCACCCAGCACCCACTTCGACGCCCCACCCTTTCCCGGCGACGGCGGCGGACTGCCCGCCCACTGCTGCTGAGAACCCCACGGCGCCGGGCCACCCGGCACAGAACCACCCGGGCCAGTGGATTGCTGCCAAGGTTGCGGCGCACCAGCACCCGCAGCGGATGCGGGCCCAAACGGATCCGGCGGGAGCGAACTCATCGGCACACCTTCGTCTCAGACACAGATTCAGTCACAACACAATCGCACGATGATTTGCCGACGGCGCAGCCAACCAGAGCAGAAGCTTTGGCGGACAGGTCACCGAGACCTCACCAGCTGGCTAACCCCGAACACAATCCCCACGCCTTAATCGTAAGGTCCGGCCCCGACCCCGTGTTCCACGAATTTGGCGGTCTCACCAAAAGCCACGCGACTCCGCTTGCGCGATGAAAGATGGGGGACGGTGGGCTACCGATCCGCGCATTGGATCTCGTATCCATCGATGTCTGAGATCGTGCCGCCGTAGTTCGACGGGTTGCCGCGCAGTCGTCGCGCAACCTTTGACCGCTCGCGTTGTAGCAGGCGCCACAGTTGTAGTCAACATGGAGGTTCCGCCGTATTTGCGAACTTCCTTGCCGCACCTGTCACAGTCCCACGCCGTGTAGCCAGCGGCCTCGGCGGTCCCATCGACCCGTCAGTACATCGCGTACATACACGCCTTCGTAGACAAGATTCCTGCCTACACACCCTCCGACAATTACCTTGCCCGCACCGCAATCGCTATCGGCGATGTCCTTGTAGACGTTTGCGCTGCTATCAAGTTTGGTTCCGTGGGAGCTCGAGCACGCCTAATGCCAGATAGCCCAGCCCCGCGAACGTAACACCACCAGCAGAGAGCGAACGCCCGGATCGTTTTCTCACCGGCCCCGACCCGATGTGTCGCGATTGGACGGCGGCACTAGATCAGTACGCTGTCGACACCGCCGATCAGGGATAAGACAGACCCAAACAAACCCGTAAGCCAATGGTCAGCAGACCAGAAAGCCCTCACCGACACACTGAGCCCAGTAATCAGCGAGTCAGCCAACACGATTGAGGCGCTCGGTCGGCGCAGCGAGAACCCCGTACTGGAAGTTTTCGCAGTACTCGCTGCCCAGTACCGTCGGGCGCGCGTTCAGGCCGTACCCACCTACACCCCAGTTGACCAACAACTGTATACGGCCCAGTCTGGACGCGACCCGCGTCGTCAACAACGCGTGCTTGGCAACCGCGAGTTAGTTGTGCGACGGGCGTTGAGCAGGTCGATCACCTGTTGGACCAGGTCGTCGATAACAGCCCCGGTGGTGTCGAGCACCAGGTCGGGATTCTCGGGCGCTTCATAGGGGGCGTCGACACCGGTGAGCCCTTTGAGCTCACCGGCCCGGGCCCGCGCATACAGACCTTTGGGGTCCCGGCGCTCGCATTCGGCCAGCGACGTCGCGACGTGGACCTCGATGAACGGCAGCTTGGCGGCATCGTTGAGGGCTCGCGCGGTCTCCCGGTCCGACTTGAGCGGGGAGACCAGCGAGGCCAGTGCCACCACCCCGGCATCCGCCAGTAGCCGGGTCAAATGCCCTACCCGCCGGATGTTCTCGGTTCGGTCGCCGGCCGAGAAGCCGAGATCGTCGGACAGGCCGTGCCGCAAGTTGTCCCCGTCGAGGAGATAGGCCACCTGGCCTGACTCCACCAGGGCCCGCTCGACGGCGACCGCCAGCGTGGACTTGCCGGAGGCCGGCAGGCCGGTGAACCAGATCGTCGCGCCGCGTTGCCCGGTGCTGTTCCAGCGGTAGTCGCGGTCCAACGACGACGGGTGCCACTTGATGTCGGAGCGATTGTGCCCGCTCGGTTTGAGCTCACGCGCCTGCAGGATGATGCCGGCGCCGACGGTGTCGTTGGACACCTCGTCGATCAGGATGAACGCGCCGTTGTCCCGGTTGTCGGCATAGT
>JBIQHU010000189.1:0-7903 GCA_044508395.1 Mycobacterium sp. | reverse complement strand
CCAATCCATACACACCCACGCCGCTTGACACCTACGAACCTGGGATGTCTAGCTGCGCGTTCTGCACTGCGCAGTTCTACACCGGGAAGAAACCTTCACGGGTGAAGATGCCGGGCTGCCATCCGCGAGCACCCAGGCACAGCATCGGACGCCCGTCGGGATGTTGGGCTGCCGCTTGGGGTTTGGGGCATGGCGCGCCGGTCTCCTGAACGCCGAACAACTCATACGTCGCGACCCAGAAGCCCGTATAGACAGGGGGCCACTGGTTGGCGATCCAGCGGCATTGCAGCACCTCGCCACCGGGACCGCGGCCGAACGTGAACCGGTCGAGGTTGGTGCAGGGCGCGGTGAGGTGGGCTTCGTAATTCATGCCCGGCACGTCGCTGGGGTAGCGCGCGGAAGTGTCGGGATACATCAGGTCGTCGGCGGCCGCAATCGGAGCCGCGCCGAGGGCAGCGCCGGCGATCGCAGCGGCGGCGATGAGTTCGCGAATCATGTCCCACCCCTGGGTCGTCATGACGGGTTGGCCTCAGGAGAGCCTAATGGGTGGCTCGAGTTGCCCGAGTGGTTTCGCCCCGATGTCGGCTGCGCCGGTGAAGAGCGTCAACGTGGCAACGTGTGCCGGCCCTGCGACCGGAAGTACCGGATGGGCGCCGATATGGGGGCGTCCCACAAAGCTCCCGTCAACATCGCGACAAACAGGCCGAAGAGCCCGGCGGTCGCGAACAACGCTTCATTCGCCATGCATCACGGAGTACCCGGCGTGCCGATGACGACACCCAGTTGATAGACAGTTTTTCGGCGGCAGCGGCGGTGTGCTGGATGTCCTTGGGGTAAACCGAAATCGAGGCACGCCATACGAACGCTGCCGATGTCGGGCTGCTTCACGACGCGGCGCATGAAGCTTGGTGCGAAGCCCCCGACCCCCGCGCGAGGGCTTCGCTGGGCCGGCCGCCGGTGCCGGGTGTGCGAATCGGATGAGGGCGGCAGGCTTGCTGACATAGGTAGCCAGATGTGCGTTGTTCTAATCCTCTCGGCAAACATTTCCGGAAGCCAGCCTGGTCGGTCACCGGTGAGGATTCGACGTCAGTGCACCTTTCAGATACCTCGGTGCTGTGAAACCCGGCCCGCCACGTGGGGGAGCGTGACGGGCCGGGGGGTTTGTAGGGGGCGGGGACCTAGAATCCGCCGGCCAGCCCCATGAGTCCCTGCAGGTCTCCGAGGTTGGCGATGCTGCCCAGGTCTTCGAGACCGCCGAGGCTGCCGAGGTCCCCGAGGTTGGCGATGCTGCCCAGGTCGCCGACGCTCTCGATCAACGGCAGGTATGACTGCCAGTCCTCACTCAGCCCGCCGGGCACCAACGGTGCGATCGCATCCAACTCGTCATCCGCGCTCGCCGTGCCCGCCCCGAGTCCGATCGCGGCCAGGCCCAGAGCCCCTGACACGGCGCCTGCGACGGCGATTCTCTTGAAGTTCGAAGTCTTCATCGTCCACTGCTTCCTGTCGCTGATCGGTGTCGTCCGACACCCGTATCGGTGCGAGTCTTCGCAGCAGACCTTGGAAGTTTCTAAAGAGACGGCGCGAGTCGTGGGGACCGTGGGCGCAAGGGCTGTCGATGCACGCCGCCGTCGTCAAAGCCGTGGACGAATACGTGGGGCGCCGCACAGTGCGCCGCGATGCGCGGCTCGCGCAGATCGTGAACGAAGACCGCGAAGTGCTGGATCACCTGGCTGACGCATGACCATCGAGGCCGAGTACCTGGACCTCGATGATCTGCTGGCGGCTGCCGTGGCCGCGCTCGGTCGCCACCCGCAGGTCCAGGACTACGGACTCCTGGAGTCCGCGCTGGCGCGGACACGCGCAGCCCTGTTCGGCGAGGACGCGTACCCGACGATCCATGAGAAGGCCGCCGCGCTGGCGGTTCGCACAGGACGGTAACAATTCCCCGCTGACGAACGCCGTCCGTCGCCCCCAATATCGATGTGAGACTGGACAAATAGGCGCGCATTGTCCCGTCTCCACGAGGCCATTCGCTACAGCTAACGTGCACATCTGCAAGCGAAGACCGTGAGTGAAATCGTGGGGGCATCATGGCGTGTGCGTGTGAAGAATCAGGCCAACCGCTCTGCGGCTGGTGCGAGCAGGCCTTAGGAGACGACCTACCGCCCGTGCGCCACAACTGCCTCAACGGCTACTGCACATAAGCACTCAACCGCGTCAACCGTCACGCGCAACAACCGATGCCCGCGCCGAGCTTGATGCTGAGGCACCGACCGCTCGATCCGGGCACGCGGCTTCCGCTCCGAGGCGGATCGCCAATCGGACACACGCTAATCGGTGATCTGCTGCAACGCGGCGCGCACCGCCCCGTCGGGGCACGGCCGCGGAACACCGCGGGGGATGCGGATCCGCGGTAGCCGTCGGGCCGGGTCGTTGGGGCGAGGCAAGCCGCCCGAATTCTGACCTAAAACTGCTGGTCAGTGTGGTGCGCGATACTGGGATTGAACCAGTTCAATCAGTTTGCTAGCGTCGGTGTGTTGACCAGCAATTTAGGCGGTATAGCCTGCACTGCTGCTGGTTAGTGTAGCAGAGCCAAGCGGAAGCTCGCGGAAAGTTGATACACTCTCGTTAGCTCACATCGAGTTCACTCAGTTCACGCCAGTAGTCGGCACGGTATCGCAGACAGGGGACACGTGGTCAGAGGAGAAGGACGCAAGGCGCAGAAGCGCGGCGCATTCGGCACCGCCCACAAACTCCCCTCAGGCCGCTATCGCGCGATGTACTTCGGACCAGACGGCCGCAGATACAACGCCCCCAAGACATTCCTCACCGAGAAGGACGCCCGCGGCTGGCTGTCACTGCGCCAAGCCGAAATCATCCGCAAAGCCTGGACACCGCCAGAGGCCGATGCGGTTCCGCAGCCGAAGCTGACGTTCGAGACGTACGCCGACACCTGGCTCAAGCAACGCGACCTCAAAGACCGAACCCGCGAGCACTACGAGAAGCTGCTCGAGGACCACATCAAGCCCCGCTTCGGGCAGCTGCCCATCGCCTCAATCACCGCCGACGACGTCCGCGCATGGCACGCCAAGATGGGCAACAAGACGCCAACACTGCGGGCCCACTGCTACGGGTTGATGCGCACCATCATGGGGACCGCGGCCAGCGACGGGAAAATCAGCGCGAATCCGTGCGTGATCCGTGGCGCCGGGTCGGCCCGCCGCGTGCACAAGATCAGGCCGGCATCCCTCGAGGAGATTGCGATCATCGCCGAGGAGATGCCCGACCGGTATCGGGCGATGGTCCTGTTGGCGAGTTGGTGCGCGCTGAGATTCGGCGAGTTGACCGAACTTCGGCGCCGCGACATCACCATCGTCGAACCGACAGACGATGAATTGGCTAATGCATTAGCAAATTCCGAAGAGCCGCCCGCGGCATACGGCACCGTCCGCGTCGAGCGCGCCGTCGTCCGCGTCGAGAGCGGATTCGAGGTCACGACACCAAAATCCGACGCCGGTATCCGCGATGTCGAGGTACCGCCACATTTACTCCCGGTGCTCAAGGAACACCTGGCGCGGCACGTCGATGACGACAGGGACGCGCTCCTGTTTCCGGCGCAGCAGGGCGGCCACCTCGCACCCGCCAGCCTCTACCGGCACTTCTATCCAGCCCGTGAGACAGCAGGACGCCCAGACCTCCGTTGGCACGACCTACGCCACAGCGGCGCCGTCCTCGCAGCAGCTACCGGTGCCACACTTGCAGAACTCATGGCCCGACTTGGACATTCGACACCAGCAGCCGCGATGCGCTACCAGCACGCCGCACGCGGCCGAGACCGACAGATCGCCGCACTGCTATCGAAAATCGCTGAGAACCGCTGATGACCTCCGACTACGAGCGCAGGAAGCGCAAGTTTCTACGACACCGCAAGGATAAGGCCACGCCCGCAGCGATCGTCTGCACCAACCGTGGTGCCCATAAGCGCGTGCATCTGGCACCCGTGATCGTGTTCACCGATGAGGGCGTGGTTGAGGTTTCAGAGGTTCCGCTGCTCCGCAAATCCGGGAGTGGCAGAGTCGTGCCAGCAGAACCGACCGACCCGCGCCCGCGCGTATACGTGCCGCGGACGGGGGAACACACCCTTGATGCACTGAAAGCCGCCGAGGCGTGGGAGTTTTCATGCCCGCTATGCGCACGAACGCCACGAGTCAAAAAGACGCTGATCACAGCAGCGGTAGCGGCCGGCGCGAAAGTTGTCGACGTTTCCTACGCCAAGTAGCGTCAAACTCCTGTTATTATCGCAATATTCCTCTTGACGGGGAGTAGCTGGCCGTAGCCGCAGGGATAGCCAGTTGTTCGTTTCTGAATGTCCTGCGGATTTTGACCCGCTCCAACCCGGTGGGTGTCTTTCGATACCCCGGAGTTGTGGAGCATGGGACACCCCCGCAATTACGCGACCCTCAAGCAGGCAGCCGAGTACCTCGGAGTTACTGACCGCACGATCCGGCAGATGATCGCCGATGGGCGAATCACCGGCTACCGTAACGGCAATCGCCTTGTCCGCGTTGACCTTAACGAAGTTGACGCCGCCATGACCCCGTTCGGCGGTGGTGCAAATGGCGCCTCCTAGGGAAGGTGGAAGCCGGGTCCACACCTTTGACCCGGCTCCGCACGAGAGTTCTGATAGCCATCACACCAACGACACCCTCGCTTCTGATTTTAGCCGAGAGAACGTCGTTAGTGCGCGGACCGTTTCGTGGTGGTCCGTCCACGAATTCGTTGCCCCGGTTCTCGAGCGGACCGGTTCGTGGCCCCTGGCCGGTACCGCCGAATGGTGTGCGTTGCCGACGGACCATCCCGCAAAAATCGCGGCCCTGTTTGATGCAGCTCGGCATCACGCGTTGCGGGTCGAGACTGCGCAAGAGGAACTCGCACAGCCGGCGAAAGACGTTTCTGGCGCAGTGGACTGGGCAGCGATGAGTCGGGAAATCAACCAGCGCAACGCGTTCTACGCTGAGCGGCCGTGGCTGAAGCGGGTGAGCAGCCGATGACTCACATCGACCGTTCCGATGAATACGCCGAATTCCTGGACGATGACCATCCCGACGGAGCCGGACTTTGCACGGCGGTGCAAAGTTTCCTCGGTCGGTATGTTGCCTATCCAAGTGAGCACTCGCACGTCGCGCACACACTGTGGATTCTGCACACGTGGCTGATGGATGCGTGGGAATCCACCCCGCGCCTTGCTTTCCTCAGTCCTGAACCCGGTAGCGGAAAGTCGCGCGCTCTTGAAGTGACCGAGCCGCTGGTGCCGTGGCCGGTGCATTCGGTGAACACCACCCCGGCCTATTTGTTCCGCAAGGTGTCCGACGAAGCTGGCAGGCCGACCATTCTCTACGACGAGATCGACACGGTGTTCGGGCCTAAAGCCAAGGACAACGAGGAAATTCGCGGAATGCTCAATGCCGGGCACCGCAAAGGTGCGATGGCCGGCCGATGCGTGATGCGTGGCAAGGTTGTTGAAACCGAAGAACTCCCGGCCTATTGCGCAGTCGCCCTGGCGGGTCTCGACGATCTACCCGAAACACTGATGACGCGGTCGGTGGTGATACGTATGCGCCGCCGCGCACCCGACGAGCATGTCGAGCCGTGGCGAGAACGCGTCAATGGCCCAGAGGCAGAGCGGCTGCGGACCAGGATCGCCAACTGGGCGGCTGATAACGCCGACAAGCTGGTCGGTGATTTTTGGCCAAGCATGCCTGCCGAAGTCACCGACCGGGACGCCGACGTATGGGAGGCGCTACTTGCGGTCGCCGACCTCGCTGGCGGCGACTGGCCGCAACGGGCACGTGTAGCGGCTGTAACCCTTGTAACCGAATCTCGGCGGCGGCCCCCCAGTGTGGGGGTACTGCTCCTCGCCGACATCAAGATGGTGTTTGACAAGCTCGATGCGGACAAGGCATCTACGGAAGACATCCTCGCTGAGCTCACGAAGATGGACGAAGCGCCCTGGTCGACTATTCGCCGTGGTGAGCCGCTGGATGCGCGCGGCTTGGCGAATCGGCTTAGCAAGTACGGAATTGGTTCCAAAGCGCAGCGTGACGGCGAGCGAGTATTCAAGGGCTATAGCCGTAGCCAGTTCGAGGACGCTTGGAAGCGATACCCCATCGGACGGAATGAATCGGTTACAGCGGTTACATCGGATACAGCCGCAACCGATGTAACCGCTGTAACCGAAACAAGCCCTGGCATGGCCGAAACTGAACCCTGCACCGCCGTGCAAAGTTTCATTCCGCCGAGCGGCCCAGAGCGCTGTGAATGCGGATTCCATGTACCGACTCAAGGTCACCGCGATGGCTGCCGACGCCCGTATGTCGACGCGAAGCTCGAATCACTTGATGGGCGGGGTCAGAAATGAGCACGTATCGGACCCGGCGCCACAAATCGGCACACTGCCAACCGGGGCCGATTCCGCTGCTGGTCGCCATCTTGACCGGGGTGCCCCGCCTGCCGGAAGCGGCGTGCCGACGTCAACCCCACCTGTTCGACGCAGACTGCGCAGACTTGGTTGAGGCCGAAAACCGCGAGCGCGAAGCACTTCGACTATGCCGTGCATGCCCCGAACTCGAAGCCTGCCAGCGTTGGGTGGACTCGTTGCCCCCGCGACAAAGGCCGTGCGGCGTCGTCGCCGGGAAAGTCAACCGCAAGCGCGCCAAAACACCAGCGTGACACGCGCATTCAAACTCACAATCGACGAAAAGGACAACCCATGAACGACTATGCAATCCTCGACGCGCCCCGCACCGGGGCGAATGCAGAACTCGGCCGGGCAATCATCGACTACCTCGGCTGCATCGAACCCGCAATCGACGAAATCGACGCGTTCTGCTCGATGCCAATCAGATTGGTGCACAACGACGCGATGGGATTCGGCCTCGAGGTCGGCCCCTACGACTTGGGCGGCAGCGACATTGAGCGGTTACGCGCAGCGATCAACGCCTATGACCAGGCGGTCGGCGCATGAAGACTTCGAAGCAACGGCAACCGTGCACACGATGCACAACCCGACACACCAGCAGCGGCACCGGACTGTGCTGGCACTGCCGGCCCTGCCCCACCGTCAACCTAAAAGACGGTCTCGTGCACGTGGACGGTCTAGCCCCACACCAGATAAGGCGCTGCAACTGGCGCACCGACTCGCAGATGCGTTGACGCCATGACAAACCAGTCCGCCGAATCGGCAAGCCCCGAACCGTCGCTGGAGTCGCGAATCGCGGCCCGCCTCACCGGCGACGGGGTCATCATCTCCGGGCGCATGGCGCAATGGCTCGAGCAACAGGTGCGGATGACCGCCGACCGGCGAATCAGACTGCGACACAACGACCCAGAAGCCTACGAAAACCTGACCGCTCTCCACCTCGCCGCACTCCGTTCCGAAAGCGGAACGAATCAAGCAGCGCCACAGGCCAATAGCCCAAACTTAGATATGTGGATGAGTACAAGCGAGGCAGCCGCCGCCGTCGGCGTCACCGACCGCTGTATCCGCAAATGGTGCAAAGACGGCCAAGTCGACGCAGTCGTGGCAGGGGGCCGCTGGCTCATCAACCGAAACACGCTCGCCCTCCGAGACATCGCATAGGAGATCAGATATGAGCTTGAGCGAACTACACGCCGAGGTCGAAGGATACCGCGCCGAGGCAGGACAGCTGACCGAAGAGTTCACCCGCGTCCATGCCGAAGTCGCTGACGACCCCAACCTCACACCCGTGGGCAAACGGGAGCGCCTCGAGCCTCTCCACCGCGAAGTCACCGAACAGATCAGCGCACTGCGCGCCCGCGAGAAAGCCGCAGTCAAGTCCGCGAAGGAACAGCTCGAACGCCGGGTGTTCGGCCTCTCACCATC
>JBIQHU010000188.1:0-7986 GCA_044508395.1 Mycobacterium sp. | reverse complement strand
GATCTGCGCGAGCAGCTCAACATGGTCGACATCGGCGACGTGTTCACCATCCCGGGCAACCTGGAGAAGTCCTTCGACCAGATCAGCCAGGCCATGGCACACGTCGTGTCCAAAGGCGTCATGCCGGTGGTGCTCGGCGGCGACCACTCAATCGGCTTCCCGACCATTCGCGGCATGACGCCGTATCTGGACGGCAACGTCGGCATCATCCACTTCGACCGCCACGTCGACACCCAGGAGTCCGACCTCGACGAGCGTATGCACACCACCCCGTGGTTCCACGCCACCAACATCAAGAACGCGCCGGCGACCAACCTGGTGCAGATCGGGATCGGCGGCTGGCAAGCGCCCCGCGCGGGCGTCAAGGTCGGCAGGGAACGCCAATCGACGGTCATCACCGTCGGCGATGTCGAGCGGGTCGGGGTCGAGAAGATCGCCGAGATGGCGCTCGAGATCGCGTGGAAGGACGCCAAGGCGGTGTATCTGTCGTTCGACATCGACGTCATCGACGCCGGCTTCGTGCCGGGCACCGGCTGGCCCGAGCCGGGCGGTCTGCTCCCCCGCGAGGCGCTGAACCTGGTCAAGATGGTGTCCGAACCCGGCTTGGCAGGCATCGAGGTCGTCGAGTGCTCACCGCCGTACGACTGGGCGGAGCAGACGGCGTTGTTGAGCTCACGCGTGATCCTCGACAGCCTGGCCGCCCAGGTGCGCTCCGGCAAGCTCGGCAACAAGGCCGCGTCGCTCGACCGTCACGCGTGGGGGCCGTAGCCCAGCGATTTGTAGGCTGGTCACCATGCGCGTGGCACTCGCACAAATCCGCAGCGGTACCCATCCGTCGGCCAATCTCGACCTGGTCGACGAGTACACGCGCCGCGCCGCTGAAGCCGGTGCGCGGCTGGTGCTGTTCCCCGAGGCCACGATGTGCCGGTTCGGCGTTCCGCTGGCCGCCGTCGCAGAGCCGCTGGACGGGCCGTGGGCGACGGGCGTGCGACAGATCGCCGAGCGCGCCGGCATCGTCGTCGTCGCAGGCATGTTCACCCCCGCGGACGACGGCAGGGTGAAGAACACGCTGATCGCGACGGGTCCCGGAGTCGACGCGCACTACGACAAGATCCATCTCTACGACGCGTTCGGGTTCAGCGAGTCGGCCACCGTGGCGCCGGGACATGAGCCGGTGGTGATCACGGTCGACGGTGTCGGCGTCGGCCTCACGCTCTGTTATGACGTCCGGTTTCCCGAGCTGTATATCGAATTGGCGCGCCGCGGAGCACAACTCATCACCGTCCATGCGTCGTGGGGCACCGGTCCGGGCAAGCTCGAGCAGTGGACGCTACTCGCCCGGGCCCGCGCGATCGACACCACCGGGTTCGTCGCCGCGGTCGACCAGGCTTATCCAGGCGACGAGATCGCCGCCCTCGGGCCGGTCGGGGTCGGCGGCAGCATCGTCGCCTCGCCGACGGGTAAAGTCCTCGCATCCGCAGGTGACGACCCGTCCTTGGTCGTCACCGACATGGACCTCGACGCCGCCCAAAAGGTGCGCGAAACCATCGCGGTGATGCACAACCGCGTAGACCACGCATGGGGTAAGGCAGAATCGCGGGGATGACAGACCCCTGGGACCCCCGGAACCAGCCGCCGCAGCGACCGCAGGCCCCGTACCCTCAGCCGCCCCAGCAGCAAGGCCCACCGCCGGGCTACACCCCGCCACCGGCGCCGCCACAGGAAGAGCCGTCACCTGAGAAGAAGGGTTTCCTTCGCGACCCGTTGTCGATCGTGCTCGTCCTCATCATCGTGGTCGCGGTGGTCGCGGGCGTGCTGATCGGTGTCGAACTCTATGCCCGCAACGAGGGCGAGACCCGGGTCGCGAACGCCGTTGAATGTCTTGTCGAAGACAAGGCGGAGGTGTCGTTCGCTTTCATGCCGCCGTTCCTGATGCAGCACATGTCCCGCCACTACTCGAGCCTGCACATCGAGACCGCGGGGAACCAGATCCGCGATCTGCAGGGTATGAAGGCCGACATCACCGTCAACGATGTGCGACTCGCGGAGGATGCCGGCTCCGGTGGCGGCGGCACGATCGGGTCGCTCGTCGCGAAGATCGACTGGTCCTCCGAGGGCATGTCCCAGTCCATCCAGAACGCGATTCCGCTCGTCGGTTCCCTAGTCTCCGGCGTGACGACCAATCCATCCGACGGCACCGTCGAGTTGGAGGCGGCACTCGGATCCATCGTCACCAAGCCGGAGGTCAAAAACGGCGCCCTCACGTTGCAGGTGAAGGAGTTCACCGGACTGGGTTTCACGCTGCCGCGCGAGTCCATTCAGCCCGCGCTGGATTCACTCACCGCGCAGCTGACGCAGGAGTTTCCGTTGGCTATCAAGGCCGACTCGGTAAAGGTCACCGAAACCGGTGTCGAATCCCAGTTCTCCACTCAGAACGCGACGATCCCCAAGCGCGAACAGGATTCCTGCTTCGCGAACATCTGACGGTCAGTCGTCGGGGTTGTTCCACCGGAAACTGTTGATGTACTTGCCCATATCCATGGCGAGTTGCATGTTGACCCCCGACGGATGGCCTGTGCCGAAGTCCCTTGTGAATTCGTGGTACGGCCCGACCGCGGCGGCGACCAAGGCGTAGTCGTACTTGATCGCGACCATCACGAGCACTCGCAGATGGGTGAACGTGCTGCCGGCGTCCTGCGGATACTCGTCGGCAACAACGCCGTACCCCGGTTCGTATCCGACCATGGCGTTGGGGATCTCGTAGTGGACAGTCGCGTTCGGATACTTGTCGTTGATCAAGCCCAGGACGATCTGCTCCGGTGTACGGCCGTCCGCAGGCATGCCGAACAGCGCCATCGTTCCGGTGTCGCCGCCGGTGAATTTCAGGTCGACACCGTCGTCAGCGAGCGTCGCCTCGTAGGCCGTTCCCGGGCCGGGATACTGGACCGAGAACCGGCCGTCCGGCGAGACGAAACGCGGATAGGATTCGATCGGTTCGCCGATCGGTGGCCGCCCACAGTCCGGTGGGCACACATACGCTGGCGGGGCTGGTGTGGCCACCAGTGCGATCGTTACGCCAGCTGCCGCAACGACTACCACGGCGATGCCCATTTCCGTCAGCAGTCTCTTGTTCGACGTTTGGCGTACCGCTTCGACATCGCCGTCCGCCGCGGCGCGACGCGCGACACGCGATGTCCGCGAGCCCGCGTGTGCGGCGACGCCGCAGTTGGGACAGAACGGCATTTCGGGTACGACGATGTTGCACTGCGGGCAGAGCTCTCGCGCGTTCGGATCGACCGGTTCTTGCTGTTCGTTGACCAGCGCGATCTGCACGCCGATCCGCAGTGCAATCATGGCGAGCACGGCGAACAGCAAGTACAACCCGAACTGCAGAAGTAGCGGGATCTGTTCGAGATCCATGATCGCGACAGCGGCATACAGACCCAGTGTCACAAGAACACTGACGGCGATGACGGACCGGCGGCCGAACCACAGTGCGACGCCGACCAATCCGCCCAGCGCCGCCGACGCCACCGGCACCGCGATGACCTGAATTCCCGCCTGGAGGACGAGGTTGTCGATCGGACGGGGGCCAGCGGTGACACCCGTCTCGAACAGCGGGGCCAACAGCGTCAGCGTCCACGCGGCGGTGAACATGATCGCGCCGAGCGCCCCGATCACGAAGCCGTCCAACGATTCCCAGGTTTTCGGTCGCACCAGCCGCATCACCGCCGCCGGGATCAGGGAGAGCATCCCGAACCCGACGGGGACCGCGAACACGGAAACAATGTCGAACCAGGTCAGTTTGTAGTCGGCGTTGACGAATGCCACGGCGGCGGGATCAGCAAGCAGGGCGCCGGTCACGTAGCCCCAACCGACGCCGAGGACGATCCCGAGTGCGGCCGTCAGTAGGAGCGACCTTCTCGGCAGGTCGTCATCGACCTCGGACTCGTGCAGATAAAGCAGGAAAAGCAGCGGAAGGCCGAGCGCTCCGACCGTGATCAACGGCGCCTGCCAGCCCAGCAGGGCGAAGGCGGTCAGGACGAGGAACAGCGATGCCAGCCCGACGCGGAACGGGAGCAGCGAACGCTTCGGCAGGTGCGGGAACAGCGAGGTCGCCACCGACGGCAGCAGGGTGGGCTCGCTCGGCGTCGCCGCGTACGCCCTGCGCCGACGCGTCGCTCCCTGACGCGCGCCGCAGTGCCCGCAGAACGCCCCGTCGGGTACTTCGGTTTCACACGCCCGGCAGACCATTGTGGTTGCGTCACCGGGGCTGGTCACCGAGGCGAGATTCCCTTCTGGAGTTCGAGGAAGTTCTGGGCAAGGTTGTAGACGTCTGGGGTGCCGAGGCCTGACACCGGGTCATAGCCCGGCCCGGCGAAGTCGACCGCGTTGCCTCCGCGCACGATATCGCGGAACCCGGGCAGACTCGCACCTTCGGCGACGCGATACAGCATCGCGTTCGCATTCCCGATCGGACGACCACCGTTGGCCTCGAGGTATTGGTTCATCAGCACGGTCAGCGCGGCCCAGATCGGCGCGGCCTGCGAGGTACCACCGCCGAGGACCTCGGTCTGCTTGTAGATGAATCTGACACCGGTGAACGGATCCGCGAGGGCGGAGACATCCGGCGAAAGGCGACGACCTTCGGTGTCGCGTTCGACGTCCAGCCGCATCTGCCACCTCGGACGTTCGAACAGCGTCGACACCCCGCCGCTGGTGCCCTGCGACAGGGGTGAATCCACCCAGGCGTATTCGCCCACCCACTGTCCGCGGGGGGTCGTGGACAGGGTGGTGCCGCCAACCGTGGTCATGTTCGGTATCGACGAAACCGCGTCCAGCCCAATGTCATCCGGACCCGGGGGTGCTGACCAGTCCTCGCCGCTCTTGCACTCCAGCCCCGCGGTGTCGCCGCTCGCATCGAATGCCGAGGTGCCGCGCCGCTGCGCCGCGACCAGTGCTGCTTGCACCGGCGCCAAATCTGCTGCGGTGACCAACTTTTCGCAGCCCCACCCGATCGACAGGCTCCACACCGCTCCGGGGAACTGGCGATCGACGTCTTCGAACAACTTGCCGATCTTCTCGTAGGCGCCGTCGCCCTCGACCGTGGGGCGGGCGTTGACCACGACCAGCTTCGCATCCGGCGCAATCGCGTGCGCCACTTGAAGATCCATCGCCGTTTCGCCGTGCTCCTCCGTCGGCTTCCCACCGACGATCTCGGGAGTGAACCGGGGCAGGCCGGAGGTGTCGGCGAAGAGGTCGAGGTCCGCTTGGTCGGCACTGTCGAAGGCGAAGAACACAATCGTTGCCCCTTCGCCGGTGAAGCCCTGTTCGGCCAGCGGGGTGGCGTCGTACGCCTGCAACAAACCCTCGGGCGTCAAACCGCCCCAGCGCACGTCGAGGGGCAGGAATCCGGGACTCGCCATGCGGTGCGGCGTGTAGCCGTTGATCCGGCCCATCCCAGACACGACGCCGCGCAGCGGGGACGGTATCGACGGCTGTTGCGTGGACGCGTAGAACACCTGCCCCTTGCGTCCTCGATAATCGTGTATCGGAACGCCGAACGCCCGCGCCATATCCGGGGCAGCGCCCTCGACCACGGCCCAGCCGTCCTCGGGCCGCGCGCGGACCCACAGACCGGCATCAGCGGCCCACTGGGTCAGCGCGCGCGCCCGGAGTGGGTCGGCGAGCGTGACGGTCACCTGCGCGTCGCCGGCCTGCGAGGGTCCCAGGTCGGACGAACTCGCAAGCAGCGACGCGTACGGACCTGCGATCACATCGGCAGATTGCCGTGCGCAGCCAGCGCCGGAAGTGACGATCAGCGCCGCTGCTGCGAGCGCTGCGAGCCGGCGCACCGTCTCAGTGGTGACCCGGCAGGCTGTGATGCCCCGGAGCTTGCGTGCCCGCCGGCGGCGCAAGGACGGTCGGCGAGAACGGGTTCGGCGAGCTGGGATCGATGCGGGGCGCATTCTCCGTCGGCGCGACCGTCGCGGACGGCGGTGTCGTCGTGGTGGTCGTGGTGGTGGTCGTGGTCGTCGTCGAGGTCTCCGGCGCCTTCTCCTCTTCCTTCGCGCACGAGGCGGTGAAGAAGCCCATAGCGGCGATCGCGGTGAGTCCCGCAACCGTGGAAGCCTTGCGAAGCAAACGTTTTTGCGTAGTCATGTCATACATGTTAACGCAGATTACCTGCATAATGCGCCGGAACCGTGCAGACGCATGCAAATTTGGCACACCTGCATGGTGAACTCAGCAAACTATTTTAGTTTGCGTCAATTATTCATGTGTGCTGCTCGAGTCCATCGAGCACGGATCGAGTCCCTGACAACCCTAGCCGCGTCGCTCCGGCGTCGAGCATCGACAACGCATCTGCGGTCGTGCGGATGCCGCCACTGGCCTTGACCTCGACGTCAGGACCGACGGCGGCGTACATCAACTCCACCGCCCGGACCGAGGCGCCGCCCGCCGGATGGAAACCCGTCGAGGTCTTGACGAAGTCCGCCCCGGCATCCGCGGCGGCTCGGCAAGCGGAGCACAGCGCCTGTTCCCCCGCGATGCTGAGCAACGCCGCGGACTCCACGATCACCTTGAGCACGATATTCGGCCCGATGGCCGCCCGGACCGCTGTTATGTCGGCTTCCACCGCGGCGAAGTCACCGGAAACCGCGGCTCCGACGTCGATCACCATATCGATTTCGGTGGCTCCCGCCGCCACTGCCAGGCGCGCCTCGTCGGCCTTGATCACCGAAAGATGCTTACCCGACGGGAACCCCACGACGGCCGCGATGGGCCGCTGCCCGGTGCCCGACCGCTTCGCGGCGCTGACCATGGACGGTGATACGCACACCGCATACGCCCCGAGTTCGGCGGCCTCCTCGACGAGGCGTGCGACGTCGGATTCGGTGGCTTCGGGCTTGAGGAGAGTGTGATCGATGAGCGCGGCCACGTCGGCGCGGCGGTAGCTGTGCCGAGACGGCATCTAGAACGGTTCCTCGGTGCCGCCCGGGTTGCATCCGGTCGCCAACAGCGTGGTCTGGTCGACCTCAGGCCGCCAGGGCTCCAGATTCCAGCTGACCTTGCCCGGCTGGCCCCGTTCGGCGAATTCCCAGTGACAGACGAACTGGTCCCACATCCCGGGCATATCGGCGTCCGGAGACAGCATCAGGACTTCGGCCCACGCCTGGTTGACCGATGCGGCGGTGGCGACGGTCGAGGCTTGACGCCCAGCGGGCGTCGGATACACCCGCAGGCTGGACAGGTCGCCCCATTTGGCCCACTCGACGTGGTCGACGTACGGCGGCGGGGGCGCCGGATCGGCGGAGGCGGCCGGCGCGCACACCAGGGGTACGAGAACGGTCGCGGCGGCGACCGCTGAACGCAGATGACGCATCGGCGATCTAACGGGACTTGCCCTGGATCTCCAGGATCTTCGGCCGGACGTCGACGAGATAGATACCCGTGGCGACCGCAGCTATCGCAACCGCGAAGACTGAGACGCCTGCGAGACTGGTGAGCAGTGCGAAAGCACCTGCAGCGCCGAGGATTAGCAACCAAACCGGCTTGGTGAGTTTGCCCGCAGCGGTATACGCGTCCGGCCGTTGCATGGCGGCGTGAACGAAGGCGTACAGGGTGAAAGCCAACACCACCACCGCCAAGAGCAAGAGGACGTAACCCGCCAGAGTTTGGAGCTCCACACTCCAAGCGTATGCGGGCTACGTCCCCGGGTCGACTCTGAGTCGCCCATCCAGGCGACTCAGAGCCGAAATGCTACTTCTGCGTGACCTTCTTGGCGGCCGCCTTCTTGGCCGGAGCCTTCTTGGCCGGGGCCTTCTTGGCGGGAGCCTTCTTGGCAGCGCTCTTCGCAGGTGCCGCGGCCTTCTCAGCCTTCTTCGGCAGCTCGACGCCGACCAGCTTGGCGGCACGCTCGCCCACCGCGCGGGTCTGCGAAGCGACGTTGCCCAGCGCCTCCTGGGTCAGCTCGACGGCCTG
>JBIQHU010000187.1:0-8035 GCA_044508395.1 Mycobacterium sp. | reverse complement strand
CTGCACCGCCCGGAGAGAGCAACGGCGCCGCTTACGCGTTGGCTTACCTTGCGGTGGATGCGGATTCGGACATCGCTGAACACCTTGTGCACGACATCCGCGCGAAGATCACCGACAAGCGGGTCGAGGTGGGTGGACCGACCGCCACGCTCGTCGACAGCCGGCACGCCATCGCCGAGCGGCTGCCGTGGGCGATCGGATTGATCGCGGTCTTCACCTTCATCCTGCTGTTCCTGTTCACCGGCAGCGTCGTCGTGCCGATGAAGGCGCTGCTGCTGAACCTGCTGGTCCTGTCCGGCGTCCTCGGCGTCATGGTGTGGATCTTCCAGGACGGGCATCTGTCATCGCTGCTGGGATTCACCCCGGCGCCGCTGAACCTGTCGATGGTCGTTCTGCTCTGCGCCATCGCGTTCAGCCTGTCCGTCGACTACGAGATCTTCCTGCTGAGCCGCATCAAGGAAGCCCGCGACTCCGGTATGTCGAACAACGACGCGATCGTCGTCGGTCTCGGCCGGGTCGGCAGGATCGTCACCAGCGCAGCACTTCTGCTGACGATCACGCTGGTCTCGTTCGCCAACGGAATGTCGTTCATGAAGATGTTCGGCATCGGCACGGCGCTGGCCGTCGTGATCGACGCGACCATCATTCGCGGAGTCGTCGTGCCGGCATTCCTGCGCGTCGCAGGAGAACTCAACTGGTGGGCACCGAAACCGTTGCGGTGGCTGCATTCTCGGATCGGTATCAGCGAAGCGCTGTCGTTCGCCGTCGACGAGGTGACCTCGGAGGTGCCTCACCGCACCGCCGACGCGCTGCCCGCAGAGCTGCTCCGGACCCTGGCCGTCAAGCGTGCCGAGCTGGCCGGGCGGGTGCAGGTGGTCTGCGGTCAGCACCTGGTGGCGAACGTGAACGGCACCGTGATCGTGGTTGCCAACCGCAGTTCGTTGTCCCAGCAGGCCATGGCCGCGCAGCAGATGTCGCATCTCGTCGAGATCGTGCGGCGGACCGAACCCGAAATGTTGGCATATGCGTTCTCACAGCTCACCCGGAGCACCACGTGGAGCCGAGATCTGGCAGAGGTGGGCATCGTCATTCCGACGGCCAAGGGTCTGGAGATCTTCTTGTGCGGCGGGGTGACCGTGACGCTCGACAACGGCACAAGTGTCACCCAGATCGAGGGTCGCAACCGCTGCCTGCACCGTTCCGTTCAGGTGCCCGGGGTCGCCGCGGTGGTCAGCGTCGACGAGCTCGGTAAGCGGCCCGCCGTCGCGCCACCGCATCGCAACGACGCCTATGCGCTTGTCGATGGTGTCGTGCGCGGCCGGGGTGCGGTGGTGTGGTCGACGGATGCCGTGCCTGCGCCCGCGGGGCCGGCACCGGTCTCGTCTCCCTGCTCGACGCCCTTCTCGACCAAGCCGACGCAAGAGTTCTCGCTGCCGACCCAGTGGGTGGTCCTCGATGACAACTCCCGGCTGCGGATCGACCGCGACTGCGTCATCGGCCGGGACCCGCACAGTTCGAGTGCCGCACGCGACGGTCTTCGCCCGCTGCGCATCGACGACAGCTCGGGCCTGATGTCTCGCGCCCACATGGAGATTCGGATCGTCGACGGCGAGCTGGTGGTCATCGACCGCAACTCGACCAACGGCGTGCTGATGCGCGAACCGGGTCAGCAGGTCTGGACGCGGCTTGTGCCATGGCAGCCGGTGGTCTTCCGGGCCGGCGCGTCGGTGCGCGTCGGTGGGCGCACCCTTCATGTCGAGTCGGCCGACGAGCGTACGCGACGGCTGGCGCCCGTGTACGCGCCAGCCATATCGGCCTAGCATCCAGCGGGTCCTACACGCGAGAGTGCACTCACGACGTTAGGACGGCGCCGAGCTTCGACGTCTTCTCCGGCCTGGACGGGTTCGGCAGCGTCAACGGCGGCTATTGGGGCAAGCCAGGCCCCGGGTCACCACGATGCGCCACCTGCCGACCACAGTGGTGTCGTCCGCCTTGGGGAGAACCTCTTGACTGGCTCGACGCAAAGACGAGTCGCAGGTCCCCGTGCGCTCCCACCCCAGCTTGGCGATGAACCTGGCGCTGATGGCTGCCGGCCTGGTCGATCGCCTACAGGTGACGGTCTTGCCGGGGATCACAAGTCAGTGGCGTGACCGAACTTCGACCTCGAGCTGATCGAAAGCCGAAGGCTCGACGGCGACATCCAGGGACTCGTCAGCCAGCCCACCCTGCACGCAGCGCACAGCGGCCGGGGCTGAGGCTGCCCGGCCGCTGTGCATAGGGGGTGTGTCAGTAGTCGACGGCTGCCTTCTGGACGACGGCGTCGACTTCTTCTGCGAGCAGGAACCGCTCGGCCACAAGCGATTCGGCCGCACGTCGCGCCGCGGAGACGTAGTCCTCGCGGGACGGATAGCGGTCGGTGATCGACGGCCGTCCCGGCGGGAATGCGAGCTTGCTGCCGACCCGCTCGTACAGGACATCGGGCAGTTCGTCGATGTGGCGACGGGGGTTCCACCCCGTGTAGGCGGCCAGCGGGGCGGCGACCGAGGGCAGGCGGATGCCGGCCACCTCGTTACCGTCGTCGTCGACCGCCGACACCAGGTCGACGTACGGCGCGCCCAGTTTGATCGGCCAGCGGCCGATTCCGCGATCGGCGTCGGGGCCCAGGTCGATGTCCCGTGTGTGCGGAAGCGCCGACGGATCGGGGGCCGCGGTGTGGCTGAACAGGGACAGGACTTCCTTGCGCGCGACGGCGGTGCCGTCGCTGGTTCGCGGCACCTTGCTCGGCGGTGGCTCGACGCCGTCGCAGACCCAGTCCTCGAGCGCCGCGAACAGGGCCCGGTTCACGGGCGTGACGTCGAGGCGGTGCACCGGATTGGCCGTCGGGAACGCCTCTTTGAGCTTGCTGCTGCCGAAATGGTCGGTGCTGGCCAACAGATACGTGCGGATGTCGGGATCCTCGGGCAGGTCCGTACCCGTGATCGGGTCGACGTGCAGCAGCGCGCCGCCGCTGTGCCAGTACTCTGTCGCGCTGTTGGTGAAGATCGTCTTAGGCACACCGCCCAATTGGCGTTGCCGCGCAAGCAGTTCGGCGGCCGCGAAGGGCGCCACATTTCCGAAGCCGTTGACCTGAGCCACCGACGGCTGCGCGTACCGGTGGTTGAACTCTCCGGTCGCTGCGCTGGCGGACTCGCTGAACACCCCGTCGAAGACGGTCATGCCGGTCTCATCGACGTTGAGTCCGTCGGCGAGGAACTGGCGCAGGAGCCGTCCGGCCTGTGAGACGCCGTAGGCGAAGGCGTGGTTGATTCCGTCACCTCGCAGATGCGCCACGATGTCGCGGATGGCCAGCAGGCCGCAGCCGACGACGGGGGTCCGTGCCGTCCGGTACACCAACTCGTACCAGCGGAACGGCTTGAAGCCGCCGTCGAGTGCCAGATGCGTCTCGTCGGTGAATCGCCAACGGTCCCTTGGAATCATGGTTGGCTCGGCGTCCGGCGACGTGCGCACGCTCAGCACGGCGTCGGGATCGTCGACGTCAACCGTCG
This sequence comes from Mycobacterium sp., assembly GCA_044508395.1. Lineage (GTDB taxonomy): Bacteria > Actinomycetota > Actinomycetes > Mycobacteriales > Mycobacteriaceae > Mycobacterium. Next base: position 4,490 of record JBIQHU010000187.1, on the reverse strand, counting down.
GGTAGTCGGTGAACGTGAACAAGGCCTCGGCGCCTGCGGGCAGCGCGTCGATCTCGGGCACCGTGAAGCTGAGCGGGTGATCCGCACTGGCGCTGTCCGATCGCCATTCCAGGCGCATGAATCCCGGCGGCACATCGGCGTGAGGGACGGACATTCCGAGGATTGCCGGCCCGCGCTGCACGTCCCACTGCCATCCGCACGACGCAATGGTGTAGCCGCGGTTGAGCAGGAAGTCGTTCTTCAGCCACGGGGCAAGTGTCGGTACGCCGCGATTCGGCACGACGAACAGCAGCTTGCCGTTGCCACCGTCGACCGGACGAAGAAGTTTCAGGTCGGCGTCGAACCGCACCAGGCCGTCGGCGTCGCGGGGAGCGAGCTCGAGGTCGACGATGCGCTCGTTGGCGAGCAACTCGGGATCGACGGCGAAATCGACCGTCGCCTCGACCCACTCGTAACGGCTGTCAGAGTGGGGATAAACCGTTTTGACGTGAACTGACTCGACGGTCATTTTCCACTCCTTCGGTTCGATGGTTGTTGGGTAGGAATTTGCGGGTTGGGGCTTGGAAGTTTCTTAACGACGGGATCCGATGTCATGCGACTGCGTGGAATCGGCGTGTGTCGCTGGTGGAGTCGATGAACTCGTCCAGGACGGCGATCACGTTGTCGGGGCATTCCACCTGAGGCTGATGACCCGCACCCGGAATGACGTGGAGCATGCTGCCGGGAATTGCGTGGTGCGCCGAATGCGCGTGGGCGGCAGGGATGCAACGGTCCTCGTCGCCGAAGATGATCAGCGTTGGGAGGTCGGTCGGCAGTCGGTCCATCGCGCAGACCGCTTGGCCACGGTGGTCGACGACCGAGCGCAGCGTTCGCAGAAACGCGGCCCTGGCCTGCCTGTCGGACAACGAGACCTGAGCGCGCAACGTCTCGCTGTACCGGGTGACCTCGCGGCCCGAGGACAGTGCACGCTTGCGAAGCACAGCACCGACTTTGACCGCCGGCCGAGAGCCGATCAACGGGAGCACGAGTTCGGCGCCGGGCAGCGACAGCATCCGCAGCAGCAGACCCAGATCGGGACCGAGTCCGCCGCTGCTGACCAGGACCAGCCGACGGCAATATTCCTTGTGCTGATGGGCGAACTGCAGGGCCACCCCACCGCCGAACGAGTGGCCGACGACCGTGGCCTCGCGAACGTTCAGGGCGTCGAGGAAGTCACGCAGCCACACAGCGAACGCACCCAGCGAGTAGTCGCCACGCGGCTTGTCGGACTGTCCGTGACCGAGGAGATCAACGGCAATCACGCGATACCGCAACGCGAGTTTGTCCACCACGTTGCGCCAGCAGTGCGAACTTCCGCCGATGCCGTGGATCAGCAACAGCACGTCGCCTTCGCCCTCATCGAGGTACGCCACCCGGTTGCCGTGCAAGTTCAACACCCGAAGCTTCGTCGTCAGCTCGGTGGCCGAGTCGTTCACTGCTCTCATTGGTCTCCTCCTTCCTGGTATGGAGGGAGGGTGCGCAGTCCTACTTGGAAATTTCTTAACGCACCCCTCAGACCTGCCGAAACTCGGCCTTTCGCCTGGTGCGGGTAACGACAAGTGCGTCACCCAACGGCTTCCTCGAGTGACCGAATTCCCCAATGTCAGCCCGGAATGAATGCATCCGAGTTAAGAAAACATGGTGACGATGGCACCTGAGGCGTTCACCACTCGCGGCGACGGCGGCGTTCGGATCGCCGGCGACCGGATCGGCGACCCCGCCGGGCCCGCGGTGGTGTTCCTGCACGGCGGCGGCCAGACCCGCAGGTCGTGGGGCCGCGCCGCAGCTGCTGTGGCCGAGCGCGGCTGGCAGGCGATCACCCTCGACTTCCGTGGCCACGGCGAGTCCGACTGGTCCGCCGACGGGGACTATCGCGTCACCTCCTTCGCCCGCGATGTGCTCGAGGTGCTGCGCGATCTTCCACCGAAGCCAGTGTTGGTCGGCGCCTCGCTCGGCGGCTTCACCTCGATGCTGCTTGCGGGCGAACTCGCACCGGGAACGGCGCGCGCAGTGGTACTCGTCGACATCGTTCCCGACATGGACGAGTCGGGCGCTTCGCGGATACATAACTTCATGTACGACCGGATGATGTCGGGTTTCGACTCCCTGGACGAAGTCGCCGACATGATTCAGGAGTACAACCCGCACCGCCCAAGGCCCACCGATCTGGACGGTCTCCGGGCGAACCTGCGACACCGGGGCGGTCGCTGGTACTGGCACTGGGACCCGAAGTTCATCGACGGCACGTCGGCGCTGCCGCCGATCGAGGTGACCGAGGTCGATCGCATGCACGCCGCCGTCCAGGCGATCCTCGACACGGGCGTTCCCATGCTGCTGGTGCGCGGCCAGATGAGCGACCTCGTCACTCAGGCACGAGCCGACGAGTTCCTCGCCAGATTCCCTGCGATCGAATTCGTAGACGTGGGCGGCGCCGGGCATATGGTCGCCGGCGACCGCAACGACCTTTTCGCCGGCGCGGTCGTGGAGTTCCTCGACCGGCACGCCGAAACTGCGTAGAGAGAGGGCGCAGTCTCCGCGTAGAGGGCGCTTAGGCCGGCTGGTGCTCGTCGCGGTCGCCGAAGACCTTCTGCATCCGACGCTTGGACGCGGGCGTCTGCACCCGCTGAGGCCACCAGAACCACCGGCCCATCAGCGCGGCGATCGAGGGTGTCATGAACGACCGCACGATCAGCGTGTCGAAGAGAAGTCCCAGTGCGATGGTGCTGCCGACCTGCGCGATGCTGAGCAGATCGCCGAACACGAACGACGCCATCGTCGCGGCGAAGACCAGGCCGGCCGACGTCACCACCGAACCCGATCCCGCCATCGCGCGGATGATGGCCGTCTTGAGCCCGTGATGAAGTTCTTCCTTGAAACGGGATACGAGTAGCAGGTTGTAGTCGGAACCGACTGCCAGCAACAGGATCACGGACATCACCAGCACGATCCAGTGCAGCCGGATGCCGAGTAGGTGCTGCCAGACGAGCACCGATAGGCCGAAGGAGGTGCCGAGCGACAGCAGCACCGTGCCGACGATGACCGCCGCCGCCACCACGCTTCGCGTGATGAGCAGCATGATGATGAAAATCAGTGTGGCAGCCGACATTCCGGCGATTATCAGGTCATAGTTCGACCCGTCGTGCATGTCCTTGTAGGTCGCTGCCGTGCCACCCAGATAGATGGTCGAGCCTTCGAGCGGGGTGCCCTTGATGGCCTCCTTGGCCGCCTGCTTGATCATGGTGATCCGGGCAATACCCTCCGGGGTCGCCGGATCGCCCTCGTGTTCGATGATGAAGCGCACCGACTTGCCGTCGGGCGAGATGAAGTTCTTGATCCCGCGTTTGAAGTCCTCGTTCTCGAACACTTCCGGCGGCAGATAGAACGAGTCGTCGTTCATCGACTCGTCGAATGCGTCGCCCATCGCGGACGAGTTCTCCTGCTGGGCCGCCATCTGATCCTGCATGCCCTTCTGCGAGGCATACATCGTCAGCATCATCGTCTTCATCGTCTTCATGGTCTGGATCTGCGCGGGCATCAGCGCGACCAGTTGCGGCATCAGCGAATCGAGATGTTCGAGATCGGGCAGCAGAGCCTCGATGTCCGCGGTCATGATGTCGACGCCGTCGAGGGTGTCGAAGATCGACCGGATCGAATAGCAGACCGGGATGTTGAAGCAGTGCGGTTCCCAGTAGAGGTAGTTCCGCATCGGCCGGAAGAAGTCGTCGAAGTTGGCCATGTTGTCGCGCAGCGCGGCGACGTCGACGGTCATCGCCTTGGTCTTGGCGACCATGCTGTGGGTGACGTCCGCCATCTGCTGCGTCAGCTCCGACATCCGCGTGAGCGTGTCGATGTTCTTCTGCATCGCATCGGCCTGAACCAGCATGTCTGCCATCCGGTCCTGGTTGTACTTCTGATTCAGCTGGTTCGTGGTGCCCTGCATGCTGAGCAGGAACGGAATGGTGGTGTGAGCGATCGGCTTGGCGTCGGGCCGGGTGATCGTCTGCAGCCGCGCGATGCGTGGGACCCGGAAGATCGCCCTGGCGATCTTGTTGATCACCAGGAAGTCCGCCGAGTTCCGCAGATCGTGATCGCTTTCGACCATCAATAGCTCGGGGTTCATCCGCGCGCTGTCGAAATGCCGGTCGGCGGCGGCGTAGCCGATGTTCGCGGGAGTGTCCTCCGGCATGAAGTGACGTCCGTCGTAGTCGGTCTTGTAGCCCGGCAGCGCGAGCAACCCGACCAGCGCAAGGGCGCACGTGGCCACCAGAATCGGGCCAGGCCACCGCACGACCACGACACCCACCCGACGCCAACCCCGGGAGGCGATTGCGCGTTTGGGTTCGAAGAGACCGAACCGGCCGCCGATGACGATCACCGCGGGGCCGAGCGTCAGCGCGGCCATGACCGCGACGAAGATGCCCACCGCGCACGGAATCGCCATGGTCTGGAAC
>JBIQHU010000026.1:0-57321 GCA_044508395.1 Mycobacterium sp. | reverse complement strand
TTACCCCATCGGCCAGCGCGCGGGAACCGGAGGCGAGCTGGCTGATGCCGTCTTGTAGCCGGGTGATGTTGGCCGCGAGATCGGCGGGCTTTCCCAGCGCGCCGAATGCCTTGTTCATGGCATTGACGGCAGTCTGAACGTCGGCGATGGTGCCGGTTACGGTGGCGTTGGTGGCGGGGTCGTAGCGGTCACCCAGCGCGGCGACCTGGGAGAAGAATCCGTTGTTTCTCAGAGCAACCAGGATCTGGACCTGGTCGCGGATTTGAGCGCATTGGGGAGTTGTGACGCACCAGGGTGACCCATTGAGCAGGTCGACGAGCGGGTTCAGGGTGTCGATGGCGCCTTGTGTGCGTTCGGCCAGCGGGCGGATGCCTGGGCCGGCTTGTATTGCGTTGTCGATACTGGGGCTGGTCGCTGAGAGTTGGTGCAGAAGTGGGGCAAACCGTTGGAAGTCCTGGCCGGCGGACTGTGCTTGGGTGAGCACTGGGCCTAATGGTTTCAGTGCGGTCCGTACAGATGTGTCGAGCTGCGCGAGTCCGTTGGCCAGTTGGTTGGCTCCATCGGTGAGCTTGGCGAGGTCATCGCGGCGGGAATTGCCATCGGCGACGGCACCGGCCATCTTGTCGCCGATTTGCCTGTTCTGCCACGATAATTGCGCTTGGTCAAGGCGGGTGCCTGCCGGACGGGTGACTCCGGATATCTTGACCACGCCGGGGATCTGGGAGATGCGCGATGCCATTTCGTCGAGGTCGGCCAGCCCTTTCCCGGTGCGCATGTCGACGGGGTTTTCGACCACTAGGAACTCGGTGATGACGACGTCTTTGCGAAAGTGTCGGTCGAGGAGCTGGTAGCCCTCATTGCTAGCCGTGGTGGGAGGTTGTCCTTTTCGGTCGTCGTAGCTGATCTTCATCGTGGCAGCTGCACCGGAAAGAGCCAGGAGGATCATCAAGCTAGCAACGAGCAACGGCCGAGGGTGACGCACGACCGCCACAGCGACGCTGTTCCAGTACCGGCGGGTGCGGTCGGGCTTGGGTTCACCGATACCGCGTCGGGCCGCCAACGCCAACACTGGCGGCAACAGTGTCACCGTAGCCAGGAAGCCCACAAGTACGGCAACCGCGCACGCTGGTCCCAATCCGGCGAACACGCTCAGCGTGGCGAAGACCATGGCCAGAAAAGCCAGGGCGACAGTAGCTGCCGACGCGAAGATCACTCGTCCGATGCTGGCCGTCGCGTGAATGACAGCGAGATCGGCAGGGGTACCGGCGCGCCGCTGTTCGTGGTACCGGCTGATCAAAAAGACTGTGTAATCGGTTCCTGCGCCGAGAAGGATCGCGGTCATGAATGCCACGGTGAACTGCGAAACCGGCATGCCCAGCTGCCCGAATGCGGACAAGACACCACGGCCGACGGCCAGACTCAGCCCGATGACTAGCAAGGGCAATAACGCGGTAAACAACGACCGGTAGACCATCAGCAGGATCAACGCGATCAACCCGGCCGTTGCGATCGAGATGAACAGCAAATCGTGTTCGGCAGAAGCGATTTGGTCACTGAAGGTTGCCGGGGGACCGGTCACGCGGACGGTGATGTCCGACCCGTCGAAGGCGCGTTGGGCGGTGGCGCGGACTGCCTGCACCGATTCCGCTGCAGTGGGATCACCCAGAGTCCCGGCCACCCCCACCGGTAGGAACCACGCTTTGCCGTCTGCGCTGACGGCTTGTGCCTTCATCACGGGATCGGCCAGCAAGTCCTGCACCAGCAGCACGTGGGCGTGATCGGCTCGAAGGCGCTCGACGAGCCTCGAGTATCGATCCCGCGCCTGCTGCGTCAGCCCAGCGGGGCTTTCCATGGCGACGAACAGCATCGTCTTCGACCCTTGCTCGCCGAACGCAGCGCTCATGCGGTCAACAGTCTGAAATGACGGCACGTCCCGGGGAATGAGGTCGACCGACTGTCGCCGCACAACGGTTTCGAGCTGTGGGAACAACAGCGCTAGCACCACTGCAATGGCGAGCCACCCACCGATCACGAGCGCCTTGTGGTGAACCGTGAAGGCGGCAAGCCTGGCCAGCCGCGCACTGTATTCCGGCGACGCTGCGGGGTCGGCAAGACGGACGCGTCGAGAAACGGTCCCGACACCGTGGACATCATCAGCCACCGTCACGCCCCCTCAAGAGTGGAACTATCGGTATAGCACCGATACTAACGGTTTCCTATTTGCCCGCGCGACCCCCGGGCAAACGGCGGCTATCTCGGCAACCCGGCTCCGAATCATCGAATCAATTTGCAGCACCGTCAGTTTCGTCATCGACCAGGTCATGGCGAACGACGCGCACACGTCCATGCGGGAGGCAAGCCATGTAGCCATGCCGTTTGCCGTACAGCTCCCACGCCGTCTCGTGGCTGTCGGGATCGACATCGATGCAATGCCCGCGGGAGAAGCCCAAATGCAGCGCCCCCTCGTCATCGCACCAGGCCCGTGTGCACACTGCGCCGGCCAAATCGAGTAGTGGACGCTCCTGAGCCGACACCCGGGCGGGATCGATAAGCACTTCTTCGGACGGATGCGACCCGATCGCCGGCAAGGTCAGCCTCATGGGCCGCGCGATGACGAGTTCGTTGTAGTCGTCGAGACTCAGAACCAGGCCTTCTCGCAACGAAACTCGCTGGACGGTGCGCTGTTCGATCCACTGCGTATGCATGTCGGTCTCCTGTTCAACACTCCGATGTGTTGTATTTATGGTACTGCTAGTATCGGAGCGATACCAGAAGGTCCTATTTTGCAGCTCGTGGGTGCGGCGGTGGTGCTGTGCATTTTGCTGCGACGGGCACGGCGGGCAACTTCGAGCAAACGAGTCGTTGGGGACCATTCGTCAAGGGGTGCGTTCCTTGTCGGATCCCGCAGCGACCGCGCTATTGGCGTTCGGCATTCTCGTGACCTGGCCGACCGTCGCTTACATCAGCACGCGCCCCTGGGCGTCGCGTGTCCTGGTGACTGCATGCCACGACCCGGCCGAGCTTGAACGTGCCCGGGACAAGCTCTCCCTCTAGCTCGATTTAGACAACCTCGTCGAGGAAATCGATGACGGCTTCGGAGAACGCGTCGTTGTCGTCTCCAGCGATCATGTGACCAGCGTCGGTCACGTCCACCGTGCGCGCGTGCGGCACGAGGTCGACGAAGTCGTTCACTGTCTCCTCCGACACCACGTCCGACAACAGCCCCCGCACAAGAAGCGTAGGAGCAGATACCTGCCGTGCGCCGTCGATCAACACCATGCTCATCCGGTCGAACTCCGCTGCGCCCTCATCTGGATTACCTTGCAGGAAGCCAAAATTCGACGCCACAAAGGCCGGATCCCACCGCCATACCCAACGGTCGTCGGCGCGCTGCTGCAAGACCTTCCGTAGTCCGTCGAGGCTGCTTGGCTTCGATCTGTGTGGGTTGTACGCGGCGATAACCTCGGCGGCAGACTCAAGATCGGCGAAACCGTCGGGGTGCGCCGCCATGAATGCGACGACGCGCCGTGCGCCCTGCATCTCCATGCGTGGAGTGATGTCCACCAGCACCACGGCGTCCCACAGGTCAGGTGATGCGAGTAGGTGAGTGCCCAGGATCGTCAGACCGCCGAGGGAAGCTCCAATGGCCACAACAGGGTGCCCACCTGCCGCGTGCGAACGCACCGCGAGCAGGTCGCCGCCGAGTCGATCAAGGTCATAGCGGCCATCCGGGTCCCAGTCACTATCCCCGTGTCCGCGCGCATCGTAGGCCGCCGCGAGGTAGCCGCGTGCGTGTAAGCGCTGCGCTGTCGCATCCCACGCATGACGGCTTTGGCCTCCTCCGTGTAGCAGCAATACGGCTGCCCGCGGCTTCGCGCACGGATACAGGTCGACCGCCAAGGAGACTCCGTCGGTGGTGGGCACTCGCTGGAGGACAGGTCTTACCCTGCGCCGCCTGCCGAGCCCGGGGGACATCACGAGGCCGCCTTCTGGCCCACAACAGTCACAGTGCCCTGGGCAGCGCACACAGCCCGCCCGTCGTTGGTAATATCGATTCTCGCGACACCGCTGCTCTTCCCGAGCGAGATGATCTCGGCTACCGCGACGCACGTGCCGCTGGACACCGGTCGGAGTAGGTTCAGCTTGAATTCGGTGGTCGCAACCCAGGATCCGGCAGGAATGACGGGATAGAACACGACGCCGAGACAGTGGTCAACGAGCGCCGACAGACAGCCACCGTGCAACGAGCCGAAGGGCGTCTTTAAGTCGTCCCGGGCGTCCATCTCGACGACGAGGCGTCCCGCTAAGAAATCGGTATGACGAAATCCTAAGTAGCCAGCCAGGCCGCCGGCCGTCAACGCCGCCCCTTTTAACTGGTTGGCGACCTGCGCGTCGAATGCGGCGAAGTTCGCGGACATGTTCACCTCTCCTCGGTGTGGGGGCTGGTGTTTGAGACACTACGCCTGACTTGTTACATCACGTTGCGTCTTGGCCAGAGACGATTGCGGGTAGAAGAAGACGTTGCAGATAGGTGCGCAGTCCGTCTCTGCTTCGATCCCTTGGGCCACGAACGGTGAGCAGACTCAGCACGGTGCGAAGTATCCATTCCGCGGCGTCATCAACGGAGACCCCGGGCGCCAACTGGTTCCAGTGCGTCGCGAAGAGAGGCCGAAGAAACTCGGTGACGAGTTCGAAAAGCATGGTCGATGTTCCCTCGGCAAGGCCCACACCCGCGAGTTCACGATCGCTGCCGAATAGGACGCCGATGATGGGCCTTCGGCGGGCCGCAATCACAGTGTGATCGATGAAATCAACGATCGCAGAACCTAAGTCACTATGGCCGGACAACCGCGGTTCCATCCGGCGTAGGTATTCTTCGGTGGCGCGAATGATGACCCCAGAGATCACGGCCTCGCGACTCGCGAAGTACCGGTAAACCGTCGCCCGTGACACACCGGCATTTCTGGCGATGTCCTCCATAGTGGTGCCTGCGAGACCCTGCACCTCAAGGCAGCGCTCAGCGGCGTCGAGCAATCGGTCGCGCCCTGATCTCCCATCCGCCGCAGCGGACGCGCCCCAGCGCAATGACTTTGTCGCCACGTGATCAGTATGCACACGACTCAGCACTACGCGATCAACTATGCAACAGAGTTTCTAATCTGTCTCAGATAAAGGCACTCCTGGGCCCCTGAGAGGGGCCCCGCCTGACCACGAGCGTGGTTGTTCGCGGCACCGTTCTCTGCTGGGACCACTTTGGGGCCAAACGGCTTGCGCGATGCCGAACGGCGTGCGCGTCCGTCAATGTCACGAGCTGCCCTGAAACCATTACAACTGCTGCTGAACTGCGAAAACGTGCCACCGCCGCTTCCCGGGGGTCGCGTGGTCCTACGTAACACGGGCCGCTTAGATGCGACCTCGCCTAGCCGTCGGTGTCGGTAACCTGTTCAGCGGAAACAACTTTCAGCAGTTTGTCGCGGGCGGCGCAAAGCCCATCTAATGCTGAATTGAAGTCAAGCGCGGCATCGGCCAGCGAGGCGCGGCCGGCTGGATGACCGTGTGCCGCCAGCACCCGTGCTGCATATCGGAGATCGGTCGTGTAATGAATGAGGTCCACGATGTAGCGGGTGGTCGCGGTCGGCGCCGCGCCTTGAGGGCGCTGGAGGTTGCTGGACATCAGGCTTGTCCAGTCTGCGATTGCGCGGCGGTCGAAACTGTACAGCCCCTCGAGCATCCAACGTCGCCACCGGGCTGGACGGCCGCTACGAGCACCGGAAGGAAGCGGTGAGGAAGCCATCAATCGAGCCTAAGAGCTCACCCAGCGTTTTTCTGGGCCCATAAGCAGCGGTCTGAAGCGGCAATCGCCCCGTAAGCCGACCTTTGCCCACCGACGCCGAGACGCCTGTTGTCACGAGACCCCGGCGGCGGTCGCGACGCGCAGCTGGTCGGCTGCCACCCTCCATTTCCGAAGTGTCTGGCCCGCTGATCGGCCGAGTAAAGAGCGCCTTCGGCGCGACTTCGTCGTGGCTTCGCCACCCTTGACACAACCGATCGCAGCGACAGGACGGCCGCATGGGGAGCGGCCCGTTAGTGGCACCGCTTTTACGAGGCGAGTGACGACAGTTTTGACGACAACGCTGACGACAGTTGCTGCCTCAACGACGTCCCCTACACGACAACTTGCGACCTATCGTGCCTGGTCACGGACTCTGCCCGCTCCTGGCAGTGTGGGGGTCAGGGGTTCGAATCCCCTTAGCTCCACAATCAGAAACCCGTCCCGACCTCTGTCGGAACGGGTTTCATCGTTCGTAGGGCCAAGCACTGGCGGACATGGGTCGTTCGTCAAAGTGGCTGCGCACGACGAATTGAATGTGGAAGCTCGTGTGGCGCTCGGTGGCGAATCACCCGCTCGAGCGCGCGAATGTCGGATTCGATCTGCCGCGACAGCCAATACGCGAGCACGAACCCGGCAATGCCCCCAATACACAGCACTCTGATCGGGACGATGACTGCAGCGATCTCGGGGGCGGTCAGGAAGCTGACGGCCACAATGCCGAGCAACGGCACTGAGGCCGCAACCGCCAAATAGCGTGGCAGACGGCGGCTGAGTCCTTGTAGCTGTTCGGCCTCTCCCACACTCGTCTGTCCGTATGCGACCAGTTCCGGGTAGACGCTGCGCACGATGTAAAAGGTGAGCAAAAAGAACGGATACGCGATCGCGATTGCGCCACACACCGTGATTGACCCAAAGAAATGGATCGCAGACCTAGCAGGGATTCCACCCGCGAGAAATTGCATAAGGAGCGGAAATGTCAGCGCGCTCACCAACACCAAACCCGACACGACTAACACCACTCGATCACCCATGACCAGACAGTCGTGGCGCGCTCGGGCCAAGGTTTCCGCGGGCGGTGCTGGCCCCAGTCGCAGGCGCCGCGGCACCAGGATGACGTAGCGACACCAATAGACCACCATCGCAGCGCCGAGCGGAAAGAAAATCAGGTTGAGCAGCGTGGTGACCAGTAAAAACCGACTCTGAGTCTGCTCGGAAAGATGGCTGACGATAAGCAGCTGATTGTGCTGGATGTTGTACGCGCCAGCCAGCATTACGGGAATCAAGATGGCCAGCGCACTAACCGGCAGAATGAACGGCCGCAGCCGCAGTCGCCAACTGCGCGCGGGCGGATCCACCAAGTCGCGAGCGTGCGGGTCTAGGCACAGCTGGAGTTGCTCGGCGAGTTCAGCGCCAGAGTCCCAGCGTTGATCGCGATCGCCACTCAATGCCTTCAGCAGAACTCGACGCAGCGCGGTAGGACAGTCACTGGGTAGCGCGGCTAGCGCAGCTGACGAAATTCCTTTTGCGCGGGTAGTCAGCATCAGCTCGAGCGCGGTGGTGTCGCCGACTAATCCGGCCGAGTCTGCCCGAGCGGCTTGCGCCGCGGAATCGTCAAATGGCTTGAGGCCGGTCAGGAGTTCCCACAATACGACCGCGAGCGAGTAGATATCGCTGCGGCTATCGAGGTCCGCTGCCTCAAGCGTGTGTCCCGGCCGACAAGCCGTGAGTTGCTCGGGAGACATGTAGGACAGTGAGCCGCCGAAATAGTCGAAGGGGCTTGCGCCCGATACGTTGCGGGCGAAGCTGACGTTGAAGTCCGCGAGTTTGGGAGTGCCGTCGCGTGTGAGCAGTACGTTCGCGGGCTTGATATCGCGGTGCAGGACGCCCCTCGAATCCGCATAGTGCAACGCTCCAGCCAGTCGTTTACCCAGCCACGCCACAGTCTCGGGCCAGGAAAGGGTCGCTAGCTCAGCGCGTGTAATCGATTCGGTTGGCCGGCTCTCGCCGCGTGACTCCAGTGCGATGTCCACCGCGTCGAGCAAGGCCTGACCGGAGTCGGGTCGCCGCTCCCCGGCGAAAATCACTCGACCGACGTCGAGCAGCGTCCCGCCGGGCAAATACTGCATGTACAGCAGCCGCCAGTCTCGATCGCGGAGAACATGCTGGTCGAAGACTCGGACGATGTGATCGTGATCCAGCTGAGCGAGGGTTTGTGGTTCGTGGCCACGGTTCGCCGATATCTTGACCGCCACCAGTCGCTGCAGCGAAAGTTGCCGGGCTAGAAACACTCGCGCGAATGCGCCCCTGCCGAGTTCGACGAGCAAATCGAAGTCGTCGAGCCGCTGGCCGACCTCTATATGCGTGAAGTCAGCGGATGAGCTGATATCGGCAAACGCTGAGCCGAATGTTCCGGTGCGTCCTCCTGCAAATTCGCCGGTTTCGGTCCCCGCGTGCGTTTCAGTGAACCCTGCCGAATAGCTGGCAGTCGGATCTGTCATGGCAACCTCGTTTTAGGTCACCTAAATCGTAACGGCTGCGGTACTTGAGCCTGGAAAGTTTCTGGTGTTGAGGACGTGCGCCTCGGGCGTGTGGCGAGTCGCCTGCGGCGACCCTTCCGGCCGCAGTTGACACCCCTTCCGATCCTGGGCACTCTGAGTAAGTAGGTAATTACTTCTTGGGAGTTCTATGGCTGAGTCGACGCGGGAGCGGATCCTTACCGAGGCGCTGCGCTTGTTCGGTGAGCAGGGGTTTGCAGGCACCTCGGTCGCCCAGATCGAGCAGGCTGCGGGCCTGTCGCCGGGCTCGGGCGCGTTGTACCGCCACTTCAAGTCCAAAGACGAACTCCTCGTCAAGGCAGTCGAAGCCCGAGTCCTGGACCGCGGCCAGTTCGCACAATTCCTCTCACCTGATTTCTCGGTGCTCGCGATGCTGGATCTCATCGCGCCCGACAGCGACCTTGTCGACCGCGTGGTGATGCTGTGCAGGATCGGTATGCAGCGGCTCGATCACGACCGCGATGTGACCAGAATCCTGTTGCGTGACAACACGACACCGCGTGAGGCGCTGGATGTGGTGCGGCGCGACGAGCACTTGGTGGTGTTGTCGGTACTGTCGCGAGGGTTGGCCGAGCTCGCCGGCCCCGACCGGGCCGATGAGGACTGGGAAGCCCTGGCTGTCGTCCTACAAAGCGCGTTGTCGCACTACTGGCTGGTGAAAGATCTGTTCGGAGGCGAACACCCGTCGGCCATCGATGCCGACCGATACTTGCGGGCGATCGCCGAGATGGTCGTTGCACGCCTGAAAGTACCTGCCGCAGAGGCATTCCGGCCGTAGCGCAGGCGCCCCGCAGGGTAGGGGGCCACGCGACCCCGATGAGGTCTTCGGGGTCCGCGCGGAGCTATCCGGGCAACTTTCGGGCCGAGGCGGTGCGAGCTATGGCTACAGGCTCAAACGGCGGCCGAACCCGGTACACGGCGTCCCACCTGAGCCGCCACCCGAAATCTGAGCCGGGTCCGTGTCGACGACGGCGCGCTTGACGGTGAGGCTTGTTCAACGTTCGTCGTTGGGCGTGCCACGTCCAGGATGTACTGGTCAAAGGGGGTTGACGCGGTTTCGATGCTGTGCTCCAATATCTGTAAGTAAGTGGTTACTTATCGAGGAGGCATACAATGTTCGGACCGTCACGCAACCGCATCACAGTGTCTACGTGGTTGAGGCTCAGCCTGACCACCGCCGCCCTGACCGCGACCGCTCTGTTGTCGTCCGGGTGCATCGCCGCGGGATACGTCTACGTTCCTGTGTGAGCACCATGCCCCCGGCGGGGGCATTCCCACAGCGATCCGCGCCGTACGCGATCTCGTAAAGCTCGTCGGTGCGCGGGGATTCCTTCAAGGCTTATGACTACTTCGAGGAGAGCAAGATGATTCGTACCATCGGGGCAGGCTTGCTACTGGGGGCCATCGTGGCTATCGGCGCCGCACCCATCGCCGAAGCGCAGCAGCCCTACCGAAACTGCTCGGAAGCAAGGGCCAACGGCGACACCAACATTCCGTACACTTCGCCGTATTACGGACCGCACCTGGATCGCGACAACGACGGCATCGGCTGCGAATCTTGAGTGGAAGGCCTCTGGTTGTCGGCCAGCTGGGCTGCGGCAGGACGTGACGCCCCAGAGTCGCTGAGCTGCCTTAGGTGTCGGCGCGATCTTCCTTCGGAAAGCCCCGACTCCAGCCGCGGTAGGTGTAGTTGTCGTCACCCACACTGGGGCTGGGCAGGATTTGGATGTTGCTCCCGTCGCCGTATCCCGGTGAAAGCCCCTGAACGCCGCCGGATATGTAGGTCCCATCCCCCAGGGCGATGTCGATATGGGGACCGACAAACCCTCTGCTGAAGACAAGTGCCCCGCGCGGGGGGTTCCTGTCGGTGTGAATCTCGCCTTGTTCGAGGAGCGTTTGGTACATGGTCTCGGAAGCGCCGTCCCAACCGAATTGGGCCTGCGACACGCCGAATGCGTAGGCCACCAAAGCTTCACACCCGTAGATACCGAATTCGTCTGTACCGAGGAGGCTTTCGGACCTGGCTATGGCGGCGTCCGCTCCAGGGATCGGCGACCGTGGCTCGGCTGATGCACCCGCTGCGAACAAGAGTGCCGCGGCGAGGTGAGTGGCTGAAAGAATCAGGTATTTTCGTATGTTCAACTCGCGGGGCTCCGATTCTCGGCCTGCATGGTGGCTTCTGGATGGCAGGTCAGTCCGTCGCTGGTGCCATTGGGCACCGGCTATGTCGCGAACCTGCATTCCAGCACATTAGACGCTTCTTCAGGTGTTGTTCAGATGGCCATTGCCCCGCGTCGTACGTGGGCCGTGACTCATGGTGAATGATGCCCTTTCGTACGCCGACTAAACACCCATAGCAATGCCCCGGGCAGTGCAGTTCGCTGAGGCCGTAGGGTCGTCGCAAAGTTCGCTTGCGTCAGCGGCGCGTACGGGTCGGAATCTTCGACACCGTTAGCTCCACGCTTGTCTTCACGACCTTAGCGTGGCCGAGGGCCTTTAACCCGTCGTTAGCGACCGATATGCGGCCGAGGATGTCCTGTTCAAAGGGGGTTGACGGCTCTGGCCAAGACCGACGACGTTGAGGTCTTCCGAGCGACAGTGACTGCTTGGACAAAGCTGACGCTGATGGTGATTCTCACCGCGGCGACGTCGACGTTGACGGGGTACATTCCGTTGGCGCTGCCGAGCTTTTGTGCAGGTAACCCGCCATATTCGTTCGGTTGCGGCTGATCAACCTCGGTGCACCTTTCGTGCCGCCTTGGTGGCAATGAACCCAGCGAGCGCCTCGGCATGTGCCGGCCCGTCGACCAGCTCGTCGATCAGGGCATTCTCACGGTCGAGCGCTGCCCGGATGTTGTCGGATTCGGTGACTGAAAGCAACTGCTTGACCGCGGATAGGCTTTCGACCGGTTGTGCGGCAAGTCGTTCGGCGTAGCCGGAGGTTGTGGCGAGCAGATCCTCCGGCTCGCACACCTTCCATATCAGCCCCATCGCGAGTGCCTCGTCTGCGGTGATCCACTCTGATGACATCAATAGCCACGCGGCGTTCTGGCGGCCGATGAGTTTGGGAAGCAGATACGTCGATCCGGCCTCCGGAGCGATGCCGAGACTGGTGAATGGGCACTTGAGCCGGGCGGTGCTCGACATGAAGGTTAAGTCCGCGAATCCAAGCATGGTGGTACCCAAACCCACCCCGATCCCGTTGACTGCGCAGATGAGAGGTTTCGGAAACTCAATAAGCGTCTCCATCATCCGAGCGAAACCTTTGGCCCCCGCCGAAAAAGGAACTGTGCGGTCGCGGTTCTGCATTTCCTCGAGGTCGGTACCCGCACAGAACGCACGCCCGGCGCCGGTCAGTGTCACCACCGCAACGTCGTCATCGAGCGCCGCCTCCCGTAGCGCATCGCAGGTGGCGTGGTAGAGAGCCTCATTGAAGGCGTTCATCGCATCGGGGCGATTGAATGTCAGCGTGCGGACGCGGTTTGCGTCTGTGATCTTCAGCAGCATGCATGACTCCTCAGAACGAGCAATACGGGTTGGGGCGCGAGAATTTTTCAGCGTGCTGGCCCGAAGCACCTGCTCGGTCAATACGAACGCGGTAGCGCAAGGCTGTGCTGGGCGACGTAATTCAGGATCATCTCCCGACTCACCGGCGCGATCCGAAGCAGGCGCGCCAGGCCCCACTGCGGAAGCAGCCCGTACTCCTCGGATATTCCGTTGCCGCCGTGCGTTTGAATCGCATGGTCGACGGCATCGATCGCGGCCTCGGCAGCGGCGTACTTGGCCATGTTGGCGGCTTCGCCAGCGGGCTGCCCGTTGTCGTAAAGCCACGCGGCTTTCGCTGTCATCATCGCTGCCAGGTCTACTTCGATCTTCGCCTTGGCCAGCGGATGCGAGATCGCTTGGTAAGAGCCGATAGTGGGCCCCCAGACACTTCGGGTGCGGGCATAATCGGCTGCCTTCGCCACGGCATGCCTGCCGATACCGACGCACACTGCTGCGCCTGTGATGCGTTCAGGGTTCAACCCGTCGAAGACCTGCCGGAATCCTTCGTGTTCAGTGCCGATCAAGCTCGATGCCGGCAGCCTCACATCGTCGAAGAAGAGCGTGAATTGCTTTTCGGGGACGCTGATCCCAACAGGCAACCGCTGTGCAACCAGGCCGGCCGCGTCGGTCGGCACTAGGAACAGCGAGAGTTGCTCGGGGCCGGTTCGAGCCACGACGATCACCGCGCTGGCCTCATCGATACCCGAGATGTAGTACTTGGTGCCGTTCAAAACGTAGTCATCGCCGTCGCGGGTCGCCGTGGTGGAGATCTGACGGGTGTTGGAGCCGGCGTCGGGCTCGGTGATCGCGAAAACGACCTTGGTGTCGCCGGAAGTCATGCGCGGCAGCCATTCCTGCTTCTGCAGGTCGGTTCCGTAGCGGGCGATGAGTTCACCCGAAATCGCGGAGGACACCAGCAGGAGCAGCAGCGGACACCCGTGCGCAGCCGTCTCTTCGCAGACGATCGCCAGCTCAGCCATCCCAGCACCGCCGCCGCCGAATTCCTCCGGGATGTTGATGCCGATGAAGCCGTGGCCTGCCAGGTCTTTCCAGAGTTCATCGGTTGGCTCGTGTGCGACCGCACGTTCGGCGAAGTAGGCCGCGCCGTACTTGTCGGTGACGGCGCCGACGACCTTTCGGAGGTCTAAGTGTTCGGCTGATTCGAGGAAGTCCACTAGTGCACCAACTTGTCGGGGATCGCGGTGTGCAGGGCTCGCAAGTACTCGCCGAGACCCTTGGCTTGCGGATCGGTCTTGGTGCAGGAGGCAACCCCTTGACCGAGGTAGCCGACAAGCACGAAGTTCAGCGCCTTCAAATTCGGGAATTCGTATCGTTGGATCGGCAGGTCGCCGATCTCGGGGATCAGTTGGCGGATTCGTGCCGCGGTGAGATGGGTTCGCAGCCAATGCCATCGCTCGGGACTATCGGTCCAGACTCCGACATTGGCGTTGCCGCCCTTGTCGCCAGACCGCGCCGCGACGACTGCCCCAAGCGGGCGGCGACTCGTCGGTCCGAAGTCGGCCATCTCATCGCTCACGGTCGGCTGTCGATCGTGCGGCGCAGTGCCGTGCGTAGGAGGCGGGATCACCTCGCGTCCTCCGTCGGAGTGTACGACGACATGTTCCACCGCCGAAGTGGGCACGACCGCGGGCCAATAGATCCCGAATTCGCTGGCCGACGTCGGCGGGGTGGTGGTGTGAAACCCGGGATATCCCGCCAAGGCCAACTCGACTACCGCATTGGAAAATGCACGGTCGACCTTGGCGCGGTCGCTGTCTTTCACGGTGATCCGTAGATGAGCGGTGGCGTCGGCTAGACATGACGGGTCGGGTTTGTCGTAGCGGAGGAGTTGGACGTCGACATCGTCGAAAGCGTCTTGCCCGCCGAGAAGTTCGAAGAGTTCATCGACGGCCCACGCGGCTTTGTCCTCGATGTCGAGGCCCGTCAACACCATGGTCATGGTGTTGCGGAATCCGCCGATGTAGTTCATCGCCACCTTGAGCGTCGGTGGCGGCGGTGTGCCGCGGGTCCCGGACACTCGGACACGATCAGGGCCCTCGGGCACGACCGACAAGCTGTCGAAGTGCGCGACGACATCGGGATTGACGTAGGCCGGTGCGCCGACCTCGTAGAGCAGCTGCGCGATCACCGTCCCGGGGGAGACCAGGCCGCCGGTGCCGGGGTGCTTGGTGATGACGAAGCTGCCGTCTGCGGCGAGTTCAGCGATGGGCGAGCCGGGATAGCGACGGTCGGTCACTTCGGCGAGTTGGGAGTAGTTGCCGCCGGTCGCCTGCGGCCCGCATTCGATGATGTGCCCCGCGGCGACCGCACCGGCCAGCGCGTCGTAATCGGTTGGCCCCCAACCATGCCACCACGCACCGACGCCGACGACGAGCGCGGCGTCCGTTACGCGTCCGGTGATAACCACGTCGGCTCCGCGGCGCAGCGCCGCGGCGATCCCGAATCCGCCCAGATAGGCGTTGGCGGTGACGGGTTCGGCACCCGCGTCGGCCAGCGCCACCCCGGTGTCCAGATGGGCGAATGTGTGCCCGCCACTGCGCAGGGCATCCAGCCGCGACATGATGTCGTCGCCTTCGACGTAGGCGACCTTCAGCTCGACACCGGCACTCGCCGCGAGGCGTCGGACTTCGGCTGCCATCCCGGCGGGGTTGAGGCCACCGGCATTGACTACGATCTTGATTCCGCGTTGCGCGCAGTCGGCCGCGACCTCCTGGAACTGTGTCAGAAAGGTTCGTGCATACCCGGTTTCGGGGCTCTTCTGCCGCGCCTTCCACAGGATGAGCATGGTGAGCTCGGCGAGATAGTCGCCGGTGATCACGTCGATGTCGCCCCCGTCGACGACGGCGCGCATGGCGGAGAGGCGGTCACCGTAGAATCCCGACGCGTTAGCGATCCGCACCGGCCGCGTGCTCATCGCACCTCCGCGGGTTGGCAGCGACTCGGGGCGCCGGCGAAGGCCTGGGCCACTTCCATCCAGGTTCGAGCCACCGGTCCTTCGATGACGAGGGCGGTTTCGCTGTGATGGCGGCGTTGCGTCACGACAAGCACGAAGTCTTCGGCAGTGCCGCAGACCCGGTTTGCACTGTCGCAAGGTCCCCAGGTCCATTGGCCTTCGTCGGGAGCCTTGAGTGCGACGTGCACCGACTCCGTTGGTATCTCGAGGCCATGCAGTTGATGGGAGAACGCGAAGGTAGCGACACCGAGGTGGGCGATGCTGCGTAATCCGGTGCTGGCCGCGTGTGTAACGCCGAGGGACTCGTAGACGTCTCGGCCGTGCGCCCAGGTCTCCATGAGTCGGGCCGTAGCGCAGGACGCAGCGCTCATCTCGGGCCCGAACCACGGCATTCTGGATTTCGGGTCCAATTCGGCGAGCTGATCGAGCAGTTCTGCGCGGGTGTCTCGCAGCCAGCCCAGCATGGCCTCCGGCGTCAGGATCCGGTGGTTCTCGGCGATGCGGTCGGGAAAGTCCATGCCTTCGGCCATCAGGTCATCGGCGAACGTCCGGAACTCCGTGGGGCTTCGAAGCGCCCGCAGTGCCGCGTCGTCGAAGAACGCCAAGTGCGTGACCTGATCCTGGATCGTCCAACCCTTCGCCGGAGTGGCCAGTCCCCACTCTTGGAAGGACAGCCCTGACAACTGGCCGATCAGGTGCTCTGATTCGAGGCGTAGATCGTCGATCAGCCTGGCGTAGTCGAGGGTCATCACACCCCCTTCCAGACAGGCCGCCGCTTCTCCTTGAACGCCTGCATGCCCTCCTGGGCGTCAGTGCTGAGATAGACCGGCTCCCAGATCTTCTCGGCCAGATCGAAGGCCTCGCTCAACGGATGCTCGGCCGTCAGTGACACGGTCGCCTTACCGGCGGCGACCGACAACGGAGCGTTGGCAGCGATCTCCTCGCCGAGAGCCTGGGTGACGTCGACGAGGTCGGCGGGGTCGACCAGGCGATTTACCAGTCCGATTTGATACGCGCGGTCTGCGCTCAACGGCGCCCCGGTCAAGACGAGCTCCATCACGATTCGACGGGGAATCATCAACGGGAGCGGGACAGCCCAGGGTGATCCGCGGCCCACCTTGACCTCTGTGATGCCGAACGTCGCGGTGGTGCTGGCGACGCAGAGATCGCAGGTCTGGGCCAGTAGGAACCCGCCGGCGAATGCGACTCCGTTGACCGCGGCGATGGTGGGCTTCTCGACAGCGATGTTGCGTCCGAACTGGGGCACGAAATCGACTGGCGGAATGGTCAACTTCTGTTCGGACATCTCCTTGAGATCACCGCCGGCACAGAACGCCTTCTCGCCGGACCCCGTCAGAACGAGGACTCGCGCGTCGTCGTCATTGTTGAACCGGTGAACGCCGTCGAACAAGCCGTCGCGAACGGCCTTATTGAGGCTGTTGCGGGCCTCCGGTCGGTTGATCGTCAGCCACGCGACGCCGTTGCGGACCTCATATGTGACGCTCACGATTGACCGTCCGACACCACGGCAAGCACCTGTCCCGATTCCACCTGATGACCGACGTCAACGGCGATCGAGGTGACGATTCCGTCGGCGGGTGTCCGCACCGTGTGCTCCATTTTCATCGCCTCCAACACCACGATCGGCGTCCCGGCGGCAACCTCTGTGCCTTCGCCAACCTCGATGCGCACAACGGATCCGGGCATGGGAGCCAACAGGGACCCGGCCTCCTGCATTGCGCTGGGGTCGGGGAACCGGTCCACCTCGCTGAAGACAGAAGAGCCCAGCGAACTGTCCACGTAATGGGTTGTGCCCGCGGCTGTTACGCGGTAGCGGCGGCGCACACCCTCGATCTCCGCGTCAACCAGTGACGCCGAGGCTGACATGATCCGCACCTGCGGGGTCCAGTCGCCGACCGTCGCGGACAGCGACGAACGGCCGAATCGGTAGCCGACTTCGAAGCGCTCCTCGCCGGCGGTGAAGATCGCAGACTGGGGTTGGCTGACCAGGGTTCGCCACCCCGAAGGCATCGCCGGGAGGACC
Source organism: Mycobacterium sp. (assembly GCA_044508395.1). Classification (GTDB taxonomy): domain Bacteria; phylum Actinomycetota; class Actinomycetes; order Mycobacteriales; family Mycobacteriaceae; genus Mycobacterium. The sequence goes on along the minus strand of JBIQHU010000026.1, from coordinate 40,369 downwards.
GTCGCGCCGGAACGTCGTCCGGCCTGCGCTGCCAGGGCCGCGATCAGGGCATGTGTTCGTTGGGTGACGTCGCCCTCGCCGCGCATCAACCCTGCCGGCTCGTGGCGGTCCAGGTACCCGGTGTCGATGGACCCCGCAAGAAATTCCGGCTCGCGCAGAATTCCGACGAGGAGGTCTCGGTTCGTGGTGATACCGTGCACACGAGTTTCGGTGAGCGCACGAGCCAGCCGACTGCACGCATCGGCGCGGGTGTCGCCGTATCCGATCACTTTGGCGAGCATCGGATCGTAGAACGTGCTGACTGTGCTACCGGAAGTGAATCCGGCGTCCACGCGAATGCCGTCGAACTCGGGAAACTCCAATGTGGTCAACGTGCCCGACACCGGAATGAAGCCGGCTGCAACGTCTTCGGCGTATAGGCGAACTTCGATGGCGTGGCCTCGGGGGGTGGCGTGCAGCATTTCCTCCGGCAGCGGAGCACCGCTCGCGACGAGTAGTTGAGCGCGGACCAGGTCGACGCCGGTCACAAGTTCGGTCACCGGATGCTCGACCTGCAGGCGTGTGTTGACCTCGAGGAAATAGAACGTGCCGTCGGGCGCCATGACGAACTCCACGGTGCCCGCACCTTCGTAATCCAGTGCTTTGCCCGCCGCGACGGCGGCGCGTCCCAGCTCGTCGCGCAATGCGTCGTCCACGGCAGACGAGGGCGCCTCCTCGATGATCTTCTGGTAACGGCGCTGAATGGAGCACTCCCGCTCGCCGAGATGAACGACGGTGCCGTGTGTGTCCCCGAAAATCTGCACCTCGATGTGCCGCGGCGACTCGACGAACTTCTCCAAGAACACCGTTCCATCGCCGAACGCCGACGCTGCTTCACGCCGCGCGCTCGTAACCGCCTCGACGAGTTCGCTTTCGGACCGGACTATGCGCATGCCGCGTCCACCTCCGCCAAACGCCGCCTTGACGAGGATGGGAAAACCGATGGTCGCGGCAGCTGAGCGCAACTGGTCCGGATCGTCATCCTGGTCGGAGTCGACCGTCACGCCAGGCAGCACCGGCACCCCCGCTGCCCGCATCATGTCCTTGGCCGCAATCTTCGAACCCATCGCAGTGATCGCGGCCGGACTGGGACCGACGAAGACGACCCCGGCTTCGGCGCAGGCGGTGGCGAATCCCGCGTTCTCCGAGAGAAATCCGTAACCAGGGTGTACCGCCTGTGCACCGGTCCGTCCTGCCGCGGTCAGGATCAGATCTCCGCGAAGGTACGTGTCCGCCGGAGCCGTCCCAGGCAGGTGGACCGACTCATCGGCCTGTCTAACGTAGGGAGCATCACGGTCGGCATCGGAGTACACCGCAACGGTAGAAATGTCCATGGCGCGCGCAGTCCGGATGATCCGTGACGCGATCTCGCCACGGTTGGCGATCAGCAGTTTGTTGAACACGGCACTCACATCCTGAACACGCCGTAGCCACGGCGGCCTTCGATGACATTGGAATGTGCTGCGGAGAGCGCCATTCCGAGTACGGATCGGGTGTCCCTCGGGTCGATGACACCATCGTCGTAGATTCGGGCGGAGACGAAGAACGAATGTGACTCGCGCTCGATCTGAGCCTCGATCTGGGCGGTGCGCTCGGCATCGGCATCATGGTCGAAGGGGCGACCGGCTGCCGCGGCCGCGGCCTTTCCGACGATCGACAAGACGCCCGCGAGTTGAGCTGCGCCCATCACCGCCAACTTGGCGTTGACCCAACTGAACATGAAGCGCGGATCGTATGCGCGCCCGGACATCCCGTAGTTCCCCGCGCCGAACGAACCGCCCATGTTGATGGTGATATGGGGAACGGTGCTGTTGGTGACGGCATTGATCATCTTGGCGCCGTCTTTGATGATGCCGCCCTGTTCGTATTCGGTACCGACCATGAAGCCTGTGACGTTCTGCAGGAAGATCAGCGGCGTGTCGGTCTGGTTGGCCAGCTGGATGAACTCGGTGGCCTTCTTGGACTCTTCACTGAAAAGCACGCCGCGAGTGTTGGCCAGGATGCCGACGGGGAAGCCGTGAATGGAGGACCACCCCGTGGCCAGGCTGGTGCCCCACCGCGGCTTGTATTCCGAGAAGCGTGAACCGTCGACGATTCGTGCGATGACCTCGCGGGGATCGAACGGGACGCGGGAGTCTCCCGAAGCGATGCCGAGCAGTTCTTCCTCGTCGTAGAGCGGCTCGTCGATGGGTAGGGTCGGTCCGGGACCGAGCTTGCGCCAGTTGAGATGCGCGACGATGTCGCGACCGATGCGGATGGCGTCGACCTCGTCGACAGCGAAGTAGTCACCCAGACCGGACACCCGGGTGTGCATATCGGCGCCGCCGAGCGCTTCGTCGTCGGCTTCTTCGCCGGTGGCCATCTTCACCAAGGGCGGTCCGCCGAGAAACACCTTGGCTTGTTTGTCGACGAGCACGGCGTAGTCGCACATCCCGGGAACGTAGGCACCTCCGGCGGTCGAGTTCCCGAACACCAGGGAAATGGTCGGGATGCCCATGGACGACAGCTCGGTCAGGTCGTGAAAGATCTTGCCGGCGTGGACGAAGAGCTCTGACTGCGTTGGTAGGTCGGCTCCTCCGGACTCGACGAGGTACACGACCGGCAGTCGATTGACTCGTGCAATCTCCAAGGCACGCAAGTTCTTTCGCAACGTGTAGGGATTCATCGTGCCGCCGCGCACGGTGGGATCGTGCGCGATGACCATGCACTCCACCCCGCAGATGACACCGACACCGGTGACAATGGCGGCGCCCACATTGAATTCGGTGCCCCAGGCGGCGAGCGCGGACAACTCCATGAACGGCGCGTCCCTATCGATCAGGAGCTCGATACGTTCTCGGGCGAGCATGCGCCCGCGTTCGTGGTGACGCTTGACGTAACGTTCGCCACCGCCGGCTGCCACGAGTGCCAGCTGCTCCTCGAGTTCGGCGACGGCCGCCGACTGGACCTGATGATTGGCAAGGAATGTTTCGGAGGTGGTGTCGACCTCCGAGGTCAGGACGGTCATCGACTTCCTTCACGAGATGCGCGGGCGGAGCCAAGAAAGATAGTGAATGCCCATACACTAAGGGAGCAGTGGCTAGTCACAAGGGGCACGGTGAAGGAACACCCCCAACTGGTGATGCATCGGATACTTGCGGAGTACGCATACCGGGTCGAGCATCAGCCGGATCATCGGCCACCCCGTCCGAGGCTTTCTCGAGCACGCTCGTAGTCGGCCACCAACTCGTCGATCACCACGTCGACGTCGGCGACCTTGTTTACCCCCGAAACGCTGTGTCCCGCGCTCCACGCGTTGCGATTGGTCAACAACCGATCCTGTGCGAAACCGCTGCCCGTCGCGGCGCCATTCGTCGAAGCGTTGGCGTCCAGCCAGCACGCAAGCAGGCTCGCCGGGATTCCGCCGACCCGGTCGGAGAGCTTGACATCATCCAGCGTGGCGGACACCAGTGCGCGGCGGTAATCGTCGCTGGCCCCGCTCTGGGGTGTTGCGATGAATTTGGTCCCCAGATAGACGAGATCAGCGCCGAGAACCTGCGCGGCTAGCACCGAGTGCCCGTCGCTGATGCCACCTGCCAGTACCACTGGGCCGTCGAAGATCTCCCGAACGGCACGCACGAAGGCGAACGGGTTGGCCCACCCTGTCTGCCCGCCCGCACCTGCGCTCAGCAGGACCAGCCCATCGGCCCCTGCGGCGACCGCTCGGGAGACCTGTTTCAGACTGGCGACGTCGGCGAATACACGGGCCCCGGCGTCATGGAGCGGTCCCACGACCGGCGCGGGGGAGCCGACGCTCGTGATCACCAGTTCCACCCGGTGCCGGATCAGCACCGCCAGATCCTCGTCCCGGCGCGAGTTGCTCCCGTGCACGACGAGGTTCGGCGCGATCGGCGCCGCAGCGGAATCGAGATCGGCACTCAGCCGGTGCAGCCAGTCATCGAGTTCGCCGGCACTGGCCGCATTGTGTGTCGGAAACGATCCGATCACGCCACGCCGGCAGGCCGACATCACCAGGTCAAGGGTCGAAACGGCGGTTATCGGGGCCACGATCACCGGAATCGACATCCGGTCGGCCCACATGGTGACACGCGACTGATACGCAAGCATGGCGACCTTGGGTACGAGTATTAGTGAATCGAAAATAACTTCTTGTGCTATCCAGGTCAACGCCGACGGACCCACCGCAACGGCCTGCTATAGGAATAGACCCAGGTCTTGACCAGAAATAGGCGATTGACAAAGTGACCCACATCACCAATGATTAGCGCGTTAGTAAATCGTGAACCGCTTCGTGGTTCGCTTAGAAGGAGACGCGTCCCATCAACACCGGCCTGCCTGCCGAGATCGTGGATTTCGCCGAGTTAGCCGACCGCCTGGCCGCCGCCAGCGACGAGCACACCCGGACGATGGACGCCGCGCGTACGCGCAGCGGTCAAGACCTCAGCGCCCTGCTGGATGCACTGTCGAGGCTGAGACACAACGAAGTAGTCGACGTCCTGGATTGTGCAGGGCGCGAATTGTGCCAATCGGCGGTCTTCGACCGGGTGATGGTCTCGTGTGTGGATGGTTCGACGTGGTCGCCTCTGCAGCTATACGTACTCGGCGGTGACGGCCGTGTCGTCGTTGACGTCGATGCCATCGGCGGCGGCGTCGACGACTTTCAAATCGCGTTGCTGTCTCCATTGGTGGAGGCCGAGGTCGTCCGTCGCAGGCTGCCGGCACTGGTCCTTGATGCAGCGCACGAGCCTCGCGTCCATGCTCCGCTCCTGGAGCGCACCGGCACAAAGGAATACGTCGTAGCACCCGTGGTTGCGAATGGTGCGTTGGTTGGGTTGCTGCATGCCGACAGAGCCTCCACCGCCAGGCCGCTGACCGAACTCGATCGAGACCTCATTCGGATGTTCGCCGACGGTGTTGGGCTGGTCTTGGAAAGCAGACACCTGGCGGAACGTGAACGCCGACAACGCCGCGCAGTGGTCGAGGCATGCCAGCTGGCGCGGGACTTCCTGGAGGAATTCGACCTTTCTGCTTCTGGTTCGCCGCTGGCATCGTCCGAAGCGCTAAGAGAGACCGCGTCGCCGATGCGGCCGGATCGCGAGAACAGCCTGGCGCACCGCCGGGAGGGAAGTCGACTTTCCAGACTCACGGTCAGGGAGCGCGAGGTGCTGGCGCTTCTCGCCAGTGGCGCCACGAACTCACAACTCGCGGATCAACTCACGGTCGCGGAGAGCACGGTGAAATCGCACGTGAAGCACATCCTTCATAAGTTGGGTGCAGGCAACCGCGCCGCGGCCATCGCCTGCTATCTGCGTGAGATACGAGACGACGAACGGCGGCCGCGATGAGTGTCTCCATGATCAATGACACGGCGAGGTCCTTGACGGCTTCCCGCGCAGGAAGCGACTGGTGGTCGCGTGAGTTGGATCTGGTGGAACGACTGCGCGCCTTACGTATACGGATCGACGGGATGGTCGCAGGAGCCGTTTCGTTACCTGAAATCCAATGGGACGTGCCGTGGCGATCCGCCGAGACGATTTCGAATCTGACACATGTGTGCATCGACCGGTTGCGCGTGTGCTCGGCAACTGATGTGGTGCGCGCGAAGCAGCTCTGCGATGTGATCCTCGACCTGCAACAGCTGGCGATGGACTGGTACCTGCACGACATCGCGATGCGTGGTCAGCGGTTAGCCGATTGCGCGGTGGGACTGAGCAGACTCCGAGGTCTGCCCAGCTCCATGGCGCTGCTGGACAGTGCGTGCGAAGAAGTGGTGCTGCGGTGCGGATTTCACCGAGCTGTGCTGTCGAAGGTCGAGAGCTCAGGGTGGACTCCACTGATGATGCACACCCGGGGACAGGGGGAAAACCCCTCGTGGTTTCATGAGTGGACCAAGCAGTCGGTACCTCTGGTAGGAGAAGCTCCCGAGGCCGAGATGCTTTCGCGGCGCCGGCCGTCATTGGTCTACGACACCGCGACCGCGCCGGTGTATCGGCCGCTCATCGTCCAGGCGGGCCAGTCGCGATCCTATGTGGTTGCCCCGGTGGTGCTGGGCGCCGACGTGGTTGGTTTTCTACACACCGACCATCATCCGTTGACCCGCAGAGTCGATGACGCGGACCGGGATGTCATGTGGGCGTTTGCCGATGGGTTCAGTCATCTGTATGAACGCGCCGTTCTCATCGAACGCCTCAAGACCCAACGCGACAGTGTCCGCGAATTGTTCTTCGGTGCGATCGATCGCATCGATGACCTGTGTCAGTCGGATCTGGACGCGGCGCGTCACACCGAGACCAATGAGGCGGTCGGCGACGTGCCCGGCCGGGTACCTGTCGGACTCACCGAACGGGAGATGGAAGTGTTTCGTCTGATGGCCAATGGGGCTAGCAATCACGAAATCGCCGAACAGCTCGTCATCACCCAAGGCACGGTGAAGTCACACGTCAAACACATTCTGCGAAAGTACGGTGCGGTCAATCGCGCACAAGCGATCGCATGGGCCCTCAACGGTCGGTGATCATCCGGCCTCCACCAGGGGCGCAGTCCGTAGGAATGTGCCGTCGTGGTAAATCAGCGGAGGCGGGGTATTGCCGTCGTCGCTGTCGCACTGCACGTCTAATACTCCGCCGATTACCAGAGTAGAGTCACCGGCTGGAATGAGTTGTTGCACACTGAGTCTCATCCAGGTCAGGGTCCCGGCCAGCAATGGTTCACCCGTGTCGAGCACGGACCAGGACCGGGCCTCGGCGAATCTGTCGTCGGCGCTGCGGGAAAACCGCCGAGCTGTTTCGCATTGGTGCTCGCCGAGGATGTGCACCAGTACCGTGTCGGCTCGGCGTAGCGCAGCGATACTCGACGAGGTATGGGTGATGTTGAAACACACCAGCGGAGGCTCGAGGGACAGCGATGCCAGTGATGTCGCCGTGAATCCGACCGGACCGGTGTCGGCCATCATGGTGATGACGGCGACGCCGGCGGGATACCGGCGCATGGCCGCCCGGTAGGAGTCGGCAGTCACGCTCATGCCGGCCGGGATTCCTGAACTGTCAACCGGTGTGAACCCATCGTGTCCAATTCCTGCAAGACCGGCCCGCGGATCAGCGCGGCGACGTGCGGCAGCAGCGGTCGCAACATCGCCCCGTCGCAAATGCCGAGTGCATGCAGGTCGGTGATGAGCCCGGCCAGACCGGCGGGTGTTCCGATGTAAGTGAGCGTGTCACCACGCGGCACGATGTGCTGAGCCGCCATCTTGTCGCGCGCCCCCGCAGCGTCGTGGTCAATCATCACATCGATGTCGACCAATACATCGATGCCAGGATGATCACCGCGCGCCGACGCCGAGCGCTGCGCCACCCTTCGCAGGTCGACACCACCGACCCGGAGGTACTCACCTGCCGAGTCGATACGCATTTCATTGCCGTCGATTACACCGATGCGGACGGGTCTGCCCACCCGGATGTCGCTCATCTTTGCGGCACCGAATGAGTATCGTTCCCTCGTCGGCTGCGCCGGTCCTGAGGACGTCATCGCCTGCACCCCCTGTCACGTCGCCGGATCGATGACGATGGCGAACGCCTTGTTTTCGATTCCACCGGAGCGATCCAGTGAGATGAACTTCTCTTCGACGTATTCGCCGATCGCATCGGGGCCGCCCTCGCGGCCCAGACCGCTCTCCTTGAAGCCGCCGAACGGATAGGCCGGGTGGATCACGTGCCAGTTGTTCACCCACACCATGCCTGCATCGAGACGCCGCGCGATTGCCAGTGCACGCTGCTCGCTACCCCAAACACCTGCAGAAAGGCCGTAATTCGTGTCGTTGGCGATCTGGACCGCGTGGTCCTCAGAGTTGTAGGTCAGCACAGTCAGCACTGGGCCGAAAACTTCTTCGCGCGCGATCCGCATCTCGTTGGTGACGTCGACGAGAATCGTCGGTTCAAACCAATAGCCCTTGTCGAAGCCGGAGCCTCTTGGCGCCGAGCCGCCAAGAGCGACGGTGGCACCCTCGGCGGTGGCGTTGCGGACGTATTCGACGATTCGGTCGCGCTGGTCCGCCGAAATGATCGGTCCGACATGCGTTGCGGGGTCCAGCGGATCGCCGAGCCGCAGTGTCGAACCGCGAGCGATGAGTTTGTCCACGATCTCGTCGCGGCGTTCGGCGGGAATCAGCAGACGGGTGCCTGCTTCGCATGCCTCGCCGTTGTTGGCCATGCACGCGAACAACGCACCATCGACGGCCATGTCGATATCTGCGTCGTCCAAGATGATGTTGGCGCCCTTGCCGCCGAGCTCCAGCGTGACGCGGCGGATGGAATCGGCGGACTGGCGAAGGATGCTCTTACCGACGGCGGTCGACCCGGTAAACGCCACCTTGCGTACGCCGGGATGCCCCGCCAGGTGCGCCCCGACCGGCTCACCGTCCCCGGTCACAACGTTCAGCACGCCGGGCGGCAATCCGGCGGCGTCGAATTCTCGCGCCAGCTCGATCGGCAAGATCGGCGCATGCTCATCTGGCTTCAGCACCACCGAATTCCCCGCTGCCAGTGCGGGACCGATCTTCCACACCGTGGTCAACAACGGAATGTTCCACGGAACGATCGCGGCGACCACTCCGATCGGCTGCCGGACCACCAGACCGCTCGCCGCGACCGGCTCGATCGCCGGACCTTCGGTCTCCCACGGGTAGCCCGCAGTAATCGCCGCGACGTACTGGAGCTGTGCTGCGGACAAACCGACGTGCAGTGCACCGGTGATGCGGATAGTGGCACCGTTCTCCCGGGACTGCAGCGCGGCGAGTTCGTCCGACCGCGCCGCGAGACGTTCCGCCACCGTCTTGATCAGCTCAGCGCGTTCCTCGGGGGGCGTGTTTCGCCAAGTCCCTTCATCGAACGCGCCCTGGGCGGCAGAAACCGCGGCGTCGACGTGGCCGACTTCGCCCTTGGCGACGGTGGCCACCAGCTCTTCGGTGGCTGGACTCCGGATCTGGTAGTTCTCGTCGGTGTCGATCCACTTGCCGTCGACGTAGAGCGAATAGTGGCTGGTCATTGTGTGAGCTCCTCGGTTATCCGACCTGTCGGGACTTGTTCTGCCAGTACGGTTTACGTAATGCCTTCTTGTCGACCTTGCCCGCCGGGTTCAGCGGCAGGGTGTCGGTGAACAGCACTTGTTTGGGAGCGGGGACACTTCCCAGTGATCGCTTGACGTGGTCGATGAGTTCCTGCTCGAGCGTGCCGTCGGCGATCTCACCCGATCGGGTGACGACAACCGCGAGAACAGCCTCACCCCATTTGTCGTGTGGCACACCGATCACCGCGGCTTGCGCCACGGTCGGATGGGTGCACAACACATCCTCGACTTGACGGGGAAAGACGTTGAACCCGCCGCTTACGACCATGTCCTTCTTACGGTCGACGAGGTAGAGGTAGCCATCCTCATCCAGCCGGCCGATGTCGCCGGTGTGTACCCACCCGCCGCGCAGCGTCTCGGCGTTGCGTTCGGGATCGAGGTAGCCCAACATCTGTCCGAGTTGGTGCGAGCAGATCTCCCCGACCTCGCCGACAGGAAGGGGGTTGTCGTCGTCGTCGCGGATGCTGACCTGCACCGTGAACATCGGGCGGCCTGCCGAAGCCAGCCGGGATATCCAATCCTGTTGCGATTCATCGTCGCCGGCGAGATGTTCGTGTTTACGCAGGCATGAAACGTAACCTTGTTCGGTTCCCGCATAGGTCTGGATGAAGATGGGACCGAACTTATCGAGCGCCTGACGGAGTCTCTCCGGCGACATTGGGGCGCCGGCGTAGACGACCGTGTTGAGGCTCGCGATATCGAAACGACTCAGTGCTGGGTGGTCGAGCAGCAGATAAATGATGGTCGGGACCACCGCCGTGGCGGTGACGCGATGTCGTTCGATGTTGGTGAGCAACGTCTCGACTTCCAACCCCGGAAGCATGACATTGGTACCGCCCCGGATGAACGTCGGGATCACAAAGATTTGGCTGAAATGGGTAAGCGGCGCACCGTGCGCGAACACTTCGCCGAACCGGATGTCGCCGATTTCGAGTCCGGCGGCGATCGCGTAATGACTCCACGTGAAGTGTGAATTGACGACGCCCTTGGGCTCGCCGGTGCTTCCCGAGGTGAACAGCACGTAGGCTTCGTCGTGCTCGTCGATGACGATGTCGGACCGCATATCAGGAGCGGCATCGACCGCCGATGTGAAATCGATGGCATCAACAGCGGCCTCGTCCGCATCGCCGACTCGGATCAGGGTTTGGAGTTTGGGGAGTGAGTCGCGGATCAGGGCGACGGACTCTTCGAACTTGGCGTGATAGACGAGCACCGAGGCGTCTGTCTGTGCCAGGTTGGAGCGGAATCCGTCGGCAGCGGCGCGGGTCGGCATCTGGACCAACACCGCGCCTGCCGCCCACACCCCCTGCTGAACCGGGATGAACTCCAGGCAGTTGGGCATCAGCAGACCGACTCGATCGCCCTTCTGCACGCCCGCTGCGATCAACGCATTGGCGATCCGGTTGCGCCACAGCAGCAATTCGCGATAGCTGACGCTGCGGTCACCGTCGATTATCGCCACCCGATCGGCGTAGTACGTGCACGCCCGGTCGAGCACGTCCGGCAGCACGCCCCACGCACCTGTGTTCAACTGGGTCACCGTGCCCGATCCGTCACTGTGCCAGGGCGGCGGGATCGAATCCCTCGACCCAGTACTCGGGCGTGATGATCGGAAGACCGAGCTCCTGCAGAACTGGAGTGTCGTTCCAGTAGGTGGTCTCCCGGGCGATCCGCCCGTCGGCATCCAGCTGGTGCCAGGTGATTCCTCTGGTCGTCAGTGTCTTGCCACCGGTTGGGACTCCGCGGAAGGTGTCCAGGCCCTCTCCGGTCCAGTCCCACAGAATGACCACGGCAGGATTGCCGTTGACGCCGGCGAGCTGGAACGCCTCGTTGGCAGTGAAAGTGTGGATGCCCACACCGTTCTCGCTGTCGTTGTTGGCGAAGGGAGCCAACCGCGGCTCGAGCTCCGCCTTGGTGATCGCAGTGTCGATCACATGATCTGAATCGGCGTGGTCGTCGTAGACCATGTCATCGGCGTAAAGGTCTACGGCGGCACGGGTGTCACTGGTCAGCGCGTTCGTCCAGCGGGCGGCGTGCTGAGCGGCCAGGGTGGTGTCGAGACTCATTGTTGTTCCCTTCAGACCAGTGCCGGTGTCTTGGCTACGGCAGTGGGATCGACCGGAAGCCCCAGGTCGCGGGCGGCGGTGGAGACATCCCAGAAGCTCTCCTCGCGCTTGATGCGGCCGTCGGTGTCGTAGATGTGGAAGGTGATGCCGCGGGCACCAGGCACCTTGCCGTTGGTTGGCACACCGACGAACGCCGCGGCTGTTGGTGCTTGCCAGGTCCAGCGGTAGATGGCCGCCCGTTCATCGCCGACGACTTCGTCGATACGGAAGTTGTTGATGCCGATGCCGTTCTCGGTATCGGCGTTGGCGTACGGCGCGAAGACCCGAAGCAACTCCTCCTTGGAGGTGATCGACTGGCCGAGGATTGGGTCTTCGAAGAGGAAATCGTCGGCGTACAAGGCCACGACGGCCTCGGCGCTCTCACGGAAGGCTTTTAGCCATTTGACGGCGAACGTGTGACTCATGAGCGTTTCTCCTCGCTGGTGGTGCACGACGCCATCGACGTTAGGGACGGGGGTGCGGTTGCCACGACTACCGAGAGGGGGATAGGGACCGCTCCCTGGGGGGAGAACGGATCCAGGCTGACGATCCAGACCGTCTTCACTTCCCCCGAAGCTGGACTGAGTTACCCCTTGGGAGGGGTGTGGGCCGCCCGTTCCCCGGGGCAGCATCGCACCAGACCGCATCACCTTCGAGGGAGTGACAATGCTGGAACAAGATCTGACCGACGACGAATTCGAGCCGTACTTCGCCAAGGCGCAGGAGGTCTCGGCGTACTTCCGGGAGATCGGACCCAAGTACGACCGGGAGAATACGTTCGCCTACCCGTCGATCGACGTTTTCAAGAGGTCCGGCTTGGGTGGACTTCCGGTGCCGAAGGTGTTCGGCGGCGGCGGTGGAAACATCCTGCAGGTCTCCAAGGTGGTATCCGAGCTGTCGAGGGGTGATTCAGCGATCACCTTGGCCTACAACATGCACTACATCATGGTGGGCATTGCCGGGAACCTGATGAGTGAAGAACAGAACAGGTACTGGCTGGGGCGGGTAGCGGAGGGAGAACTGGTCTTCGGTCCGTTCTCCGAGCAGCGCGCCGGTTTTTCGGGCCTGGCCGACATGCAGGCGGTCCCCCAGAAGGGCGGCGGCTGGCGTCTATACGGCAAGAAGACGTGGGGCACCCTGTGCGAAGCAGCCGACATCATCACCACCAACGCGACAGAGACCGACGCCGACGGCAACCTGCCGGACACCTTCGATGGACGGGTGGCTGCCGAGAAGCTGTTCATCGCCGACTTCAAGGTCGACGAGAATGGTGTCGGCGATGGAATCAGGATCGATAAGACGTGGAACGCTCTGGGCATGCATGCGACGGGCACGCAGACCATCGTCTTCGACGGGTTCTTCGTTCCCGAGGACGGATTCGTATCCCATTGGCGCACAGGGGCATTCGGTACCCTGGAGTGGGCGTCGCTCATGTTCGCGAGCATCTATCTGGGTATGCAGCAGCGCATCCTCGAAGAGTCGATCGCGACACTGTCCAAGAAGCATCTCGGTGCGACGTTCGGTGCGATCGTCGCCGCCGATACCGAGGTGAAGAATGTCGGACACATCATCGACGGCATCGGGGACATGGCATCGCGAGTGGAATTCTCCCGCAGGGTGCTGTATCAGACCTGCCAGGATCTCATCGACGGCAAGGACAAGCTGTGGTCGCCCGAGCTGCGGTTCCCGTATCTCGGGCTGGCGAAGACCTTCATCGCCGACAATGTGATGCACATGTCACGTCACGCGATGAGCATGGTCGGCGGATCGTCGTTCCGAGGCGGAACCATCTTCGAGCGACTCTACAGAGACTCGGCGGCCTCGTTGTTCCAGCCGCTCAACGCCGATCAGACGCGCACGTACATCGGGCAGTTCCTGCTCGAGACGGCTGCCGCGCAAGCGGCTCCCGCGAGCTAGCCTGCCGCCCGTACCCCTTCGACGATCACAGCGCGAGCGTGAGCGTCGAAGGGGTAAGGCGTGTACAGGGTGAATCGGTCGACAAGGTCGCCGAACCGCTCCACCAGCTTCCCGCCGATGGTCGAGGGCTCGCCGGTGACGGCGAACGTTTCCAGAACGCGGTCGTCGATCAGGCTGGTCATGGTCGCCCAGTCGCCGGATTTGGACAATCGATGTAGCTCGGTGTGCAGGTCGCCCCACCCGTGCAGGTCGAGCACTCCACGGTATGCCGGGGTGGCCCCATAGAACGCGATCTGCCGGCGCACCTGTTGCACCGCAGTGTCGTACTCCTGTTCGGTGCTGCCGGTGACAACCAGGCCCGGATAGACCGTGGTGAAATCGGCGCGTGTACGCGCCGACCGGGCCAGCCCGTGCTCCACGGCAGGCAACGTGACCTCACGCAGATAGCGCTGCGTGGTGAACCCGTGCAGCAACAGGCCATCGGCGACTTCGGCCGCGACTGCAGTCATCATCGGCCCCACGGCTGCCAGCATGACCCGTGGCGCTCCGAACGAGGCGTCTGGACTGAACATCGGCGTCATCAGGGTGTGTCGATAGTGCTCGCCCTGGAAGTCGAGCTTTTCACCGGTCTCCCAGCATCGCCAGATCGCCCGCAGCGCAAGGACATACTCCCGCATTCGTGGCGCCGGCGAAGACCACGGCATGCTGAAACGTCGTTCGATGTGGGCCCGGATTTGGGATCCCAGTCCGAGGACGAATCGGCCACGGCTGAATGTATTCAGATCGTTGGCTGACGCGGCCATCGTCATCGGGCTCCGTGCGAATGCCACCGCCACGGCAGTGCCGAGCTGCAGCGAGGTCGATCTGTCGGCGGCCAACATCAGCGGCAGGAAGGGGTCGCGGCTCACCTCCGTCGACCACACTCCGTCGAAGCCGAGTCTCTCAGCGTCACTTACCTGTTCGGTAAGCGCGACCAGATCACCTCCGCCGGTTCCATCGATCGAGCCGCCGATATTCACGTCCATCTTCACGGTGTCAGAACGACACCGCTCTGTGGCGATATCGGCTGCTTCACCCCTGCGGGGGGAGCCAAATCCTCCCAAGTAGACGGAGCCCGCAGCCAGAACCCGCAGTCTGTCGGTCGATCGAAATTGCCAACCGCGAGCGGATATACCCCCAACGGTGCATCGTTTTGCTCCCGAATGACAATGTGCGACTCCCGAGGGGCTGGCTAGCGTCCGAAACCAGACAACTGCACAGGCGCAGGAGTTGGGGCCCTCAAGGAGGAGACGTGGGACGCACGCCGATTGACGTCAAACAGCACAATCTCGATCTGCTATGGCAGCTGATCTTCACGTGGACGAGTTGGGCAATCGTCGCCGTCATGCTCGTCATAGCCATTCGAATGGGCATCAAACAACGAACACCGTTCTACCTGATCGCGTGCCTGGCCGCCGGAGTGGCAGCATTCGCAGAGCCGATGTACGACGTCGCGTTCGACCTCTGGTTCTACGACGCCCAGAACGGACAGCCAGGCGCGGGATTCATGCATTTCTCCGCCTTCGGCGTTCCGCAGCCCACCTGGACCCACAGCGGCTACGTCATCCTCTATGCCTCCGCCTGCCTATACGCGGGTCGATGGATATACGAGGGACGGCTGCGCCGCCGCGGTCTCTTCGTCGTCTGGGGCGCAGAAATATTGGCGTCGTGCGTATTCGAGGTGATCGGAACGGGCACCGACGTCTACACCTACTACGGCCCGTATGTTCTGCGGATCTGGAATTACCCCCTCGTCATCGGCATACTCGAGGGCACGCAAGTCGTCTTGTTCACGGTCGTGGCAGTGCTGATCTGGCGCCAGGTGTCGACAGCGTGGGGGTTGCTCAGCCTGTTCATCGTGTTCCCGATGACATTCTTCGCCGCGAACATCGGCATCGGTTCGCCGATGATCATCGCCATGCACCTCGACAACGGTCACGCGACCAAAGGCATTATCTGGGCAGCAACGATTCTGTCGATTGGACTGTGCGCGTTCATCGTGTACGGGCTGAGCAGATTCCTCCCGACGCAACCCCTGCGGGAATCGGTCTCTGATGGGACCGCCGGGACCGCGTCGGTCGGTGGCACCGATTTCGTCGGCGCCACACACTGACGCAATTGGGGGAGTGGCGTCGGGCGTTGACTCTTGTCGGCGCCTGACGCTGCTCATCCGCGGCCGATGCCGAGGACCGCCCGGGCGGCATCGGTGAGGATGGCGCGAAGCCGGTCCTCGGGTAGGCCAACGTTGTGGAACAGCGGAGATTGAATCGCCCCGATCACTGCGTGCACGACGGTTCGTGCTTCCGTATCGGTGAGGTCGGCACGCATCTCGTTGACGAGATGGACCCATTCCTCGAGGTAGAGCCGTTGCTTACGGCGCAGCCGCCGACGGTCTTCGTCCGGCAGGTTGTTGATCTCGTTGTAGTAGACCTGGGCCAGTTCCCGGTCGCCGACGACGAACTCCACTTGGCCGGCGATCAGCTGATCAAGGGCCGATCCGAGGTCGGTCACGGTGTCGAGGATCTGCTGTTCGTCGCGGAGCAAATCGTCGATCACTCGGTCGAAGAGCGCCACCAGAACCGACGATTTGCTATCGAAGTGGCGGTAGATACCCGAACCGGTGATGCCGGCCGCGGCCCCTATCTCCGCGATTGACACGGCGTGAAAGCCTTTTCGGGCGACGAGGTCGGCCGCAGCCTCGAGGATTCTGCTCTTGCGTTCCGGGTCGCGCTTACGCGTACCCGCGACCGGACCGGCTGGTGATGCGCAGATGTCCTACCCCCAGTGAATCGACGTTCTGCGATTCTACCTGGCGACGTGGCCTTTAGCGGACACCCTGGTAAATTCCCGATTGCTAGCGCGATGACCGTGATCCCGCGGTGCCGGTCCCGTAACGCAGGCCAGGAGGACCGGGACGGTAGGCCATCCGCCACTCAACCCAGCTGTCAGAATGCGCAGCTTTCCCTTCGATGCGCATGTCGTCGACGAATTCGCCGCCGTCTGCGGCAAAGCGTACGACTCCGGATCGCAGCTGAACGCTCACTTGATCGACAGACAGTGTGCAGGGAAGAAAGATGCTTATCGATTTCCATGGGTGCGGCATACCGAATCTCCTGCGAGGCATAGTCTTCGATGCTGCGACGGTACGCCGACTACGTGTGATGATTGGCGATCGTCTTCACAACCTTCTCCAAAGGAGGACCGATATCCCTCCGATTGGAGCAGCAACTCTGACTGCGCAGTCGATACGTTTCGGGCGATGTTGACGGACGGTGAGATTCGGGCGGCGGCGAAACCTCTTGGTCGACGACGCGCCGCGACTCCCCAGTCCAGATGTCCGTTTCGGCGACGGGAGGGCTAACTCGTGGCGACGATGTTGGCCGCCAAGCCGTTCGGCGCGTTGGGCGGGTTTTTCGCCATGGCGGTCGACACGTTGATTGCCATGGTCAAGCCGCCCTTTGCCTGGCGCGAGTACGTTCTGCAAACCTGGTTCGTCGCTCGGGTGTCGGTACTCCCGGCGCTGATGCTGACGTTGCCCTACTCGGTACTGCTGGTGTTCACCTTCAACATCCTGTTGACCGAATTCGGTGCCGCGGACTTCGCCGGAACCGGGGCTGCCATCGGCACCGTCAACCAAATCGGTCCCATCGTGACGGTGCTCGTCGTGTCGGGCGCCGGCGCGACGGCGATGTGTGCCGACCTTGGGGCGCGCACCATACGAGAAGAACTCGACGCCATGAAAGTGATGGGCATCAACCCCATCCAGGTACTCGTCGTGCCGCGGGTGCTGGCGGCAACGACTGTAGCGCTGGCCCTTTCCTCGACCGTCATCATCGCCGGCCTCGCCGGTGCGTTCTTCTTCTGCGTGTTCATTCAGCACGTCTCGGCCGGCGCGTTCATCGCCGGGATGACCCTGCTGACCGGTGTCGCCGACGTTCTGGTCTCCCTGACCAAGGCCACGTTGTTCGGGCTGGCCGCAGGGTTGATCGCCTGCTACAAGGGCATTTCCGTCGGTGGCGGGCCCGCTGGCGTGGGCAACGCGGTCAATGAGACTGTCGTCTTCACGTTCATGGTGCTGTTCGCCATCAACGTCATCGTCACCGCCGTCGGCATCCAGTTCACGGTGCAGTGACATGGCCGCGATGACTCAGGCCGTGCCCAGCCGAGTACACCATCGGCTGCGCCAAGTCGCTGAAAGCGTCGCCGCTGGATGGAACCAGCTGGGCGAACAGTCCCGCTTCTACGCTGCAACGTTGAGTTCCATCCCGGAAGCGATCCGGCGATACCCTGCCGAACAGCTGCGTCTGATCGCTCAAATGGGTTTGGGCGTCGGCGCTCTGGCCGTGGTGGGCGGGACGGTGGCGATTGTCGCCTTCCTCACCATGACAACCGGCGCACTGGTCGCCGTGCAGGGCTATAACCAATTCGCTTCCATTGGTGTCGAAGCCCTAACCGGATTCGCGTCGGCGTTCTTCAATGTCCGTCTGATCGTGCCCGGCACCACCGCGGTCGCGTTGTCGGCCACGATCGGGGCCGGTGCTACCGCGCAGCTGGGTGCGATGCGCATCAACGAGGAGATCGACGCGCTCGAGGTCATCGGAATCCGAAGTATCACCTACCTGGCCGCCACCCGGGTGCTCGCAGGAGTGATCGTGGTGATCCCGTTGTTCTGCATTGCGACCATGATGGCCTTCTTGGCTGCGCGCACCGGCACCACCGCCATTTACGGTCAGGGTTCGGGTGTCTACGACCATTACTTCAACACCTTCCTCAACCCGACCGACCTGGTGTGGTCATTCCTGCAGTCGGTCGCCATCACCGTGGTGATCATGCTCGTGCACACCTATTACGGCTTCACGGCCCGCGGCGGTCCCGCCGGCGTCGGTGAGGCGGTCGGCCGGGCGGTGCGCACCTCGATGGTCGTGGCCGCCGTCGAGATCGTCATGATCTCGCTGGCCGTTTACGGGCAGTCCGGCAACTTCAACCTGGCGGGTTGACGATGAAAGCCAGGGCCGGAGAGCACCGACTGCACAACGCATGGTGGGCGCTGGCGATGGTGGCCGTGCTGGCCGTGTTCGTCGCTGCGACCGCCGTGGCGTTCAGTGGGACGTTCAGTACGTACGTCCCCGTGACGTTGAGCGCCGACCGTGCCGGGCTGGTGATGGAGACCGGCGCGCGCGTCAAGATGCGCGGCGTACAAGTCGGCCGAGTGGGGCAAATCGAAGGCGGCAGCGGGCCAGTCAGGTTGCTGCTCGAGATCGACCCCGATCAGATTTCGCGCATCCCGGCGAACGTCGAAGCCCAGATCTCGGTCACCACGGCCTTTGGCTCCAAGTTCGTTGACCTCGTTCCCCCTGAACATCCCAGCACAGAGAGACTGGCGGCCGGTGCCGTGCTGATCTCGAAGAACGTCAGCACCGAGGTGAACACGATCTTCGAGAACATCGTCGATCTGCTGCGCATGGTGGATCCTGCGAAGATCAATGCCGTCCTGACGGCAGTCGCCGACGCGGTACGCGGCCAGGGTGCGCGAATGGGCGAGGCCACCACAGCGCTCAACCAGGTCCTGACCGCGGTCAACGAACGCAGCGACACCATTCGCGCCGACTGGCGATCGTTCAAGAATCTCAACGACACCTACGCCGCGGTCGCCGACGACATCATCTCGACTCTGGACGCGGCTAGCACCACCAGCGATACCGTGGTCGCGCACAGCGCCGCGCTGGATACGTTGCTGCTCAACGTAACCGGATTCGCGCAGTCTGGAACGCAGTTGCTGACGACCAGCAAGGACAGTCTGGTCGACGCCGTCAACACACTTGCCCCGACGACGGATCTGCTGCACAAGTACGACCCGATCTACACCTGCTGGCTGCAGGGGGCGACCTGGTTCTTGGAGAACGGCGGCTACGACGTGTGGGGTGGTCGCGATGGCAGATCCATCCAACTCGACATCGCGCTCCTCGGCGGCAATGATCCCTACCAGTTCCCGCAGAACCTGCCGATCATTGCCGCCAAGGGCGGCCCCGGCGGGCAACCCGGGTGCGGATCGCTGCCCGATGCCTCCAAGGACTTCCCGGTTCGGCAACTAGTGACAAACACCGGATGGGGCACCGGCGTGGACTTCCGACCCAATCCCGGTATCGGACACCCGTGTTGGGTCAACTTCTTCCCAGTGACCCGGGCGGTGCCCGAGCGTCCCAGTATCCGGCAGTGCATCCCGGGTCCGGCGATCGGACCCGTGCCTTATCCCGGTGCGCCACCGTACGGTGCTCCGCTGTACGGACCCGGGGGAGTCCCGTTGTGGCCCGGTGTGCCACCGGCGACGCCCGAGCCGTTGGCTCAGGCAGGAGCGCCGACGCCATGAGAGGAAACTTCAGGGCCGCAGCCTGGCGGCTGGGCGTGTTCATGACGGTGTGCATGCTCGGAACCTTCGCTCTGTTGGCGGTTTTCGCGCAGTTCCGGTTCGGGGAAGGCAAGACATACACGGCGGCATTCACCAATGTGTCGGGCCTGCGCGACGGCGACATGGTGCGCATCGCCGGAGTCGAGGTAGGCAAGGTCAAAAGCATCACCGTCGACGACGACGCCACCGTGCACGTCAGGTTCGACACCGACGACACCGTCGTCCTCACCGAGGGCACCCGCGCGGTCATCCGGTACGACAATCTGTTCGGGGGACGCTTCGTCGCGCTGGAAGAGGGGGCCGGCGGACTGCGGCCGCTGTCGCCGGGCGCGACGATCCCATTGGCGCGCACACAACCCGCGCTCGACTTGGACTCACTCATCGGCGGGTTCCGGCCGCTTTTCCGGGCGCTGAGCCCCGAGCAGGTGAACGAGCTCAGCGGCCAGCTCATCGGCGCGTTCCAGGGCCAGGGCCCCACCATCGGATCGTTCCTCGACCAGGCAGCGGCAGTCACCAACACGCTCGCCGACCGAGATCAACTCATCGGTGAGGTTGTCGACAACCTCAACATTGTCCTGGGCACCATTGGGGCACAAAGCGATCGGTTCGATTCGGCGGTCACCTCGCTCTCCGAGCTCGTCCATGGGCTGGCCGAACGCAAGACCGACATCACCAACGCCGTCGCGCACATCGACGCCGGCACGGCATCGTTGGCTGAACTGCTCGCGGCGACCCGTCCACCGTTGCGTGAGGTCGTTCGCCAAACGGATCGGGCCGCGGCGATCGCGGTCGCCGACCACGACTATCTCGACAACTTGCTGAACACGCTGCCGGACAAATACCAAGCGCTGGGTCGCCAGGGTCTGTACGGCGACTTCTTCAGCTTCTATCTGTGCGAGATCGTGCTCAAACTCAACGGAAAAGGAGGCCAGCCCGTTTACGTCAAGGTCGCCGGCCAGGCGAGTGGGCGGTGTACACCTCGATGAAGTCTCTCAGCGAGCGCAACCCCGTCGTGATTGGTATCGTCGGCGCGGCGATCACCGCGGTCATCGTCACCGCGGCGCTGCAGTACCAAAAGCTGCCGTTCCTCAATCAGGGCAAGGAATATCAGGCGTACTTCGCCGATGCCGGCGGCCTGTTCACCGGCGCCGGCGTCGAGGTGTCCGGCTACCCGGTCGGCAAGGTGTCCAGCATCCGGTTAGCTGGGCCGCGAGTCCTGGTGACCTTCAAGATCGCGGGGAACATTCGCTTGGGGGACCGTACCGAGGCCGCGATCAGGACCAAGAGCCTGCTGGGTTCGAAGGTGCTCAATGTGACCCCCCGTGGAAGCGGGAGACTCGATGGGCCGATCCCGATCGAGCGGACGTTCTCGCCGTACCAGTTGCCCGATGCGCTGGGGGATCTGACGAACACTGTGAGTGGTATTGACACCAACCAACTTTCGGACTCGCTCAGCACCATCGCACAGACTTTCGCTGACACGCCTCCACATCTGAAGACGGCGGTGGAGGGTGTCGCGCGTTTCGCCGCGACCATCAACAAGCACGACGAACAGATGCGGTCCTTACTCGCCAACGCCGCGAAAGTCACCGCGGTGCTGGCGAAACGCAGCGATCAGGTCGTAACGCTCGTCCACGACACGAATGCCCTGTTGTCTGCGCTGCAGACGCAAAGTGCTGCCTTAGACCAGATCTGGTCGAACATTTCGGCGATGTCGCGCGAACTCAGGGGGTTCGTCGAGGACAATCGCAGCGATCTCAAGCCGGCGCTGGAGAAACTCAACGGCGTCCTGACGATCGTCGATGACCGCAAGGACAGGTTGGCCAAGGCGGTCAAGCTGCTCAATTCCTACGCCATGTCACTGGGCGAATCGGTGTCGTCGGGGCCGTTCTTCAAGGCTTACGTCGCCAATCTGCTGCCTGGCCAGTTCGTCCAACCCTTCGTCGACGCCGCGTTTTCCGATCTCGGCGTCGATCCCAATGTGAAAGTGCCCAGCGAGTTGACCGATCCGCAGGTCGGACAGCCTGGCACTCCGCCACTGCCGGTTCCGTATCCGCGGACCGGTCAGGGTGGAGAGCCGCGGCTCACCATCCCCGACGCGATCACCGGCAACCCCGGCGATGTGGGTTGTGGTCCGCCGGGCTCACCGCTGCCCGGGCCGACGGGGTGCTACCCGTATCGCGAGCCCGAACCGGCGACCGCGCCGGGAGGTCCACCGCCAGGGCCGCCGGCTCTAACGGGTCCACAACGCACGCCGCCGGCGACGCCACCGACGGGAGACCTCCTCGTGCAGGCTCCAGGCGAAGCGCCGCCTCTCGTACCAACCTCCGGGGGACAGCCGTGAACCGGTTGTTGCACAGCCGATCGGCGCTCGCGGTAATTCTGGTGGCCACGCTGGTGTGTGGCGTGTTTGCCGCCGTGCGAATCAAGGACCGCATTGATCAGAACATGGTTGTCGCGTACTTCGAAAACAGCAACGGATTGTTCCCCGGTGACGATGTCAGGGTGCTGGGGGTACCGGTGGGCCGCGTTCTGTCGATCGAACCGCAACCCGATCGCGCCAAGGTGACCTTCGAATACGACAGCTCCGTTCAGGTACCCGCCGATGCCAAGGCCGCGATCATGTCGCCACAACTGGTGACGGGGCGCGCGATCCAGCTCACTCCCGCCTACACCGGAGGCCCGGTGATGGCTGACGGCGCAGTGATCGGACAGGACCGCACCGTGGTCCCGGTGGAGTGGGACGATTTCCGCGACCAATTGCAGCGACTGACCGACCTGCTCAAGCCCACTCAGCCCGGCGGCGTGAGCACACTAGGGGAGTTCGTCAACACCGGCGCGGACAACCTGCGTGGCCAGGGTGGGTCCATTCGCGACACGATAATGAAACTGTCGCAAACTCTTTCGATGCTGGGCGATCACAGCGACGACATCTTCAACACCTTCACCAATCTGTCGACCGTGGTAACCGCATTGGAGGACAGCGCAGGCGCCCTCGAGCAGCTCAACGGAAACCTCGCCACCGTCAGCTCACTGTTGGCGGACAACCCGGATAAAGTCTCGCTGGCCGTCGAGGACCTCAACGCGGCCGCTATCGCGGTAAAGAGCTTCGCCGACGACAATCGTGAGGTCATCGGGACCTCGTTCGACAAACTGACGTCGATCTCCAACACGCTGGTGGGCAGCCTCGACGACATCAAGCAGACGTTGCACATCGCTCCGACGACGATCGGCAACTTCGACAACATCTACGAACCGGCCAACGGCGCGCTGACCGGCGCTCTGGCGGTGAATAACTTCTCCAATCCGATCGAATTCCTGTGTGGTGCAATACAAGCTGCGTCGAGACTCGATGCTGAGCAGTCCGCCAAGCTGTGCGTCCAGTACATGGCGCCGATCGTGAAGAACCGTCAGTACAACTTTCCGCCGCTGGGCTTCAATTTCTTCGTCGGGGCGCAGGCCCGTCCCAACGAGATCACCTACAGCGAGCCATGGATGCGCCCCGACTTCGTACCACCCGCACCCGCTCCGCAAGCGGGGCCCTTACCCGCTGAAGTGCCCGTGGGCCCTGCAGTCGAAACAACGGTGTCCACCGATCCCGCTGAGGGACTGCCTGGTCTCATGATCCCGCACGGAGCAGGCTCATGACCGGCCGTCACATCATCGCGATATTACTCGTACTCGTTGGAGTATTGGCCGCCGGCGGATGTGCGCAATGGCGCGGGCTGAACTCGCTGCCGATGCCCGGGACGCAAGGCCGCGGTGACGGCTCGTTCCACATCCAGGTGCAGATGCCGGACGTGAACAACCTCGAACCCAACTCGCGGGTGCGCGTGGCCGACGTCTCGGTCGGAACCGTCACCAGGATCGACCGCCAGGACTGGCATGCGTTGTTGACGATCACCCTCGACGGGGATGTGAATCTGCCTGCCAACTCGACGGCGAAGCTGGGCCAAACCAGCCTGCTGGGCTCCCAACACGTCGAACTCGCTCCTCCTACTGGCGAACCACCGACCGGCCGGCTTGCCGAAGGATCGTTGATCCCATTGGCCAACAGCGGGTTCTATCCGACCACCGAGCAGACGCTGGCCGCAGTGTCGGCGGTCCTCAACGGCGGCGGGCTCGGGCAGATCCAAGACATCACAGAAGCATTCAGCACGGCGTTCCGTGGTCGCGAACAGGACCTACGCAGCCTCGCCAGTCAGCTCGACACGTTCACCAGAGACCTCAATGACCAGACACCCGACATCATCGCGGCGACGGAGAGTCTCAACCAGCTCGCCACCAAGTTCGCGGCGCGTCAGCCGGTATTGGACCGTGCGCTGAAGAGCATCCCTGAAGCGATCGCCGAACTCAACAGGCAGAGAGACGATCTCGTCAACGCCGCCGACCAGTTCGCAAAGTTCAGCGCATTGACCGTCGACACGATCGACAAGACGAAAGAGAACCTGGTAGTCCAGCTGCAGCAGGTCGGTCCAGTACTGCACAGCCTGGCCGACGCGGGGCCGAGTCTCACGCGGTCGCTGAGCCTGATCCCCACGTTCCCTTTCCCGAACGAGACCATCGAGAACTGGCAGCGCGGCGATTATGCCAATCTGACTGCGATCGTCGACCTCACGCTGAGCCGTATCGATGCGGGTCTGTTCACCGGCACGCGCTGGGAGGGCGACCTCACCGAGCTCGAGATGCAGTGGGGTAGAACCATTGGTCAGTTCCCCAGCCCTTACACCGCGGGCAATCCCCTTGTCGTGCCGTACCGTTGGGATCAGGGCCTGTAAATGCATTTGCACCGGCGCATCAAGATTCAGCTCGCGATCTTCCTGGTGATCGCGCTGACCGCGATCACCATCATGGTCTTCCACTTCATGAAGCTGCCCGCCCAACTCTTCGGGGTGGGGCAATACACCGTCACGGTGCAACTGCCAAGGGCCGGAGGTCTGTATGCCACCGGCAACGTCACCTACCGCGGAACCGAGGTGGGGCGGGTGGCAGATGTGCGGTTGACCGACACCGGTGTCGAGGCGGTCCTTTCGCTGAAGTCCGGCATCGACGTCCCCTCAGACCTCGAGGCCGAGGTACACAGCCAATCCGCGATCGGCGAACAGTACATCGCACTGGTGCCCAGGGACGGATCGTCGCGCCCCTTGCGCAATGGAGATGTCATTTCCGAGGCGAACGCCTCGGTGCCCCCAGACATCAACACGCTGCTGTCGAACGCCAACACCGGACTGCAGGCGATACCGAATGACAATCTCAAGACGCTGATCGATGAGTCGTACACCGCTGTAGGAGGACTCGGACCCGAGCTGTCGCGCATCGTGCGGGGAACCACCGACCTGTCCCTCGCCGCGCGCAAGAACCTCGACCCGTTCCTGGCACTCGTCGACACCGCTCAGCCCGTGTTCGACTCGCAGACCAACACATCGTCCGAAATTCAACTTTGGGCATCGCATATCGCCGATGTGACAGGGTCTCTGAAGACCCGCGACGATTCGGTGGCCGGTTTCATCGACAACGGGGGCCCGGCCGCTGAGGAAGCCCGTCAGCTGATCGATCGGGTGCAACCGACGCTGCCGATCCTGATGGCGAACCTGACCAGCGTGGGCAAGGTGGCCGTGACATATCGCGACAACATCGAGCAGCTTCTGGTCCTGCTGCCACACGCAGTCGCCGCAGGACAGGCCGGCATCATGGCCAACCGAAACACCAAGCAGGCCTACCGCGGTCAGTATCTGAGCTTCAACCTGAACATCAACCTGCCACCACCGTGCACCACAGGCTTCCTACCTGCGCAGCAACGACGCGTGCCCAGCGAGGTGGACTACCCCGAACGTGCGCCAGGTGACATTTACTGCCGCACGCCGCAGGACTCACCATTTAACGTTCGCGGTGTGCGCAACACCCCATGCGCCGGCAATCCCGCCAAGCGGGCCCCGTCGGCCCGGCTCTGTGAGAGCGATGAACAGTTCCTCCCGCTCAACGACGGATACAACTGGAAGGGCGACCCGAACGCGACGACGACCGGACAAGCGCTACCCGACACCGGTCCTGCGCCCGCACCGCTGCCGCCGTCCGTTCCAGCGCAGCAGCCACCGCCGTTGGCAGTTGCCGAGTACGACCCCGCAACGGGGGACTACACCGGACCCGACGGCCAGCAATACCGCCAATCCGACCTCGTCCGTGTCGCGCCGACCGAGCAGACGTGGCAGACCATGCTGTTACCACCCAACTGACGCTTCAGCCCGCTTCGGCTCTCGAAGCTAACGATGCTTAGCGTCGCTGAGCGGGTTGATCCCTTCCCAGCGCGATAAAAACACCTTTCAACTGCACTGTTAGTTGCAGCTCCTATCAGCTGACATTTTTTGATTGACGTCTTATACCTATTGCCGTAAGGTTTTTGACCGTCAGTGGTGCGGGTCACAGACGCCTAGCCGCAAGCATCATCGGATCGAGTTCGGGCGGGCCGCCAGCACTGCATGGCGAGCCGCCACATCACCCAAAGGAGGGTCATGAGACTGCAAGGCAAGGTCGCGTTGATCACGGGGGCCGGCTCAGGTCTGGGACGCCACTGCTCGGTGTTGTTCACCGGCGAGGGCGCTCGAGTCGCCATCGTCGACATCGACGGTGACCGCGCTGAGCAGACTCTCAAGCTGGTGGAGCAGGCCGGCGGCGACGCCATCGCGATCACCGCGGATGTGTCCGACAAGAAACAGATCACCGACGCCGTCAACCAGACCGTCGAGCACTACGGCAAACTCGACATCGCCTGGGCCAACGCGGGAATCGTGTCCCGCGGCGGGGCGGCGGCGCTCGGCCTGGAAGACCCCGTCGAGTTCGAGAACCTCACCGAAGACGATTGGCAGCACGTCCTCGGGACCAATCTGAGCGGTGTCATCTACACGGCACAGGCCGCGGTCCCGCACCTGAAGGCCAATGGCGGTGGCGTCATCCTGGCGACATCGTCGGCCGCATCGCTGGTCGCCTATCCGAAGATTGCGCTCTACTGCGCGACGAAAGCGGGGGTCAACGGACTGGTCCGGGGGCTGAGCCTGGACCTGGGCCGGTACGGCATCCGCGTCAACGCGATCGCGCCCACGCACGGGATGTCGCCGAACTTCCTCATGCCTCCCGGTGCGCCGGTGGTCGGTCAGTCCTATGAAGAGTCGGCCGGCCCGTGGAACCCGACCGTGTCGCCGATTCCACTCAAGCTGCCCCGGCCGCCGTCACTGGACGACAACGCCAAGGTTGCGCTCTTCCTCGTCAGCGACGACTCCGGCTACATCTCCGGCGCCACCATCGGCGCCACCGACGGCGGCACGTTGGCGCGCGTCGGTATGTGGTTCCCCGAGGACTTGAATCCCGAGCCCGTGCCCTGACCGGTTCGGCTACCCAGCCCACAACGACTTCCGAACGGAGACAACGGCAATGACGACAATCGAGAAGGTTCCAGCCAACCTTGTGGTCGATTTCGACGTCTACGATCCGAGCCTGGCCACTCCCGTCGATGTGATGCAGGAGCGGGTGGCTGAATTGGCGGCCCGCGGGCCGATCGTGTACTCGCCGCACCACGGCGGGCACTGGATCGTCACCCGTTACAAGGAGATCCACGAGATCCTCACCGACGCGGAAACGTTCTCGAGCTACCCGAACAACCTGGTCACCCCCGCCGATTTCGGCAGGTTCATCCCGCTGGAGCTCGACCCGCCCGACCACACGTCGTACCGGCACGCGCTGCAGCCGCTGTTCAGCCCGCAGCGGATGAAGAAGCTCGGCGACGACATCCGGGTTCAGGTCAACGAACTCATCGACGAGTTCGCACCGAAGGGCGAGGCCGAGTTCATCTCCCAGTTCGCCCACGAACTGCCGGCCCGGGTCTTCCTCTCGCTGATGGACTGGCCGATCTCGGATGCGCCGATGTTCACCGAGGCCACCGACGCGGTGCTGTTCGGAAAGCCCGGCGGCACAAAGGAAGAGTCCGACCAGGCCATGATGATGGCCGCGATGACGGTCGCCGGCTACTTCAACAACGTCATCGCCGAGCGCCGCGCCACCCCCGGTGACGACGCCACCTCCAAGCTGATTCACACCGAGGTGGAACTCGCCGACGGCAAGCGGCTGCTCAACGACGAAGAGCTCTTCCGGATGTTCTTCCTGTTGCTGATGGGCGGTCTCCACACCGTGCAGGGCTCGCTGGCCTGGACCGTGGCGCACCTTTCGAAGAATCCCGAGCAGCGCGCCGCACTCGTTGCCGACCCGACGCTCGTCCCGAAGGCCGTCGAGGAGATCCTGCGCATCGAGGCCGCCGTCGTCCCGGGCCGCCGCGCCACCCGCGATGTCGAGATCGGCGCCGTCCACATCGCCAAGGACGACCAGTTGATCCTGATGCTGTGTGCGGCCAACCGTGATCCCGAGCAGTTCACCGATCCGAACGAACTGGACATCGCCCGCACCCCGAACCGGCACTTGTCCTTCGGCGCAGGCGTGCACCGTTGTCTCGGTTCGCACCTGGGCCGCATCGAGCTGACCATCGCGCTGGAGGAGCTGCACCGCCGGATTCCCGATTACCAGCTGGTGGAGAACGATCCGCCGGTGTGGCACTCCACCCAGGTCCGCGGCTGTGCCCGGATGCCGATCACGTTCACCCCGGAGAAGTGAGCCCCAGATGACCACCTCACTGCCCCGTCAGGACCGGATCCGCCGGGCCCTGGAACTGCTGCGCAACGAGACCACCGACAAGTTCGACGATGTCGTGGGCTTCACTGCCGAGGAATTCACCGACCCCGTCCTGGCCCAGCGGGAACGTGACCTGATTTTCGGCGTCGTGCCGTCCATCGTGGCGCACGGGTCGGAGATCGCGAAGCCATACGACTTCATCACCGTGACGATGCCACGGAACAACCTCATCGTTATCCGCCAAAAAGACGGCAGCGTCAAGTCTTTCGTCAACCTGTGCCGTCATCGCGGTGCGCTTCTCGAAGAGAACGAAAAGGGTCGCTGCCGCTTCTTCTCCTGCCCATATCACCGTTGGTCCTACGATCCCGACGGATCCCTGCGCATGGTGACCCGCGATAACACCTTCGGCGAGATCGACCGCAAAGCGCATGGACTCATCGAGATCCCGACCGAGGAGCGCCACGGCTTCATCTGGGTGATCGACAACGCCCACGCCGAGATCGACGTCGCGGCGTGGCTGGGCCCGGAGATGGACGCCATCCTCGCCGGCTACCAGCTGGACAAGCTGGTATGCGCCAAGTCCGCGGGATTCGAGGAGCCGACCAACTGGAAGATCATGCAGGACGCGTTCCTCGACGGGTATCACATCCAGTACGCCCACCCGAATACGGCGGGCAAGATCATCCACACGAACGTCATGGCTTTCGAGGATTTCGGCCGGCACTGCCGGTTCATCGCGCCGCGCAAGTCGATTGACCGCTGGCTCGAGGAAGATCCCGGCGACCGTAATCTCGACCGCTATGTCACCGAGACACATTTCCTGCTGCCCAACAGCACCCTGCTTCGTCAGCCGGATCACTTCCAGCTCCTGACCTTCCGCCCGGATCAACAGGATCCGACCAAGTCACGCATGGAGCAACGGCTGATGGTCCCGACGGTTGAGGACTCCGGCCTCGAAGAGGAGCACTGGAACAAGCTGTGGGACAAGAACTGGCAGATCCTGCTCGCGGTCCTGCACCAAGAGGACTTCCCGTTGCTGCGCAATTCGCAACGCGGCATGGCCAGCGCGGATGCCGGTGACATGCTGCTGGGCCGCAACGAAACGGCGAACCAGGTGTTCCGGCGCGAGACGAGGAAGTTGCTCGCCGAGGGTACGTCGACTACGTAGCGCATATGATCAAGTACGAATGGCGGGACAGTCTCGACCCCGACGAAGTAGCGGAGCTGAAAGATCTGCTCGACCGCGCGGCGGCGTACGACGCTGCTCCGGAGTACAGCACCATCGACTTCGAGGATGTGCAACGCTCGCTGACGAACAATGATTCTCGGGCAAAACATCTGGTGATCTGGATGCTGCCGTATGGAACCGCGCTCGGGGCGCCGGACGAACCTGAGCGAGTCGCCGGGCTCATGCGGCTGATCACCGGCGACGACGGCACCGCGCGGGCGACCATCGTGATCGACCCGCGGCTGAGGTCGATCGGCATCGTCACCCTGCTGCTCGAGCAGGTTGGGCTGGACACTTCTGGACCCGACGGATGGCTGGGCACCGGTGCTCATACCGTCACCGCGTGGGCGCAGGGCAACCATCCCGCCGCCGCGCGGCTGAGCAACCGATTCCTCATTCCGCGCACCCGACGTGTCTGGAAACTCATCCGGTCGACCGACTCCGCCGAAGACGCCACGGCCGCACCGGTTCTGGAGCACCTCTCCGCTTCGGCTCTCGACGATGCGCAGTGGGCCGACTTCACCGCAAAGGCAGACATCTTCGGACTGCGCGACGCAGGACGAGTGGTCGGAGCGGTTGAACTGGACCGCACTCCGTCCGACTCTGAGGAGTTCGGCCGCTGCGCGACCATCACCACGTATCGAGCGACCCCCACCGCATCGGTGCCTGAGCGGCGCCGGCTACTCGAAGGAGCCGCAGCCATCGCCCACGAGACCGGGTTCGACGGCCTCATCGCCTACGTCGACTCCGATGATGCGCACTGGGTCAACGCCGCCAGATTGGCGGGCTTTCAGCACGACCGGACCGACGTCCTCCTCCAGCTAGGTGCGCAGCGGTGACCATCGGCATCGATGACGCGGTGCCCACCGATTTGGCCAGCACCGTGGAGGCCCACGGCAAGTCGGTTGCCGCTGGGGACAATCCCGCGGTGCTGGCTGACTTCCTGCCCGACCGCATCGGACAGCTGATCGCCTCGGCTGACGTCCCATCGAAGCTGAAGAGCTCTGCGGTACAGCGGATAACGGATGTCGGCGACGGGCGCTTCGATGCGGTGATCCGGTACACCAAGCTCGACGACACGTGGTTCGAACTCCGCAGCCGGTGGGTGCGGTTTCACGACGACACGTGGCGGGTGCTCAGCGTCCGCAACATCCCCGACACCCCGCCGTGGATGGACGTCACCGGCCCATCGCACGACGGGCTGGACACTCCACATTGGGAGGGCCTCCGCAACGGGCTTCTGCTGCTCCAGCGCTGCGCACGGTGCGCCACCTGGATCTGGTCACCCCGGCCGATATGCCCCGCGTGCCACAGCTTCGACATCAACTGGGAGGCGGTCGACCCCGTCGGCACCATCTACTCGTGGACCAGGACCTGGCAGCCGTTCACGCCCGAGAGCACGGGGCACCTGCCCTACGTGGTGCTGCTCGTCGAGCTACCCGCCGCCGGATCGCGCCGCGTCCTGGGAGTCATGGCGCATGCTGACGGAGTGACGCCGACTGTCGGCGCAACCGTGCACGGACGCATCGAACAACCACCCGACGAGCGGCACTGGCCACTGGTGCGGTGGCATCTCGACGGGCAGGCATCGTGAGCGGGTTCCGCGGCGCGACGGCCGTCGTCGGGGTCGGTGCCACCGAGTATCTGCGCCGGGGGACCAGCATCCTGTCAACGGCGCAACTGGTCCTTCAAGCGATCCTCGCCGCCTGCCAGGACGCGGGTTGCGATCCCCGGTCGATCGACGGATTCGTCTCCTACGGTGACGATTCCACGGAGGGCCTGGCGGTCGGAGCCGCGCTCGGTGTTCGAGAGGTTCGCTGGTCGACGCAAGTCTGGGGCGGCGGAGGCGGAGGTTTGGCCGCCGCGGTCAACGCGGCGGCGGCAGCGGTGTACAGCGGCCAAGCCAGCTGCGTCGCCGTCTACCGTGGGCTCAGCGAAGCGGACGACGGCCGGCGGGCGTTCAGCAAGGATCACCTCGGCACGCTGTACACCGCGCACGGCGTCCTGACGCCCGCCCAGATCTGCGCGCTACGGACGCAACGCATGCTCGAGGTCGACAGCGTGCCCGTCTCCGCGCTGGAAGCGGTGGCGATGGCCGGCTATCACCACGCCCAGAACAACCCACGGGCCGTCGCCTACGGCAAACCGCTCGACCACGAGCTGTACGAAGGTTGCCGGCTGATCTCGGAACCCCTTCGCCTGTATGACTGTTCACGGGAGAACGACGGCGCCGGGGCGATCCTCGTGGTCGCGGCCGACCGCGTCGGCGACTATCGCGGCACCCCGGCGTTCATCCTGTCGGGCGTCCAGGGCGCGGCCTCGGGATGGACGCAGTCGACCGAAAACGAGGACGCCTACACCACCGCCGGATTCCACCCCGAGCTGGTCCAGCGACTATGGGACGGTGCCGGTATCGAAGCCGACGACGTCGATGTCGCCCAGGTGTACGAGAACTTCACCGGTCCCGCAGTCGCTGCGATGATCGACCACGGGCTGTGCCCGCCGGGTCCCGATGCCGGCGAGTTCATGACGGTCGACAACCTGACCGTCGAGCGGGGCAACCTGCCGATCAACACGTCGGGCGGCAACATCGCCGAAGGATTCGTCCACGGCATCGGCCTCGTCGTCGAGGCCGTGCGCCAAATTCGTGGTGGCTCACCGAATCCCGTCGCCGGAGCGGACATCTCACTGCTGATCGGTGGGCCCATGGCGCCGTTCGTCAGCTCGACGGTGTTCGGTAGCCTGCAAACAGTCTGAGTCCGGCGCAACCGCCGGATGGCATGAAGGAGGAGCATGGCTGCCACGGTGGGGTCTGCGTTGAACTGGTGGGCCAAGAACAAGGGCGATCACGTCGCCATCCGCGTGGCCGACGAAAAACTGACGTACCGTGAGCTCCAGCATTGGTCCAGCAGGCTGGCGCGTCAGCTCGTCGACAGCGGTGTCAAGCCGGGCGATCGCGTCGGACTGCTCTCGCCCAACATGCTGCAATGGCCCGTCGCCGCGCTGGCAATCCTCAAGACCGGGGCACTTCTGGTGCCGTTCAATGCGCGGCTCAAACCCGCCGAAGTTCGCAAGGTCGCCGACGACTCCGGCCTGAACGCGCTGGTGGCCGCACCCTGCCAGCTGGCCACCGCCCACGAAGCCAGGGACAGTGGCCGGGACTTCACGGTCCTCGGGTTCGACACCGTTGACGCGGCCCGCGACGGTGAGCCGGATGACTTCTGCATTGACCGCAACCTCGAGGATCCGGTCGCGGTCATCTTCACCAGCGGATCGACCGGTTTGTCCAAGGGTGTCATCCTGACCAACCAGACACTGCTGAACATCGTGCTGGAGAACACGCTCACAGAGGAGGGTTTCCGGCCCGGCACCGTGACCCTGCTGGTGCTGCCACTGGCGTTCACCCCCGGGTTGGTCTACGGACTACTCGTGACGACCATCCTGGGGGGCACGCTGATCATCGAGCCCGAACTCAACGCGTCGCGGGCAGTGAACCTCATCGAGCAGCATCAGGTACGCGCATTGTTCGGAGTGCCGGTGATTTTCGAAACCCTCTCTCGGGCACCAGAATTCGAGAGCGCTGATCTCAGCAGTCTGCAAACAGCGATCGTGGGTGGTGCCGCGGTACCGTCCGATCTGCTGCGCCGGTGGGCCGACAAGAACGTCATGCTCCGCCAGATCTACGGCATGACCGAGGCCGGCGGGGTCGCGACGGCCACCTTGAAGGCCGAGGCTCTGCAGCACCCGAACTCCTGCGGCAGCGGTTCCATCTTCACCGAGGTTCGGGTCATGCGAGACGACGGCGCGTTCGCCGAAGCCGGTGAAGAAGGCGAACTCGTGGTGCGCGGTCCGGGCGTCACCCCAGGTTACTGGGAGGACTCGGAGTCGACGGCCGTGGCCATTCGCGACGGCTGGCTACACAGCGGCGACGTAGGCGTATCCGACGAGGGAGGGCGGATCACCTTCGTCGACCGGATCAAGGATCTGATCATCTCCGGAGGCATCAACATCTCCCCGGTCGAGCTCGAGGCGGCGGTCGCGACGCTCGACGGTGTCGAGGAGGTCGCCGTGATAGCCGCACCTGATCCGCGGTGGGGTGAGACGCCGGCGGCGATCATCTCCGTGACGGCTGGGCACGAGGGTCTCGACGAAGCCGCCGTGATCTCACACTGCGAGAAGATCCTTTCGGATTACAAGGTGCCCCGCTACGTGGTGCTGCGTTCGGAGCCATTGCCCCGGCTGCCCAGCGGCAAACTCGCCAAGCGGGCGATCCGCGAGGAGTACCGCGATGTCGCCGAGCGCTACAACAAGGCGCGCTGAGCGCAGGCGACCTGCACGGCTAGTTGCCAGCCGGCCCGACCCGATAGATCGACTTGGTCACGCGGTACGCCGCGAGGCCTTCGGGACCGAGCTCGCGTCCCAACCCGCTGGCTTTGACGCCGCCAAAGGGCGATTGGATGTCGAGCTGGTAGTCGTTCACTCCTACCGTGCCCGTGTGCATTTCCCTGGCGATGTTCGTCGCGCGGTCGGCATCCTGGGACCACACCGTGCCTGCCAGCCCGAATTCGCTGGCATTCGCGATACGTACCGCCTCACGGTCGTCGGCGTAGGGGATGACCGCCACGACGGGCCCGAAGATCTCCTCCTGGGCGATACGGTCGGAATTGTCGACATCAGCGAACACGGTGGGCTCGACGAACCAGCCGCGCGGTAGATCACGTGGGATACCGCCGCCCGCAACCAATTTGGCACCCGAATTCTTGCCGACTTCGATGTAGTCGAGAACCCGATCCCGCTGCCGGGCACTGACCAATGGCCCGATCTCGGTGTCGTCCGCCAGCGGATCGCCGACGATCAACTCCTTGGCAAGTGCTGCGATCGCTTCGACGAACTCGCCATACCGTGAGCGGGGGACCAGGATCCGTGAACTCAGGTGGCAGGTCTGGCCGTTGTTGACGAAGGACGCTGAGCGCAGTCCCGCGATGGTGGTGTCCAGATCGGCATCGTCGAGGATCACCGCGGCAGATTTGCCGCCGAGTTCCAAAGTGACGGGACGGATCAGCCTGCCGCACTCGGCACCTATGGCTCGCCCCGCGGCGGTGGATCCCGTGAAGGCGATCTTGTCTATGTCGGGATGGCTGACGAGGTGTGCGCCCGCCGCCGCGTCGCCTGGAACGACACTGAGCACACCGGGCGTCAATCCCGCCTCCGCGGCGGCCTCGGCGAACACCATGGCGTCCAGCGACGTCTCGGGGGCCGCCTTGAGGATCACACTGCACCCGGCAGCCAGCGCCGGCGCGATCTTCATGACCGCAAGTGCCTGCGGGTAGTTCCACGGTGTGATCGCGCCGACCACGCCGACCGGTTCCTGCCGAACAATGGTGTGGCCTATCAGGGCAGGACGGATCTCCTCGGGTTCCCAGGCCGCGACGAGTTTGGCGTAGTAGTTGACGAGCGCTGCGGGGAAGGCGCCGTTCGCCATGCGGGACAACGTGATCGGCATGCCGTTCTCCCGACTCACGAGCGTCGCGGTGTCCGCTGCCCGTGACCGCAGCGCCGCCGCGAATCCCTTCAGCAATTGCACGCGCTCGCTCGGCGGTGCGGCTGCCCAGGCTTTCGCGTCGGGTCCGTTGGCGGCCGCCACGGCATCGTCGATGTCCGCTTCTGTGGCACATGGTCCGTCTGCGAGATGTTCACCGGTGGCCGCCTCCCACACCGGAATGACCTTGGACGCTTCGCGGAACTCGCCGCCAACGAACAGTTGCGACGTGTCGGTGGATGAGGTCATGCGAGGTGTTCCTCCGATATCTGTGTCGGTGTGGACAGATCAATTATCGAGTGTCGATGGAGCAGGTTCGCCGCCTCACGTACCGCCCCTCGCAGAAAGCCGCGCACCTTGGCTTCGAACAGTTCGTCGGGTCCGAATTCGCATGCCTCGATGGCGTCGGACAGCATCGGCGCGCGCGCCGGATCCACGCCGCGGAAGCTTCTCGATCGATTGCGGGCGGTGTCGATCGCCTCGATGAGCACGGCGCCCACCGCCAACGTTTCCATTCCGTCGATGATTCGGATGTGCAGGACGGCGGGAACCCCCGAATCGCGCAGGAAGCTGATCGCGTTCTCGTACCCTCCGAGGACCAAATCGCGTGGTGGGTACTGCAATAGGAGCGGAGCCGCGTTCGGGTATCTCAGAATCGATTGCCGAAAGTTCGACGCGAGGGCTACGAAGTGTTCGGCCCAATCCGGTCCCGGCGAAAGGCCGGATGTCGCGACAGCGGGGCCCGCTATGTGGCGCGCGACCCCGAGCATGATTTCGTCCTTGTTGCGGAAGTGGTGATACAGCGACGGCGCGCGCACCCCCATGTGCGCTGCCAGTCGCGGAAGACTGAACGTGCCGAGGCCGTCGGCATCGATGATTTCGATCGCGGCGTGGATGGCAGCTGAGCGGCTGATGAGCGGCTTTGCCGGACGTGCCATTCGATGCTCAAGGACCTGATGGGCCGCCGTCAACGGCGATGGTGGACCCCGTGGTGTAACTCGAGGCGG
Source organism: Mycobacterium sp. (assembly GCA_044508395.1). GTDB lineage: Bacteria > Actinomycetota > Actinomycetes > Mycobacteriales > Mycobacteriaceae > Mycobacterium. The sequence continues at coordinate 4,296 of JBIQHU010000026.1, read as the reverse complement.
CGCCGGCGAGAACCATTGCGACGGCATCGATTGCGCGGCGGGTGGCAATTCTGCCCAGCGAGCGTCCGCTGCGCATCACCTGTGCACACCCCTGCGTGGCCCAGTTGGCTTCGAACAGGTTGACTTCGACCACCCAGCGCAAGTCGTCGCGGCTCGCGGTCGATGCCTGCGCGAACGGATCGAGCGCCGACTTCGCCTCAGTCGACATGCATCACTCCTTGGCCGTACCTGCCCAGTGCGTGTCACCGAACCTAATGAGAATAGGTTTCCATCCTGGAATTGTCCATTCCCCTGTCAGTGCCCGAACGTGTGACTGCCTGTCGTTCAACGGTTTATCGGTCACCAGAGAGCGGTCGGCCGGCGGCAAGGGAGCGCCGGTCGATGGACTGTTACGGGTGGGCGACCTGCGCGGTCAGGCCGTCACCCGCTCGCCTGACGGCGAGAAGGCAGGCAACACAAACGTTCTCAGCATCTCGCGGTGGTTGGGATCCTGCGGGCTGGCAAAGTCGAGCCTGCCCACCAAGATGAATTGCACCAGCGCAAGCCATTCGGCGACTGCGGCGATGTCGAGGTCGCGGCGTATCTCACCCCGTTCCATCGCGCGGCGGAAGATCGGCTCCCACATCTCGGCGGTGAGGTTGGTCGCCAGATTCGATCCGCCCACAATCGGTCTCGTCATGCCCATGTGTTCGGGGCTGACGAGAATGCGCACGATGGGATCCTTGCGACCGTGGTCGACCAGGTAGACCAGGCCCTCGACCAGCTGCTCGGCGAACGTCTCGTGACTCAGAATGAACGTGCGCGCACGCTCGAACAACATCCGCGAACGGCGTTCGATGAGCGCACCGACCAACGCCTCGCGATCGCCGAAGTAGCGGTACACCGTCGGGCGAGAAACCCCTGCTTCCCTGCCGATGTCATCCATCGTGGTCTTGGGGATTCCATAGCGCAGGATCACGGCCTCGGCGGCAGCAAGAATTTGCTCGCGTGCTTCGTCGACGTCCCTGCTCAGGCCGGAGCCGTCCTTGCGCCGCGGCATAAGTTCTCCTGTCGATCACCCGCGACGTTACGTTACAGCATTACGTGATTTGTCAGCTGTTAGTTCTCGTCGATGATGAGGGCCAGTTCAGGGCATGCCGCGACGCCGTCACGGGTCAATTGCTCGTCTCTGGGAGCCACTTCGTGATCCTTCAGAACGGAGTAGCCCTCGTCGTCGATGGGGAAGAGGTCCGGGTCGACCGCGTAGCACTGCGCGTGCCCCGCGCACTTGGAGCGTTCCAGGCGGACTTTCATTGCCGATTCTCCTTTGAATTGCCCACGATTCGGCTCAGGCGTCGGGCCTCGGCGGCAGCGCGCCACCGCGACAAATAAAACTATAGGCGTTAGGTGTTTGACCGTCCAGGGAGGTGCAGTCGCAGACGTTCAGCACCATTTTGCCGCCCGAACACCGACTCGGTGCTATGCCGTCCCACACTGCAGGTGCATCCGTATCGTGCGGCCCATCGTGGCCACACTACGTCGCTGATCTGCGGATTTCCGGGGCCGTCCGGCCGTCTCGCCTGAGTAGATCCGCCCTGCGTCGCCAATGGCGAAGCGATCGGACGGCGGCACCGACCCGCCATTGCGGACTCGCAATGCAAAACCTTACGATATTAGGTAAGTCACAGTCGATGTTACGACCTCTAGGGGGCGCAAGAGATGTCAGGCCCAGCTGCAGTCGAGGGGCGACCGGGTGAGACGGCGGAGCGTCCACCGATCGCCGTCCGCTGTCCCGCGGACGGTCGCGACGTCGGTACGGTGCCCGACCTGGGGCGCGACGACATTGCCGCGATCTGCGCTGATCTGCGCAGGGCGCAGCCGCAGTGGGAGGCCCTTGGACCCCACGGCCGCAGTGCCCACCTGCTGCGGTGGTTGGACTGGTTGCTCGACAATGAGCGGCGACTGTTGACCCTCGTGCAGCAGGAAACGGGGAAGTCGTGGGCCGACGCGTCGTTGGAAATGTCCGTGGCAGTCGACGTCATCAATTACTTCACCGCCAACGCCGAACGCTTCCTCGCCGACCGCAAGGTTAAGCCTGCGGGCGTCGCGAACGCCGTGCGCAAGCTGCGTGTGCAGGTTCGCCCCCATCAGTTGGTCGGTTTGATCACTCCGTGGAACGGGCCGTTGGCCGGACCGATGATGGACGTCGTCGGTGCGTTGGTTGCGGGGGCCGCGGTGGTGTCCAAACCTTCCGAGGTCACGCCGCTGACCTGGTCCGAGGTCGTCCGCGGATGGCGGGACGAGATCGGCGCCCCGCCGGTGTTGGCGGTGGCGACCGGTGGGCGTGAGGCCGGCGCGGCCGTCGTCGATGAAGTCGACATGGTGATGTTCACCGGATCGGTGCGCACGGGACGGTCGATCGCAGTGCGGTGTGCCGAACGCCTGATTCCCTGCAGCCTCGAACTCGGTGGCAAAGATGCGCTGATTGTGTTGGCGGACGCCGACCTCGAACGCGCCGCCAAGGCGGCGGTGTGGGGCGGCATGACCAACTCGGGACAGGCGTGCGTCGGTGTGGAACGGGTCTATGTCGAGGCCCCCGTGTACGACGAATTCGTTGCGCTGCTGACGGATAAGGTCAAGGCCCTGCGACAGGGGATGGACGCGCCCGGAAGCTTCGCATCTGATATCGGCGTGATGGTGACGTCGAATCAGGTGGACATCGTGGCCGAGCATGTCGCCGATGCAGTCGCCAAGGGCGCGCGGGTCCTCACGGGCGGCGACCGCATGCCGGGCAACGGCTTCGCGCCGACGGTGTTGGTCGACGTCGACCACAGCATGCGGTGCATGCGCGAAGAGACGTTCGGTCCGACGTTGGCGATCATGCGGGTCGCCGACGAGGACGAGGCCGTCATGCTGGCCAACGACTCCGAGTACGGCCTGAGCTCGAGCCTGTGGACCCGCGACCGGCGCAAGGCCGACCGGATCTCCCGGCGCATCGAGGCAGGGTCGGTATCGATCAACAACGCTCTCGTGGCGACGTTCCAGCTGCCAATTCCCATGGGAGGGTGGAAGAACTCCGGGCTCGGTACGCGGTTCGGCGGAGCGCAAGGCGTGCTCAAATACTGCCGTCAGCAGTCGGTCGTGGAGGAGCGTCTGTCGCTCAAGTCCGAACCGCTGTGGTATCCGGTGGTGCCTGTTCGGTCCCGGTTGATTGCGCGCGCTGTCAGGCTCCTGGGTGCCCATGATTGGCGACGCCGGCTCGGCAGACGCGGGCGAGACGATTGAGATCGGTGGCATCGCGAAAACCGTTCAACCTTAGGAAGGCTGGAATGGCTTTACCGATGAATCGCACTGTCACCGCATGCCCGGCGATGCTCGCTCGCAGGCACATAATTCAGGTCCGACGCCCGGAAGTTGGCCGAACTCCTGCGTCGGCAACGCCTTTGGCGACGGCTAGTTGCCTATACTCACCAGGTGAAACGTCGTCCATCTCTGAGCCCAACGGTCTAGGAGACTTCTGACATGGTTCGGCCCTCCAAGCCGCTGATCAGCCGATCGGCCGCCGTCGAAGCCTCGATCGAGATCATCGATAAAGAGGGCCTCTCCGGCTTGACCTTGCCGGCGCTTGCCGCCCATCTCGGCGTTCGTGCCCCTTCGCTCTATCACCACTTCAGCAGCAAGGACGAGATCCTGATCGCGGTGGCCCGCCACATCGCGGGCAAGTCCGTCATCCGGCCGCGGCGCCCACCGGGTCCGGAATGGCCCGAGTATTTCGTCAGTCTGGGGCTGAATTTTCGCCAGTCGGTGTTGCGGCATCGAAATGCCGCAACCATTCTCATCGAGCACCTGCCCAGGGAAACGCTCATCCCCGGCTTCGAAGACGCCGCACGCTTCCTGCACGATTCGGGTGTGCCCGTGCGTCTGCATGTTCAGATCCTCGACGGCGTTGAGACGCTCTGCGTCGGTGCCGTGCTGGCCGAAGCGGCCCGCCGCCCGCGTACCCGGCAAGCGCTCTTCCCTTCGGTGAATGCCGAGGATCACCCGAATCTCACTGCGGCGCTGGAAGCGAACGAACTCACCGTCAAGGAGTTGTTCGCCGAACGGATTCGCAGCTTCCTGTACGGCGTGGTGGTCAACGACACCTACGAGCGGTCCGCCGAGGAAACGTCGGCCTGACGCCGCTATCAGCGCCACGGTCAGTCTGTCCTGGACAGCTGACCGTCCCACGTCCGCGCCATCAGCACGAAGCGCCTGCCACCACAGTCACCCACCTGCGTGAACCGCTTCGCATCAGGGACTTGGCAACTAAACCTATTG
>JBIQHU010000186.1:0-8083 GCA_044508395.1 Mycobacterium sp. | reverse complement strand
CGGTCCATCGCGGCGACGCCGTCGATCATGCCCTCGTCCATGTTGATGTCGATGATCTGGGCACCGACCTCGACCTGCTGCAAAGCGACAGACAGCGCGGTGTCGTAGTCCTCGGCCTTGATCAGGTTGCGGAACCGGGCCGAACCGGTGATGTTGGTGCGCTCACCGATGTTCACGAACAGCGAGTTGTCGTCGATGTTGAGCGGCTCCAGGCCCGACAGGCGGGTCGCCACCTCGATTTCGGGCACCTCACGCGGCGGCTTACCCTCGACGGCCTTGGCGATCTCGGCGATGTGCGCCGGGGTGGTTCCGCAGCAACCACCGACCAGGTTGACGAAGCCGGCCTCGGCGAATTCGGCGACGTAACCGGCCTGACGCTTCGGCGACTCGTCGTACTCACCGAACGCATTGGGCAGGCCTGCGTTCGGATAGCAGGACACGAAGGTGTCCGCAATCCGCGACATCTCGGCGATGTAGGGCCTCATCTCCGGCGCACCCAGCGCGCAGTTGAGGCCGACCGCGAGCGGCTTGGCGTGCCGGATCGAGTTCCAGAACGCCTCGGTGACCTGGCCGGACAGCGTCCGCCCGGACGCGTCGGTGATGGTGCCGGAGATGATGACCGGCCAGCGGCGTCCGCGCTCCTCGAACAGCGTCTCGACGGCGTATATCGCGGCCTTGGCGTTCAGCGTGTCGAAGATCGTCTCGACGATCAGCAGGTCGGCACCGCCGTCGAGCAGACCCCTCGCGGCGTCGTAGTAGGCGGCGACCAGCTGGTCGTAGGAGACATTGCGGGCGCCGGGATCGTTGACGTCCGGCGAGATCGATGCGGTCCGTGTCGTCGGCCCCAGCGCCCCGGCGACATAGTGGGGCTTGTCCTGGGTGCTGACCTCGTCGCACGCCTTACGGGCCAGCGCAGCGCCTTCGTAGTTCAGCTCGTAGGCCAGCTCTTCCATGCCGTAGTCGGAGAGCGAGATCGCGTTCGCGTTGAACGTGTTGGTCTCGAGGATGTCGGCGCCCGCCTCGAGATACTCGCGGTGGATCCCCTCGATGATCTGCGGCTGCGTGAGGGTGAGCAGGTCATTGTTGCCCACGACGTCGCTGGGCCAGTCCTTGAATCGCTCGCCCCGGTAGCCCGCCTCGTCCGGCCGGTCCCGCTGGATCGCCGTGCCCATCGCGCCGTCGATCACCAGGATCCGCTGACGCAGCGCAGTCGTCAGTTCGTCGGTGCAGTCGGGTCGGATGTTGGGTTGCAGAGCGTTCACCGGGGAGTTCACGTACGTTCCTTCCTTAACGGAAGGCGTCCTTGTCTCTGCCGAGCGTGGCGGTAACCGGTCGTCACCGGAAACCGTTGCAACGCCTCTCGACCAGAAAAGTCTACGTCGTCATCGGATCGACGTGTGGACGCCCATCTCGTCGCCGCCACCGACCCCGAGCTGGCTGCCGCGCAACGACGGCTGGTCGGCAGTCTGGTCGGCAGTCTGATCGGCACTGTCGTCTTCACCAGGCTTAACCAGATTGCAGCCGAACGTATTTCGTCTCGATCACGTCGGCACACGTGTCGCTGAGGAGCTGGGTGCAATCGCCCACCGGGACCCGCGTAGAGGCAGCGCCGACCCAATCGGCGCCGTAGGTGCGATCGTTCACAACAGTCACAGAGCCAGGGTAATCGCTTTGGCGAATCAACCCGTGTGGCGATGCCCCTCCTAGCCGCCATACAGGGCTTACGCTGGCCTTGTGACCCCGTCGGATGCGAGCGGCTACAAACCGCCCGACCTGCCCAAATTGAGCGAGACGATCGTCGTCGCGGCCTTCGAGGGCTGGAATGACGCAGGAGACGCGGCAAGCGACGCGTTGGAGCACCTCGACGCGATCTGGGAAGCCGAGCCGATCATCGAGATCGACGACGAGGCGTACTACGACTATCAGGTGAACCGGCCGGTGATTCGGCAGGTAGACGGCGTGACCCGGGAGTTGGTGTGGCCGTCGATGCGGATTTCGCACTGCAGGCCGCCGGGATCGAACCGCGACATCGTGTTGATGCACGGCGTGGAGCCCAACATGCGCTGGCGCACCTTCTGCGCGGAGTTGCTCGCGATCGCCGACAAGCTCAACGTGCAGACGGTCGTCATCCTGGGTGCGCTGCTGGCCGACACGCCGCACACCCGTCCGGTGCCGGTGTCCGGCGCGGCCTACTCCCCCGAATCCGCGAAGGTCTTCGGATTGGAGGAGACGCGGTACGAAGGACCGACGGGCATCGCAGGGGTGTTCCAGGATGCGTGTGTGCAAGCCGGTATCCCGGCGGTGACGTTCTGGGCGGCGGTGCCCCATTACGTCTCGCAGCCGCCGAACCCCAAGGCCACCGTGGCGCTGTTGCGCCGGGTCGAAGACGTACTCGACATCGAGGTGCCGCTCGCCGACCTGCCGACGCAGGCCGAAGAGTGGGAGATGGCCGTCACCGAGATGACCGCCGAGGACGACGACATCGCCGAATACGTGCAGTCGCTGGAGGAACGTGGCGACGCCGAGGTGGACATGCATGAGGCGATCGGCAAGATCGACGGCGACGCGCTGGCCGCCGAGTTCGAACGGTATCTGCGTCGACGTGGGCCAGGCTTCGGGCGGTAGCCGCCGGTATGGCTTTCCGAGCGCTCAATCCAACCGACAACCGACCCTAGGAGCGGTGGTCTGACCCGCGAGGGTCAGGCCATCACCCATTTACCCTCGAACGCAACGGGTTTCGACGATCAATGCTGCTTCTCGAGCGCCTCGGTGCGGGCGCTCATCGAGCGGCCGTGCGCGGCTACCTCCGCATCCATCTTCGGCAGTATGTCCGGAACGTCCTTCAACGTCAGCGACTCACCGAACCGGGACGACAACAGTGGTTTCAGCCAACGCAGGACTCCGACGAAGCCCGGGCAGTTGATCTGGCGCTTGCGCTCTTCGATGCCCTTGACGAACACCTCACCGCATTTCTCGACGGAGGTGGTCTTGCCGAGGGGACCCGGGAGCTTGCGCAGCATTTCCTGGAAGGTCGCCGACTCGTCCTTCGCATCTCGGACCATCGGCGTGTCGATCCACAGCATGTGCGCGGACCCGACGTCGACGCCCCGGTGTGCGAGCTCGAGGCGAAGCGCGTTGGCGAACTGCTCCACCGCCGCCTTCGACGTGTCATAGGGCACCATGCCCGCCGCGGGCGCGTAGGCGGCCGCCGATGACACGACCAACACGTATCCGCGTCGCTCGATGACCGAGGGCAGTGCGGCCCGCACAGTGTGGAACACGCCGAGCACATTCACGTCGATCAGAGTCTTGAAGGCCTCGGGGTCGACGGCCAACAACGATCCATGGGTCGCGATGCCGGCATTGGCCATCACGACGTCGATGCCGCCGAACCGGTCGATGCCGGCATCGGCGGCGCTTTGCATCGCGGCGAGGTCGCGGACGTCCGCCACGGCGGTGAGCACGCGATCCTCACCGAGCCCGGTGGCGAGGTTCTTCAGCGCGACCTCGTCCAGATCCGTCAGCACCAGTTTTGCGCCCTTGTCATGCAGGCGACGGGCCACCTCTGCCCCGATGCCGTTGGCCGCGCCGGTGATCAGGACGACTTTTCCGTTTACAGATCCCATAGGCGAAACGTACTCCACCCGGTTGCGCTGCGTGCGCGCCTACAGCTTGATACCAAGTAGTGCGTCGACGGCGGTCGCCACCGTCTGCGGCGCCTGCGCGTCGTGGCCGCCGTAGGTCAGCGCATCCGTGGTCCAGCCATCCAGTGCGGCAAGCGCTTTCGGGGTGTCCAGATCGTCTGCCAGGTAGCGGCGGACCCGGGCCACCACGTCGCCCGCGTCAGGTCCGGCCGGCAAGGCCACCGCCCTGCGCCACCGCTGCAACCGGTCGTTCGCCTCGTCGAGAACCGCCGCGCTCCACGACCGGTCGGCGCGGTAGTGGCCTGCGAACAGACCCAGCCGGATGGCCGCCGGATCGACGCCGTCGGCGCGCAGGTTGGAAACCAGCACGAGATTGCCGCGACTCTTGCTCATCTTGTGGCCGTCCCAGCCGATCATGCCTGCGTGCACGTAGTGGCGCGCGAATCGCCGCTCCCCCGTTACCGATTCGGCGTGAGCGGCCGAGAACTCGTGGTGCGGGAAGATCAGGTCCGAACCGCCGCCCTGGATGTCCAGACCGGTGCCGATACGGCTCAATGCGATCGCGGCGCATTCGACGTGCCAGCCGGGCCGCCCCGCCCCGAACGGCGACGGCCAGCTCGGCTCACCCGGGCGCTGCACCCGCCACAGCAAGGCGTCCAAAGCGTCGCCTTTACCCGGCCGGTCGGGGTCGCCGCCACGTTCGGCGAACAGCCTCATCATGGTGTCGCGGTCGTATCCCGATTCGTAGCCGAACTGGGGCGTGGCGTCGGCGCGGAAGTACACGTCCGGATACTCGGCATCATCGGCGATATAGGCCGAGCCCGCGGCCAGCAGCTTCTCGACGACCTCGATGACCTCGGCGATCGCCTCGGTGGCTGCCACGTACTCATGAGGCGGCAGTACCCGCAGAGCCGCCATATCCTCGCGGAACAGGTCCGTCTCCCGGTCGGCCAGCTGCCGCCAGTCGATGCCGTCGCGCTCCGCGCGTTCGAACAGCGGATCGTCAACGTCGGTGATGTTCTGCACGTAGTGCACCTGATGTCCCGAATCCAGCCACACCCGGTGGACCAGGTCGAACGTCAGGTAGGTGGCGGCGTGCCCGAGATGGGTGGCGTCGTACGGGGTGATGCCGCAGACGTACATGGTGGCCGTTTCACCGGTTGTCACCGGACGGACCTGCCGGTCGGCACTGTCGTAGAGCCGCAGCTGCGGGCCGCGGCCGTCAAGTGCCGGAACGGGGGGTGCCGGCCACGATTTCATAGCGTCGACTCTAAGCATCAGGGGATGCGACACCGCGAGGGGCCATTTCATTCCCGGCCCTTTCCCGGTCCCTGCCCGATCAGCGGTTCCGGTACGCCGACAGAATGCCCTCGAGCAGCACGGACGCCAGCTCCTCCCGGCACATCAGAAGGTCGGGCAGATAGGGGTCGGGCCGGTTGTAGATCAGCGGCGAGCCGTCCAGCCGCGACGCGTGCAAGCCGGCCGCAGCCACCACACCGGCGGGCGCCGCCGAATCCCACTCCCACTGCCCGCCGGCGTGGACGTAGGCGTCGACGTCGCCACGGACCACGGCCATCGCCTTGGCACCCGCGGACCCGATCCGCACCAGCTGGATGTCGAGCCGCTCGCGGAGCCACCACAACACCGGCGGTGGACGGTTGGCGCTGGCCGTGATGAGGATCGACCCCTCCTTGCGGGGCGGTGGCGGGGTCACGGTGTCGGAGCGGTACACCTCGCCCCTGGCGGGCAGCGCGACGGCCGCGTCGGTGATGCCGCCATTGGGCCCGCGGGTGTGGAAGGTCGTCGCCCCCGCGGCGCCATAGCGCTGCCACAGCGCGATGTGCACGGCCCAGTCCGTCCGGCCGGGCATCGAGTACTCGTGGGTGCCGTCGACGGGGTCGACGATCCAGACCCGGTCGGCCTGCACGCGGGCGATGTCGTCGACCGCCTCCTCCGACAACACGGCGTCGTTCGGACGCTCCGCACGCAGCCGGTTCAGGATCAGGGTGTTGGCACGCCGGTCGCCGGCATCGCCGAGGTCGTACGGATCGTAGAAACCGATCTCCTCACGCATGGCCACCAACATCTCGCCGGCTTCTCGGGCCACCTCGGCGGCCAGCGCCGCATCGGTCAGGCTCACCGGCTCAGTAGATCATGAAGGTTTAGTTCAGCCCGGCCGTGGAATCCTGTGCGTCGTCGAATGGCGGAAGGTAGACCGCAGGGTGAAACAGCCGATCAAGTTCGCGTCGCCCCAGCGCGCCGCCGCGGTGCTGTCCCGGGTGGGGTTCCTCGCCGGGCTCGACGCGAGCGTCGTCTTCGCCCTCGCCCAACAACTGCGGCAGGTGCAGATGTCGCGTGGCGACACCGTCTACCGCCAGGGTGAGCCCGCCGACGGGCTACACATCGTGCTGGAAGGCAAGGTCAAAATCTGCTGTCACTCCGCCGACGGCCGCGAGCAGCTGCTGGCGATCCGCGGACCCAGTGACATCTTCGGCGCCGTCTCGGTGCTCGACTCGGGTCCGCGCACCGCGACGGCGACCGCGGTCACGGACGTCTGTACCGCGATCGTGGACAACGAAACCCTGCAGGGATGGATGACCGACCGCCCGCAGATCGCACATCAGCTGCTGCGGTTCATGGCCGGACAGCTGCGAATGGCTCGCAATCACCGGCTTGACGTCATCTTCGATGATGTGCCGAGCCGGGTTGCCAAGGAACTGCTCAGCCTGGCGCAGCGCTTCGGAGTTCAGCAGGGGCAATCCTGGCGGGTCACTCATGATCTGACTCAGACCGAGATCGCTCAGTTGGTCGGCGCCACCCGGGAGAGCGTCAACAAGGCTCTGTGCGATTTCGTGCAGCGCGGGTGGATCACGACCGACGCTAAGACGACCGTCATTCACCGCCCGCAGCAGCTGGCCAAACGCGCGTGGGGCGCTAGAACGCCGGCCACGGGATCGGGCGTCGCCGATCCGGTGTCGGCATAACCGGATCATCAAGAAGCGCAACCGTTCTCGCCAGTAATGCGGCAACCTCGCGCTCGGTGATGTGTTCACCGAGCGCGTCTCCCAGGCCGTTTCGCAGCTGATCGCGCAGACCCGAAACGGCTTCCATGGTCTGGTCGTCGACCGGCTTGCCGGCCCAGCCCCACAGCACGGTTCTCAGCTTGTCGTCGACGTGCAGGCTCACCCCGTGATCCACGCCGTACACCCGGCCGTCGACGCCGCACAGGATGTGCCCGCCCTTGCGGTCTGCGTTGTTGATCAACACGTCGAAGACCGCCATCCGGCGCAACCGCACGTCGTCGGCGTGCACGAGAGTCACTTCGTTGCCCGCGTAGTCGTACGCCTGCAGGATCGGCAGGAAGCCGGGTGGAACCTCGCCCGCGGGCAGCAGATCGACCAGATCGGGTCCTTCCGCGGGTTCGTCGCCTACCTCGGTCAGGCTCTCGCCGGGCTGGTCCACCCACCGCTGCAGCATCCCCCGCCCGGCCGGCCCGTCACGAATGATCGTGTAGGGCACGACGTTCCAGCCCAGCGCCTCCGACACCAGGTATGCGCCGAGTTCGCGACCCGCGAGCGTGCCGTCCGGGAAGTCCCACAGCGGCGCCTCCCCCGCGATCGGCTTGTACACGCAATGTGCTTGCCGCGCATCGAGATGCGCCTCGCACAGGAAGGTGGCGTTACTCGCTGAGCGGATACGTCCGATGACGGTCAGTTCGCCGCGCCGCAGCACCTCATCGGATTCACGAGCGGAGTCTGATCCGCTATCCGTCGGCGTCATCGTCGGAACCGGCGATGGCGCCGCGGAGGTAGCCGTTTGTCCGCACGCAGATGTGCCCCTCGGGGTCGAGCGGTTCGTCGCACAGCGGGCACGGCGGGCGGCCCGCCGAGATCACCCGGTTGGACCGCGTCGCGAACTCACGCGCCGATTCGGGTGTCAGAAAGACACGGACTGCGTCAGGACCCTCTTCCGCGTCGTCCAGCACCACAGAGGCGTCGAACTCGGTATCGGAGACGGCGAGCAGTTCGACGACGACGGTCTGCGCCTCCGAGTCCCAGCCCAGCCCCATGGTCCCGACCCGGAACTCGGCATCAACGGGCGTGATCAGCGGGCTCAGATCCTCGACCTCGCCGGTCTCCGGCGGGATCGGAGTGCCGAAACGGCGGTTGATCTCGAGCAGCAGCGCGGCGATCCGCTCGGCGAGCACGGCAACCTGCTGCTTCTCCAAGATCACGGAAACCACGCGTTTGTCGTGGACGGCCTGCAGGTAGAACGTCCGGTTGCCGGGCTGCCCAACGGTCCCGGCCACGAAGCGGTCGGGTGTGCGGAAGACGTGAATTGCGCGGGCCATGGCGCTTTCCAAAATACCGGTTGTGGCCGCGTCAGCCGCAATCCCGGGGGTGCGTCCGCTACCCGGTCGAGCCACCGACCACCGCGTC
>JBIQHU010000185.1:0-8105 GCA_044508395.1 Mycobacterium sp. | reverse complement strand
CCTCGAGGGCGACGACACCATCGTCGTCGGCAGCACCAAGATCAAGGCGCTCGAGGTCAAGGAAGGTCCGGCCGCCCTGCCGTGGGGTGACCTCGGCGTCGACGTCGTCGTGGAGTCCACCGGCATCTTCACCGCCCGCGCCAAGGCGCAGGGCCACCTCGACGCCGGCGCCAAGAAGGTCATCATCTCCGCGCCCGCCAGTGACGAGGACATCACCATCGTGCTCGGCGTCAACGACGACAAGTACGACGGCAGCCAGAACATCATCTCCAACGCGTCCTGCACCACGAACTGCCTCGGGCCGCTGGCCAAGGTGCTCAACGACGAGTTCGGCATCGTCAAGGGCCTGATGACCACCGTCCACGCCTACACGCAGGACCAGAACTTGCAGGACGGCCCGCACAAGGATCTGCGCCGTGCCCGCGCCGCCGCGCTGAACATCGTGCCGACCTCGACCGGCGCCGCCAAGGCGATCGGCCTGGTGCTGCCGGAGTTGAAGGGCAAGCTCGACGGCTACGCGTTGCGCGTGCCCATCCCCACAGGATCGATCACCGACCTGACCGCCGAGATATCGAAGACCGCCGCCGCCGCCGACATCAATGCCGCGTACTTGGCCGCGGCCGAGGGGCCGCTGAAGGGCATCTTGAAGTACTATGACGCGCCGATTGTCTCCAGCGACATCGTGACCGACCCGCACAGCTCACTGTTTGATTCAGGATTGACGAAGGCGATCGGTACTCAAGCTAAAGTCCTGTCCTGGTACGACAACGAGTGGGGATACTCCAACCGCCTCATTGACTTGGTCGCGCTTGTCGGACAGTCGCTCTGACCTGATAATCCTTGGTGGCTCGCTCTACGAGCGTCTGGCAGAAGGGGTTTCGCCCAAACGCCGGTTTAACACTGAAAGAGTTCGCTACGATGGCAATTCAGCCTGTCGAATCATCCGAACAAGTGATGCGGCAGGCCCCTCCAAAGTGCGAGGCGGCGCCCAAACCGCGCGAAACGACCGCGGCAATGTCAGCCCGTGTACGTCGATGCGGCGTAACTCTCCGGTTTGCAGCTGCTCTGCTACCGCCAGCGTGCTCATGACCGCGGGGCCGACACCCGCCATTACGCTCGCTCTGATGGCCACGGCGCTGCCGAGTTCCAGAAGTGGTGCTGCCCTAGGATATTGACTTAGGGCGAGATCGAGTGTGATGCGCGTTCCCGATCCTGCTTCACGTGTGAGGAGCGGCGTGGCGGCAAGTTCGGCAATTCTGAGCGGTCGCCGTCGACGCGCCCACGAATGTGATGGGCAGACGACTAAGACAAGTTCGTCGCGACCGACGGTCGCGCTGTACAGACCATCTGGCACAGACGGTGACTCCACAAATCCGATGTCGCACTTGCCTCTAGCAACAAGATCAGCGACTCGTGCTGAATTATGCATTTGGAGGTGAATCGCAACGTTCGGGTGACTACTGCGGAATCCTGCCAACCATCTAGGCATCAACTGCTCAGCCACTGTCATGCTGGCACTTACGGTGAGATGCGCAGCGGACTCGCCACTGAACCCCGCGGCAACGTCAAGCAATTTGTCGGCGTCGGCGAGGATCCTGCGCGCCCAATGAGCGATCATCTTGCCCTGCGCGGTGAGCGTCGAACCCGTTGGACTGCGCTCGAGCAACCGAACGCCGAGTCGCCGCTCGAGTTGTTTCAGTGTCCTGCTGGCGTTGGGCTGGGCAATCCCGGCGGTTCTGCTGGCCGCGCCGACGCTGCCATAAACTTCGACGCCGACGAGCAACTCCAGCGCCGTCATATCAAGGTCCGCCTTGCTCATGCGCTGATCATATGACCCACACACTGGTCATGCAGATCCGAGATAACCAATGCCAAGTATCCTGCTAGCGCCTGAGTTCGGCTTCCATGACAGTAGATTCATGTCCCGGGACACTGCCCCGATCGGTAGGGTGCGCCGTCTCGCACGTCCTGTTAGCAGCCCGCTCACCTTGCTGCCTGGCCTGATCGTCTGCGGGGCAGCGAGTTTCGTCGCCATGATTGTCAATACAGCCGTGCCGACCCTCAATCCGTTGCTGATCGCGATCGTCGGCGGCGCCCTCTTGGCGAATATGGTGCAGGTGCCGGAACGGCTCGCTCCCGGACTTCAGTTCTCAGCCAAGCGCCTTCTGCGGGTGGGAATTGCGTTGCTCGGCCTGCGGCTGATGATCGGCGACATCGTCGCGCTGGGATGGGGAGTGACCATCGTGGTGGCCGGCGTGGTGGTGCTGGGCATAACAGGCACGATGCTGGTCGGCAGATTGATGAGTGTTCCGCCAACACAGCGAATACTCATCGCCTGTGGCTTCTCCATCTGCGGAGCTGCTGCTGTCGCTGCCACCGACGGCATAGTCAACGCCAAAGAGAAAGAAGTGATCACCGCGATAGCGCTGGTAGTGCTCTTCGGCACCACCATGATCGCGGTTATCCCTTTGATGGCTGAGACCGTGGGTATGTCTGGGCGCGAAGCCGGTATATGGATCGGTGCATCAATCCATGAGGTCGCCCAGGTCGTGGCCGCGGGCGGTGCGGTTGGCGGTGAAGCACTCGCGGTCGCCGTCACCGTAAAGCTGGGCCGGGTATTGATGCTCGCGCCGGTGATGTCGGTTCTCAGCCTGCAGCAACGTCGTCGCCCGACCGCTGTAGGAGTACGCCGCCCCCCATTGGTGCCGCTGTTCGTGGTGGCGTTCATGCTTTGTGTCGCGGTGCGCTCAGCCGAGGTGGTCCCGGCGAGCGTTATCGGCATCGCTCACGTGGCAGAGACAGGGCTCCTTGCGGCGGCCATGTTTGCGCTCGGCGCCGGAGTCCGTTTGGCGACGCTTCGACGGGTCGGGTGCCGTCCGCTGGTGCTCGCCGTTGTCTCCACTATCTGGATCGCCGCGGTCGCTTGGGTGGGGGTGGCATTTGTGAATTAGCTGGCCCGTAGGAGCGCCGTCGGTCACCCGCCGCGCCGACCGAGCGGAAGCCCGCCACGCAACTCCAGTTACTGAAATCGGCTGTAAACCAATGAATGTGGCCCCGCAAGGCGTGCGATGTTCAGACGATTAATCACAGCCCCCGAGAGTCCGCCCATCGCCTCTGGATCCCGTCTGCTCGCGCGCCGGCGGGACGCGGACCGTAGAACACTCCCCGAAATCAGAAAGTGAACATAGCAATGACCGATACCGCCTACCCTCGTGCCACCCGTGAGATCGGTGATCGACGACGTCGGCTCGCACCCGAAATCCACAGCGCTTTTGACGAATTCAGCAGGCAGGTGTTCGCCCCCGGGGCTCTAGACGAGAAGACCAAGCAGATCATCGCCGTCGCCGTCGCACACGTCACTCAGTGTCCGTACTGCATCGACGGGCACACTGCACTGGCCCACCGCAAAGGCGCAACCGACGAGGAGATCATGGAAGCGATTTGGGTTGCGGCCGAAATGCGGGCAGGCGGTGCTTTTGCCCACTCCACCCTGGCTCTGCACACCCTCGACAGGATGAACCGGTAGCTCGAACCAGCAGACCACTTCTACAGCCAGCCGGCCAGCGACAGCCGGGCGGCGAATCGGTGGGCGGATCTCCTGTTGCAGACGGTGGCCGTCATAGCGCCGGCGTCGTAGCCGGTCCAGTCGCCGGCGCCATCGACTGCAAAGACTACAAACCGCACGTGCAGTGAAGTCTCGTGAAGTCGCCGGAGGCGTTGGCGCGCAACGGTGAAGCATCTCTCGGTCGGCCAGCCGTGCGTGGCGACTGCGGCAAGCTTTCGCACTCGAGTTTGGATGCGATCAACATCCGCCCACGCGTCGCCGCAGGGCCTGATGGGTTGGGTCCGCCACAACACATCCACCTCTTCTCATCCCGTGTAAACGGCAGAACGCGAGACGTTTCCACCACGTAAAGTTATGACAACTCAGGTTGCTCAGCAGACAACATGGGTCTTACGCTCCATTCACGCGCCAGGCAACGGCGAGAGCGCGCTGTAAACGCATATCGAATTTGGCGCCGAGGGCTTCGACGGC
Organism: Mycobacterium sp.; assembly: GCA_044508395.1. Lineage (GTDB taxonomy): Bacteria > Actinomycetota > Actinomycetes > Mycobacteriales > Mycobacteriaceae > Mycobacterium. The sequence continues at coordinate 4,069 of JBIQHU010000185.1, read as the reverse complement.
GAGGCCCGAAACGCAGTGTGAAGTCAAGTAACGCGACCTAGGGGTTCAAATGACTGTTACGCCGGGCGACATCCGGGTTCCCACTCCGAGAGATATCAAAGTCGGTGCGCAGGACGTGCACCGGTGGATCCAAGAGATGGGCTGGGAGGTTCCGGGGGGACGCTCGAAGTACCCCACCAAGTACCAGTTCGACGGAGGCACCCGCGAACAGTTCAAGCTGATCGTCGGCGAGTACTGCCGAATGGAGACCGAGAAGGACGACCGACAGTACGGATCGTTGTTGGACAGCCTGGCTCGGCTGCGAGCTGGCAGCCGGATCGAACCGCGGTGGGCTGAATCGATGAAATTCGTCAGTTCGTTTCTCGAGCTGGGCGAGTATGCGTCGATCAGTGGCTCGGCGATGCTACTTGACGCGGTGGCGTCACCCGAGCAACGCAACGGGTACCTCGCCCAGGTCGAAGACGAGGTCCGTCACACCAATCAGCTTGGCTATCTGAAAAAGTACTTCGCGTCGCAGTATTACGACCCCGCCGGCTTTACCGGTGCCCGCGGACATCGGCACGGCAACCCGTTGTTCTGGAGCAACCGGCAGCAGGCCTGCGAGACATTCGTCTCGGGTGATCCGGTGCTGATCTCACTCAATCTCCAGCTCGTTGCCGAGGCGTGCTTCACCAACCCGCTCGTGGTGGCGATGACCGAGTGGGCGGCCGCCAACGGTGATGAGGTGACACCGACCGTGTTCCTGTCGATCCAGTCCGACGAACTGCGGCACATGGCCAACGGCTATCAGACCATCGTGTCGGTCATCGACAACGACCACAACATGCAGTACCTGCAAGCCGACCTGGAGAACGCCTTCTGGATCCAGCACCGCGGGTTCAGCTCGATGGTCGGCCGATCGTTCGAGTACGGCGCCGTCAATCGCGCCGAGCCGTGGGCGCAGACGTGGAACGACTGGGTCATCGAGGACTGGGGCGGCATCTGGATGGGCCGCTTCTCCAAGTTGGGGTTGGAGCCCCCACGGAATCTGGCCGACGCGAGCCGTGACGCCTACTGGGCACACCACGACTCATTTGCGGTGGCCTATGCGTTGTGGCCGTTCGTCGGCTACCGGATGGAACTGCCCAATGACACCGACAAGGAGTGGTTCGAGCGGCACTATCCAGGGTGGTACACGTCGATAGGCCGAATCTTCGACCGCTGGAGAGAAATCGGAGTCGAGGACCCAGCCAACCGGACCAGCCCGATCGAGCACCTCATCGAACTTGGCAAAGTCCTGCACATCTGTCGGGTCTGCCAGTCACCGTTGCTCGGATTGGCCCCCGAATCGCCGCAGAGCACCAGTGCCGTGAAGACGAGAATCATCGAATACGGCGGCCGCAAGCACGCTCTCTGCTCGGACTGGTGCGAGCGGATGTATCTGCAGGAGCCCGAGCGCTACACCGGAGAGAACTTCCTCGAGATATTCGACGGGTGGGAGCTGTCCGAGATCGTGCGGGCGACCGGCGGGGTACGCAGCGACGGGAAAACCTTGGTCGCTCAACCACATCTGCGCAGTGACCGGCTTTGGACGCTCGATGACCTGGCGGCAACCGGCATCGCGGTCCGCGACCCCCACGTCGCCGGCGTCAGCTTCGAGAAGGCGTGACACGACCGTGACGAATACATACCGGCGCAGTCTGCTCAATCCCGAACACGACATCGACCGCGAGCCGCTGGAATCCCAGCGCACCGCCGTCTCCTTCGGCAACCCCTATCGGCGGCGAATGTCAGAGTATGAGCAAGTAACGCTGTACGCGCAGCCGAACCCAGACTGGATTCGCGGCGGCATCGGAGTCGGTGGATGGTCGACGCGCTTCCCGGGCGGCCGCGGCGCCTGGGAGAACTACTTCACCGAGGCCCGTTGCACGGACTGGTTCGCATTCCGAGACCCTGAAGGACGTTGGCAGAAGCCGTATGTCGCGGAGAAGGCGGACGAGTGGCGTAACACGAGCCGACTGTTCTCGACATTCGCGAGCCACGGAATGTACCGCGGAGCCGACGCCACTTGGATCGAGCACGTCGTCGGTGAGCAGCTCGGCGCCATGGCGCTGCACGACTACGGCATCTTCATGGCACTGACCTCTGCCATCCGCGACTGCCTGGTCGACACGCTGAAGGTGGCGGTTGTCAACCTAGCTTTGGACTTCCTCGACAGTTCACAGCAGATTCAGGCCGAAAAAGTTTACCTGGGTAGGGTCTTTGACGAGTCGCTGGCCGAGGTTGAGCCCGCGAAAAGAATGTGGCAAGACGATCCCGCGTTCACAGGTGCACGTACTTTCGTCGAACATCTCTGGCGAGACGGCTTTGACCACATCGAGGTCATCTTTGCGTTGACATTGATCTACGAGCCACTCTTCGGGCATTTCGTTCGCCATGAGTACTTTTCTCGAATGGCCCCGGCACACGGGGATCAGCTCACTCCTCAGATACTTTGGCCGGCAATGCGTGCGGCGCAGGCAGCTAACACCTGGACGCGCGAACTCTTCGGACGGGTCCTTGCTGGAGATGAGGAGTTCGGCACCTACAACCGCCAGGTGATGGCGTGGTGGACGCGACGCTGGCTGCCGCGTGCGCTGGACGCTGTCGCCGCCGCCTCAATGCTGTTCGACTCGACCGACATCTTGCGCAGCGCCACCGGCGATGCCCCACGACAGAAGTTCGAATCGATTGCAGCGGACTGGGTTTCTGACGTAGCGCCGATCTGGAGTTCGGATGTGACCGTCCACGACTTGCTGAGTCTCTATGACAAGAATGCCTCTGATCGGAGGACGGCATGACGAACGACTCTGCAAGCCGGCCAAACTCATATAATGCGGCGGTCGACCGGCGCGTCGCCAACGTCGATGCCGAGCAAGTCCGGGCAAATATGTTTGGTGAGAACAAAATCGTCGAGAGCCGCGGGGTCGTGCTGGCCCTGACGAAGGCCGACGAGATCGAGGCGACCGTCGAAGCGTTGACCGAGCGTTACGCGGACGACCCGAGCTTCACCATCGAAGACTGCGGCACCTTCTACCGCATTGACTGCCTCGAGGGTTTCGACATCGACGCCGACGAGATCAGTGAGCTGCTGGGGCGGCCATTCTCGGTTTATGACCTGCTGGTCAACGTTTCAACAACGATCGGTCGGGCGTATGTGAACGGGAACGTCTTCACCATCACGACCGACTTGATCGGCTGGGAGCGAGAGGTTCCCAGATGAGTACCGAATACAAGGTCGCACTGACATTCGAGGGCAACGACCGTGTCGACATCGTTTGCCGGGACGACGAAGACGTGGTTACGGCCGCATTTCGGCAGGGCTACTTGCTGCTCACCGACTGCCGCGAGGGGAGTTGCGCGACCTGTCGAGGATTCCTCGCAGAGGGCGACTATGACGAGCTGCTGCCCCATACCCCCCACGCCCTCACCGACGAAGAGGAAGACGAAGGCTATATTCTGGCTTGTCGGCTCAAGCCGACAAGTGATCTGGAGATCGACTTCGACTATCCCGCCGACCGAGTCGGTCGTTTCGAGGCAGATACTCGCACCGGCCAAGTCGTCTCGGTGGACCGTCTGTCAGAATCCGTCGCGCGGATGACAGTGCGTACCAACGCCTCCCAGGAGTGTATGGCCTGGGACCCCGGCCAGTACGCGCAGGTGACGCTCACCTCCACTGGAGTAACGAGAGCCTACTCCATGGCCAACACCGCAGGTGGCGGCCGCGACCTGGAATTTTTGATCAGGCTAATTCCCGGAGGGCAGTTCTCCGGACATGTCGCCAGCGGTCTGGCTAACGGCGAGCCGGTGCGGATAAGGGGTCCCCTGGGCGCGTTTACATTTCGCGGTGATGCGCGGCCGGTCTTCGTTGCGGGCGGCACCGGTCTCGGGCCGGTTCTGTCGATGCTGCGGTCACTGGTCGGCGCGGACCCGGGCATTCAAGCAACCCTGATTTTCGGCGTTGCAGCGGTGCATGATCTGTTCGCCTTGGACGTGCTCGCTGACCTCGCAGCGAAGCTGCCCAATCTCAAGGTGATCACGACCGTCGAGC
>JBIQHU010000184.1:0-8187 GCA_044508395.1 Mycobacterium sp. | reverse complement strand
GCTACATGCGGTACCTGAAGGGCTGCCAGTACTACTTCATCGACGACAGCATCGACGTCAGCCTCGTCACCTACCTGAAGCCGGGCGCCGTAGCGGCCTGATCTTCAGCGCTCTTCAGCGCTCTTCAGCGCTCTTCAGCGCGAGCAGACGTAAAGACCCCCAATTTCGCAAGAAATTGGGGGTCTTTACGTCTGCTCGCGAGCTAGGCGGCGGCCTGACCGGCGTCGTCCGCACCGTCGTCGCCGTCGTCATTCGAGGTCGGGCTAGTGGCGGGTTCGGCGACCGGTGCCGGGTCGTCGACGGGCTCGAGGGGATCGGGGCCCTCGTCGTCGCCTTCTGTCGAGGTCTGGTTCGTGTTGTTCGGCGAGAAGTTCAGTGAAACGCTGCCGCCGTTCGCGTCGACACGGTTGTCCTGAAGAGTCGTGTTCTCTTCGAGATCCGTGGTCTTTTCGGTCTCCTCGACCGTGCCCTGGGTCTCTTGTACCGTCCCCTGGGTCTCCTCGACCGTGCCGTCGGTCTCCTCGATCGTGCCCTCGACTGTCCCCTCGGTCCCTTCGACGGTGCCCTCTGTCCCCTCGACCGTTCCCTCGGTCCCTTCGACGGTTCCCTCGGTCCCTTCGACCGTGCCTTGGATCTCCTCTATCGTCCCCTGGGTCTCCTCGACCGTCCCCTCGATCTCCTCGATCGTCCCCTCGGTGAGGTCGCCTTCAGCGCCGAACGCCAGCATTCGGAGGTCCGCTTCGTCGTCGATGTCTGAAGCGAATTCCTCCGATGACACCCTTGCCAAGGACGTGGTGTTGAGCGTGCTCGCGAGGCTCGTTGTCCCGAGCGGATTCGTCGCCCCCGGCGTCGTCGGCGACAGCGGGATCTCCTTCGCCAAGCCGAAATTCGCGAAGAAGTTGTTGATACCGATCAAGACTGCCGGGATCAGCTTGACGAATAGCGAGATCGGGTTGAACCACGGGATCAGGCTCGTCCCTATCGGGTAGCCGAACGGGATGGCGCGGTTGTAGCCGGTCTCTTCAATCACCACACGCAGGATGGGTTCGAAGAAGTCCGCGATCGGCTTGCCGATCAACGGGATGTCGTGAAGCCACCGGACGAGCGGCAGGATCTTCGGAGTGATCGTGTAATAGGTGGTATCTCCGTACGTCTGGATATCGACGATGGCGGGATAGTCCGCCGGGCTAGTCACGATCGCCTCCCAGACGGCGGGGTCGTATCCGGCCGGAATCTCCCCCGGATCACTGTCTGCATTCACCGCCAGGTAGCTGCCGTGGTCGTAAACGAAGCCGAGGATTGAGTTGACGATCGCAAGCGGGTTCAGCAGGTACTGCGGCCAGTCGGCAATCCCCTCCCACCGGATGGCCCAGTCTTCGGTGGGTATTCCAGTGTTGGTGGGCGTGGGCTGGCCGGTCGTCACATCGAGGATTGGGATGCGGCCGATAATGCCGAAGCGCGACAGGACGCCGCCGTTGGGGCGGTTGGGGTTGCCGATGAACGTGAATGCGTCCGGCAGCGGCAAGCCCGCCCATGCGCCCCTGGCGATTTGCATCTTCGCGATGGTGGCCACGCGGGCCCCTTGCGAATAGCCCGCAATCAAGAATGGGCCAGTCACACCCATCACGTCGGCCCGGAGGTTTGTGACACCCTTCGCGACCGACACGTCGAACTTGTCGCACTGCAGATTCGGACACCAGCCTGGTATAGGTATCGGCCAGAATGACGCGGGATAGTTGACGCCGGTGAGGGTGTCGCAGCCGTTGGCAGGGTCCATATCCGAACAGGGCTTCTGCATGTAGTAGTCGCGGAAATTCTCCATGTACATACCGACGGTGTTCGCATTCGGGGTTCCCGTGCCCGGCACGATCACGGCGGTGGCCGCCAGGCTGACGGCCGCCACGATCGCCGTTGCGGCGGCCAGCACCGCGGTGCTCAGCAAGCTCAGGAGGAAGATACGAACAACCCGACCAACCTTGCGCATGAGGTAAACAATCACATAACGCACGGCTGTCTTTCGTTGAATCGAAAATTTGCCCACACAGGTTTTCGCGCGGACTGTCGGATTTACGTGGCGTTGTTCGTCGACCAGGTAGAGAGTGGAACGCAGGGTTCTGCTCGCATGCGAAAGGTGACGCCATGCATTACTTCGCCCTGTTGCTGGGATCCGAGTCCGCCGACACGCCGGACCCCGAGGCGATGGCCGCCGAGATGGCGGCGTACGAGGCGTTCCACGCCAAAGCGGCGGCGGCGATTCGCGGCGGCGACGCGCTCATGCCGTCGGCCACCGGCGTGCGGATCACCGGAGGCCCCGACGCGCCCGTCGTGACTGACGGCCCGTTCCCCGAGAGCGCCGAGGTGGCATGCGGCTACTACGTGTTCGAGGCCGACAACCTCGACGAGGTCCTGGCCCTGGCCCGCGACATCCCCGCGGCCAACCACGGCGCGGTCGAAGTCTGGCCGATCGTGCACCACATGCCGCCGACCGAACCGCTCACCAACAACTGGCTCGCGCTGCTGCTCGAGCCCGCCGACACGGTCCTCACGCCCGGCACCCCGGAGTGGAACGACCTCGCTGCAAGGCACGCGAAGTTCGCCGCAGACGTGGGAGCCCACGCCAACGGTGGCGCCCCGCTGCATCCGCCGTCGACGGCGACAACCGTCCGAGTGCGCGACGGAAAGGTATTACTCACCGACGGCCCGTACATCGAGGGTGCCGAGGTGGCCAATGGCTACCACATCCTGAACGTCGCCGACCGCGACGAAGCCATCAAGATCGCCTCGATGATCCCCGCGAAGACCGTCGAGATCCGCCAGCTCATGGGCGTTTCTGGGCTGTAGGCGCCGCCAATGACCAACCTGGACAGCGTCTTTCGGCGCGAATGGGGCCCGGCCGTCGCGGCGCTCGCCCGCTGGCCCGGCGATCTCACCGTCGCCGAGGACGCTGTCCAGGAGGCGTTCGCCGACGCACTGCGGACCTGGTCCCGCGACGGCGTACCGGCCAACGCCGGCGCATGGGTCGTGACGGCCGCGCGCAACCGCGCCCTCGACCGGCTGCGCCGAGAAGCCGTCAGGCCCGGAAAGGAACTCGCCGCGGTGCTCGACGATATCACCGCCCGCACCGACCGCCAGGGCGTGCCGCACCGAATCCGTGATGACGAACTGCGGATGATGTTCACCTGCGCGCACCCGGCGCTGGACCCGCAGTCACAACTCGCTTTGACGCTGCGGCTGATCTCGGGGCTCACAGTCACCGAAATCGCCCGGGCCCTGCTGCAGTCCGAGCCCGCGGTCGGTCAACGAATCACACGGGCCAAGAACAAGATTCGACACGCCAACATCCCGCTGCGGGTACCGCCACCCGAACTGCTGCCTGAGCGCACACCCCACGTGCTTGCCTGCATCTATTCCGTGTTCACCGAGGGCTACTGGTCGACGGGCGGGCCGTCGGCGATCCGCGACGAGTTGTGCGACGAAGCCATCCGCCTGGCCGGCGAGGTGTACTCGTTGATGCCGGACGCGCGCGACGCGCACGCGTTGGCAGCGCTCATGCTTCTGCACGATTCGCGACGGCAGACCCGCGTCGACGCCACCGGCGCACTCGTGCCCCTTGACGAACAGGACCGCAGCCGGTGGGACCGCTCGCGGATCGCTTGCGGGCTCGACCGTCTTCGAAGCGCCGAGGGCGCCACAGGCCCGTATCTGCCGCAGGCGGTGATCGCCGCCGTGCACGCGACGAGTCCGCGGTGGCAGGACACCGACTGGGCCACGATCTGCGTCGCGTACGACAAGCTGATCGCCATCACCGGCTCCCCCGTCGCCCGGGCCAACCGCGCCATAGCTGTCGGATTTCGCGACGGGTTCGACGCGGGCTGGCGGCAGTCGACGACGTCGCCGACGATCCGAAGCTGGCCCGATCGAATACCGTCGCGTCGATTCGCGCCGACCTGCTTCGCCGGGCGGGCCGCCATGTCGAGGCACAAAGGTGGTACCTCCAGGCCCTGGATCGCGCGGGCTCGGAACCGGCCCGACAGTTCCTGGTCCGGCGCATCAACGAATGCACGGACCCGCAAGCGGCCAGCCGAGCTTGACCAACTGATAGGGAAACCCCTGATTCCTCGTGCGATTTTCGTCGCTACGTTCGTCGCATGAAGGCCGTTGGCAAGCCAGCGTGCTATCTCGTTGAGTGGTTCCTGCCGGAGCTCAACGAGCAAACAGTCGACGACATGGTCACGCGGCTCGACGCCGCCGCGGCGACAGTCAGCGACGAAGGCACCCCCGTCCGACTCCTCGTCACGCTGTCGGTGCCGGCCGACGAAGTCCTCTACGGCGTGTTCGACGCGCACTCTCCGGACATCGTGTCGATGACGTGTATCCGGGCTGGAGCGCCACACCAGCGGCTGTCGGAGCGCATCGGAACACGGATCCGCCGGGGTCGTCTGTAGCCAGGGCGATGCAGGTCGGCTGATTACGCCGACGTTCGCATGGTTACCCTGAATTCGCCGCACGGCGGGGGATCGGGGTATGACTTCGGGGGTTATCGAGCGTCCTGCCGAGTTCCGCGCTGTCTCGGATTTCCTGCAGTCGGCGAACCTGCACCTATCGGGGCTCGTCATCGAAGGCGAAGCGGGCATCGGCAAGACCACGCTCTGGTTCGCCGGTGTCGCCGAGGCGGGTGAGCGCGGCTTTCGGGTGTTGTCCGCGCGGGCGGGGCAGGCCGAGACGGCGCTCACGTTCGCCGCGTTGGCCGACCTCCTCAACGGTGTCGACCCCGACGTCCTCGCCGAATTGCCCGACGTCCAGCGCATCGCCGTCGACCGGGTGTTGTTGCGCGCCACCGCCGACGCTCCCTCGACGGGCGAGAGCGTGGTCGCCGCGGCCCTCGTCGCCATCGTCGACCGGCTCGCGGCAGAAGCCCCGATCCTGCTCGCCATCGACGATGTGCAGTGGCTCGACCCGTCGAGCCAGGCGGTTCTGGCGGCCGCCGCCCGTCGGTTCACCGGCCGCGTCGGACTCCTGATCACCGAGCGCACCGAGCACGAAGGTGCCGGCGCGGCGGACTGGTTGCAGCTTGCCGACCCCGATGCGATGGCCCTCGTCCACGTCGGCCCGCTGAGTCTCGGTGGTCTGCACGCGCTGGTTTCCTCGCGCCTCGGCCGGTCGTTTCCCCGTCCGACGATGGTGCGCATCGCGGAAGTCTCAGCCGGAAATCCGTTCTACGCACTCGAGTTGGCCCGTGTGGTCGACGCGGGCAGCTTCGGGTCGGTGTTGCCGGCGACGCTGGCCGAATTGATGCGGATGCGGATCGGCCGTTTGGACCGCGAAGTCCAGGATCTGCTGCTGGCCGCGGCGTGCGCCTCCAATCCCACCATCGGGCTTCTCGCCCAGGTGACCGACACCCCGGTCGACGTCGCCCGCGATTTGCTCGAGGAACCGAGGACCAAGGGCATCATTGCGCTCGACGGTGACGTCGTGCGGTTCTCGCATCCGCTGCTGGCGCGAAGCATCTACACCGACGCGGCGCCCCGCGAGCGAAGGGCGATGCACCGGACGCTATCGGAGACGGTGATGTTGCCGGAGCTGCGGGCCAGGCACATGGCGCTGGCCGCCTCGCGCGCCGACCCGACGACCTTGAGTGCGCTCGATGTCGCGTCTAACGCGGCCTCCGCCCGCGGCGCCCCGGCCGCAGCCGCCGAGCTCGTCGAACTGGCCATTCGCCTCGGCGGTGATACCCCGGAACGCCGGATTCGCGCCGCCGACCACCTCATCCATGCAGGCGATCTGCCGCATGCCGCCGCGCTGCTCAACGGAGTGATCGACGCCGTACCACGCGGGGTGAATCGAGCCATGGCATTGAACTTGTTGGCGGGCACGGAGATTCACCTCAACAGCTTCGCCAGGGCGGTCGAGATGCTCAACGAGGCGCTCGCCAACGCCGCGGATCAGCTCGACGTCCGGGTACGCACCATGCTGTTGCTGTCTTTCGCCGAGATCAATGCCGGTGAGTTCGTCCACGCCATGCAGCACTCCGAGCGGGCGGTCATCCTCGCCGACAGCATCGACGACCCGGATCTGACGAGCCAAGTGCTGGCGATCCGGGCGATGGTGACGAGCATGTGCGGCAACGGTTTCGACGAAAGCGCTCTCCGCCGTGCCAATGCCCTGGAGAATCCCCACAGCGATACGCCGATCGCGTTGCGTGCCAGTGCAATCTACGGCGTGCTGCTGTCGTGGGCGGGCCGGCTCGACGAGGCCGTCGAGCAGATGTCGGCCGTTCGTCGGCGCTGCACGGACCGCGGCGCAGAGACCGATCTGATCTCGGTGGCGTACTTCACGACGCTGATGGAGGTCTGGCGCGGCCGATATCCCGATGCGGCGTCGCTCGCGGCTGAAACCGTCGAGCGGGCACAACAACTCGGCGGCAACCATCTGCAGGTCGTCGGGACGACGATGCAGGCCGTCGTCAGCGCCTACACCGGTCGGGAAGCCGAAACCCGCACCGCCGCAGCGACGGCCATCGAACTTGCCCAGCGATGCGGGGCGCCGCGCCTGGCCGACTGGGCATCGATAAGCCTGGGATTCCTGGAGGTGTCGGTAGGAAATCACGCGGCGGCGATCACCGCGCTGACGCCTATGATCACGGAACTAGACCGCATGCCGTGCACCGAGATCGTCACGGCTGGTTACGTTCCCGACGCCGTCGAGTCCCTGGTATCGCTGGGCCGCCATGCCGAAGCCGAGCCGATGATCAACGCGATCGAAGTCAACGGCCTGTGGTTGGACCGTCCGTGGATGCTCGCGATCGGCGCGCGCTGTCGCAGCATGTGGCTTGCCGCGCAAGGGAATATCGCAGGGGCCCTCGTCGTGGCCGAGGCAGCGCTCGCCCACCACGATCGGCTTCCGATGCCGTTCGAGCGTGCCCGCACAGTGCTGCTGATCGGGCAGCTCCAGCGTCGTCAGCGCAAGAAGGAATCCGCGCGCATTGCATTGCGCGATGCGTTGGCCACCTTCGAGGAGTTGGGTTCACAACTGTGGGCCGAGCGGGCCCGCGCCGAACTCACCCGCTCCCGCGGTGCGCCGGCGCGAGCGCTTGGACTCACCGCCTCCGAGCAGCGCGTCGCCGAACTCGCAGCCACTGGGATGACGACCCGCGACGTCGCCGCCGCCCTGTTCATCAGCCCGAAGACCGTCGAGTCCAACCTCGCTCGCGTCTACCGCAAGCTCGGCATCAAATCACGGGCCGAACTCGGCCGCCTGATGAGCGACAGCTAGTTCGCTTATGCCTCGGTGAAGTTGCGCGTGACGGCCGGGTCCACGGGGATGCCCGGACCCGTCGTCGTCGACACGACGACCTTCTTGAGGTAGCGGCCCTTCGAGGACGACGGCTTGGCGCGCAGGATCTCGTCGAGCGCCGCGCCGTAGTTCTCGGCCAGCTGCTTCTCGTCGAAAGAGGCCTTGCCGATCACGAAGTGCAGGTTGGCCTGCTTGTCGACGCGGAAGTTGATCTTGCCGCCCTTGATGTCGGACACGGCCTTGGCGACGTCGGGGGTCACGGTGCCGGTCTTGGGGTTCGGCATCAGACCACGCGGGCCGAGCACGCGGGCGATCTTGCCGACCTTGGCCATCTGGTCCGGTGTGGCGATCGCCGCGTCGAAGTCCAGGAAGCCGCCCTGAATCTTCTCGATCAGGTCGTCACTGCCGACTTCGTCGGCGCCGGCGGCCAGCGCGGCCTCGGCCTTGTCGCCGACGGCGAACACCACGACGCGCGCGGTCTTACCGGTGCCGTTGGGCAGGTTCACGGTGCCGCGCACCATCTGGTCGGCCTTACGCGGGTCGACGCCCAGCCGGATCGCAACCTCGACGGTCGCGTCCTGCTTCTTCGACGACGTCTCCTTGGCGAGCCTCGCGGCCTCGAGCGGCGTGTACAGGCGGTCCCTGTCGACCTTCTCCGCGGCTTCGCGATATACCTTGCTGTTCTTGCTCATTCGTATCTCCTAATCAGAGTTGTGGTTGGCGAGCCGATGCCAGCTCTCCCACGGGATCGCGGTACTACTCGACCGTGATCCCCATCGACCGGGCAGTGCCGGCGATGATCTTGGACGCCGCGTCGATGTCGTTGGCGTTCAAGTCTTCCTTCTTGGTCTCGGCGATCTCGCGCACCTGGTCCCAGGTCACCTTGGCGACCTT
>JBIQHU010000183.1:0-8202 GCA_044508395.1 Mycobacterium sp. | reverse complement strand
GACATCGCGGTGGGTCAGCGCATCACTCGGCTGGTGACCGACGGCCCGAGGGTGTTTGGTGTCGCGGCCGGCGACGACATCATCACCGCGGGAGCCGTGGTCATCGCCACCGGGGGATTCGGCGCCAATAGGTCATTGTGGTCAGCCCATATGCCGTCACTGACTCAGGCCGGCGCGACGGGCTGGTATGTCGGTGCCGCGGGGGCACAAGGCGACGCGTTCCGCTTCGCCGCGCAAGTCGGGGCGGAAACTGTCGGCGACGACTGCGGGCTGATCGTTCCAACGCCGGGGTTTTTCACCAACCTCGAGGTGTACTTTCCCGGCTGGCTCATGATGGTCGATAGGACGGGGCAGCGCCGCGTGGATGAGTCCACGTCGTACTCGATCATGGAGTTGGCGTTCAAGAGGTTTGGGCCGCTGTATGCGATCTTCGACGAGACCGCGAAACATGCTGCTGTCACAGGAGCCCCACCCGAATACAAGCAGGCGGTGCCGGGAATGGAAGCCGCAACGTCGTCGAACTGGGTCGAGCCGGTGATCGACGAAATGGTCGGCCGCGGGAAGGTGTCGAGGGCGGAAACTCTTGGCCAACTCGCTGACGCACTATCGATCCATGTCACCGGGTTGGAGAACGCGGTGGCACGTTACAACGACTTCGCAGGCAGAGGTGAGGACGTTGACTTTCGCAAGAACACCAGATTCCTACGACCGGTCGCCGTGCCACCGTTCTACGGTTGCGAAGTCCGGTTGGGAATCCTCGCGCTGACCGCCGCGGGTCCGCGGATCGACGCCGACGCTCGGGTGGTAGGCCAAGGTGGTGTGCGCATCCCCGGACTCTTCGCCGCGGGGGAGTGCACCGGAGGCGTGCTCGGCGGCGTCTATATGGGAAGTGGCAACTCAATGGCCAATTGCATTGTGTTCGGCCGAACTGCTGGGGCCGGTGCGGCGCAGGACGCGATCGCACAGCGGCGCGGAACCTCGCAGGCTGGTGAATGGACGGGTCAGTAACCAGGTCCGTTCCAATACCTAGCAACGGGACATGTCGAGCCCTTGCCGACAGCGCATCCCTAAAATAAACTAATCACTCACTTAGCAAACGAATTGGAAGGCGAACGATGGGCACCTTGGAAGGAATGGTCGCATTCATCACCGGGGCAGCGCGGGGCCAGGGCCGCTCTCACGCCGTCCGCCTCGCAGAGGAGGGGGCGAGCATCATCGCGGTCGACCTCTGCGCACCGATAGAAAGCGTCGAATACCCCCTGGCAACGTTGAGTGACCTCGCGGAGACGGTAAAGGTCGTCGAGGAGCGGGGCGGTGAGATCACGTCCGGAGTGGCCGATGTGCGGGACCATGCGGCGTTGCAGGCCGTCTTCGACGATGGCCTTAGTCGATTCGGGAAGGTCGACATCGTCGTAGCCAACGCCGGCATACTTCCGGTCATCGGTGCGGGCGGCAGATCGCTTGCCGCGTGGACGGATGCGATCGACGTGATGCTGACCGGTGTTTTCAACACCGTCGACGTAACGGCGCCGACGCTTCTGAGCCAGGGTACGGGGGGCTCCATCGTGATCACTAGTTCGACGGCGGGCCTCAAGGGCAGCATCAGCAAATCCCCCGAGACGGCAACCCCGGGCATGGTCGGCTATATTGCCGCCAAGCACGGAGTTGTTGGGCTCATGCGAAGCTACGCGAACGCATTTGCCGCGTATAACATCCGCGTCAACACCGTCCATCCGGCGGGCTGCAACACTCCGATGATCGGCAACGAGTCCTTCGGTGCGTGGATCGCGGAGAACCCCGACATGGCAGACAATTTCAAGAATCCTCTGCCGGTCGAAATGGTTGAACCCATCGATATTTCCAACGCCATCGCGTGGTTGTGCTCGGACCAGGCGCGGTATGTCACCGGTGTGACGCTGCCCGTCGATGCTGGATTCACTGCTCGATGACCTCGCGTGCCAGCACCGATGTCGGAGGCGGTGGACCTAGAAGCCAGTCAGGGGCGATCCCACACCCTCAGGGTCGATCGCAGGATCGTGCGCCCGAAACATCCAAAACGACACTCAGACAAGGGTCCTTTGACGCCCCAGACGCCGATGCCATTGATGTCCGGCAGGATCCACTTCGCTCCCCTTCGAAGCTGCCGCGGCAAGTCGACGCTCGCGAGCCGATCGTTGCCGGCGGCCGGGCGGCGCGTCAGCGCCGGAGGCTGACAAGAGCCTCGTCAAGTCCGGTCACTAAACCGGTGGTGGTACTGGGTGAATTTTTTGCGATGGCGTTGGACACGCTGGTGTTGATGGTTCGGCCACCGTTTGCGTGGCGTGAGTTCTTGTTGCAGTCGTGGTTTGTGGCGCGGGTGTCGTTGTTGCCGACGATGATGCTGGCGATTCCGTTCACGGTGTTGATGATTTTCACGTTCAACATCTTGTTGGTTGAGTTCGGGGCGGCGGACTATTCGGGCACCGGCGCGGCCTATGGCGCAGTGACTCAGATCGGCCCGATCGTAACGGTTTTGGTGGTTGCGGGTGCGGGTGCGACGGCGATGTGCGCGGATCTGGGGGCGCGCACCATCCGCGAGGAGCTTGACGCGTTGCGGGTGATGGGCGTCAATCCGATTCAGGCGCTTGTGGTCCCGCGGGTTCTAGCGGCGACGGTGATCGCGACATTGCTCGCATCGATAGTGATCCTGGTGGGACTGATCGGCAGCTTTGTCTTCTCGGTGTACATCCAGCACGTCACGCCGGGATCGTTCGTGGGTGGTCTGACGGTTATCACCGGGGTTGCCGATGTAGTGATTTCGATTGTCAAGGCGGCGTTGTTCGGTCTGAGCGCGGGGCTGATTGCCTGTTACAAGGGAATTTCAGTGGGCGGCGGTCCGGCGGGTGTCGGTAACGCGGTGAATGAGACTGTGGTGTACACGTTTATGGCGTTGTTCGCGATCAACATCGTGGCGACGGCGACTGGTGTGCAGGCAACGTTATGACGGTTGCACGGACCCCCTATCCCCGGCTGCGCCGCACTGCGCGGGGCTGGATCGCCGGGTTGACCAGGATCGGTCTGCAGGCCCAGTTCTACGCGCAGACACTGCGCTCAATCGGGGATGCATTTCTTCACTACAAGTCTGAGATCGTGCGCCTGATCGCTCAGATGAGCATGGGCGCAGGAGCGTTGGCGGTGATCGGCGGGACGACCGTTATCGTCGGTTTCCTGACGCTGTCGACCGGGGTACTGGTGGCGGTTCAGGGTTACAACCAGTTCGCTGATGTCGGCGTGGAGGCATTGACTGGCTTCGCGTCGGCCTACTTCAATGTCCGGCTGATTGCGCCTGTGGTCGCAGGTATCGGGCTGGCCGCCACGATCGGTGCCGGCGCGACCGCGCAATTGGGCGCGATGCGGATCAACGAGGAGATCGACGCGTTAGAGGTGATGGGGGTGAGGTCGGTCGCCTATCTGGCGTCCAGCCGGGTGGTGGCCGGCGTGATTGTCGTGATCCCGCTGTATTGCGTCGCGGTGATGACATCTTTTCTGGCCGCGCGTTTCGGCACGACCGCGGTATATGGCCAATCCACTGGTGTGTATGACCACTACTTCAACACGTTCTTGAACCCGACGGACTTGATCTGGTCGTTTGTGCAGGCGGTTTCGATGTCGACGGTGATCATGTTGGTGCATACCTATTACGGATTCACCGCCTCGGGCGGCCCGGCGGGTGTGGGTGAGGCCGTCGGCCGTGCCGTGCGCACGTCGTTGATCAGTGCGGTGTTTGTGGTGTTGTTCTTGTCCCTGGCGATCTACGGCCAGTCTGGGAACTTCCATCTGTCGGGATAGCGATGGCAGCCGGCAGAGGAAGAAGGCGCGTTCACCCGGTGTGGTGGGCGGTGATGCTGTTCCTGGTTATCGCCGCGATAGTGGTGGTGTCATCGATGCTGTTCGCTGGGACGTTGCGGTCATTTGTTCCGGTGATGTTGACGTCGGACCGTTCGGGGTTGGTGATGGAATCGGGCGCCAAGGTGAAGATGCGCGGTGTCGAGGTCGGCCGGGTGTCTTCGATCCGCGGCGGTGCCCGGCCGGTGAGTCTGAAGTTGGAGATCTACCCGGATCAGATCCGTTACATCCCGGCCAATGTGGAGGCCGAGATTCGGGCCACAACGGCGTTCGGGGCGAAGTATGTCGATCTGATCTATCCGGATGATCCGAGTGCGCAGCGGTTGTCGGCCGGTGCGGTGTTGCGGGCACGCAATGTGAGCACCGAGGTGAACACGGTCTTTGAAAATCTGGTGGGGATCTTGCATCAGATCGATGTGGCCAAGCTGAACGCGACGTTGACCGCGTGGGCCGATGGAGTCCGGGGACAAGGCGAGCGGATCGGGCAGGCAACCACCGACGCTAATGATGTGCTGCTGGCGGTTAATCCGCGCATGGGTACGGTCGGCCAGGACTGGCGTTCGTTCAAGGACTTCAGCGACGTTTATGGTGCTGCTGCCCAAGAGATTCTGGCCATTATGGAAGGAGCAAGCACGACCAGCGCGACCATTACGAACCATGTCGATGATCTGGATGCTTTGCTGCTGAACATAATCGGGTTCTCACGCAGCGGTACCTATGTGCTTGCTCCGAACAAGGACAATCTGGTCAACGCGGTCAACGGTCTTGAGCCGACGACGAGCCTACTGATGAAGTACAACCCCGAATACACGTGTCTGCTGGTCGGCGCGAAATGGTACTTGGACAACGGCGGGTACCACGCTCTCGGCGGTAACGGACGTTCGTTGCTGGTCGACGCCGGGATTCTGCTTGCAGATGACCCGTACCAGTACCCCGACCACCTCCCGATCGTGGCGGCCAAGGGCGGTCCGGGTGGCAAGCCCGGCTGTGGATCGCTGCCGGATGTTTCCAAGAACTTCCCGGTGCGCCACTTGGTCACCAACACCGGATGGGGCACCGGGCTCGACGTCCGGCCCAACCCTGGAATCGGTCATCCGTGTTGGGCCAACTTCTTCCCAGTGACCCGTGCGGTGCCCGAACCGGCGAGTATCCGGCAGTGCATCCCCGGACCCGCGATCGGACCCGTCCCTTACCCAGGTGCACCGCCCTACGGCGCTGACCTGTACGCCGATGACGGCACTCCGCTGTGGCCGGGCCTGTCACCGCGGACTCAGACACCGCGGTGATTGTCATGAGTCGAGAAAGGTCGCTGTGAGGGACAACCTGAAGGGCGCGGTCTGGCGTTTGGCCGTGTTCGTCGTGGCTTGCCTGGCGGGAGCGTTCGCGTTGTTGGCGATCTTCGCGCAGTTGCGATTCCAGGAAGAGGCAACGTACAAAGCCGATTTCACCAACGTAACCGGTCTGGAAGTCGGCAATTTCGTGCGGATCGGCGGTGTTGAGGTCGGCAAGGTAAACAACATCTCGGTCACCGGCGACGCGATCGCGGTGGTGGAGTTCTCTGTCGACGAGAGTGTGGTGCTCACCCAGGGGACCCGGGCCGTAATTCGGTGGGCTGATCCGATCGGCGGGCGCTATCTGGCGCTGGAAGAAGGAACCGGCGGGGTAAGTAAACTTACTGCAGGCCAGACCATCCCGATCGGACAAACCGAGCCTGCGCTGGATCTGGACACACTGCTCGGCGGCTTCCGGCCGCTCTTTCGGGCGCTGGACCCCGAGCAGGTCAATGCTTTGTCCGCGCAACTGATCCAGGTATTCCAGGGACAAGGCGCGACCATCGGATCCTTCCTGAATCAGGCTGCGGCGGTTACCAATACCCTGGCTGACCGCGATGAGCTGATCGGCGAGGTTATCGGCAATCTCAACACGGTGCTGGGATCGCTGGGTGACCAGAGCGCCGAGTTCGGTAGGGCGGTCGATTCACTCTCGGAGTTGGTGAACGGCCTCGCCGCTCGCAAGGTAGATATCCGCAACGCGGTGGCGTATACGAACGAGTCGGCGGCAACCGTGTCCGACTTGTTGGTGCAGACCCGCGCGCCGCTTCAGAAGATCGTGCACGAGGCTGATCGCGCGGCGGGCATCGTGGTCGCCGACCATGCCTACTTCGACGACCTTCTGAATACGTTGCCAGACTCTTACCAGGTGTTGAACCGTATGGGCATCTACGGCGACTTCTTCACCTTTTACCTGTGCGACGCGGTGCTGAAGCTCAACGGCAAGGGCGGTCAGCCGGTGTATGTGAAAGTGGTCGGCCAGGACACCGGGCGGTGCGCACCCAAATGAGATCGTTCTCCGAACGCAGTCCGCTGGTCATCGGTGCGATCGGCATCACTCTGGTTGCCGGGACCGTGCTCGCGTCACTGGGATACAAGAAGCTGCCGTTCATGGATTCAAGCCGACAGTATTCGGCTTACTTCACCGAGGCGGGTGGGCTGAGATCCGGTGCTGCCGTGCAGGTTGCTGGATTTCGGGTGGGTGAGGTGTCCAGCATCAAGTTGGACGGCCAACGGGTGCTGGTCACCTTCGAGGTCGACAAGAGCATCTATCTGGGTGACCGGACCGAGGCATCGGTCAAGACCAAGAGCCTGCTGGGCGCCAAGATCCTGGAGATCAGTCCACGGGGTGACGGTGAGCTGTCCGAAGCGATCCCGACCGACCGCACCACCGCGCCATACCAATTGCCCGATGCCCTAGGAGATCTGGCCGCGACGGTCAGTGACCTGAACACCACTGCGGTGTCGGACGCCTTGGCCACTCTGTCGCATACGTTTGCCGATACCCCACCGGATTTGGAGATCGCGGTGCGTGGCGTTGCGAGATTGTCTGAAACCTTGAACGCGCGGGATGAGCAACTCCGCGAGCTGTTGGTCAACGCGAACAAGGCCACTGCAGTACTGGCCGAACGCAGCGATCAGGTCGTGCGCCTGGTCGCCGAGTCCAACTCGCTGCTAGCGGAACTGGGAACCCAGAGCAATGCGCTGGATCAGATCTCGGTCAACCTTTCGGCCCTGGCCAGGCAAGTGTCGGGATTCATCTCCGACAATCGGGATGAATTGGGCCCGTCGCTGGAAAAACTCAATGGTGTCCTTGCGATCGTCGACGACCGCAAGGAACGCGTCCAGAAAGCTATCAAGCTGCTCAACGGTTACGCGATGTCGCTGGGTGAATCTGTTGCCTCGGGGCCGTTTTTCAAGGCATATGTGGCCAACCTGCTGCCCGGCCAATTCGTTCAGCCATTCATCGAAGCGGCGTTTTCCGATCTTGGTCTGGATCCGAACGTGTTGTTGCCCTCCGAACGCATCGATCCACCGACTGGCCAGCCTGCCACCCCGGCGCTGCCGGTGCCCTTTCCTCGGACGGGTCAGGGCGGCCAGCCGCATCTGACGCTGCCCGATGCCATTACCGGAAATCCCGCAGATCCTCGCTACCCTTACCGCCCGCCACCACCGGCTCCCCCAGCGGGTGGGCCGCCGCCGGGGCCACCCGCGGGATCGCCATCGGAAGATGGCGCACGATGAACACCTTGAACAACGCCAGGAACGTTCTAGCTGTGGTCCTTGTCCTCCTCATCGCAGGGGGTCTGGTGGTCGCGCAGCGTTGCGCGGGCATAGCCGCACGCACACACCTCGTCGCGTATTTCGACAACAGCAACGGGCTGTTTGTCGGTGACGAGGTGCTTGTGCTGGGAGTACCCGTCGGCGAGATCGACAGAATCGACCCGCAGCCCGATCGCGTGAAGATTTCGTTCTGGGTGGATGGCTCGGTGAAGGTGCCCGCCGAAGCGAGAGCGGTGATCCTGTCACCGCAGCTAGTCACCGCGCGGGCAATCCAACTGACTCCGGCCTATGCCGATGGACCGGTAATGGCCCCGGGATCGGTGATTCCGCTGCACCGCACCGCTGTTCCGATCGAGTGGGATGACCTACGTGTGCAGCTGGAAAAGCTCACCGAGACACTGCAACCGACCCAACCCGGCGGGGTCAGCACGCTGGGTGCTTTCATCAACACTGCCGCAGACAATGTACGCGGCCAGGGTGTCAACATCCGCGACACCCTCATCAAGATGTCGCAGATGTTTTCCACATTCGGTGACCACAGCAACGACATCTTCGCCACCATAAGAAACTTATCGATTCTGGTGTCGGCACTGCAGGACAGCACCACACTGCTCAAGCAGCTCAACCAGAACCTGGCTGGCGTGACCGCACTGTTGGCCGACGACCCCGACGAGGTCGGCGCAGCAATCCGCGACCTCAACAC
>JBIQHU010000182.1:0-8212 GCA_044508395.1 Mycobacterium sp. | reverse complement strand
TGCTGATGGCCGACGCCGACGTCGACGGCCAGCACATCTCGACGCTGCTGCTGACCCTGTTGTTCCGGTTCATGCGCCCGCTCATCGAGAATGGCCACGTGTTCCTGGCCCAGCCGCCGCTGTACAAGCTGAAGTGGCAGCGCTCCGAACCCGAGTTCGCCTACTCGGATCGCGAGCGCGACGGCCTGCTCGAGGCCGGCCGCAAGGCGGGTCGCAAGATCAACGTCGACGACGGCATCCAGCGCTACAAGGGTCTGGGCGAGATGGACGCCAAGGAACTGTGGGAGACCACCATGGATCCCTCGGTCCGCGTCCTGCGTCAGGTCACGCTCGACGATGCGGCCGCGGCCGACGAACTGTTCTCGGTGTTGATGGGCGAAGACGTCGAAGCGCGGCGCAGCTTCATCACCCGCAACGCCAAGGATGTCCGCTTCCTGGATGTGTAACGGGCACAACGCCGTTCACCCCAGCACGCGAGAATAGATTGAGGAGCGCATGACAGACACGACGCTGCCGCCCGGAGACGGTGCCGGCGACCGGATCGAACCGGTGGACATCCAGCAGGAGATGCAGCGCAGCTACATCGACTACGCCATGAGCGTGATCGTGGGCCGCGCCCTGCCGGAGGTCCGGGACGGCCTCAAGCCGGTGCACCGCCGCGTGCTCTACGCGATGTACGACTCGGGTTTCCGCCCGGATCGCGGTCACGCGAAGTCGGCCCGCTCGGTCGCCGAGACGATGGGTAACTATCACCCGCACGGTGACTCGTCGATCTACGACACCCTGGTGCGGATGGCGCAGCCGTGGTCGCTGCGCTACCCGCTGGTCGACGGGCAGGGCAACTTCGGTTCGCCGGGCAACGATCCGCCGGCGGCGATGCGGTACTGCGTCACTGGCGATGCTTTGGTGAGTCTGCCATTCGGCCAGTCGGTGCGCATTGGTGACATCGTTCCGGGGGCGCGCCCGAACAGCGACAATGAGATCGAGCTCAAAGTCCTGGACCGCCACGGCGACCCGGTGCTGGCGGATCGACTCTTCCACTCCGGTGATCACGAAACCTTCACGGTCAAGACCGCCGAAGGGTACGAGGTCACCGGCACCGCCAACCATCCCCTGTTGTGCCTGGTCGATGTCGGTGGTGTCCCCACGCTGCTGTGGAAGCTGATCGAAGAGATTCGTCCGGATGACCGTGTCGTGCTACAACGGACGCCACCGGTCGAGTTCGGTCCCGCCGATTGGCGGCCGACGATGGAGGCCCTGCTGCTAGGGGCATTCGTCAGCGAGGGCTTCGTCAGTGAGTCGCGCGCGGGGTTCAACAATCTCGACCGCGACTACTTCAACATCGTGGTGGCCGCCTACGACGCGGTCGTCGGGGGTCCGCGTTATGTCTACGAGCGTGAGATCGCCTCGGGGTCGAATCTGCTCGAGCTGGACGTTCAGAACGTGCAGGCGCTGCGCCGGAGTCGGTTGGCTGAACTGATCGGTCTGCGATCGGCTGACAAGCGGGTTCCGGAATGGCTGTGGAACTCGCCGGCAGCGGTCAAGCGTGCATTCCTGCAGGCCCTCTTCGAAGGCGACGGGTCGTGTTCTGCGCTGCCCAAGAACGCCGTGCAGATCTCGTATTCCACCCGTAGTGAGCAGCTGGCGAAAGACGTCCAGCAGATGCTGCTGGACTTCGGTGTCGTCTCGCGTCGGTATCTGCACGCGGTCGGCGAATACAAGGTGGTCATCACCAACCGCGGCCATGCTGAGTCGTTCGCCGCGCAAGTCGGTTTCGGCGGGGCAAAGCAACGAAAACTGCGGACCATCCTCGACGCCTTGCCGGGAGTCGCCGCCGGCCTCGACGGCGACCATGTTCCGGGCTTGGCGCAGTTCATCCGTACCAATTGCGGAAGTCGTTGGGCTGACAAGGAATGGCTGCGCAAGCACAACATCGACCGATTGTCGCGGTGGCGCCGTGACGGCGAGGAGATCCTGCGCCGCATCGCCGACCCTGATGTTCGGGCCATCGCCACGGATCTGACCGACGGACGGTTCTGCTACGCACGGGTGGTTTCGGTCACCGAAGCCGGTGTCCAGCCCGTGTTCAGCCTCCGCGTTGACACCGACGATCACTCATTCGTCACCAATGGGTTCGTCAGCCACAACACGGAAGCCCGGCTGACTCCCCTGGCCATGGAGATGCTGCGCGAAATCGACGAGGAGACAGTCGATTTCAGCCCGAACTACGACGGCCGCGTGCAGGAACCGACGGTCCTGCCGAGCCGGTTCCCCAACCTGCTGGCCAACGGTTCCGGCGGTATCGCGGTCGGCATGGCCACCAACATCCCGCCGCACAACCTGCGCGAGCTCGCCGAGGCGGTGTACTGGGCGCTGGAAAACTACGAGGCCGACGAGGAGACCACCCTCGAGGCCGTGATGGAGCGGGTCAAGGGGCCCGACTTCCCCACGCACGGACTGATTGTCGGCTCGCAGGGCATCAACGACGCCTACCGCACGGGCCGGGGCTCGATCCGGATGCGCGGCGTGGTGGAGATCGAAGAGGACAGCAAGGGCCGCAACTCGCTGGTCATCACCGAGCTGCCGTATCAGGTCAACCACGACAACTTCATCACCTCCATCGCCGAGCAGGTCCGCGACGGCAAGCTGGGTGGCATCTCGAACATCGAGGACCAGTCCAGCGATCGCGTCGGCCTGCGCATCGTCATCGAGCTCAAGCGCGATGCGGTGGCCAAGGTGGTGGTGAACAACCTCTACAAGCACACCCAGCTGCAGACCAGCTTCGGTGCCAACATGCTCTCGATCGTCGACGGCGTGCCGCGCACCCTGCGGCTGGACCAGATGATCCGGCTCTACGTCGAGCACCAGATCGATGTGATCGTGCGCCGGACCACCTACCGGCTGCGCAAGGCCAACGAGCGGGCCCACATCCTGCGCGGCCTGGTCAAGGCGCTCGACGCGCTGGACGAGGTCATCGCGTTGATCCGCGCCTCGCAGACCGTCGACATCGCCCGTACGGGCCTGATCGAACTGCTCGACGTCGACGAGATCCAGGCCCAGGCCATCCTCGACATGCAGTTGCGGCGCCTGGCCGCCCTGGAACGGCAGCGCATCGTCGACGACCTCGCCAAGATCGAGGCCGAGATCGCCGACCTCGAGGACATCCTGGCCAAGCCGGAACGTCAGCGCGGCATCGTGCGCGACGAACTCGCCGAGATCGTCGAGAAGTACGGCGACGACCGTCGTACCCGCATCATCGCGGCCGACGGCGATGTCAGCGACGAGGATTTGATCGCCCGCGAGGACGTCGTCGTCACCATCACCGAGACCGGGTACGCCAAGCGCACCAAGACCGACCTGTACCGCAGCCAGAAGCGCGGCGGCAAGGGCGTGCAGGGTGCCGGGCTCAAGCAGGACGACATCGTCAACCACTTCTTCGTGTGCTCGACGCACGACTGGATCCTGTTCTTCACCACGCAGGGCCGGGTCTACCGGGCCAAGGCCTACGACCTGCCGGAGATGACGCGCACGGCCCGCGGGCAGCACGTCGCCAACCTGCTGGCCTTCCAGCCGGAGGAGCGGATTGCCCAGGTCATCCAGATCAAGAGCTACGAGGACGCGCCGTACCTGGTGCTGGCGACCCGCAAGGGCCTGGTGAAGAAGTCGCGGCTGACCGACTTCGACTCCAACCGCTCGGGCGGCATCGTCGCGATCAACCTGCGCGACCAGGACGAACTGGTGGGCGCGGTGCTGTGCTCCGCCGAGGACGACCTGCTGCTGGTCAGCGCCAAGGGCCAGTCCATCCGATTCTCCGCGACCGACGAGGCGCTGCGGCCGATGGGCCGGGCCACCTCGGGCGTGCAGGGGATGCGGTTCAACGAGGACGACGAGCTGTTGTCGCTCAACGTCGTACGCGAGGACACCTTCCTGCTGGTGGCCACCTCGGGTGGTTACGCCAAGCGGACCGCCATCGAGGAGTACACGGTCCAGGGCCGCGGCGGTAAAGGCATCCTCACCATCCAGTACGACAAACGTCGTGGCAGTCTGGTCGGAGCGTTGATCGTTGACGAGGACAGCGAGCTGTACGCCATCACCTCCGGCGGCGGTGTCATCCGGACCGCGGCGCGCCAGGTGCGCAAGGCGGGCCGGCAGACCAAGGGCGTTCGGTTGATGAACCTCGGTGAGGGCGACACACTGTTAGCCATCGCGCGCAATGCCGACGAGGTCAACGGCGACGAGGTCGACGCCGAGGACATCAGCGGCGAGGAGATCGAGGAAGCGCCCGACTCGGCAGACGCCGACGAGTAGCGGTCAGACGGACGGAGCTGGTGTGAGTTCACCGAACGAACCGGGCCAAAAGGGCGCCGGCGAGGGGTCGGGTGCGGGCAACGGTGCGGCCGACCGCGCCGCGACCCGGGCCACCGCCCCGGTGCCCCGGGTGACCGACTCCGGCGAGGTGCCGCCCTGGCAGCGCGGCGCCGGTCGGGCCCAGTCCTCGGCGCCGTCGCGGCCGCAGCCGCCGGCCGAGGCCCCGGCCCGGGACAAGCCCGAGGCGCGGCCCGACGCCCGGGTCAGCCGCTACATCACCGGCACGGCCGCCCCCAGCGCCCTGCAGGGCACCGGGAAGCCGTCGTCGCCCCCGGCCGAGGCGGACCCGACCCCGGGCCGTCCGGAGCGCAACAAGGAGTACGCGAGCGAGCTGCCGGACCTGTCCGGGCCGCAACCGCGTCCGGCGGCCGCCCGGCGCGAGGCCGCGGATCGTCCCGAGCCCGGTCCGGCCCGCCCGTCGGCCGGCAGCCGCATCCAGGTGGGCAGCCGCGCCAAGGCCGGCCCGGTGCGCGCCAGCATGCAGATCCGTCGCATCGACCCGTGGAGCACGCTGAAGGTCTCGCTGCTGCTGTCGGTGGCGCTGTTCTTCGTGTGGATGATCGCGGTGGCGTTCCTGTACCTCGTCCTCGGCGGCATGGGTGTGTGGACCAAGCTGAACAGCAACGTCGGTGACCTGTTGACCAGCACCGGCGGTGGCGGCGGCGAACTGGTGTCCAGCGGCACCATCTTCGGCGGGGCGCTGCTGATCGGCCTGGTCAACATCGTGGTGCTGACCGCGATGGCGACCATCGGGGCGTTCATCTACAACCTGTCGACCGACATCGTCGGCGGTGTCGAGGTGACTTTGGCGGACCGGGATTAGCGGCCGGCGAGCCTGCGTTTTGTTCGCAGGGCCGCCGGTACGGTAATCTCACCGCTCGGTATACGGGCCTATAGCTCAGGCGGTTAGAGCGCTTCGCTGATAACGAAGAGGTCGGAGGTTCGAGTCCTCCTAGGCCCACGACAACCGGCATCGCCGGTGATCACCGAGAGGGTCCGCCATGCGGTTCGTGGTTCTGGCTGTCATCGCAGCCGTCGCGGTGATCGTGTGGCGGACACGACACGGTGCAGAAGTTTGGCACGAGGCGGAAACCCCACCGTCGCAGCCGAATACGGGGCCTTAGCTCAGTTGGTAGAGCGCTGCCTTTGCAAGGCAGATGTCAGGAGTTCGAATCTCCTAGGCTCCACAAGATAAGAACCCGTGCGACGAGATTGCCTCGAGGGTCGTTGCGCTCCGATCGGTACGACCGGGATGGCAATTTCGCGCCCGAATCGCCGCCACGAGGCCCTAGCCAGAGTCGGTTGTCTCACTACAATCGGGCCGCATGTTCTACCCACGAATGAAAGTTGTCATCGGTGGCGCGCTGTTCGGTGGCGCCCTGCTGTTCTCCGGTTGCACCACCGAGGTGATCGAGGAGGCCCCCGAAACCTCCCCCGCCACCACGACGTCCCCGGCGCCGTCGGGGCAGCACGGCGGCGGCGCGGCCGGATCGCCGGCCCCCGCGCCCGGTCCCGCTCCCGGACCCGCCCAGACCACGGTGCCGATGATGCCCAACCCGAATGGGGACGGGAGCATGGTGCCGTGCGAGGGCACGATCTGCACGAACCCCAACCACGGCGCCGGCGATGACCCCGCGGAGAACGGCGGGCTGATGGAGGATCCCGACGGCAGCGGCGACCTGGTGCCGTGCGAGGGCACGATCTGCACCAATCCGAACCACGGGGCCGGGGACGAGGGCGATGCGCCGCCGGAGCCCGGTCAGACGGAGATGGAGGGCCCGGACGACGGCACCGAAGGCTAGGGCTTCGGGCTAGGGCTTCGGGTCCACCTGCACGCTGGGTGGCAGCGGCGACGGTTCGGGCGTGGTGTTGCGCCGCACGAACGCGAACGCCGCCCCGCCGAGCACCAGGGCGCCCGCGACGGCCCCGGCGATGATCCACGGCCGCTTGCTCTTTGGCTGATTGGCCCGCGCCTCACGGAAATTCTCCGGCAGTTCGGCGAGCACCTCGCCGGCGGTGCTGAGCTCGCGGGACAGCGTGGCCTGGGCCTCGGCCAGCTCCTTGCGCAGCTGGCTGTCCCGGTAGCGCTGGCGGGCGTTGGACACCGCCGAGGCGAGCGCGTTCGCGCCCAGGCCCAGCGCTCCCCTGGTGATGTCGACGGGACCGGCCGCGGTGTGCGCGAGTCCACGAGTAAGGCGCTGGCCGGACGTCAGCCGGGTCTCGGTGCTCGAGGTCATATCCACCTTCTCCGTTGAATGTGCAGGTGGATCTCACTCTGCCACTCCAGGCGTCCGGGCGGGCCAAAGGGAGGTGGGCCATCACGGCGGAAGGGCGCTAGTGGCAGACTGTAAAACTGTGACTACGAGCCCCATTCAGACCGCCACCGCAACCCTGCACACCAACCGCGGCGACATCAAGATCGCGCTGTTCGGTAATCACGCCCCCAAGACCGTCGCGAACTTCGTCGGCCTGGCCCAGGGCACCAAGGAGTACTCGACGGAGAACGCGTCGGGCGGCAGCTCGGGCCCGTTCTACGACGGCACGGTGTTCCACCGCGTCATCGAGGGCTTCATGATCCAGGGCGGCGACCCGACCGGCACGGGCCGCGGCGGCCCCGGCTACAAGTTCGCCGACGAGTTCCACCCGGAACTGCAGTTCGACAAGCCGTACCTGCTGGCCATGGCCAACGCCGGCCCGGGCACCAACGGATCGCAGTTCTTCGTCACCGTCGGCCCCACCCCGCACCTGAACCGTCGGCACACCATCTTCGGTGAGGTCGTCGACCCCGAGTCGCAGAAGGTCGTCGACGCCATCGCCACCACGGCGACCGACCGCAACGACCGGCCCGCCGAGGCCGTCGTCATCGAGTCGATCACCATTTCCTGACACGTCGGTCTGAGGGCCGGTCGCATCCTTTCCGGGGCGGCCGGCCCTCAGCCTTGTGTCGAGCGTGCGCAGAACACGCGATTCTGGCGGCGTGGCGGCCGGGGACGCGCACCTTCGCGGGAAAAAGATCTCAGGTCTAGCGCGGGGGGATGCGCGGGGCGGCGTAGCCCGCGGCGATGAGCGCGTCGAGCACCGTCAGCGGGTCGGTGCCCAGATCCCATCGGGTGAACACCCGCAACCGGTCGTCGGTGGTGTCGATCTCGAGCATCCGGGACCGTCGGCCGAGGCGGCGGAACTCGGTGATCCGAATGTGCGCGATCGCCGATTTTGGCAACGTGGTCACGCCCAGCGGCCCGCGTACCGCCAGACCGCTATCGGTGATTGCTAACTTTGGCCGGCTACGCCAAGAGATCGTTGCAAACACAAGTAGACCTACGGCGGCAACGCCCGTCAGCACCCGCCCAGGAGTGTCTGTGACCAGTATCACACAGGCGATAGCCATCACAAAACCGCCGATCCCCAGCGCGAGGACACCCGCCGGCTGCGGGCCCCAATTTGTTTGCTGGGAATCATTCATAGGCACTCTTACCATTGCAGATGGAGTTATCCACAAGCGCTATCAACAATGGGGATGAACTACACGCGTGTGATTGGGTTGACAGGCTGTGCGGCCTTCAGTAAACACCCGATCCCCAAAATGAATTCAACTTGCGGGAGGGCCGGCGTCAGCGCCAGCGCATGGTGAGCAACAGTCCCGTGATCATGAAGGCAAACGCGATCGCGTAGTTCCACGGACCCAGCTCGGCCATCCAGGGCAACGACGACGAGGCCAGCTGGAAAACCAACAGCCAGAACAACCCAATCAACATCAAACCCACGAAAAGCACGACAAACCAGACGCTGGACGGTCCGGCTTTCACCTTGACCGGGGTGCGGCTGACCGGGTTGATGGTGAAGT
>JBIQHU010000025.1:0-58085 GCA_044508395.1 Mycobacterium sp. | reverse complement strand
GGAACGCGGGTTGGGTTAATAGCCCTCAGGGGTTCAAATCCCCTATCCTCCGCACCCGGACCGAGGTGCGGCTAGATAGCGAAGAACCTGGTCGCACCTCGGTCCACCAAACCTCAAGGAGGAGTATGCGGCGCTGGGTCGCGGTCACGTGGCACGCGACGTTCTCCTGTGTCGCCGCTGCCCTCTATTTCGCCTTCGTGCTGCCGCGCTGGTGGGAGCTGATGGGTGTCACGTCGCACACCCTCGGCACGGTGCTGCGCATCGTCACGGGCGCGTTGATCGCGCTGGCCGCGCTGCCCGTGGTGTTCACGCTGCTGCGGACCCGCCGGCCGGAGTTCCGCACGCCACTGCTGGCGCTGCGGCTGCGGACCGCGTCGATCGTGCTGCACGTTGTCGCCGGTGTGGTGATCATCGGTGCGGCGATCAGCGAGATCTGGCTTTCGCTGGACGACGCGGGACAGTGGCTGTTCGGTCTGTACGGGGCCGCCGCCGCGCTCGCCCTGCTGGGCATCTTCGCGTTCTACCTGGCCGATATCGCCGAGTTGCCGCCGCCACCGCCGAAACCGCTGAAGCCCAAGAAGCCGAAGCAGCGCCGGGGCCGCAAGAAGGACGACGACGCAAAGGCCGACGAAGAGGACGGGCAGTCCCCCGAAGAGTCCGCCGGGGAGACCGAGCCCGACACCGAGGATCAGCCCGACGACAAGCCGGCGGAGGTCACGGCCGAGGAGCCCGAATCGGCCGCCGACGAAGAGGCAGAGCCGACCAAGACCAACGGCAAATCGCCTGATAGCGGGACATCCGACACGGTCGCACCGACGCGTCGCCGGCGCAGGCGACTGCGCGGCGGCGTCGCTGTAGACGATTAAGAACCGCGATATCGGGCAAAATGGGCAGATGCGCATACTCCCGATGCGTCGCGCGCTAGCGACGCCCTTGATCGCGCTCGTCGCGGTCCTGGCGCTCGTCGCGCCGGTGCATCCGGCAACGTCCACCGCTGCGCCGGGTGACCCCGTCGTCGCGGCCAGCCAGGTCGAGCCCGCCGTGGCGCGCATCGACACCGAGATCTACTACCAGAACGCCATCGGAAACGGCGCGGGCATCGTGCTCGATCCCGCCGGTCAGGTGCTGACCAACTTCCACGTGGTGGCGGGCGCCGACCGGATCACGGCGAGCGTCGCCGGCCGATCTTTTCCGGCCGAACTCGTCGGTTACGACCGGCAACACGACATCGCGGTGTTGCAGCTGCTCGGTGCAGGCGGGCTGCCCACCGCACCGATCGGTAACTCCGCCAGCCTGGTGGAAGGCGAGCCGGTGGTGGCGCTCGGCAACGCGCAGGGCAGCAACGCACCCCTGACGCAGGAGGTCGGGACCATCACCGCCTTCGGCCGGACCGTCCACGCCGAGGACACCCTCACGGGCAGCAAGGACGAGCTGACCGGGTTGATCGAGTTCGCGGCACCGGTGGTCGCCGGCGACTCGGGGGGTCCCGTCGTCAACGGAGCCGGTCAGGTCGTCGGAGTCACGACCGCGGCGTCGGTGAACTTCCGGATGGGCCCGGGCGGCAAGGGTTTCGCCATCCCGATCGACGATGCGATGGCCATTGCCAACCAGATTCGATCGGGGGCGCCGTCCGCAACGGTGCACATCGGGCCACCGGTGCTGCTCGGCGTCGGCGTGCGCACCGCTCCGTTGGACGTGCCCGGCGTGCTCATCGCCGACGTCCTAGGCGGTGGCCCGGCAGAGGCAGCCGGGTTGGCACCGGGCGACGTGCTGATCACCCTGGACGGCACACAATTGGATTCGGCCACCACCCTGACGTACGTGCTGGATCGCCACTATCCGGGCGACGTCATCGATCTGACGTGGATCGACCGCAATGGCCAGCAGCGCACCGGGAAGGTCGCCCTCGTCCCGCACTGAATCAGGTTGTCTCACAACCGTTCAGCCGCCTCGAGGATCCGATCCAGCCCGGCGATCACCACCTCGAGTTCGAACTCGAACTGAGTTTCGGCATCGCGCTCCGAAGGTGCGGCCGCTCCGAGTACCCGGCGCAACGCCGGGTAGGTGTCGTGCGGCTCCCGCGACAGCGCTTCGGTGGTTTCCGCGCGGTGCCGGTGCGCCCCCGACGCAGTCTGCGCGACGACCGTCTGCGCGGCCGATTGAGCGATATTGGATGCGGCGGTCAGGCCGCGTCGCGCGCTGTCGGGATCGAGGCCCGCAGACAGCATCGCGTCGAGAAGGCGGTCGGCCAGACCAAGCGCCGCAGAGGTGCTCAGCCCGCGCAGCTGGGTGAAGTCCGTAGCCGTACCGACCCGCAGCAGCCCATCGCGGTAGGCCACCGCGTACGCGCGCAGCTTGGCCCGCCAATCGTCGTCGGCAGGCAGCTCGACGGCGGCGAGTTCACGCTCGAACTGGTCGAGCAAGATCAGGGTCAGCAGCCCCTCGCGGTCGCCGACGTAGTAGTGCAATGCCTTACGGCTCACCCCGAGCTGATCGGCCACTGCCTGCATGGTCAGACCGCCGGCAGGCAGGCTGTGCGCCGCGGCGACGATCTGGTCCCGGCTGATTCGCGGTGGCCGGCCCCTGGTTCGCGCCATCACCGCAGCCTACTTTTTCGCCAGTCGGGAAAAAAGGCTTCCGTGGCGCTCCCGGATTTCCTATGCTGAGCGAGTGCCAAACACCCCTTACCGGGTCGTCCAGTGGACGACCGGAAATGTCGGAAAGAGTTCGGTCGAGGCGATCGCGAAGAACCCGAATTACGAACTAGTCGGCCTTTACGCCTGGTCAAAGGACAAATCCGGTCGCGACGCCGGAGAGCTGGCCGGTATCGGGCCGTTGGGTGTGAAGGCCACCAACGACATCGACGCGCTCCTCGCCCTCAAGCCCGATGTCGTGGTCTACAACCCGATGTGGATCGACGTCGACGAACTCGTCCGCATCCTCGAGGCGGGGGTGAATGTCGTCTCGTCGGCATCGTTTATCACCGGACACAATCTGGGCGACGGACGGGACCGACTCGAAGAGGCCTGCCGGCGAGGCGGATCGACGCTGTTCGGTTCGGGCGTGAGCCCTGGTTTCGCCGAACTGCTGGCCATCGTGGCGGCGACGTCGTGCGACCGGATCGACAAGATCACCATCGCCGAGTCGGCTGACACCACTCTTTACGACTCCCCCGACACCGAACGACCCGTCGGGTTCGGCACCGCCATCGACGACCCCGAACTGCAGCCGATGGCCGCGAAGGGAACCGCGGTATTCGCCGAGGCCGTGCGTCTGGTCGCCGATGCGATCGGCGTGACGCTCGACGAGATCAAGTGTGTCTCCGAATACGCACAGACGACCGAGGATCTCGAGATGGCGTCATGGACCATCCCGGCCGGCCACGTCGCGGGCGTGTTCGCCAGCTGGCAGGGCGTCGTGGGCGGCAAGACCGTGATCGACATCAACGTCCGATGGAAGAAAGGTCAGACCCTGGATCCGGACTGGCAGCTCGACGGCGACGGCTGGAAGATCACCATCGAAGGGCGGCCGACGGTCAACATGACTGTTGGTTTCCTGCCACCGCAGGACATGATCGAGAACGCCAAGAGCATCGAGGACTTCTTCGTGCTGGGCCACATCATGACGGCGATGCCGCCGATCCACGCTATCCCGGCGGTTGTGGCGGCAGCGCCGGGCATCGCCACGTACAACGACCTGCCACTGCCGCAGGCACGCGGCGTCGTCTCGACCGCTTAACGACGGCCGGCGACCTTTTTAGGCGCGTCCGATTCCCGGTAGCGCGCACCGTATTTCGGCACCACAGCAGGACCGGCGTGCCGCGCGGCGGTGATCGCATTGCGCAGCGGTCTGGCAATACCGGCGAACGAACCCATGTCGAAGAGCATCGGCGTGAGCAGCCGATCGTGCACGAACACGAACGCGCTGCCGGTCTCCGGGTCGGCCCACCCCAGCGTCCCGCCGAGCCCGATGTGACCAAAACCCTTGAGCAGACCGGGAATCGGTGACTCGTGGTAGCCGAGGTGGAACGGCATCGGCACGCCCATGTTCAGATCGGGCCACGGCCTGGGTTTTCCGATGAGCCCCTGCGTCAGCTCTGGTGAGAGGAGTTGGACGCCATCGATGCTGCCTCCGTTGGCGATCGCGGCGTACATTCTGGCCAAGCCACGCGCCGTGACCACCCCGTTAGCCGCGGGGACCTCCGCGTCGAGGAACGGGATATCGGCCTGCACAAGGGATTTGATACCAGGAAAGTACATAGCGCCAAGCGCCCCCGAGATCGGCAACCCGGCGACCCTCGGGGCGACGAAGTCGAAGACTGGGTTCGACCGGGTGCCCTGTGGAACCAGAATCTGCGCGACCTTGGTCGGCGAGCCCGCCGGTGGGCGGCCGAGATGTAGGCCGTCCGTGTTCAGCGGTTCCGCGACTTCGACGCGGATGAGCTCACGCATGCCCATACCGGTCACGGCCCTGGCGAGGCCGGACAGAATCCATCCGTACGTCAGCGCGTGATAAGCCTGCCGACCCAGCAGGTGATCTACCGGTGCGGCGGCGAGGCGCTGCTCCATCAACAGGTGATCGAGCAGTTCGTCCTTGGTCACACCCTTGAGATGCGCGAGCCCGGATCGGTGCCGCAGGACGTCGCGCACGGTGATCTCGTCCTTGCCGTTCGCGCCGAACTCCGGCCAGTACCGTGCGACGGGCTCGTCGTACGACACCAGACCACGATCGACCAGGCGGTGAATCACCATGGCCGCGACCCCTTTGGTCGCCGAGAACACCATCGCCCCCGTGTCGGCTGTCCAGACCTGCTCCCCCGCGCGGTCCGACCATCCCGTCCACACATCGACGACGGGCCTGCCGTCGATGTAGACCGCCAATGCGCCACCGCCGAACCGGCGGCCGGGGAACAGTCCGGCGAAAATGCGCGTGACGTTTGCGAATCGGGGGTCAGCTGCCCCCTGGACGCCGCGCGGCAGCCCCTCTTTGGCCCGCAGAAGTGACGCCTTCGTCATAGGGCAACAATGCGACCGCCCGCCCCACCGTGGGCCAGAACCGCAATATTCAGCCGCTCACGCGCATGACGTGGGCCTTCAGCTGCGCGCCCGGCGGGCCGTGGACGACGACGTCGGTCAAGATCTGCGCCTGGTCCTTTTCGACGGTGAACTCCCCCTGCTGCGGTGCGTCCCCGCCGACCACCTCGTAGAACACGGTGAACGGTGTCTCCGGCAGTGGGTGCAGGCCAATGTATTTCGGCTGGATCGTGTACTTGTACGTGCACGGCCCATCCGGCACGCAGGTCTGCTCGGTGACATTCACCGCGACGGTGAACTCGACGGGGGTGGGCACCTTCGGCGGCGCGGGTGCCAGCGTCGACCGCGGTGTCGCGTCCCCCTGCGACGGCTTGGGCGCACCCAAACTTCCGAAGATCATCATGGCCGCGACGCCGACACCGCTTGCGACGATGGCGAGAAGCGCCAGGACCGCGAACCACTTGCGCGCGGTCGACGAAACTCGCATGTACCTACTTAACCCGAGATTTCGTCAATGCTGGGGACGCCGCCGCTTTCCGCGGAAGACGGTCAGCGCGATCGCGCCGATGCCGACCGCCGCCGCGATCACGGCCGCCACGATGAAGGTGATGTCCTTGCCGCTGAGACCCGTGGGCGTCGAGTCGCTGACCAGTTGCAGGTCGTAGTTGCCCGGCAACGGGCCCTCCGCAGGCGCTTCCATGCCCGGGAAGCTCTGGGTCTGGTGCACCTCGAACTGCGGCACGCCCTGCTCGTTCTGCTTCCATTCGCCCCACGCCGGCGTCACACCGTCGAGAAGCACCTTGTGTGCGCCGCCCTGCGAGGGGTCGGGCCCGACGTCCACGACCTTGCGGACCACGATCGGCCGGTAGGTCGCGTCGGTGTACTTGACCTGAACGGGGACGTCGTTCAGGGTGCGCACCGGCGGCGGAGGCGGCGGAGGGGGCTGTCCCGGTGCCGGGAGGTACCCGCCGCCGAAGAAGTTGCCGACCGCGATGTCGATGGGAATGCCAAGGAAGTTGAGCCGCAGCGCGGTGAAGTTGTATGAGCCGAGATCACGTACCTCGGTGACGATGCGCCCGAACGGCTCGACGAGCAGGGTCCGCGGTACGCCCCCGACGTCGTAGACGATCTGGAGCGGCTCGGCGTAGGGATTGACGATCAACGGCCGGTAGTACTTGTCGTACTGCACCCAGTCCGGCTGCCATTGCAGCACTTTCTGTTCGGCGGCGGCGAGGCTGGCGCTGGTAGGGGTGCTC
The DNA here is from genome assembly GCA_044508395.1 of Mycobacterium sp. Taxonomy (GTDB): domain Bacteria; phylum Actinomycetota; class Actinomycetes; order Mycobacteriales; family Mycobacteriaceae; genus Mycobacterium. Next base: position 51,796 of record JBIQHU010000025.1, on the reverse strand, counting down.
GCACCATCGGTGCTCCCGTCCGGGGACAGGATCAGATTCCTGAGCTTGTCGATCTCGGCGGGCGGCGCCGGCGGCGGAACCTCCTCCACCGGCTTGGCGTTCATCGCGCGCTCGATGTCCTCAGGCAACGCTTCCACCCGTTGCGGTTCGGGGGTGGTGGTGACTCCGGCGGCCGGTTCGATGCTTCCGGAGTCTTCGACTGTGGTTCCGCCGATCTGCTCCGTGGTGGCCGTGGTCGTCTCACCCGACGTGCTCTCGTCAGAGACCGAAGTGCTGGCGACGGTCGCCGTTGTGCTCGTGCCGCTGGGCGCCGATGTGGACGACGTCTCCAGCGCCGCAGAACTGCTGGGTGTTGTGGACGCACCCGATGTCGACCCGGTGGTCGACGGCGCCGCCGTTGTCGCCGCCGTTGTCGCGGTGTTCACCGCTTCCGTGGTTGCGGGAGCCGCACTCGTCGTCGCGGGTTCGGATTCAGCGGTAACCGACGGCGCCGCAGTCGTTGTCACAGCGGGCGCCTCGGTCACGGCCGGGGCCTGGGTCTGCACCGGAGCCTGAGGCACCACCGGCGGCGCAGCGGTCGGTATCTCGACCACCGGCGGAACCTCGATGACCGGCGGTGCCTCCGTCACGGCCTCTTCGGTAGGCACGTACGGGGTTTCCACGACCGTCGTGTCATCGACGGGCTGTGCGAGGGCGGGAAACGCTGCCGCGCCCAGAGCGGTCGACCCGACGGCTACGACCGACGCCACCGCGGCGGCCAAGCCGCGAACACGTCGAACACCATTTGAATCGTGCATTGTCGTTCTCTCTCAACAACAGGCGTGCTGGCGGTAAGGCGTGGAACCGATCGCCGACGGCGCGGGCCAGACACCGGCGTCGACAACAAACGAAGGCAGCGCAACCGATGTCGACGGACCCGCGTGGGACCGGCGGGACACCGACATCAGCTACCCCCTTCAAGCTGGTGTTCCCCCGAACGCTCCAGATCGTGGCATTCTCCCAGGTAGCGGCGGTCCGTGCCACAGATTCATCGAAATCAGCAAAGTTGGACGACGGATGGCATCCTGGCCGGAATGCGAGCACCACCTGTGGGGTTGCCTTGCGTCCTCAAGGAATAGTCCGGCTAGGTACGTCTCTGACCTCACACCGCAGCGCTGGAGAAAAGAAACTTTGCGGATCCGATCACGCCCCGTGGGTTGCGGTATGCCGACCGCCAATTCAATCTCTAATACGGGACCGGGCGCCTGCCCGATCGTGAAGACTGTGAACCCGCTGGTTTGCCGCAGTCCCCAGGAGGCGTAGTGGAGGGCACGCCCTTCGGTAGGTACCGCCTCGTCGAGTTGATCGGCCGCGGCGGCATGGGTGAGGTGTGGAAGGCGTTCGACACCGCCACCCGGCGTGTTGTGGCGGTGAAAGTGCTGCCCGCGCAGATGGCCGCCGACCCCGTCTTCGAGCAGCGGTTCCGGCATGAGGCGTTCGCCGCTGCGGGGCTGAGCAACCCGCATGTCGTCCCGATCCACAACTTCGGCGAGATCGAGGGCCGGCTGTATGTGGACATGCGGCTGATCGAGGGTCAGGACCTCGAACACGTGCTGTCCAAGGGCCCCATGGAGCCCGCCAGGGCGGTGAAGATCATCGAGCAGATCGCGTCGGCACTCAATGCGGCGCACAAGATCGGGCTTGTGCATCGCGACGTGAAGCCGTCCAACATCCTGGTCGCCGAGGACGACTTCTCGTATCTGATCGATTTCGGCATCGCGCGCGCGGCCGGTGAGACGAAGCTGACGGCCACCGGCAACGTGGTCGGCACATGGCCGTACATGGCACCCGAGCGCTTCACCACCGGCCAGAGCGATACCCGTTCGGACATCTACGCATTGACCTGCGTGCTCTACGAATGCCTCACATCAAGCCGGCCGTTCCCGGGCGAAAGTGTGGAGCAGCAGATCGCCGGTCATCTCACCGCCCCGCCGCCACGGGTGTCGATGAAGATTCCCGGGGTGCCAGCGGAACTCGATGCGGTGATCGCCGCCGGTATGGCCAAGGACCCAGAGGACCGCTTCGAAACGACGACCGAGATGGCCCGCGCCGCACGGGCGGCGCTCACCAACAGCGCCCACACGCAGCCGGTCAAACCCGGTTCGACGCCGACCGCGGCCGGGACCGCACCGTCGGCGGCAACGCGGGCGTTCGTCGACGAAGACACCGAAAAGCATTGGAACCCAAAGCAGACCCGGCCTGCCGAGACAGTCGACCCGGGTGGAGAACCGACGCAGGCGCGACCTGCCGAGCAGACATCGCCACAGTGGGCGCCGACCAAGGCGGGCACCCCGGATCATGTCGAAAAGGCCTGGGCGCCAACGCAGGCTCAACCGGCCGACCAAGGACTGCAGCCCCCGTGGGCGCCGACTCAGGCCGGTACCCCTGACCATGTTGAAAAGGCTTGGGCACCAACGCATCTCGGCGCTCCCGCCGGGCATGCCGAGAACGCGGCCCCACCTACCCAGGCTCGGCCGGCCGAGGGCCCCCCGTCGGAGAAGGGTGACGAAGAAGCACCCTGGCCCTGGTACCGACGCCCCGCGGTAATCGTCCCGGTGGCCATCGTGATGATCGTCGCCGCCGTCGCGACCATCCTTGTGGTACTCAGCGGAGACGAACAGCCCGGCCCCGGCGGCCCACCCCCTGGTGCCGGATTGAACGGAACCTTCGCCGCCCAGTTCGGCGCCCCCACCCAACCCAACGGTCAGCCGTTCCAGGGCGCGTCGGGCGGCAGTGAGACCTGGGTGATCAAATCGGCGTGCGACGACGGCCGCCCATGCGTGGCGAGCGCGACGAAGACCAACGGATCTCTCAGCTCGGCAACGTCATTGGTGCTCGACGAGGTGGACGATCGTTGGGAGTCGGTGAGCGCGAAGCAGGGGACATGCCAGGGCGCCGGCGCGACCGAGATCTGGGAATCGCTGTCGCTGCAGTCGCAGCCCGATGGCTCACTGAAGGGCGAGTTCGTCGTCCGGTCGACCAACCCCAACTGTGCTAGCAACCGACCGGTGACGTTCACCCGAACCGGAGACGCCACCGAGGGCGTGTCCATCGTCGACCCCGCCACCCTGCCCGCCCGGGTGGCGTCACCCGCGCAGGCGCTGTACGGCCGCTACCAGGAGGTCGACACCTACAAGGACGGCAACCGCAGCGCCGAGGTGAACTTCGACATCCAGACGTACTGCCTGCGCACCGGCGACCGCTGCCTGAGCTACTGGTTCAATCCCACCGACGTCAAGATTCTCGTCTTCGAGAAGAACCAGTGGGTGCTGGCCAACAGGTCGTCGGACTCAACGTGCAAGGACGGCGGCCCGGCCCACCGCGAGATCACGTTGCAGTACCCCCTGCCCACCCCAGCGCAGGACCCGATCACGTTGCTCACCGGCACGGGGCACTACACCGTCACCGGGAGTTGCCCGTTCAACAGCGACTTCGACTCGCAGGTTCAGCGCACGGGGAACTAGACCAGTCCCGCGACGAACGCCGCCGCCTGGTCGGTCATCCCCGGGACGTACTGATGGTGCGGAGCCCGGTTGCTCAGATCGCCCTTGTCACAGATCGGGTCGTCGGCGTTGCACAGGTCGATGGTCCGTGCACCGAACGCGGGGCTCAGGACGTTCAGTGGACCCATGATCCTGCCGAGGGGGTTGCCGAACACCGCGACTGCGGCCACCCGGTTGGCCGCGGCGGGCGGCAGCGGAGTCGCAAGCGCGTTGAGGTCGAGACCCGGGATGGCACCTGGAAGGGCGCCGAGCCCGGGGGATGGCATTCACGCCGGCGATGGCGGCGACGTTCGGGGCGACGCCCAGCATCAGGTCGACGACCGCGGCGCCTTGGGAGAATCCGCCGAGGACGAGCTTGGTGTCCGGGCAGTTCGTCGCCATGAACTGGGCGTGATTGTTGGCATCGGTGGCGCCTTCGGCGGCGCGGAGGAAGTTCATGGTGGCGGCGTAGTTCACCGGATACACGCCCACCGACCGGTCGCCGACCTTGGGGCGCAGCGAGTCGACGAACGCCTGGCCGACGCCGCCGATGCCGGGCGGATCATTTGTCCCGCGAGCGAAGATCACCTCGATGTCCGGACACCCCTGTGCCGCCGCGGGCGGAATGCCGTTGGGCGCGAACCACATCGCGGCGACGGACAGCGCCGCGGCGAGAACGCGAACGAGTACCGAGGCCATCTGCCCGATGGTATACAGGCAACTCACAGCCTGCTGATGGTTTGGCCTAAGCCGTTCTGTCGCAACGCTATCGGACGAAACAGCCTATTTCTTCAGCGTGAACTGGTTGATGTCGATGAAGCCCGCCCGGAACGCGTCGGCGCATCCGGTCAGGTAGCGCATATACCGCTGATACACCTCTTCGGACTGAATCCGCACGGCCTCGTCATGATGTGCCTCCAGCGCTGCGGCCCAGTGGTCGAGTGTCCTGGCGTAATGCAGCTGGAGCGACTGCCTGCGCGCGACGTTGAAGCCCATCTTCGACGCGTGGAACTCGACGATCTCGATGGCGGGCAACTGGCCCCCGGGAAAGATCTCGGTGGCGATGAATTCATTGAAGCTGGTCATCTCTTCGGACATCGTCAACCCGTGGTCGACGATCTGCTGCGGGGTCAGCATCGTGATCGAATGCAGCAGCATCACACCGTCATCTGGGAGCACCCTGTGAGCCATCGCGAAGAAGTCGTCGTAGCGGTCGTAGCCGAAATGTTCGAAGGCGCCAATGGAAACGATCCGGTCCACGGGCTCGTCGAACTCTTCCCAGCCGTGCAGCAACACCCGCATGCTTCGCGCGGTGTCGATCTCGTCGAACACCTTCTGCACATGGGCGGCCTGGTTCTTCGACAGGGTCAAACCGATGGCGTTGACGTCGTACTTCTCGACCGCACGGCGCAGCGTCCCACCCCAGCCGCAACCGATGTCCAGCAGCGTCATTCCGGCCCGAAGACCTAGTTTGCGCAAGGATAAATCCATCTTTGCGATCTGCGCCTCTTCCAGCGGGATATCGCGCAGCCGATCAAAGTAGGCGCAGCTGTACGTCATGGTGGAGTCGAGGAAGAGCCGGAAGAAGTCGTCGGACAGGTCGTAATGGGCCTGCACCTCTTCGAAGTGCGGTGTCAGTTTCTCCGTCATGACGTTTACACGCCTTTCTGGCCCCCCAGGTTCACGCTGGCCTGCTGAACCCACGTAGTCAATGAAACCCCAACGGGCATACCTACGTGAACGATTTTCGTCCCGCGCCCATTTCCCCCGCGTAAAAAGTGGGAAGCCCAGCTAGAAGTCGACTAGACCGGATTGCCCTCGGCGTCCCAATGGGAGGCGACCTTCTTGCTCGGCTGGACGCGGGGCGGCTCCCCCGGCATCTTCGGATAGTTCGGCGGGTACGGCAGATCGCCGAGTCCCCGCTCCTTCTCGTCGGCGCGAACCATCTCCAGCAGCGGCTCGATCGACTGCGCGACCGAGTCGATGTCGGCCCACGGATCCGGCCGTCCCGCAATGAAATCCGGGACCGTCGAGATGGTGTAGTCGTCGGGATCGGCCTCGCGCAGTTCATCCCAGCTGAGCGGAGTCGACACCGTCGCGATCGGGGTCTTGCGCGCGGAGTACGCCGACGCGAAGGTGCGGTCGCGGGCGTTCTGGTTGTAGTCGATGAAGATCCGCTGCCCGCGTTCCTCCTTCCACCACGACGTCGTCACCGCATCCGGCGCCCGCCGCTCCACCTCGCGCGCCAACGCGATTCCGGCACGGCGCACCGCGATGAAGTCCCAATCTGTCTTGATCCGCAAAAAGATATGCACCCCGCGCCCGCCCGAGGTCTTCGGATAACCGACCAGCCCAAGCTCATCGAGCAACGGCTTGAGCACATCCACCGCGACCGTGCGAGCCTCGACGAACCCGGTGCCGGGCTGCGGATCGAGATCGATGCGGAGCTCGTCGGGATGTTCGGTGTCCGGGCAGCGCACCTGCCAGGGATGCAGCGTGATCGTGCCCATCTGTGCGGCCCAGATGATGGCCGAGGGATGACTGACCTTGAGGGCGTCGGCGGTACGACCCGACGGGAAGGTCACCACGCAGGTCTCCAGATAGTCGGGATGCTTCTGCGGTACGCGTTTCTGGTAGATCTCCTCGCCCTCGATACCGTCGGGGAAGCGCTGCAGATGCGTGGGTCGGTCCCGCAGTGCGGTGAGCATCGGACCCGACGCGACGGCCAGGTAGTACTCGACCAGTTTGCGCTTCGTGCCCTCCTTACCCAGCTTCGGGTAGTAGACCTTGTCGGGACTGGTGAACCGAACCTTGACGCCGTCGACGTCGAGTTCTTCTGCAGGCGTTGCCATCTCAGGACTCCAAGACGTCGTAGAGGTCGTAGTTGGTGGGTACGTCGAGCTGGTCGAAGGTACAGCTGGCCGGCTCCCGGTCGGGACGCCAGCGGACGAACTTCACGGCATGCCGGAACCGCCTACCGTGGCCTGATGTCGCCGGCCCTCCGGCTCCGAGCGCGGTGTTTCCCTCCATCTGGTCGTAGGCGACTTCACAGACCTTCTCCGGTCGCACCGGGATCCAGCGCTTGTCGGCCGCGGAGTTCCACCGGCTCGGGTCGCCCTCGTTGACCTGATCCCCCTCGCGTAGCGGTTCGAGGTCGGCGAGCAGCTTGATACGGTCCTTCACGCTGAACGAGGCCGCGCCACCGACCATCTGGAGTTCGCCGTCGTCACGATAGAGACCGAGTAGCACCGACCCGACACCTTCGCCGCTCTTGTGTATCCGGTACCCCATGGCGACGCAGTCGGCGTCGCGGGCGTGCTTGACCTTCACCATCTCCCGCTTGCCGGGCAGATACTTCCCGTCCAGTGGTTTCGCGATGACTCCGTCCAGCCCGGCGCCCTCGAATGTGTCGAGCCATTGCGCGCCCTGATCGGGATCCTCCGTCGTGCGGGTTACGTGGCACCAGGTCTTCTGATTCACCGCGTCGGACAGCGCGGCCCGACGCACCCGGAACGGTTCACGCATGAGCGACGTCTCCCCGATGGCGAGCGCATCGAAACCGATGAAGTGCGCGGGTGTCTGCTCGGCCAGCATCTTGATCCGGCTCTGCGCAGGATGGATGCGTTGCGACAGCGACTCCCAGTCCAACCGGACGCGGCCGTCGATTTCGCGTGGCACGACGATTTCGCCGTCGAGCACACAACGCGGTGCCAACTCCTCACGCAGTGCGTCCAGCATCTCGGGGAAATAGCGGCCGAGGTCCTTACCGCTGCGCGACAGCAGCACCACCTCGTCGCCGTCACGGAACACCAGCGCACGAAAACCGTCCCACTTCGGCTCGTACGACCACACCCCGGCCTCGGTCGGCACCTTGAGCTGGGCTTTGGCGAGCATCGGCTCCAGCGGCGGCTGCACGGGGAGATCCACTCGACCCATTATTGCGTCACCCGTTATTTCGTCCATGACACCTCAGACCTCCGATGTCCGGCAATGTCATCGCAAGACCTCTCAGCGCGTGCATAGTCATCGGGTGCAGGATCGAGGTGTGTCGATATCCACACTTCACGATCCCGACCAGCGTGCCTTCGCGAGTGACAACTACGCAGGCGCGCATCCCGAGGTACTGACCGCGCTCGCCGCCGCCAACGGCGGGCACCAGGTCGCCTACGGCGAAGACAGCTACACCGAACGCCTCGCGGACGTGATCCGCGCACACTTCGGCGATGGCGCCCTGACGTTCCCGGTCTTCAACGGCACCGGCGCCAACGTCGTCGCACTCACCAGCGTGCTGCCACGCTGGGGCGCCGTAGTGACGGCGTCGAGCGCGCATATCCACACTGACGAGGCCGGCGCCCCGGAACGGATGACCGGTCTGAAACTCCTCACCGTCCCGACCGCGAACGGCAAGCTGACACCCGAGTTGGTCGCCCGCGAGGCCTGGGGCTGGGGTGACGAACACCGCGCCCAGCCACTCGCGGTGAGCATCACGCAGGCCACCGAACTGGGCACCGTCTACACACCGGACGAGGTGCGGGCGCTGTGCGAGTTCGCACACGAGCAAGGCATGGCCGTCCATATGGACGGCGCCCGGCTGTGGAACGCGGCCGCGGCGCTCGGCGTCGGTTTCCGCGAATTCACCACCGACGCGGGGGTCGACATCCTCAGCCTCGGCGGCACCAAGAACGGCCTCCTCGGGGCGGAGGCCGTGGTGGTGCTCCACTCGGACGGCTCCAGCGGACTGGTGTTCCTGCGCAAGCTGACCATGCAGCTCGCGAGCAAGATGCGGTTCGCATCGGCACAATTGCTCGCGCTCTTCGAGAACGATCTGGGGCTGCGCAGCGCCGCCCATGCGAACGCGATGACGCAACGCCTGCGCACCGCACTCGAGGCAGGCATCACCGACGGCACGCTTCGCGGTCTGAACTTCACCCAGGACAGCCAGGCGAACGCGATCTTCGCGACGCTACCGACCGAGGTGACCGACCGGATCCGTGAGCGGGTGCGGTTCTACGACTGGGACCGGGCCCGCGGCGAGGTCCGGTGGATGACCGCATGGGATACCACACCTGAGGACGTCGACCGTTTCGTCGACATCATCGCCGAAGAATTCGCACGCAGCCGATGAGCGGCGAGATCTATTTATCTGAAACGCCTTTCGCCAAGGTCGTGGACGCGGTCCGACGTGGCGAGAAGAACTCTGACGAAGCTGCCGCCGAACTGCTGCGCATGATGACGGACCGAGAGCTGCTGTGGCTGCTCGACGGGGATAAGCCGATGGTCAGATCCGTTGTCGACGGTGCTCGGACGAACTTCCTCGCCGTCACGGCGGGCCACATCGACCGCATCGGCATCCCAGGGCTGCGCTTCACCGACGGCCCGCGCGGCGTGGGCATCGCGCCGTCGACCAGCTTCCCCGTCTCCATCGCGCGGGCCGCAACCTGGGACGTCGACATCGAACGCCGCGTCGCCGCCGCGATCGGCGCCGAGGCGCGCGCCCACGGCGCCAACTTCTGGGGCGGTCTCTGCATCAACGTCGCCCCGTTTCCCGGCTGGGGACGCGCGCAGGAGTCCTACGGTGAAGATCCGCTGCTCATCGGCGAAATGGGCTGCGCAGCAATCGAAGGCGCGATGCCGTGGGTGATCACGAGCGTGAAGCACTTCGCACTCAACTCCATGGAGGAGGCGCGGTTTCAGGTCGACGTCAGTGTGCCGGAGGACATCCTCCACGAGCGATACCTTCCGCACTTCCGCCGTACCGTCGAGGGCGGGGTGGATTCCGTGATGTCCGCCTACAACTCGGTCAACGGCGAATGGGCCGGCGAGAACTCCCACTTGCTGACCGAGATCCTGCGCGATCAGTGGGGGCTCGCCGGATTCGTGCACACCGACTGGGTCTGGGGTCTGCGCCATCCCGTCAAATCCGTAGCGGCAGGCCAGGACGTGGAGATGCCGTTCCGGCAGCAGCGCGCCTACGCGCTACCGGCGGCGCTGCGCTCCGGCGAGTTGAAGCGGGACGACGTCTTGAGGGCGGGCGCCCGAATCCTGCGTACCCAGATCGAATTCGCCTCACGCGCCAGGCCCACACCACCCCGCTCGGTGGTGTCCGGCGCCGAGCATCGCGCGTTGGCCCGCGAGGTCACCCACCGCGGAACGGTGCTGTTACGCAACGAAAATGTCAACGGGACAACGTTCTTGCCACTGACGGAGCAGAACCTACATCGCGTCGCAGTGCTTGGCCGCCTCGCCGATCGAGCCAACCTGGGCGACACGGGATCGTCGAACGTCAGACCGCCGAACACCGTCTCGGTACTGCAGGGCCTGCGGGAACGGCTCGGCAGTCATCGCGTGGTCGCAGCCGACTCGGATGCCTCACCGCGGACCGCCGCCGACATTGCGCGCGGCGCCGATGTCGCGGTGGTCGTCGTCGGGCTGACGCCGAAGGATGAGGGCGAGGCGTTGATCGCCATCGATGCCGACACGATGGCGTTGTTCGGCGGAATCATGCGTCGGCCATGGGTCGCCAGACTCGCCAGCGCGCTGTTCAAGTTTTCGCAGCGTTGGTGGACGTTCGGCGGTGATCGTTCCGATCTGCGATTGCACGGCGAGGATATCGCGCTCATCCGCGCCGTCGCCGCGGCCAACCCGCGCACCGTGGTGATAGTCATCGGAGGAGGCACCGTGGTCGTCGACCCGTGGGACCGTGACGTCGCCGCGGTGCTGATGGCCTGGTACCCCGGTATGGAGGGTGGCCGCGCGCTTGCCGACATTCTGTTGGGCGATGCCGAACCAGCGGGCCGGATGCCGGTTGCGACCCCAGTGCAGCAACAGCAACTGCCGCAGGTGGATTGGCGTGCCCACGCGGTCACCTACGACCGTTGGTGGGGACAGCGCAAGCTCGATCGCGACGGCGTGACTGCGGCGTATCCGCTCGGATTCGGGGTCGGCTACACGACGTTCACGATCACCGACCTGACGCTCGGACCTGTGCGCGGCGAGCACTTCGACGCCACGGTGACGGTCACCAACACCGGCGGTCGCGATGGCCGCCACGTCGTACAGGTATACGCCGTCCGGGCAGTCGACGGAAACCCGGTTCGCCACCTCGTCGGCTTCACCTCGGTCGCGGTCTCGGCCGGGGAGGGCGCCTCAGTCACGGTCGACTGCTCGACTCGGCCACTGCAGCGGTGGACTGACGCGGGCTTTGTGCTCGACGGCGGCGAGATCATCGTGGAAGCCGGTGGCTATTGCGGAGATCTGAACGCTGCGCGGTCGCCGATGGTGTGCTGACACACATTGCTCGCCATACGCCCGTACAGGGACGTCGGATGTCAGAATACGAGGCATGGCGAAGCCGTCGCGGCGCGTGGGTGCCGAAACGTCCAAGACAAGGGACAACCTGCTCGACTGCGTCGAAACGATGATGCTCGAAGAGGGCTACGCGAGTGTCACGTATCGCGCCCTGGCCGCCAAGGCCGGCGTCACCCCCAGCCTGGTGCAGTACTACTTCCCCACCCTGGATGACGTGTTCGTCGCGGCGATCCGGCGCTATTCGGAACGCAATCTCGATCACCTGAACAGGATTCTGGAGAAGCGGACCGAGGATCCGCTGCGCGCGCTGTGGGAGTACAGCTGGGACGAGGCGACCGGCGCGATGATGACGGAGTTCATGGCGTTGGGCAATCACCGCAAGTTTATTCGCACCGAGATCGCCGCGGTGACCGAGAGCGTGCGCAAGCTCCAGCTCGATGCGCTTGTCGCGAAGTTCGGCGCTGACGCCCGACCGTGGGGCGATCTCTCACTACCGGCTTTGCAGCTGTTGATCTCCAGCCTGCCGAAGTTCCTCAACCTCGAGAAGGGTGTCGGGGTCGAGACCGCGCACGCCGACCTGACCAAGGCATTCGAACGCTATCTGGATTCGATAGAGCCGGCCCCCAAGCGGAAACCGGCTGCTCGCAAACGCTCCCGCTGACTGCGTCGGACCTCTGCCCTGCCGCTGGAAGGTTGTACGTTCGTATTGCACCGATGCTATACAATCGTACAACTGATCGCGGAAAGGACAGTTGATGACGGATTCCGATGAGCTCGAGCAGCTTCGCCGACGGGTGCAGTACCTCGAGGACCGCACCGCGATCCTCGACTGCGTGATGAAACAGGCGCGCGGGCACGACCGCCACGATGCCGAGCTGATGGGCAGTGTCTACTTCGAGGACGGCATCGACGAGCACGGTCCGGTGGTGAAAACCGGTCCCGAGTACGGCGACTGGGCGAACGAGGCGCATTCCGCTGTCTTCGAGGATCACCTGCATAACGTCACCACCCACACGTGCGAAATCAACGGCGATGAGGCCCACGCCGAGAGCTACGTGATGGGCGCCATGCGGGTGAAGGGCGGAAAGATCGTGTCCCTGATGGGCGGCCGCTACCTGGACCGCCTCGAGCGCCGCGACGGGGTCTGGAAGATCGCGCTTCGCCGATGCACCATCGAGTGGATGATCAGCGGCGACTCCTCGGTGCTCAACTCCGGTGCGGTCCAGGGTTTCATCAAGGGCAAGTGGGACCGTAGCGATGCGTCTTACATCCGTCCGCTGAAGCTGGAGAGCGAACCCGTTGATCGGTGGTGATCAATGAAGCTCGCGGGTCGTGTCGCGCTGGTGACCGGCGGTGCGTCCGGCATCGGCCAGGCGACTGCGGTACGACTCGCAGCCGAGGGGATGCGCGTGTGTGTCGTCGACATCGACGGCGATGCGGCCTCCGAGGTGGCCCGCGCCGTTGATGGCATCGGATTGCGTTGTGATGTCACCGATCCCGAGCAGGTGGATGCCTCCTTCGCGTCCTGTCTGGCCGCATTCGGAGGCCTCGATCTGGCGTTTCTCAACGCGGGCATCACAATCCAGTGGACCGGTGACATCGGATCGCTGGACCTGTCCCAGTACCGCCGTTCCGTGGGGGTGAATCTCGACGGAGTGGTATTCGGTGTGCGCGCCGCCGTTCGCGCCATGCGGTCGCTGGGAGGTGACTCGGAGCGCGCGATCCTGGCCACCGCCTCCCTGGCCGGGCTGATGCCCTGGCATCCCGATCCGGTCTACTCGCTGGGTAAACACGGGGTCGTCGGATTGATGCGGTCGATCGCCCCGAATTTGGCGGGCGAAGGCATTGCGGTGCATACCATTTGCCCGGGTATCACTGAAACTGGCGTGCTCGGTGACCGGCGGGCGCTCGTCGAGAGCATCGGTGTCCCCGTGATGGAACCCGAAGCGGTCGTAGCCGGGGTGCTGGCAGCGCTCGCAGCGCCGATGAGCGCCGCCGGATCCTGCTGGGTGGTCCAGCATGGAAAGGCCCTGTGGGCCATGGATTTCGCGGCGGTGAACGGCCCGGACAACCGGCTCAACATGCCGGTGCGACCGCGTTAGCCGACGATCGCGGGCATCGAGTCCCAGCCCCGCACGGTCGCCGTCGGAGCGCGGACCGCGTTCTCCTCGTCGATGGTCCAGTCGGGCCAGCGCTTCAGGATCTCCTCCAGTGCCACCCGTCCCTCGATCCGGGCCAGCGACGTGCCGAGGCAGAAATGCGCTCCGCGACCGAAGGTCAGATGGTTGGGGTTGCGCCGGATATCGAAGACATCGGGGTCGTCGAACCTGCGCTCGTCCCGATTGGCCGCGCCCGCCATCAGCAGGAGCGCACTGCCGGCCGGCACGGTCTGGCCGTGGTATTCAACGTCTTTGGCCACGTAGCGGGCGATGTGGTGCACGGGCGGCTCGAGGCGCAGTACTTCCTCGATGGCGCCGGGAATCAAGGACGGGTCCGCGGCGAGCTCGCGACGCTGGTCCGGATGATCGGCCAGCACTTTACCGAGCCAGCCGAACAGGCGACCGACGGTCTCGGTACCGGCGTTGGCGATGACACCGAGGAACACCAGTAGTTCCTCGGTCCGCAACTTCCGCGTCTGCCCGTCGACATCCTCGAATTCGACGTTGAGCAGTTCGGTGACCAGGTCATCGGAGGGGTTGTCCTTGCGCCAGGCGACGTAGTCCCGAAACATGTTTCCGTTGAAGTAGTTGTCCTTCTTGACCGGTAACGGCTCGCCCGGCTTGTTGCGCAACCGCGCCCCGGCGACCTTGCGGACGCTGCGCTGCAGCGAGTCCGGCATTCCGACCAGCATGCCGATGACCCGCATCGGCATCTCCGAACCCAGGTCGAGTGTGAAATCGAAGCGGTCACCGTCCTTCAGCGGATCCAGGCATGCCGCGCAGAACGCCCTGACCTGCTCCTCGATCGCCTTCATCTTCCTCGGGGTGAACGCCCGCGACACGAGGAGCCGGTGCACCGTGTGTACCGGTGGGTCCTCGTTGATGAACACCCCGTCGGGCATGACGGGTTCGGCCTTGACGACCTCGAGGATGTCGCCCTTGGCGTTGCTGAGGTTGTCGACGTCCCGCAGTGCGGATTCGACGTCCGCAAAGCGACTCAGACCCCAGAAGTCGAACTTCTCGTTGTAGTACACCGGCGCCTCGTCACGCACCCGCTTGTACACCGGATAGGGATCCCGATCGATCTCGACGTTGTAGGGGTCGTAGTACAGGACGCTCACCTGTACGATCGTACAGCACGCTATCCACGCATAGGGAGAGTCGATGGACATCGGATTCGTCAGCCTGAACACGCCGCATGATCTCGCCCCGGGTGCTCTCGCAGAGGAGCTCGAGCAGCGCGGGTTCGAGTCGCTGTGGGTCGGTGAGCATCCGCAGATCCCGGTGTCGTCTGGAGGCGCCATGCCTGCGGCGCTGCTGCACGCACAACAGCGGATGTGGGATCCCCTGCTGTCCCTGGTGGCGGCCGCACAGTCGACCACCACGCTCCGTCTCGGCACTGCCGTAGCGCTGCCCCTGGAGCACGAGTTGTTCACGTTCGCAAAGCAAGTGGCGACCCTCGATCGGTTCAGCGCAGGCCGGCTTCTGCTGGGCGTCGGAGTCGGGATCCGAGCGGAACTCGCGGTCTCCAATCCGGTCGCCTGGGCGGACCGCTACCGGGCCCTGTCCGACATGGTCGCCGCGCTGCGGGTGCTGTGGACCGCGGACGAAGCCGAACACCACGGTGACTTCTACGACTTCGACCCGGTGTGGTGCCATCCCAAACCGCATCAGCAGCCGGGCCCACCACTGCTGGTGGCGGCCACTGGTCCGAGAGCCATCCAAGAAAGTCTCCCGTGGGCCGACGGATGGCTTCCCGGTGATGCGGCATTCCGGGATGTTTCACAGGCACTGGCCGATTTCCGGCGTCAGGCTGAGGACGCGGGCCGAGACCCGGCGACCCTCGACCTGACCATCATGGCCTGGGGCGACCCGTCCGCAAATCGTCTCGCCCGCTACCGCGACCTCGGGTTCAACCGGGTGGTGATCGGCGGTGGCCGCCGCGACGGCAATGACCCCTCGACCGCACTGCCGTTCCTTGACCGCTACGCCGCGATGATCGACGAATTGCGCTGATTCACACCGGAATGGGTCGCACCTTCTCGTTCACCAACTCGATCAGCTGACCGTCCGGGTCCCGGACCATGGCGGCGAAACCTCCGCCCGGATCGGCGACGACGCTTCCCCCGGCGTCGGTCACCGCGGCCTGTGCCGCCGACAGATCGGGCACCGCGATCGAAAGGTGCGTCAACCCGGCGCCCACCATCCCACGTTCGAGCTCATCAGGTGCCGGATAACCCGCGAACGTCAGCAGCTGCAGGATGACACCGTCGTTGCGCAGGTACACCGCCTCGAAACCGATCGGCGGGGCCAGGCCGAGCAGGCCCTGAGCCATCTGATCGGGCACGGTGAGCCGCTTCACCTCGGTGAAGCCAAGGGCCGCATAGAACTTCAGGGACGCATCGAGGTCTCGCACCCGGAGACCGATGTGGCTGATATTCACGGTCAGACTCCCGCCGGACCGGGGCCGCCGTGCATGTACAGCGTCTGCCCGGAGCAGTAGCTCGACGCATCCGAGGCGAAAAACAGGACGCCGTAGCCGATCTCGTCGGGCTCGGCGATCCGGCCCGACCCGTTGGTCTGGCCGATCATGTCGATGTCGAAGCCCTGCCGCTGCGCGTCGGCTTCGAGGCCAGGGGTGCGGACCGCGCCGCAGGCGATGCAGTTGACCCGCACACCCTTTCGCGTCCACGCCGCGGCCATCGATCCTGTCAAGTTCTGCAGACCGGCCTTGGCGGCACCATAGATCGGCGCCTGCGGCATGGCCAACAAGCCAGCACCCGAGGAGATGTTGACGATCGCGCCCTTACCCTGGGCGATCATCGGCTTCGCCGCGGCGCGCGACAAGTACCACGCGCTGGACAGGTTCAGGTCCAGCACCTGATGCCACTCCTCGTCTGTCCACTTCATCAGCGACTTCGTCTCACCGCCGCCGGCATTGTTGAGCAGTACGTCGACACGTCCGAACTCGCCGAGCGCCGCATCGACCAGGGCCTGACACTCGTCGGCCTTCGTCACGTCCGTCGGAACGGCGAGAGCCCGTCGGCCGAGCGCCTCGACGTCGCTCGCCGTCTCCTTGAGGGGCTCAGGCCGACGCCCCGCGAGTACGACGTCAGCGCCGTGTTCAGCCAACACGAGCGCAGAAGCCCGCCCGATACCGGTGCCTCCCCCCGTGATGACGGCAACCTTGCCCGCCATCGAAAATCTGTCGCTCACAGAGTCACTCCCGTCTGTCTCGATCAGGTGCAATACGACTGTACAGCATGCCTCTCGACATGACGGCCCGGGTCGAGTAAATAGATGGGATGCCGCATCCCACCGATGACGTATGGGAAGTCCTTTCGACCGCCCGCTCGATCCGGCGGTTCACCGACCAGCCCGTTCCCCCAGAGATGCTGGACCGCTGCCTGCAGGCCGCCACCTGGGCACCGAACGGAGCGAACGCGCAGCTGTGGCGCTTCATTGTGCTCAATGCTCCCGAACAGCGCGCTGCCGTCGCCGAGGCCGCGCAGATCGCCTTGCAGTCAATCGAATCCATCTACGGCATGACACGGCCCGACCCTGACGACAACAGTCGCGCCGCACGCAACAATCGCGCCACCTACGAGCTGCACGAGCGCGCAGGCGAATTCACCTCGGTGCTGTTCGTCGCGTTCAAGAACGAGTTCTCCTCGGAGTTCCTGCAGGGCGCCTCGATCTATCCCGCGATGCAGAACTTCTACCTCGCGGCCCGTGCCCAGGGCCTTGGCGCATGCCTGACCAGTTGGGCCTCGTACGACGGTGAAAAGACGTTGCGCGACGCCGTCGGCGTACCCGACGAATGGTTCTTGGCCGGACACGTCGTCGTCGGCTGGCCGCGCGGCCGGCACGGGCCTGTCCGTCGTCGCCCGTTGTCCGACGTGGTGTTCCACAACCGCTGGGACGCCGACCACGCCGACATCACCTACGGCAGGGGCGCTCGACCTCGAGGCAAGTGAGCGCGGCCGCTATCGCATCACGTGTGCACATTGCCTATGCGGATGCACATCGAAAAGCTCACGGTAGGAAGGCGGTTGGCGTCCTCCCTCATCGGTGATCCCGTACTTGACGGCGAGTTCAGCGCCGATCAACGTCTGCCCGGAGACATCCATGACCGCCGGATCCCGGAACAGCTCCCAGATCACGTGTCCGGTCAATTCCGGCGTCTCGGCGGTGTCGAGGATGTGGCCGAACTTCTCGGGGTTGCTGGCGATGATCCCCCGGACCCGGTCGGTCAGCAGCGAGCCCATCCATATCGAGACGGCAGCGATCCCGGAGTCCTTGAAATCGAACGCCATATCGGCGGCCATCTTGTCGACACCGGCCTTCGGCACTCCGTAGGCGGGTCCGAAAGCGTAATGCACCGAACCCGACGACGAGGTGAAGACGACCAGGCCGTTGCCGTTCGGCACCATCAGCGGCGCGGCATACACGGTCGCCACATAACTGCTGCGCAGTCCCACGTTGAGCGTGTCCATGACATTGATCGGTTCTTCCCAGAACTTGGTGCGCCCCATCATCTCGTCGCGGATGATCGCGGCGTTGTTGACCAGGATGTCGATGCGGCCCTGCTCGCGGCCCACCTGCTCGAAGAACGCCGCGACCTGGTCATCGTCGGCATGGTCGACGGGAACCGCGATCCCGACACCCCCTGCCGCACTGACTTTTTCGGCTGTCTCGCCGATGGTTCCGCGCACGGTACCGTCGCTTTCGCCGGTGCGGCCCGTGACGTAGACGATGCAACCGTGCGCGCCCAGCGCGTGCGCGATTCCGGCACCTGCGCCGCGGCTCGCTCCCGTCACCACGGCAACCGGACGATTCTGAGTCATGCCAGTCCTCTCAGACCACCGCACCGCCGTTGACGCCGATGACCTGCCCGTTGACATATCCTGCCGCGTCCGAGCAGAGGAACGAGCAGACCGCCGCGACATCTTCGGGAGCTCCGAGGCGCTCGGCGGGGATGGCGCGGGTGAGGTGTTCGTTCGCGGGCAGCCTGCCCTCGGCTTGCTGCTGGCGCAGCATCGGTGTCTCGATCACGAACGGCGGCACCGAATTCGCGGTGATTCCATGCCGGGCGTAGTCGCGCGCGACGGTCTTGGTCATCGCGATGACACCGCCCTTGGTCGCCGAGTAGTGCCCCTGCTTCGGCCCGCCCTGCTGACCCGCGGCCGATGATATCGTCACGACCCTGCCCCAGCCGGTTTCGACCATGTCCGGAAGCGCAGCTCGGATGCTCAGGAACGTTCCGGTCAGGTTGACGGCGAGGTATCGGTTCCACTCGTCGAGGGTGATCTTGTCGAATCGGGTGAATCCACTGATCGCGGCACTGGTCACCAGGATCGCGATGGGACCGAATTCGGCTCGGACAGCGGCGAATGCCGATTCGACCTCTGATTCCTCCGAGACGTCGGCCGCCACCGCGATGGCCCGCGCGCCGCGTCCGCGCAACTCCACGGCGAGTTTCTCGGCAGCATCGGTGTCGACGTCCAGCACGCCGACCCGGTGACCGTCCGCGGCGAGCCCGGTGCAGATGGCCTCGCCGAGACCAGACGCGCCGCCGGTCACCACTGCCACTCGACTCACCGCAACTCCTCGCCTCACTGTACGAATGTATAGCACACGCGAGGCGCTCGGACCAGTCGGCCCGATCAGCGGCCGTGCAGTATGAAATCCGCTGCGCGCCAGGCCATCGCCATCACCGGCCCGTTGAGGTTCCCCGCAACCATGGTGGGCATCACCGAGCAGTCCACCACCCGTAGTCCGTCGACTCCCCTGACCCGCAGCTGGCTGTCGACGACGTCGCCCTCATTCGGGCCCATGGCGCAGGTGCCGACGGCGTGATAGCCGCAATAGCCGCCGTCGAGTGCCGCGTCGACCAAATCCTCATCACTGCGCACCTCGGGTCCGGGATACGTTTCGTGGCTGATGCGTTCGGCGATGGGCGACTGCTCGAAGATCGACCGCATGGTGCGCAGCAGGTTCGCCGTCGCCTCACGGTCATCCGCGGTCTGCAAATAGTTCGGAGTGATACGTAGCGCGCCAGCCGGATCGGCGGAGGTGATCTCGACATATCCCTGCGAGGTGGGGCGCAGCACCATGCCCAGGCAGGAGATTCCCGGCGCCCGCTCGATGACGACCGGCTCACCGGTGTTGTACGGCGGCAGCGTCCAGGGTCCCATCATCACCTGCCCGTCCGGCCGTTCGGCGTCCGGTTGCGCCCTCACGAAGCCGACGACGTCGAAGGACGGTGCCGCGAGCGGGCCCTTGCGGGTGGCGAGGTACTTCATTCCGGTGAGGGCCTGACCGAAACTGGTTGCCAAGCGTTTGTTGTAGCCGAGGTCCTCCTTCAATCGATACCGCAAAGTGGCGCAGCGATGTTCGCGCATCCTTCGGCCGACGTTCTCCCGTTCGAGGCGCACGGGCACACCGACGTGCGCGAGGACCTCACGTGGACCGATCCCCGAAAGCTGCAGCAGCCGCGGCGAGTTCAGGCTGCCCAGGGCGATGATCAGCTCCCGGGTCGCCCTCACCTCTTCTGTGCCGCTGCCGGCCGCCACTTCGAAGCCCACCGCGCGGTCGCCGTCGAACACCACCCGCCGCGCGGTAACGCCGGTGCGGACCTCCAGATTGGGGCGATGCAACGCGGGTTTGAGGAATGCGGTGGCCGCGCTGACGCGGCGCCCGTTGCGTATCGTCGACGTCGCGTATCCGATCCGCGCATCGTCGGACTCGTTGATGTCCTGCACCCGACCCAGCCCGATCCCGACCGCGGCCTCGATCATCTCTTCGCACAACGGATCCGGATCGCGCGGTACGGAAACGTGCAGCGGGCCACCGGCGCCACGGGTCGCGGTCGCGCCGAACTCATTGTCTTCGAAGGTCTTGAAGATCGGCAGGATGTCGTCCCATCCCCACCCCTTGTTGCCGAGACGCTCGAGGCCGTCGTAGTCCGCGCGATTGCCACGGTTGTAGATCATCCCGTTGACGGAACTCGAGCCACCGATCACCTTGCCGCGCATCCACTGTTCGACATGGGGATTGGGCCCGAACGGGGTGGTCTCGTAGTGCCACATGAACTTCTCGCTGTCGAAAAGCTTTCCCGACCCCTTGGGGATGTGCAGCCACGGACTGCGGTCGGCGCCACCTGCCTCGATCAGCAGCACGCTGATAGCCGGGTCCTGCGACAACCTGTTCGCCAGCACGCATCCAGCCGATCCGGCCCCGGCGATGATGTAGTCGTAACGCGTCACTGCGGTATCTACCCCTCGTCAAGCGGTGCTGTACGAGCGTATAGTACGCCTGCCGGTCGAAGACAGAGCCGAATCAGCGAGTGCGGTCGAGCCAGGTCTCCAGCTCCTCGGATGTCGGCGTCAACGAGGCGGCGCCGAGTTCGGTGAAGAGGCTGAAGGCAGTCGACAAGGTGTGGCCGGTCAGGGTCTTGAACAGCTGCGATCATCAGATCTCCTCGCGTCGGATGGATGTCTCACTGTTGGACAGGTCAACGGCGCGGAGAGTTTCATCGCAGGCCGACTGCGCGGTGAGGACAATGAGTTGATGCGACTGCCCGTGATGCCTCCGGTTTCCCCGATGCTGGCCAAGCCGGTGAAAACGATCCCGCCGGGCGCGTCATACGAGCCCAAGTGGGACGGCTTTCGGTCCATCTGTTTCCGCGACGCCGACGAGGTCGAGCTGGGCAGCCGCAACGAACGCCCGATGACCCGCTACTTCCCCGAGCTCGTCACCGCCGCCCGCGCCGAACTGCCTACCCGCTGCGTGGTCGACGGTGAGATCGTGATCGCCACCGACCGCGGTCTCGATTTCGAGGCGTTGCAGCAGCGCATCCATCCCGCCGACTCGCGCGTGCGGATGCTGGCCGAGAAGACACCGGCGGCGTTCATCGCGTTCGACCTGCTGGCCCTCGACGACGAGGACTACACGCAGCGGCCGTTTCACGAGCGGCGCGCAGCGCTGGTCGACGCGTTGGCGCAATCGGGCCCATCGATCCACGTCACGCCCGCGACCACCGACCTGCCCACCGCGCAGCGCTGGTTCTCCGAGTTCGAGGGCGCCGGCCTCGACGGCCTGATCGCGAAGCCGCTGACCATCACCTATCAGCCCGACAAGCGCGTCATGTTCAAGATCAAGCCCGAGCGGACGGCCGACTGCGTGGTAGCGGGATACCGCGTGCACAAGTCCGGCGATGGGGCGATCGGGTCGCTGCTGCTCGGCCTCTACAAGGACGACGGCACGCTCGCGTCAGTGGGCGTGATCGGCGCGTTCCCGATGGCCACCAGACGTCAACTGTTCACCGAATTGCAGCCCCTGGTAACGACATTCGACGAGCACCCGTGGAATTGGGCTGCCCACATGTCGGGTGAACGCACGCCGCGCCGTAACGAGGGATCGCGGTGGAACGCGGGCAAGGATCTGTCGTTCGTACCGCTGCGGCCCGAGCGGGTCGTCGAGGTCCGCTACGACCACATGGAGGGCGAGCGGTTTCGCCACACCGCGCAGTTCAACCGCTGGCGGCCCGACCGCGACCCGCGATCGTGCACTTACGACCAGCTCGAACAGCCGGTCACCTTCAGTCTCGGCGATATCGTGCCCGGACTCGTCGCAAACGTGTGATGCTCGCGGGGTGACGGTCCGCCCGATAGCAGCGACGACCGCGCTGGTCGCCGCCGCGGTCGTGTTGGCAGGTCCGGCGTGGGCGGACGATCGGTTGGACGGCGATTTCACTTTTATCAACGGGCCGACGTCGAACACATGGACCATCACCACGCAGTGCAACCCAGAGGTCACCTGCGGCGGGACGATCTCCACGTCGACCGGGTTGATCGAACAGATCAGCCGGCTGGCCGGCGGCCCCTGGGTCGTCGAACGCACTGACGTCCCGAACGGCCGGGTCTGCCCCGACGGCAGCACCGGCCCCGCCGATCTGATGTATTCGTTCGACCCGGCGACCCTCGTCGGCGCCGTCAGCTTCCGCTCGAAGCCGGGCGTCTGCGGCGACCCCGACTGGACTTCCGGCGAGAACCCCGTCAGCCTCGTCCCGATTTAACTGCGATTTCGGCGTGCTGGGTCACTCTCAGCGAGACTGAACACGCCGAAATCACAGCGAGTCGACGGTTTGAATCGGCGTGACCGGGTTAAGAGTCACCTCGCGAAGTACTAAAAGAAGATGGGTGAAGCACCGCCCTGGGAGCGCGGCTAGCTAGATTGCGGGAGTGAATGCAGGCAGGTTCGCCCCGAGCCCGTCTGCCGACCTGCACATCGGCAATCTGCGCACGGCGGTGCTGGCGTGGCTGTTCGCTCGCTCGACGGGACGGCGGTTTCTCGTGCGCATCGACGATCTCGACGACCGGACGTTCACCGACATCGCGAACCGTCAGCTCGACGATCTCGCCGCCATCGGGCTCACCTGGGATGAGCCGCCCGAATGGCAGACGCAGCATGCCGACCGCTACGACGCAGCGATAGCACAGCTAACCGACCGCGGGTTGTTGTACGAATGTTATTGCAGCCGAAAGGATATCGCGCAGGCACCGCTGGCTCCGCACGCACCGCAAGGTGCCTATCCGGGGACATGCCGCGACCTCACGGACACCGAACGCGCGGATCGGCGGGCCCAGTTGAACCGTCCGCCCGCGTTGCGGCTGCGCACCGACGCGATCACGTATACGGTGCGCGACCTGCTGCACGGCGACTACACCGGGATCGTCGACGACTTCGTGGTGCGTCGCGGCGACGGTGTACCCGCGTACAACCTGGCCGTCGTGGTCGACGACTCGGCGCAGGGCATCGACCAGGTGGTCCGCGGCGACGACTTGCTGCCGTCGTCGCCGCGGCAGGCGTATCTCGCCGCACTGCTCGGCTACCCCGAGCCGACCTACGCACACGTCGCGCTGGTGTTGAACGAGGACGGGGCACGGCTGGCGAAACGCGACGGCGCCGTCACGCTCGCCGAGATCGGCGTGGAAACCGCCCTGCGGCAGATCGCCGAATCGCTTGGCTACCAGGCGAACACGGTCGAGGACATGCTGCCGCAGTTCGACCCGGCGAAGCTGCCCCGTCACCCCTGGATCTACGCGCCTCATTAACGGCGAGCAGACGTGAAAACCCCCATTTCACGATGAAATTGGGGGTTTTCACGTCTGCTCGCGGTCGAGGGGGCGGGGGCTTACGGGGTCACTCAATCGGTGAACGGCCCTTCGCCGCCCGCTCCGCCGCGGCCAGCAACTCGTCGCGGAACTGCGGATGTGCAATCGCCGCGAGCGCCTCGCCACGCTCGGCGACCGTCTTGCCCTCCAACTCCGCGGCGCCGTATTCGGTGACGATGACGTCGACGTGGTGGCGGGGCGTCGTGATTACCGCGCCGGGGCCGAACCAGGGCACGATCCGCGACTGCAACGTGTCGTCCTTGGTGAAGGTCGACGGCAGGCAGATCAGCGAGCGGTCCGACAGCTCGAGGCCTGCCCCGGCTACGAAATCCTCAGCACCGCCGATGCCACTGAACTGGTGGCCGTTGAGGGTGTCGGCGACGATCTGGCCCTGGATGTCAACCGCCAAAGCTCCGTTGATCGAGATCATGTCGTCGTTGGAGGCGATCACCTCCGGCGAGTTGACGATCTCGACCGGCAGGAACGCCACGTCGGAGTTGTCGTCCAGCCATGCGTACAGGTCCGCCGAACCGAACGCGAAGGTCGTCACGCTCTTCCCGTGGTACTGCCCCTTGCGTGCATTGCTGATCTTGCCCGCGCGGTGCAGGTGCATGCAGCCGTCGGTGAACATCTCGCTGTGCAGCCCATAGTCGCCGCCGTCGCCCTCGGCCAGCAGCGTGGCGATCTGGTTGGGGATCGAGCCGATCCCCGTCTGCAGAGTCGCGCCGATCGGGATGAAGCCGACGGCGTGCCGCGCGATCGCCTCGTCGGCCTCGGTGGGCGGCGCGTCGCCGCCTGGCAGCGCGAGCGGGGCGTCCGTCGATCGCACGAGGACGTCGATCTCGTCGACGTGCAGCGCGTGGCGATTGTCCTCGCCCAACCCGAAGGTCCGCGGGTAGGCGTCGGAAACCTCGACGATCAGCAGCCGGTCGGGATCGGCACCGGCGCGGTGCAATTCACCGATCGTGCCGCCCGCGTGCAGCGACAACGAGCACCAGCCGTCGGCGTCGGGCGGCGTCGCGACCGTCGTCATCACCCGCGGCCGCTGCCGCTCCAGCAGCGGCCCGAAGCGGCGGAAGTCCGCGGGCGCGAACTCGATGTCGGCGCCGCTGTCCCGCAGCGCCCGCTCGAGCGGGCCGAAGAAACCCGACCGGTATTGCACACCGCTACGGGAGAACAGCTCGGTGAGCACCGCGACCAGCGCGCCGTAGACGCGCAGATCGGTCCAGTCGTCGCGCTCGCCGAGGGCGCGCAGGAACGCCGGCGGCTGACCTGGCCCCAGCGGCAGGCCCAGGGTGTCGGCGGGGCGTAAACGGGCAGCGGCCTGCTCGGCGGTGAGCTCCTCGGGCATTGCGCTAGCCAATCACGCCGACCGCCCCGCCCCCAACGGCCTCAGCCTGAGCAGAACTATGTCGCCGGCCTGCGGCCGATTGCTAACGTCCGCAGGTGCACCATCTACCGAGATCGATACTCGCGGTCCTACTGCTGGCGGCACTGGCGCTGACGGCCTGCGGCTCCTCGGGTACCGACAGCAGCGACCCCATAAAATCGGCCGGCGTGCTCCGCGTGGGCACCGAAGGTGTCTACCCGCCGTACTCGTTCCACGACGCGAGCCAGGGTGGCCAACTGGCCGGCTACGACGTCGACGTGGCAAAGGCCGTCGCCGAAAAGCTCGGCGTCGAAGTGGAATTCGTCGAGACGCCGTGGGACGCCATCTTCGCGGCGCTGGAAGCCGACCGCTTCGACATCGTCGCCAACGAGGTGACGATCACCGAGGAGCGCAAGCAGAAATACGACCTCTCCGAGCCGTACTCGATCTCCCAGGGCGTTATCGTCACCCGCAAGGACGACAACTCCATCACGTCGCTGGCGGACCTGAAGGGCAAGCGGACCGCGCAGAACCCCACCAGCAACTGGGCGACGGTCGCGCGAAATGCCGGCGCCCAGGTCGAATCGGTCGACGGGTTCTCCCAGGCGATCTCCGTGCTCAACGACGGCCGAGTGGACGCCGTCGTCAACGACAGCATCTCGGTACTGGCCTACCAGGCCGAACACCCCGACGCCCCCATCAAAATCGCCGTCCGGCTCGACGAGCGCAGCGACCAGGCGTTCGCGGCGCGCAAGAACAGCGGCCTGTTGCCCGAGCTGAACAGGGCGCTCGACGAGCTGCGGGCCGACGGCACGTTGACGCGGATCTCGGAGAAATACCTCGACGTGGACCTGTCGAAGGCGGGGCCGACCAGTACCTGGCAGCTCATCCTCGACAACCTCTGGCCGCTGGCGCGCGCGGCCATCGAGAAAACCATTCCGCTCACGATCATCAGCTTCGCGATCGGTCTGGTGATCGCGCTCGTCGTCGCGTTGGCGCGGTTGTCGTCGAACCTCGCGATCTCGGGTCTCGCGCGGTTTTACATCTCGATCATCCGCGGTACCCCGCTGCTGGTGCAGCTGTTCATCGTGTTCTACGCGCTACCGCAGATCGGTGTGCGGATCGCGCCGTTCCTCGCCGCGGTGATCGCGTTCTCACTCAACGTCGGCGGCTACGCCGCAGAAATCATCCGGTCGGCGATCCTGTCCATCCCGAAGGGACAGTGGGAGGCCGCGGAGACCATCGGCCTCGATTACGTTGGCGCGCTACGGCGGATCATCCTGCCGCAGGCGACTCGCGTCGCGGTGCCGCCGCTGTCGAATACGTTGATCTCGCTGGTGAAGGACACCTCGCTGGCGTCGACCATCCTGGTGACCGAACTCTTCCGGACCGCGCAGAACGTCGCCGCACCGACCTTCGAGTTCTTCGCGCTTTACGGCACTGCCGCGTTGTACTACTGGATCATCTGCCTAGTGCTCTCGTTCGCGCAGAACAGATATGAGCGGCGGCTGGAAAGGTATGTGGCCCGATGACCGAGTATCGCGTCAAGGCCGAAGGCGTACGGAAAGCCTTCGGAGACAACAAGGTTCTCAACGGTGTCTCGTTCGAGGTGGCGAAAGGCTCTGCGACGACGATCATCGGCCCGTCCGGTTCGGGGAAGACGACGCTGCTGCGTGCGCTCAACGCGCTCGACGTGCCGGACGCAGGGGTGATCCGCGTCGGTGATATCGAGATCGACTTCTCGAAGCCGGTGGCCAAGGATCAGCTGCGGAAGTATCGGGCGCAGAGCGGCTTCGTGTTCCAGTCCCACAACCTCTTTCCGCACAAGACGGTGCTGCAGAACATCACCGAGGGCCCGATCGTCGTGCAGAAGCGGCCGCGCGACGAGGCGGAGGCCGAGGCCATCGAACTGCTCGATCAGGTAGGGCTGTCCGCCAAGAAGGACCAGTACCCGTTCCAGCTGTCCGGCGGACAGCAGCAACGTGTCGGCATCGCGCGCGCTCTGGCACTCAAACCGAAGGTGGTGCTGTTCGACGAGCCGACCTCGGCGCTGGACCCCGAACTGGTCGGCGAGGTGCTGTCGGTGATCAAGGATCTGGCCGTCGAGGGCTGGACACTGGTGATCGTCACCCACGAAATCCAGTTCGCCAGGCAGGTTTCCGACCAGGTGCTGTTCACCGACCACGGCGTCATCCTGGAGAAGGGCCCGCCGTCCGAGGTGATCGGGAATCCGAAGGAGGAGCGCACCCGCCAGTTCCTGGAACGGATCCTCAACCCCCTCTAGCCCACTTTCGCGCACTCATCGTCAGGCGCTGTGAGAAAGTGGCCCGATGGCGCAGCCATCGACCAGGGAAGCCGATGTCATCATCGTCGGAGCAGGACTCTCCGGCATGATCGCAGCCCGAAAGCTGCTCGAAGCGGGCCTGACCCCGCTGGTTCTGGAAGCCGACGAGCGGGTCGGCGGACGCATCCTGACCGAGGAGGTCGTACCGGGCATCCCGGTCGAACTCGGTGCGCAATGGATCGGCGACACCCACGAACGCATGTTCCGGCTGGCCGCAGAACTCGGCGTCGAAACCTACCCGCAGTACGACGAGGGCGAGACCTCGTACGAACTGGCCGACTCGGGGGTGTTGCGGGAGAACGAGTTTCACGACCGTTTCGAGTCGGAGCTCAAGGAACTCGAGCTGGTGTTGCGCCGGCTCGACGTACTGGCCGAGGAAGTCCCCGTCGAGGCGCCCTGGTCGGCGCCGCGGGCTCTCGAATGGGACGCCGTCACCGCGGGCGCCTGGTATGACGCGCAGGGGCTTTCGCCCGTCGCCCGCACCCTGCTGGAGATCTGCACCGTCGGGATCCTCGCGGTCCCGACCGCCGAGGTTTCCTTTCTGCACCTGCTGTTCACGATCAACACGTGCGGGGTGACGTCGGAACTGTTCGCCGAATCGGAGGGCGGCGCGCAGACCACCCGGTTCGTCGGCGGCACGAGCGAGATCCCGAACCGGCTGGCGGCCCTGATCTCCGAGCACGTCGTGCTGAATGTGCCCGTCCAGCTGATCGAGCACACCGCCGACCGCGTCACCGTGCACTGCCGCGGCGGGCTGGTCGCCCGCGGTCGACGGGTCATCGTCGCGATCTCACCGACACTCGCCGGGCGCATCATGTACGACCCGCCGCTACCGGGGATCCGCGATCAGCTGACCCAACGCCTGCCCAATGGGTCGGCGATGAAGGCGTTCTTCATCTACGACGAGCCGTTCTGGCGCAACGACGGGTTCAACGGTCAGCTCATCTCCGACATCGGCCCGGCCCGGATGTCGAACGACACCTGCATACCGGGCGATGACCGCGGGGTGATCCTGCTGTTCCTCGAGGGCGATCAGGCCCGCACCTACGGCCGCCTGCCCGAGAGCGAGCGTCGCGAAGCGCTCACCGCGGAACTCGTCCGCCACTACGGCAGCGCCGCCGCCAAACCGCAGTTCTATGTCGACGGCGAATGGTCGGAGCGGCAGTGGACCCGCGGCTGCTACAACGCCAACCACGGACCGCACGTCTGGACCACCTACGGACCGGCACTGAGCACACCGATCGGCGTGATCCATTGGGCGTCAACGGATACCGCTACCTACTGGAGCGCCTACATGGAAGGTGCGGTCGACGCAGGCGAACGGGCGGCACAGGCCGTCATCGCCGAGCTTTCTTAGCGACTTCGGCGTGCTGGGTCACGCTCAGCGTGACCAGCCACGCCGAAATCGCAAGTTGTCACGTCGAGTAGTAGCGGCCCACCACGTCCGCGCGCAGCTCGTCGAACTCACCGGTCCGGATCGCCGCGCGGATCTCGTCGACCATCCGGATGACGAATCGCTCGTTGTGGATCGTGCAGAGCGTCGCGGACAGGATCTCCTTGGCCTTGAACAGGTGATGTAGGTAAGCCCTGGTGTAGTTCGCGCAGGTGTAGCAGTCGCAGTCGACGTCGATCGGCGTGAAGTCACGCCGATACCGCGCATTCGTGATGTTGAACCGCCCGGTCGACGAGTACACCGCGGCGTTGCGCGCCACTCGCGACGGTGAGACACAGTCGAACGTGTCGGCGCCCGCGGCGATCGCATCGAACAGGTCGTCGGGCTCGCTGATGCCGAGCAGGTGCCGCGGCTTGTCCTCGGGCAGCTCGCTGGTGACCCAGCCGACGATGGTGGCCAAATTCTGCTTCTCCAGCGCCCCGCCGATGCCGTAACCGTCGAAGCCGACACCGTCCTCACCGACAATCTTGGTGAGCCCGCGCGCCGCGGCTCTGCGCAGGTCCTCGTACTGGGCGCCCTGCACCACACCGAACAGCGCCTGCTTGGGCCGATCGGGCGCCGCCGCGGTGAGCCGCCGGTGTTCGATCACGCACCGCACCGCCCAGTCGTGGGTGCGCTGCACCGATTGTTCCTGGTAGCCGCGGGTGTTCACCAGCGTGGTGAGCTCGTCGAACGCGAAGATGATGTCCGCGCCGAGCTGGTGCTGGATCCGAATCGACCCCTCGGGGGTGAAGCGGTGCGTCGAGCCGTCCAGATGCGATCGGAACGTCACCCCGTCGTCGTCGACGTTGGCGAGCCGTTCCTTGCCTTCAGCGATGATGTCGTCGGCCTGAACGCGCTCGGTGTCCATCGCCAGCACCTTGCGGAATCCGGCGCCCAACGAGAGCACCTGGAAGCCCCCACTGTCGGTGAAGGTGGGTCCCGGCCAGTTCATGAATGCGCCGAGGCCGCCCGCCTCATCGACGATGTCGGGCCCCGGCTGCAGGTACAGGTGGTAGGCGTTGGCCAGGACAGCCTGCGCGCCAAGACTCTTCATGGTCTCCGGCAGCACTGCCTTGACGGTCGCCTGGGTGCCGACGGGAATGAACGCCGGCGTGTGGATGTCCCCACGCGCGGTTCGGATGACGCCCGCGCGCCCGGGCCGGTCGGGCAGTTGCGCATCGATGCTGAAAAAAGATGCCGACGAGTCTTTCGGAGCAGACGAATTCGGCGCGGCCACGTCGTAGATTCTGCACTGTGAGAACTCAACTGCTGGTCACCGCCGTCCTCGCCCTAGCGCTTGCAGGTTGCTCGTCGGGGCCTCCGGAGTACAACCCACCGCCCGGCCAGCTGGTCGCAGGCACCGCGCAGGTGTCGGTCAACGGCCAGGACGCGGGCACCACCGACGCGGTGCAGTGCAACACGACCGGACCCCTGACCATCATCACGACCGGTGACCAGGCCAGCGGCATCACCGCGATGGTGTCCAACAAAGACGAGCTCACCGCCGAGTCGGTCGCCATCCGCGACCTCGGCGGGTTCACCGGCAGCTACAACGCCGGGCTCGGCGACGGCGCCAAGGTCACGATGTCCGGCCGCACCTACGACATCAGCGGAACCGCCGACGGGTTCGACACCGACAGCCCCAGCTTCCGGAATTCGGGAACTTTCGCAATCAAGGTTTCCTGTTAGCTGGCCGGCCGCCGCGGGTCACGTTTTCGTCTAAATCAGTGTCACGTGGGATACCGCGCACCATACTGCTGAAGACGATCCGCCGATCTTGTCGGGTCGCGACAACACAAAGGAGAACAGTGGTGAAGCGTGGGTTCGTGGTCGCCGTGGGCGGCATGGCAATCCTCATCGCCGGTCTGACCGGGTGTTCATCTGGCGACAAGAAGTCCGAGACCACCGGGGAGACCTCCTCTGCCGCAGCGGCCGAGGGCAAGACCACAGTCACGATCGACGGTGCGGACCAGGCGGTCCAGGGCACCGTGGTCTGCAGCTCCATGGGGGGCAACATGAACATCGCGATCGGCGATGCGGCGACGGGTATCGCCGCGGTCGTCAGCGAGGGTGATTCACCCACGGTGCAGTCGGTGGGCCTTGGCAACGTCAACGGCGTGACGCTCGGCTACCAGAGCGGTGCCGGACAGGGCGAGGCCAAGGCCGAGAAGGACGGCAAGACCTACAAGATCAGCGGCACCGCGACCGGTGTGGACATGGCCAACCCACTGCAGCCGGTCAACAAGCCATTCGAGATCGAGGTCACCTGCCCCTAGTCAGGGCACACCAGGCTCGTTTCGACGGCGGCGTCCCGAAAAGGGGCGCCGCCGTTTTCATGACTGCAGAGCTATGGCTGCAGGGTGTAGCCGGCCGCGGACTGCCGCAGCTGCCAGATCTGCGCCGGGCACAGCTCGTTGACCGCCTGGTTGATCAGGTAGGCGCCCTGGTAGTAGTCGGTCGTGTGGAAGTCGGCCTTCACCTGGTCGACCAATTGCGCGTAGCTCATCTTGCCCGCCACCCGATCGCAGATGGTGTTGCCGTAGCCGATCGCGGCGTCGGCGTTCGGAAAGTTGTACCCGGGCCGCACATGCACGTTCACGAGGTACGCGACGACGTCTGCCTGGGCCGTCGGCGCCAGCGCGACTGCGGTCGCGGCGGTCGCCAGGGCGGCGGCCGCAGTGGTAAAGGCCAGCTTCATGAACCGAAACCATACGCGGGCCGTGCCGGGAAAACCTACGCTATGGCTCATGAAGCTCCTCGCGGCAGCAGCGTTGGCGTGCGGGTTCGTGGCGGCGCCCATGGTGATCGCGGCGAATGCGTCGGGCTCCCCCGGCCACTGCGACGGCGCGGATTGCGTGCCATATCTCACACGCAGTGCGGTCGCCGGTGAGCACTGCGTGCAGAACACGCGTTACAACTGGGGCATCGACGCGTCGGGCAATACGTTGGCCTGCAGTTCGGGCAGCGTCTGGATACCGGCTCCGCCGCTGGTGGGGGTCCGTACGCTGCGGTTGCCCTGTGGTGAGGAGAAGGGCGTCGCCCAATCGCCGGACGGCGTTCCGCTCGCCTGCGTGGGCGGCGCGTGGTCCGCCGATTACAGCTGGACGTTCTACCGCTAGGTCACACACTCATAACGCGCCGGTTCCCTGCGTGAGATTTCGGCCCTTTCGGGGTACAACGACGGGCGTGGCAATCGATGCGTGTTCGCGACCGGTCGAGTCGCTCCGCATCGAGGTCCCCGCGGCGGCCGAACGGCTCGCGGAAATCCGGCGCAGACTGACCGGCTGGCTGAAGCCGATCGGGGTGTCGAGCGCGAGCATCGCCGACATCGTGCTGGTGGTCAACGAAGCGTGCACCAACTGCATCGAGCACGCGTACCGAGACATCGTCGGCGGGTTCATTCGCGTCGACGCGGTCCACGACAACGGCCAGATAGTCGTCGATATCGCCGATGACGGCGTGTGGCAGACACCCCCGACCCAGCCGAGCACCCGCGGCCGGGGGCTACCGATCATGCGCGCGGTGAGTACGGGCGTCGACGTCAATTTCTCGGCCGAGGGCACCACCGTGCGAATGAAGTTCGACGCCCCCTAGGGCTGCGGTAGCCGCACCACCTGAACGAAGAACTCGTCGATCTGGCGCACCGCGTTCATGAATTGATCGAGATCGACCGGCTTGGTGACGTACGCGTTGGCGTGCAGCTTGTAGCTGCGCAGGATGTCCTCCTCCGCCGAGGACGTCGTCAACACCACCACCGGGATGTGGCTGAGGTCCGGATCCGATTTGATCTGCTCGAGCAGCTGGCGGCCGTCGTACTTCGGCAGGTTCAGGTCGAGCAGGATCAGGTCGGGCCGCGGGGCGTTCTCATAGGCGCCGCGGCGGTACAGAAAGTCCAGACCTTCCTGGCCGTCGTGTGCGACGTGAAGATTGTTCTTGATCTTGTTGTGCTCGAACGCTTCCCGGGTGATCAGCTCGTCCCCCGGATCGTCCTCGACGAGCAGGACGTCGATGGCGCGCACATCCGATGTCATGCAGATGTTCCTTCCAGATCGGCCACGGCGCGGTCGTCGGCCGCGTCGCGATTGGGATTGGGAATCGTGAATCTCACCCTGGTTCCCCCGTCGAAGGAGTTGTCAATCCAGATGCTGCCGCCGTGGTGCTCGATGATCTTCTTGCACAGTGCAAGGCCGATTCCGGTGCCGGTGTAGACGTCGCGCCCGTGCAGGCGCTGGAAGATCACGAACACCTTGTCGGAGAACTCTTCGGGGATGCCGATGCCGTTGTCGGTCACGGTGAGTGTCCACGGCGGATCGGGCTCGTCTTCGTTGCGTTCGCAGTCGATGACGATGCGCGGGTCGACCCCCTCGCGCTTGAACTTCACCGCATTGCCGATGAGGTTCTGCCACACCATCGTCAAAAGCGTCGGATCCCCGGTGATGCGCGGTAGCGGTTGCCCTTCGCGGACGATCTCGGCGCCCGATTCGGTGATCGCGGTGTCGAGGTTTTCGATCGCGTCCTCGAGCGTGGCGCCCAGGTCGACGTCGACGCGGGTCGGGTTGAGCCGGCCGACGCGGGAGAAAGCGAGAAGATCGTTGATCAGAATCTGCATGCGCTTGGCGCCGTCGACAGCGAACGCGATGTACTCGGTGCCGCGTTCGTCGAGCTTGTCACCGTAGCGCTTCTCGATCAGCTGGCAGAACGAGGCCACCTTGCGCAGCGGCTCCTGGAGGTCATGGCTGGCGACGTAGGCGAACTGCTCCAGTTCGGCGTTGGACCGCTGCAGCTCGAGAGCCTGCTCGGCCAGTTGGGCCCGCGCCGTCTGCGTGGCTTCGAGCTCGTCGATGATGCGCTGGCGCATGTCCTCGACGTCGACGGCGATGGCGCGGATATCCTTGGGACCCTGGGGCACGATCTTCTCGCTGAAGTCACCCTGGGTGATCTTTCGGCACGACGCGGCCAACGCGGTGAGCGGACGGGTGACCGCGGTTCTGATCACCACCGCCGACAGCACCGCGGCGACGATCAAGGCGACGACGATCGCGGTGAATACGGCGTTGCGCCAATTCTGCAGCACCTCAAGCTCATTGACCGCGTTGTCGCGCTCCTGCTGCAGGTGCCTCAGCTGCGCGTCGAAGTTCTGGCGGAGAGTATCGAACAGGGCCTTGCCCCTCGTGGCGGTGCCGGTGTCGGCAACCTCAGGCGCGGTCGGCTTGATGTCTGCGATCAGGGGCTCGGCATAGCTGGTGCGCCATTCCGCGGACGTGCGCTCAATGGCCTCCAGGTCGTCGAGCAATCTCGTGCGCTCACCTGCGTGGTCCCGAATCACCTGCGCCGCGGCCGCTTGGGCCTTCTGCCCTGCGACGTACGGCTCTAGGAACCGGGGATCGGCGGAGATCGCATACCCGCGTATCGAGGACTCCTGATCGCGCAACGCGGCCTGTAGCTGGTACGCGGCGATCCGCATCGGCCCGATCTGTCCGGTGATCTCGTTGGACACCTCGTCGTTGCGGTTCAGCAGCACCGTACCGGCGATGGCTCCGGCGAGCACGACGGCACCCATGACCGCCAGAATCAGGTTCTGCCAACCCTGGACGGTCGGTTGCCATTTCATCCGGTCGACGTCCGCTCGACCCGCACCACCGCGATGTCGTCGCTGATACCGCCGACGGACTGCGCGCGACGCTCGACGTCGTCGATCAACGCGTTGACGAACTGCGCCCCGGGAAGGTGCGCATAGGAGCGCGCAACCTCGAGCAGACCCGACTCCATCAGGCGCTCGGAGCCGTACCCGGAACGCCCCTCGAACAGGCCGTCCGTCAACAGCACCAGGCCGTGCCCCGGCGGAAGCTCCATGATGTTCAGCGGCCACTCGTAGCCGTTGAGCCCCAACGCCGGCCCCACCTCCGGCTCCAGCCACTCCACCGAATCGGGCCCGTGCAGCAGCATGCCGGGATGGCCGGCGGACACCGCGTTGAAACTCAGGTCGTCGGGGGACATCGCGACCGACAGCACCGTCGCGAAGATGCTGGTGCCCGGCCGTTCGGTACTCAGGATCCGCTCCAGCTGGCGCATCCGGTCGTTACCGCGCAGCCCCGCGAACGTCAGCGCGCGCCAGCCGATGCGCAGGGCAACCCCGAGCGCCGCCTCGTTCGGGCCATGGCCGGCCACGTCACCGACCATGACGTGCACGGTGCGATCAGGTGTCTGGACGAAGTCGTAGAAATCGCCGCCGAGCAGCGCGAACTGCCTGCTGGGCCGGTACTGCGCGACGATGTCGACCCCGGGGTTGTCCAGCAACAGCGGTGACGGGAGCAAACCGCGTTCCAAGCGGGCGTTCTCCTTGGCGCGCAGTTCGCTGGCGTGCAATTCCACGGCGGTGAGTTCCGCGCGTTTGCGCTCAACCGCGTACAGCAGCGCGCGGCGCAGCGTATCGGGCTCGACACGTCCCTTGACCAGGTAGTCCTGCGCTCCCGCCGCGAGGGCGGACACGCCGAAGTGTTCGTCGTTGAGACCGGTGAGCACGACGACCGGCATCGTCACATCGTGCCTCGCCACCTGGTCCAGCGCCTTGATGCCGTCAGCGTCGGGGAGGTTGAGATCCAGCAGCATGCAGTCCGGACGCGCCTCGTCCATCACCCGATGGGCGTGCTCCATCGACTGCGCCCAAACCACCTGGATATCGGCGTCCGCATCGGCGATCAGCTCCTCGACCAGCACCGCATCGGCTCGGTCGTCCTCGACGAGCAGTACCGCAAACGGCCGCTCAGCGGCCGTTTGATCGTTCGACATGCTCACCACAGGGTTATAAACCGAAGGCACTCGCAACCACGTTTCTCGCGCTCGTCACCGTGGCCGCTCTGACCTCTTCTTTAGTGACCCTTCGACAATAGCTGCTGGCCCCTTTGCAGTCGCCCGAACCCGACATGACTACGGATCAACGGCAACGTCGCCGAGGTGGCGAAACCGGGTGGGGCCTCGCACACGGCGGGCACGGCGTTGAGGATCTGCATCCCCGTCGCGACACTGGCGGACCGCACGTGTTCTTCCATGGTGGCGTCGCGGGTGAAGCTCGCCAGCGACATGAAGTGGGTGCGCATCGACGGATCCCCTTCGATGGTCAGCGTCCAGCCGTGCGCGGGTTTGGGCCAGTGACTGGGGTACTCGCCGCCCACCGTCCAGAGGGTTTCGATCTCGATGAGTGGTTCTGTGTCTCGGCGCCCCACCCAGTTCCAGCGCTGTCCGGCCGTCGTGCCGGCGGCCAGCAGGTGGTCAAAGATCTGATGGTCGTGTTCGGCGGGGATGGCCTCCACGGTGGCGGTGACCTCGTCGATGCCGGCGTTGAGCGCATCAGCCAGCAGCCAGACCTGTTCGGTGAAGATCGAGCTGTTGAACGCCAGGAAATCGGTTGCCGTCGGGCTGATTTCTTCGACCGGACGCCCAAAAGCCATGTTGTCGAACGTGATTCCGGTGCTCTCGTAGACCGACCAGTCTGCGCGTTCCTGCAGCGTGATCTTGTCGATCGTGCGGCTCATACCCGACAACGCCAGCGGTAGCACGCCCGAGAGGTTGCCGGGGTTGATACCGCAGCCGTGTACGGAGCTGGCGCCCTTCTCGCAGGCGGCGAGGACACGGTCGCGATCTGCGGCGTCGATCCGCGCGGGGTGGAACAGGAAAGCAGTCGTGACAACGTTTTTGCCGCTCTCCAGTACGCGGCAGACGTCATCGAGCGCCGCGGTGCGCGGCGTGTAGATGACGCAGTCAGCATCGAGTTTCAGGACCTGGTCGACGTCGGTGGTCGCGGTGACGCCGATCGGTTCACGGCCGACGAGCGTGCCGATATCGACGCCGTTCTTGGTCTCGGAGTAGACGAGTGCGCCCACGAGTTCGAGATCGTATCCGTGGTCGAGGATGGCGGTGACGATCTCGCCGCCCACCGTGCCGGTACCCCACTGAACAACCCGATGCACGATCGGACCGTAGCACCGCGCGGACCGACGGCCTAGAGACGACGCAGGGTCACGATGGTGACGTCGTCGTCGGTCTCACTGGACGCCATAACCGTCGAGATCCAGGTCGCTGTCGAATCGGCTGCGCCACCGAGCGTTTCGGCCAACCGCTCGATACCGTCGTCGATCGACTCGTCGACGCGAACCGCCTCGTCAACGTTGACACTGACCTGGCGCACCTCGAAGTCGGACTCCCGCACCACGGCCAGGACACCGCGGGGTTGGACACTGCCGGGTGCGCAGTTGTCGAGATCGACGGGCGTGCCGACCGGCACGAAGTCGGGCGTCGCGTGATCGCCGCAGGCCACTTCGGCCGCTGGTTCAGTTCGGCAACGAACACACAGTCGAGGCCTCCGAGCGGTCGAACCTTTGAGCCGTGTCGAAAAGCTTGGCGGTGGCGGAGGGATTTGAACCCTCGGACGGGGGTTACCCGTCACACGCTTTCGAGGCGTGCTCCTTAGGCCGCTCGGACACGCCACCGTGTGGCAGCTTACCGGGAGCCCGCCACGTCACTGAAATCGCTGCCAAGCTTTCGAGACCGAATCGACGCATGTGGGCCACGCGTGGCCCGCCGTCCAACCGGGTAACCAAGCGCTAGAAAGGTGGGTAATGAAGATCACTACGCTCGCCGCCCTGGCGCTCTCCGGGGCAATCGCGTCGCTCGTTCACGCGCCGAGCGCCGCCGCCGCCCCCGATTCCGAGTACTGCACGAGCCTGGCCAGGGCCGGATATCCGGGCGACTGCGCCACACTGACCAGCCTCGCCAAGAGTGTGTGCGCCCAATACGACCAGGGCCTTGATCTCGACACCATCGTGGCTCGCCTTGACGTCATCACCAAGGACGAAGGCCTGTCGAACTACATCATGGCCGGCGCTCCGCTGTACTTCTGCCCGAAGTACGCCAGGCAAAACTGAGCGTGCGCTGACTGC
Source organism: Mycobacterium sp. (assembly GCA_044508395.1). Lineage (GTDB taxonomy): Bacteria > Actinomycetota > Actinomycetes > Mycobacteriales > Mycobacteriaceae > Mycobacterium. Next base: position 14,546 of record JBIQHU010000025.1, on the reverse strand, counting down.
GACATTTCGTCGTCCAATTTTTCGCAGTACGCGCACGTTCGACGCAAGCCAGGGCGCAGGGGCACTTCACCGCTGGCTCGCGAAGAACGCCTCCAGCGGCGCCGCACACTCGGCTGCCAGCACTCCCCCGCGGACGTCCGGGCGGTGTGTCAGGCGCCGGTCGCGCACGACGTCCCACAGCGAGCCGACCGCCCCGGTCTTCGGTTCCCACGCCCCGAACACCAGCCGCGCGACCCGCGCCATCACCAGCGCACCGGCGCACATCGTGCACGGTTCGACCGTCACCGCCAGCGTCGTGCCCTCCAGCCGCCAGCCGTCGCCAAGCACCTCCGCGGCGGCCCGCATGGCCAGGATCTCGGCATGTGCCGTCGGATCACCCGTCTCCTCACGGGCGTTGGCCGCGCGCGCCAGCTCCCTGCCGTCGGCGGCCCACACGACCGCACCGATCGGGACGTCCCGAGGTCCGGCACCCGCCGCCGCCTCCAGCGCGGCCCGGACCAGGTCCTCGTCGGTCACCGGCTTCGGCAAGATGGCCGGTTCACCGGTCGAGACGATCGAGCACCGCCGACAGTTCGTCGGCAAAGCCCATCTCGCGCGCGATCCGTCCGATCTGCTCGTCTGCGTAGAGGTCCGACTCGTCGAGGATGACGGCCAGCACCGCCTCGGGCAGACCGATGTCCGAAAGCAGCCCGAGATCGCCTTCCTCGAACGGCTCGTCGGGGTCCAGATCGTCCTCGCTGATGTCGTTGTCCAGCTTCTCCAGCACTTCCGCGGCGATGTCGTAGTCCAACGCGGCCGTGGCATCGGAAAGCAACATCCGCGTCCCGGCCGGCGCCGGCCGAAGTATCACGAAGAACTCGTCGTCAACGTCGAGCAGCCCGAAGACCGCTCCCGCACTGCGTATTTCGCGAAGCTCCGTCTCGGCGGCGGACAAACTGGTCAGCACCGCCGAGCGCATAGCGGCGCATCGCCACTTACCGTCCTCGCGAATCACAGCCACGCCGAATCCGTCCGGGCGGTCAGCGGCCTGCTTCGACGCTGCGGCACGCTGTGCTCCCATGTGGGCCAACGGTAGTCGCCGACCAGGGGATTGACCAGAAATCCGCAGCAAGGCTGATACCGCGTGTTACCAGGCATGTGCCAGGCTGGAAGGGTGACGAACACACCGGTCTGCGTGATCGGGTTGGGCCTGATCGGCGGATCCGTGATGCGCGCCGCCGCGACGGCAGGGCGCGTAGTTTTCGGCTACAACCGCTCGCTGGAAGCCGTCCAGGCCGCCACGGCCGACGGTTTCGACGCCACCGAGGACCTCGACGAGGCGTTGACCCGGGCCGCGAACGAAAACGCCCTCATCGTGCTCGCGGTGCCGGTGCCCGCCCTGGCGCAGATGCTGAGCCACATCCGAGATCTGGCACCGCAATGCCCGCTGACCGACGTCACAAGCGTGAAAACGTGCGTCCTGGACGAGGTCCGCGCCGTCGGACTGCTCGACCGCTTCGTCGGTGGTCATCCGATGGCCGGTACGGCGGAGTCCGGCTGGGCGGCGGGCAACGCCCGGTTGTTCGTCGGGGCGCCCTGGGTGATCAGCGTCGACGATCACGTCGACCCCGAGATCTGGACGCTGGTCATGAACCTGGCGCTGGACTGCGGCGCCGTGGTGGTCCCCGCTCGGTCGGATGAGCATGACGCCGCCGCCGCGACGATCTCGCACCTGCCGCACCTGCTCGCGGAGGCCCTCGCGGCGACCGCCGGTGAGGTGCCGCTGGCGTTCGCGCTGGCCGCCGGGTCGTTCCGCGACGGGACGCGCGTCGCGGCCACCGCGCCCGATCTGGTCCGCGCCATGTGCGAGGCAAATGCGGATCAGGTGCTCCCCGTCCTGGACCGGACCCTCGACCTGCTCAACCTGGCCCGCGACGCACTCGCCAAGGGCAGCCCGCTGACCGAACTCGTCGACGTAGGCCACGCCGCGAGGGTGCGCTACGACAGCTTCAGCCGACCCGAGATCGTCACCGTCGTGGTCGGGGAGGACAACTGGCGCGACGAACTGGCCGCCGAGGGCCGGGCGGGCGGGGTGATCAGATCCGCTCTGCCAACCCTGGATAGTCGAGGATGAACCCTTCCGAGTCGACGGTCACCGTGGTCTCGGCGACCGGCGAGTGCAGCTTGATGCCGTCCGGGGCACTGCTGTAGCTGATCGTCACTTCCTCGACCGAGAGCTCGGGCAACCTGACGTAAACCACCGGCAGGACCACAGATTCGCTTCGCTCATACAGCCCGGTGCGCCTGATGGGCAGGGCATTGAAGAACGGGCTGAAGACCACGTCGACGTCCAGTGCGCCCCCGTAGGCGGCCCGGCTGGACTCTCCGGTGTGCTGCTGGACGAGCCACATGTTCTCCTCGTCCCGCGCGATCGACAGCTGGCGTTCGCGCTCGGCGAGCGTCACGGTCATCGACAGTCGCTTGGTGGCGCCGGTTTCGTCGGTCACCAGGTCATAGGACGCGGAGAATGCGGGGTGCGACGGGGTGGCGGCGGCGACGATCCGGCCGTAGGCCTTGATGCGGTTGCCCGAGAGCTGCACCCGCACCGACTCCATCCGGGGCTCATCGTGCGCACGCCAGGTCAGAGTTGCCGGCCAGGAGGCCTGGTGCTCTGAGCGCGCTGCTTCACTCACTCATCTACCGTAATTGACGAAGACTCGGCTCCGACACCGGTTGCGCCGATGATCGCGACTCCAGCGCCACCTCGTCGCTGAGCAACGGCTGCGGCATGCGGCGAAGCCGTCCCGCACCCGGCGCCGACACCCAGACCGCGAACGCGAGCGCAGCGTCGAGAACCAGGGCCAGCGCCGTCACCATCAGCGCGCCGACCAGCGCGAGGTAGAACTCGCGCACCTTGATGCCGTCGATCAGATACCGCCCCAGCCCGCCCAGGCTGGCGTACGCCGCAACGGTCGCGGTCGCGACGACCTGCAGCGTCGCGGTCCGCAGACCGCTGAGGATGAGCGGCATCGCGTTGGGCGTTTCGACGCGCAGCAGGATTCGTCGCTCGGTCATGCCCATCGACCTGGCGGCATCCACCACCGCAGGATCGACGTTGGCGATGCCGGAGTAGGTGCCCGCCAGCAGCGGCGGGATACCGAGCAGCATCAGCGCCACCGTGGGCGGCACCAGTCCGAGGCCCCAGAGCAGGACGCCGAGTAGGAGCACCCCGAGGGTCGGGAGGGCGCGCAGGGCGTTGACTCCCGTGACGACCAGGAAGGTGCCACGGCCCGTGTGCCCGATGAGCATCCCGAGCGGGACGGCGATGAGGGCCGAGAAGACGACGGCGATGACGGTGTACTGCAGGTGCTCGAGAATTCGCGCGCCCAGCCCCGCCGGACCGCCCCAGTTGGCCGCGGTGAAGATGTACGCCAACGCCTGCTGCAGGAAGGTCATCGGGCTCATCCGGTCACCGCCTTCACCCTGCTGGGGCGCCCCGTACGCGGCGTACGGGTCCAGGGCGTCAGCGCTTTTCCGGCCAACATGATCAACGTGTCGATGACGACCGCCAGCACGAAGATCGCGATGATGCCCGCCACGATCTGATCGCTCTTGTTGGCCTGGTACCCCTCGGTGAACCAGGTGCCGAGACCGCCGATGCCGATCACCGAACCGACCGACACCATGGAGATATTGGTGACGGCGACGACGCGCAGGCTCGCGATCAGCACCGGAATCGCCAGTGGCAGTTCAACTTTCAGCATCCGAACCAACCGCTTGTAGCCGACGGCGGTGGCGGCGTCGAGCACCGCGGGCGACACCGCGTCCAGCGCTTCGGGAACGGCTCGCACCAACAGCGCGATGGTGTAGAGCGTCAGCGCGACGATCACGTTCGCCTCGTCGAGGATGCGCGTCGGAATGATCAGCGGCAGCACGACGAACAGCGCGAGCGAGGGGATGGTGAAGATGATGCTCGCGGTCAGCGTGGTGATGCGTCGCAGCGCCACGGTCCGTTGTACGAGCGCGCCGAGCGGCACCGCGATGATCAACCCCAGCAGGATCGGGATCAGCGACAGCCGCAGGTGGATCAGCGTCAGCGTCCACAGGTCGTCCAGGTGGTCGAGCAGGTATCGCATCGCTTACCCCAGCTCCGGGACGCGCCGCTGCTCCTTGAGTGCCTCGAGGACATCGTCGGCGCGCACTCCGCCGATCAGCCGGCCCTCGTCGTCGACCGCGACGCCCAGCCCGCTCGGTGAGGACAACGCGGCGTCCATGGCCTGCCGCAACGAGTTGTCCGGCCGGAAGAACGACCCCCCGCCGATGGTGCTGTCGTAGAGCGCCTTGCCCTTGCGGTGCAGATCGACGCCCTCGGCGTTGATCCACGCGTAGGGCTTGCCGTCCTTGATCACCAGCGCCCACTCGCCCGGGGCCAACGACACGCTGTCGACGTCGTCCTCGGCGACATGGATGATTTCATGCAGCGGCAGCCCCGTCGCGTGGAAGAACTGCAGCCCGCGGTAGCCGCGGTCGGCGCCAATAAACGCCGACACTTCACTATTGGCGGGGTTGGACAGTAGAAATTGTGGGTCCCCGTACTGCAGCAGCACCCCGCCGCGGCCGAACACCGCGACCTTGTCGCCGAGCTTGACCGCCTCGTCGATGTCATGGGTGACGAACACGATGGTCTTACGCAGTTCGCTTTGCAGCCGCAGGATTTCGGTCTGCAGATCCTCGCGCACCACCGGGTCGACGGCACTGAACGGCTCGTCCATCAACAGGATCGGCGGGTCGGCGGCCAATGCCCTGGCGACCCCGACGCGCTGCTGTTGACCACCCGACAGCTGTGCCGGATAGCGGTTGGCGAGCTTGAGGTCCAGGCCGACGCGTTCCATCACCCCCAATGCGGATTTGCGTGCGCTGCGCCGTGATTCGCCGCGTAATACGGGCACGGTGGCGACGTTGTCGACCACGCGCAAGTGCGGCATCAGCCCCGCACTCTGGATGACGTAGCCGATGCCGAGCCGCAGCTGGACCGGGTCGACCTTGGTGACGTCCTTGCCGCCGACGGTCAGCGTGCCCGACGTCGGGTCGATCATCCGGTTGATCATCCGCATCGAGGTGGTCTTACCGCAGCCCGACGGGCCGACGAAGACCGTGAGGGTGCCCTCCGGAACCTCCAGCGTCAGATCGTCGACCGCGACGGTGCCGTCGGGATACTTCTTGGTGACGTTTTCAAATGTGATCATTTCTGCACCGGTTGGTCGAAGCCGTTGTCCTTGATCCACTTCTCGGCCGCTTCGTCGGGGTCGATGCCCTGATTGCCCTCGACCGCTGTGTTGAGCTGGATCAGCGCCTCGGTGGTCAGCTTGGCGCTCACCGCGTCGAGCACGGTCTTGAGTTCGGTCGACATCTTCTGCGACGCGACCAGCGGAACGACGTTCGCGGCGAGGAAGACGTTCTTCGGGTCTTCGAGGACGACCAGCTTGTTCTGCTCGATCGAGGGTGAGGTGCTGAAGATGTTGGCCGCGGTGATGGTTCCGTCGGTGAGTGCCTTCACCGTCGCGGGGCCACCGCCGTCGCTGATCGAGATGAAGTTGGCCGGGGCGATGTCCAGACCGTATTTGTCCTTCAGGCCTACCAGCCCGGTCACGCGGGTCTGAAACTCCGATGGCGCACCGACTTTGACCTCCGCCGAATGCTTGGCGAGGTCGGCGATCGACTTGAGATTCCACCGCTGCGCCGTCGCCTCGGTGACCGCCAGGGTGTCCTTGTCCTCCGCCGGTGATGGATACAGGATCGACAGGTCGCCTGGGAGCGCTTTGAGCAGCGCCAGTAGCACAGCATCGGGCGTCGTCGCCGTCGCCGCCGGATCGAAGTACTGCAAGAGGTTTCCGGTGTACTCCGGAATCAGATCGATGGAATGGTCTTGCACCGCAGGGATATAGGTCTCGCGGCTGCCGATGCCGAACTGGCGGCGGACCGTGAAGCCGTTGGCCTCCAGCGCCTGGGCGTAGATCTCGGCGATGATCTTGCTCTCCGTGAAGTCGGCGGAACCGACTGCGATCGACTTCAGGTCGCCCGATATCTGCCCACCGCCGAGCGGATTGGAGCTGCCGCACGCCGAGGACATCGATGCGATGAGTGCGAGCAGGATCGCCAGGATCGGCAGCGATTTACCAGGGGACATGTGCCAGCCCTCTCGGCCGTTAGACATCTGATGGACAGTATCGACATGCAGGCGGTAACGCCGCGCTTTAGCTCAGCGTGAGTACCCATAGTGGTTTCATTCGACGCCCGGAAGGGCAAAGATGGACCCATGACCAGCGATCCGCCCGTCCCGCCCGATCTGCCGCCGCCGGTATCCGGCAGAGGCGAGCCGCCGGACCCCGTCGCCACCCCAGGCGAATATCTCGTCAAACCGGAGTCGGCGCTGAAGTTCACGCGGGCCGCGGCACTGTGGGCGGCGTTGATCGCAGGATTCATCATCCTGATCGTGCTGCTCGTGTTCATCATGCAGAACACCGACTCCACGACCATTCACTTCTTCGTCTGGGAGTGGAATCTGCCTGTGGGCGTGGCGATTCTGTTGGCCGCCGTCTGCGGCGGCCTACTGACGGTTGCCGTCGGCACCGCGCGGATCGTGCAACTGCGCCGCGCCGCGAAGCGCAACTTCAAGGCGCAGAGCTTCTGATTGTCGGCGAGCAGACGCAAATACCCCCGTTTACGCGGCGTGTCGGGGGTTTTCGCGTCTGTTCGCGGTGAGAACTAGGGCTTGAGCGTCTCCAGGCCCGCGCTGATCAGTGGTCCGACGGCCTCGGCGACCTGGTCGGTGTCCTCGGCGACGCCGCCACCCTCCCTGCCGCGGTACGCGATACCTGCGGAGATGATCGCCAGCTTGAAGTACGCCAGCGCCATGTAGAAGTCCCAGTGGTCCAGCTCGACGCCGGCCGCGACCGCATACCGCTGCGCGAGCTCGTCGGCCGATGGGATCAGCGGCGACGACCAGGCCGCGTCCGCGTGCACCAGATTGAACATCGGATGGCGGTACACACACATCAATGCGGCGTCGCTGATCGGGTCGCCCAGCGTCGACATCTCCCAGTCGAGCACGGCGAGCACCTTGGTCGCGTCGTTCTTGTCGAGCATCGTGTTGTCGATCCGGTAGTCGCCGTGCACGATCGCGGTGCGGCTCTGCGACGGAATCGCTTCTCCCAGAGCCGAATGCAGCCGCTTCACATCGGCGTCGCACGGATCGCTCTCGGTGCGCACCAACTCCCACTGACCACCCCAGCGTCGGACCTGACGTTCCAGATAGCCCGTGGGCTTACCGAAGTCGCCGAGGCCGACCGCCTCCGGATCGACCGCGTGCAGGTCGGCAAGGACCTTGATCAACGCGTCGACGCAACCGGCGATGACCTTCTCGTCACCGAGCGCCTCGAGTTGGTCGGTGTGCCGGACAACGCGGCCATCCACATACTCGACCATCTGGAACGGCGCCCCGAGCACCGAGTCGTCGTTGAGCATCGTGACGGCGCGGGCCACCGGAACCGCCGTGTCACGCAGCGCGGCCACCACCCGGTATTCGCGCGCCATGTCGTGGGCCGACGGGGTCAGCCCGTGCAGCGGGGGACGGCGCAGGACCCACTTGGACGCGTCGTCGTACACCAGAAAAGTCAGGTTGGACCGGCCACCCGAGATGAACTCGCCGCGCAGGTCGCCGGTGCGAGGGATGCCTTCCGAGCGCAGGTGACGGTCCAGGGCGTCGAGGTCAAGGCCATCCAGCCGGGCAGGCTTGGGCGGGAGCGGCTCAGTTGTCACTGGAACTGTCTACCACTGCTGGTTTCGGGGCAGCAGATCCCATACGTGCTCCGTGGCGTTGACGCTCGCAACGAAGAACGTCTGCTGCCTCGATGACCACAGCAACCGGGTGATGCCCGCATAGTCGACCTGTACGCACAGCAGCCGCTCGGTCTTCATGACCCGGTGGGCCATCGCGTTGATGACGCCGCCGTGGGTGAAGACGGCGACGGTGTCCTCGCGGTCGGCGTTCGCCAGGATCTCGTCGACACCTTCGGTGACCCGCGCGATGAACGCCGGTTGGTCCACCCCACCGGGCAGGTCGCCGTTGGCGAGCCGCTTCATGTCCTCTTCGGAGATCTGCTCGACCGGGGTGTAATGCGTGAGATCGCGGTCGTATTCGGCAAGCCGCTCGTCGATGTCGATCGCCATCCCCAGCGCGTCGGCCACCGGCTGTGCGGTCTGCCTCGCCCGGATCTGCGGGCTAGAGACGATTCGGCTGATCGGGAAGCGCGCCAGCGCATCGGGCAGCCTTTTGGCCTGCTCGATACCCTCCTGGGACAGTTCGGGGTCGGAACCCTGCCCGGGTTCGCTGCGGAGCGGCAACGCATGCCGGATGAGTAGCAACTGCACCGTGACACCATAGGACGCGTGCGCGCATTCGCTTGTCCCGTGTGCAACAACTTCACGCCGTTCGAGGCGGATCGCTGCCACGCCTGCCATGCCGCGCTGGGGTTTCACCCGCCCACGATGTCGATGCTCGTGGTCACCGACGACACGGTCAGCGTCGACGGACGGCGGTGGATCCGTTGCACCCAGAGCCGCACTCTCGGCTGCAATTGGCTTGTCCCCGAGCAGGAGCGGGACGCCCACCAACGTGGCCGCTGCCAGGCCGACGCGCTGATCCGTCGCGAGCCCGACGCCTCGGACACCATCGCGCGGGAGAAGCTGGTGCCGACGGCCGCGGCCATGCGGCGGCTGGTCTACCAGCTGCTCGACCTCGGCCTGCCCGTCGACCCATTCTGGCGCCGCGACGGCGGTTTGGCCTTTGACCTGGTGTCCAGCTACAGCGAGGGCGAGCGCGTGGTGATCGGCCACGCCAACGGGGTCATCACCATCGATCTGGTCGAATCGCTCGACGCGTACCGCGAAACCCTGCGGGTGCGGCTCGGCGAGCCATACCGGACCATGCTCGGCCACTTCCGCCACGAGGTCGGCCACTACTACCAGAAGGTCCTGGTCGAGACGGGCCCCGGCGCGAACAGATACCTCCCACAGTGCCGGGACCTGTTCGGAGACGAACGCACCAGCTACGCCGACGCCCTGGATCGGCACTACACGTTCGGCGCGCCCGAGGGTTGGCGCGAGACGTTCATCTCCGAGTACGCGACCATGCATCCGTGGGAGGACTTCGCCGAATGCTTCGCCCACTATCTGCACATCGCCGACGCCATCGAGACCAGTCGCGAAGCCGGCATGGTGTTGCACGCCGATCGGCTGCGCTTCGCGGCACCCCGCGATGTCGTACCGCTGCAGTCCTACGCGGACGAGCCCATCGAACAGATGCTGTACGACTGGAAGTGGATGTCGCTGTTCTTCAACTGGATCAACACCGGGATGGGTAAGAATCCCTTGTACCCGTTCGAGATTCCGCCACCCGTGGTGGCCAAGCTCGGGTTCGTGCACCGGGTGATCCGGGAGACCGCCACCGACCAACGCCGCGAGGAGGAAGTGCCGCAGTGAGCTCAAGAGGGTATGCCGACGAACTGTTCGACCTGACCGACCGGGTGGTGCTGGTCACCGGCGGTAGCCGAGGGCTGGGCAGGGAGATGGCCTTCGCGGCCGCGAAGTGCGGCGCCGACGTCGTCATCGCCAGCCGCAAGTACGACACGTGCGCGGCCACCGCGGAAGAAATCAGTGCCGCGACGGGCCGTGCCGCGCTGCCGTACCAGGTGCACGTCGGGCACTGGGACGAGCTCGACGGGCTGGTCGACGCGGCATACGAGCGCTTCGGCAAGGTCGACGTGCTCATCAACAACGCGGGCATGTCACCGCTCTACCCGTCGCTGACCTCGGTGACGGAGAAGCTGTTCGATTCGGTGATCAACCTCAACCTCAAGGGTCCGTTTCGGCTGTCGGCGCTCGTCGGTGAGCGCATGGTCGCCGACGGCGGCGGCTCGATCATCAACGTCAGCTCAAGCGGGTCGCGGCGGCCGCGGCCCGAACAGCTGCCGTACTCGGCGGCCAAGGCGGGCCTCAACGCGATGACCGAGGGGCTGGCCCTGGCCTACGGCCCGACCGTGCGCGTCAACACCTTGATGCCGGGGCCGTTCCTCACCGACATCAGCGAGGCGTGGGACATCCCGGCCGTCGAGAAGGGTGCGCAGGCGTTCGCGCTCAAACGCCTCGGCCGACCCCCCGAAATCATCGGCGCCGCACTGTATCTCGCGTCAGACGCCTCGAGCTACACCAGCGGCTCGATCCTGCGCGTCGACGGCGGAATTCCCTGACGCTCAGGCGACCGCAGTTACGATGTCGGCGCTGAGCGGCGCGATCGCGGCAAGGATCCCGTCGACCGTCTCGGCCGGTACTCCCGCAGCCGAGAGGCTGGCCGCCAAATGGTTGGCCACCAACGTGAAGTGGTGCATGGTGATTCCACGTCCCTGGTGTACCTGCCGCATAGGCGCGCCGGTGTAGGGTTCCGGCCCGCCAAGGGCGGCGGCGAAGAACTCCACTTGCTTGCCCTTGAGTCTGGCCATGTTCGTGCCGGTGAAGAAGTGGGCGAGTTCGGCGTCGGTGAGTACGCGATCATAAAAGTCGGCGACGACGACTTCCAACCCCTCGTATCCACCCACCTGATCGAAAACGGTTGGCATGAAGCAAGTACAGCGCGGCGACGTTGCACTGTCGTTTTCGGCTGGTTGCGTGGACGCTAATTCGTCCTCACAGGCCCGAAACTACGGCGTGACGATGTTGAAGTTCGGATCGGGCCGATCCACCACCGCGAGCAGCGACGGCAACGCATTCGCGTCACCGCTGATCTCCAGCCCCGGCGAGTCGGCGTCGCCCGCCGCGAATGCCAGCAGTCGCAGCTTGCTCGCCAGTTTCACGGTGGCCTGCGCGGTGGCCGCGTCGGCGGGCACCTTGCGGTACACCAGCACTCCGTTGCGCAGCGTCAGTCGGTAGTTGGTGTCGACGTCGAGGAAGGTGATGTCGACGGCGATGTCGAGGTCCCACGCCCTGGGCCCGTTCACGTTGATCGCGAAGGTGTCGAATATCTGCTCAGGCGTCAGCTGGCCCAGGATCGACGGCGACGCGGCGGTCGTCGGGGTGCCGAAGTTCCCTTCCCGCAGTTCCGTCGCACCGGCGAGGAAGAAGTTGCGCCACACCGCGTTCTCGGCACCGTACGCAAGCTGCTCCAAAGTGTCCGCGTACAGTTCGCGTGCCGCCGAGTGGTTCTGATCAGTGAAGATGGCGTGGTCGAGTAGCGTAGCGGCCCAACGGAAATCGCCGTCGTCCAACGCCTTGCGGGCAATCGCTACGACGTTGTCGATCCCGCCCATCGCTTCGACGTAGCGCGGCCCGATCGCTTCGGGCGGATGCTGCCACAGCCGGGCAGGGTTGCCGTCGAACCAACCCATGTAGCGCTGATAGACCGCCTTGACGTTGTGACTCACCGAACCGTAGTAGCCGTGCGTATGCCACGCCTTGTCCAGCGCGGGCGGCATCTGAAAGGTCTCGGCGATCTCGATCCCGGTGAAGCCCTGGTTCAGCAGCCGCAGCGTCTGGTCGTGCAGGTAGGCGTACAGATCACGTTGCAGGGAAAGGAATTCGACGATCCGATCTTTGCCCCATGTCGGCCAGTGATGGGAGGCGAACACGACGTCGGTGCGGTCGGCGAATGTGTCGATCGCCTCGGTGAGATAACCGGCCCAGCCGTGTGGGTCACGCACCAGCGCCCCGCGCAGCGTCAGCAGGTTGTGCAGGTTGTGGGTGGCGTTCTCGGCCATACACAGCGCGCGAAATGCCGGGAAATAGAAGTGCATTTCGGCGGGCGCCTCGGTGCCAGGGGCCATCTGGAACTCGATCTCGACGCCGTCGATGGTGTGCTTCTCACCGGTCTGGCGGATGTCGAGCGTCGGCACGATCAGCGCCACTTCGCCGGTCGACCCCACCTGTCCCAGGCCGCAGCCCACCTGCCCGGCGGGGCCCCTGGCCAACGCTGCGCCGTACATATAGGAGGCGCGTCGCGCCATTGCGGTACCGGCGTAGACGTTCTCCTGCACGGCGTGGTCGGTGAAGTGCTCGGGGGCGATCACGACGACCTTGCCCGCATCGACGTCGGCCTGGGTCGTCACTCCGAGCACGCCGCCGAAGTGATCGACGTGGCTGTGGGTATAAATAACGGCGCTGACGGCACGATCTCCGCGGTGGGCGCGGTACAGTGCCAGCGCCGCCGCAGCGGTCTCGGTGGAGATCAGCGGATCGATGACGATGATCCCGGTGTCGCCCTCGATGAACGTGATGTTGGACAGGTCGAGGCCGCGCACCTGGTAAATACCCTGGACGACCTCGTACAGGCCCTGTTTGGCGCACAACTGGCTCTGCCGCCACAGGCTGGGGTGCACCGTCGCCGGCGCGTCGCCATCAAGGAACGCGTAGACGTCGTTGTCCCACACCACTCTTCCGTCGGCCGCCTTGAGGACGCATGGTTCGAGGGCGGCGATGAATCCGCGATCGGCCGCCTCGAAATCGGCGGTGTCGTCGAACGGCAGGGTGCTCAGGTGCTCGCGGTTCGCGGACTCTATGACCGCGGTCGGTGCCTTCTGATCCATGCGGCCACAGTATTCATCCGTCAGGAGTGGCGGGCGCGATCTTCGTACTCGCGACGTTCGGGTTTGTCGATGGCGTCGGCGAAGATCCGGTCTGCGTTCAGCGCACGGGTGACCGCTTCGCCAAGACGCAGTGGCAACCGCTTGGTGATCACCATCATCACCGCAGCCTGGCGCGTGACGATCATCCGGGGCTTCGGCTTCTCGATGAGGCTGACGACGCCCGCCGCGATGTCCTCGGGTTCGGCGTTACGCATGCCGGGCATACTGGCGACCCCGTCGATCATCCCCGTGTTCGTCAATGTCGGCAGGACGGCGGAGGCGTGCACACCGGTGCCGCGCAGCTCCATTCGTGCGGTGTCGGTGTACCCGAGCACGGCGTGCTTGGTCGCGCAGTAGGTCGCGATGCCGGGTACCCCGTTCAGCCCGGCCAGCGAGGCGATGTTGATGATGTGTCCCCCGCCGCGCTTGACCATTCGTTGTGCCGCCAGCTTGGTGCCGAGGATGACGCCGGTGACGTTGATCGCTAGCGTCCGCTCGGTCACCTCGTCGGGTTCGTCGAGGAAGCGACCGGTCGGGCAGATTCCAGCGTTGTTGACCAGTACGTCGACCGGCCCCAACTCACGTTCGACATCGTCGAGGAACGTGGTAAAGGACTGCCGGTCGGTCACGTCGAGGCGCGCGTAGAAGCCGAAGTCGAACTCTGAACCGGCGTCCTTGACCGCCGCTTCGTCGACATCGCCGATAGCGACCTTGGCGCCGAGTCGATCGAGGACCTTGGCGGTGGCCAGGCCGATGCCCCGCGCTCCGCCGGTGATCGCGACGACCTTTCCGTTGACTTTCCCGTTCAGTCTGGACGCTCGTGCCATGGCTGCCTCTTCCCGCTTCAGATGCGCAGACTAACGCTCACCGCGTCACCGCCGGGGCAACTCAGCTGTCCTGCTCGGCCAACCACCGTTCGGCTCGTCGCTTCGATGCCCTCGACAGCCAGGCATCCTGAATCAGCTCGGTCAGCTCGACCTTGCCGATCTCCGCCAATCGGCTGCCACGCACCAGCACGGAAGGGTGGCCCTCGAAGCGGTCCGTGGTGAAGAACGGCGAGTGCGGGTCCTGGATGAGCGCCAGCTTGTCGGCCTCGGACTCGACCCAGATCATGATCACGTCGGCGTAGCGCTCACCGGTCTCGGGATCTTCGGCATCGGGCTGCGGCGTGCGGAAGAAGACGAACGACTTGCCGCCCACCTGGTAGATGGGGTTGCCCTTAGGGCCCTCGATACGGGTGGTGTGTGGCATCGCGGCGGCGAGCTGGTGCACGTCGGCGATGCGGGCCGGCCGGTCACGCATGGCGCTCCAGGCGGTGCAGCTCGACGTCGGACAGCGCGCCGTCATGCACGATCGCGGTCATGTACGTGCAGAACTCCTGGTGCCGGCGATCCGTCGGGGAGCCTGGATTGAGCAGCCGCAGACCGGTTTTCGCGCAGGTGTCCCACGGGATGTGACTGTGGCCGAACACCAGCACGTCGGTGTCGGGGTACATCTTGGCCATCCGCGCCTCGCGGCCGGACGCCACGCCGGTTTCATGGGTCACCGTGAACCGCAGACCGCCCAACCTGGCATCGGCACGTTCGGGGAGGCGACGGCGCAACTCGGCGCCGTCGTTGTTTCCCCAGCATGCGATCAGCTGCTTGGCGCGGGTCTCGAGGGTGTCGAGCAGTTGCGGCTCCACCCAGTCCCCCGCGTGGATCACGACGTCGACCGATGCGACCTCGTCCCACACGCGGGCAGGGAGGTCGCGGGCGCGTTTGGGAACGTGAGTATCGGCGATGAACAGAAGCCGCACCACCTCAATCTAGCGACCAGGCCGGCGGGTGTTCCAAGTGTGAGCGCGCCCGAAGGGATTCGAACCCCTAACCTTCTGATCCGTAGTCAGATGCTCTA
>JBIQHU010000024.1:0-58359 GCA_044508395.1 Mycobacterium sp. | reverse complement strand
ACCGGCTGGTGCTGAGCTTCCTGTTCGTCGCGACATTCCTGGCGTTCATCGCGAACCTGTTGGGCCACTACCTGTTCGGCGGCATCCGCTTGTCGGGTCGCACCGGGGCACTGAGCCGCGCGGCGCGCATTCAGCTGATCACGTTGGTCGGCATCCTGATGTTGCTCAAGGCCGTTGCGTACTGGTTTGACCGCTACGAGCTGTTGAGCCACACGCGCGGCGGCAAGCCGTTCACCGGTGCCGGTTACACGGACATCAACGCGGTACTGCCCGCGAAGCTGATCCTGATGGCCATCGCGGTCATCTGCGCGGCCGCGGTCTTCTCCGCGATCGTGTTGCGCGACTTACGGATCCCCGCAATAGGCGTGGTGCTGCTGCTGTTGTCGTCGTTGGTGATCGGCGCCGGCTGGCCGCTGGTGGTCGAGCAGTTCAGCGTCAAGCCGAACGCGGCGCAGAAGGAAAGCGAATACATCAGCAGGAGCATCACGGCCACCAGACAGGCCTACGGGTTGACCGATGAAACGGTCACCTACCGCGATTACAGCGGAGATGCGCAGACCACGGCCCAGCAGGTGGCCGACGACCGGGCGACAACGTCGAACATCCGGCTGCTCGATCCCACCATCGTCAGCCCGGCGTTCACCCAGTTCCAGCAGGGCAAGAACTTCTACTACTTCCCCGACCACCTGGCGATGGACCGCTACACGGGACGCGACGGAAATCTGCGTGACTTTGTCGTCGCCGCCCGCGAGCTCAACCCTGACCGGCTGATCGACAACCAGCGTGACTGGATCAACCGGCACACCGTCTACACGCACGGCAACGGCTTCATCGCCTCGCCGGCCAACACCGTCCGCGGGGTCGCCAACGACCCCAACCAGAACGGCGGCTATCCGGAGTTCCTGGCCAGCGTCGTGGGCGCGAACGGCAGCGTCGTCTCGCCGGGTCCGGCTCCGCTGGACCAGCCGCGAATCTACTTCGGCCCGGTGATCGCCAACACGGCCGCCGATTACGCGATCGTGGGCAAGAACGGCGACGTCGACCGCGAGTACGACTACGAAACCAATACCGAGACCAAGAACTACACCTACGGCGGTTCCGGCGGCGTGCCCGTCGGCAGCTGGCTGGCGCGCTCGGTGTTCGCCGCCAAGTTCGCTGAGCGGAACTTCTTGTTCTCCAACGTGATCGGCCCGAACAGCAAGATCCTGTTTAACCGCGATCCGGCCGAACGCGTCGAGGCCGCCGCGCCGTGGCTGACCACCGACACCACCGTCTATCCGGCCATCGTGAACAAGCGGATGGTGTGGATCGTTGACGGCTACACCACGCTGGACAACTACCCGTATTCGCAGTTGACGACGCTGTCGAGCGCCACAGCGGACTCCACCGAGGTGGCTGCCAACCGGTTGCAGATCGACAAGCAGGTGTCCTACATCCGCAACTCGGTGAAGGCGACCGTCGACGCCTACGACGGCACGGTGACGCTGTATGCACAGGACGAGCAGGATCCGGTGCTGCAGGCCTGGATGAAGGTGTTCCCGAACACGGTGAAGCCCAAGAGCGACATCACCCCGGAACTGCAACAGCACCTGCGGTATCCCGAGGATCTGTTCAAGGTTCAGCGCGCGCTGCTGGCCAAGTACCACGTCGACGATCCCGTGACCTTCTTCTCCACGTCGGACTTCTGGGACGTGCCGCTCGATCCGAACCCCACCGCGAGCAGCTATCAGCCGCCGTACTACATCGTGGCCAAAGACCTTGCAGCCAACGATAATTCGGCGTCATTCCAGCTCACTAGTGCGATGAACCGGTTCCGCCGCGACTTCCTCGCGGCCTACATCAGCGCGAGCTCCGACCCCGCCACCTACGGCAAGCTCACAGTGTTGACCATTCCCGGCCAGGTCAACGGTCCGAAGTTGGCATTCAACGCGATCAGTACCGATACCGCGGTGAGCCAGGACCTCGGTGTGATCGGCCGTGACAACCAGAACCGCATCCGGTGGGGCAACCTGCTCACGCTGCCGGTCGCTCAGGGCGGCCTGCTGTATGTGGCACCCGTGTACGCGTCGCCGGGCGCCAGCGACGCGGCGTCGTCGTATCCCCGCCTGATCCGGGTGGCCATGATGTACAACGACAAGGTCGGTTACGGCCCGACGGTGCGCGACGCGCTGACCGAGCTGTTCGGGCCGGGCGCGGACGCCACTGCCACCGGCCCTGCGCCGACGGGACCGGGGACAAACGGGCAACCGCAGGCCGCCCCGCCCGACGGCCAGCCACCGGCTACGCCGCCAGGCAATCAGCGCACACCGGATGCGCAAGTGCCCGCGGCCGTACCGCCGGGTGGGCCGGTGCAGTTGTCGGCGGCCAAAGCCGCAGCGCTGCAAGACGTCAACACGGCGCTGGAAGCGCTGCAAGAGGCGCAGACAAGTGGCAACTTCGCCGAGTTCGGTGAGGCGTTGCAGCGCCTCGACGACGCGGTGAAGAAGTACCAGTCGACCCGGTAGCGGCTTTCCCCAGAATCGCGAGCGTGCGTGTCTGGGGTGGACACGCCGCAGAAATGTCCGAGTTTGCGCACGTTCGCGGCAGCGCCGCATGGACCTACCGGGCGGCTGAGCACTCGATTTGGAGGTGCACCTGCGCCTTGGGTAACCTTGCGTTTACCCGACGCGGGGTGGAGCAGCTCGGTAGCTCGCTGGGCTCATAACCCAGAGGTCGCAGGTTCGAATCCTGTCCCCGCTACTAGGTGGAACGGCCCCCGGAGATTACTCCGGGGGCCGTTCCTCATGTACGTGGCCCATTAGGGTGCCAGGCGTAGCACGCCCAGCCGGACCAGTGGCTGGATCACACCGATTTTCTCTTCTGTGGTGACGTCGCCGGGAAGCTCGCGCACATAGAAGCCGTCCATCCGAGCGATGAAATCGATGGCCTCAAGCGCCACGTCATTGACAGAGAGCACGATTCCTTCGGAGTCGTCCACCAGGTGAACGGTGCCGTCGTCCACGAGGACGGTCAAACTCCCCGCCCTCTCGTTGATGACCCGGCTGCTAGAAGCGACGTTGTTTCCGTCGTACCAGACGTCCGGCAGGGGGTGGCCGTACAGCTCCTCATACCGCTGACGAAAAGCGTTGAAGGAAGCCGCATTCTGTGGCCGACTGCCCTCCGCCGCTCCCTCGCTGCCACCATGATCGCTTACGGGCGCATGGTGGACGTACTGTCCGAAGTAGCGCTGACCGAACTCCGCGTACTCGGTGGTGAAGAGGACGAATGCGTGCCAAGCTTCGTCCACCATTGCTGACCACATGCCGAACGACACGTCAGGTGTCGCCGCGCACAATACGAGGTACTTCTTTGCTTCAGTGAAAAGCCGTTCTGCGAGCGCGGAGTCGTCGGTGACCTGGTTCTTGATGAGTCGATCGATCACATAGGGGGCGTTGAAGGCCAACGCCTCCGCAAGTTGACCTTCAAGCGCCACGTCGCTTACCCCACCAGTCCAAAGCAGGGGTTGCAGACCGCGGCACTGGCCTTGACGACGCAGAAGGCATCGGGGGCCGGTCGCCCCGCGGGGCTGGCGATGGTCAGCCTGCCGACCTTGACCGTCTCGGTGGTGTTCGTTGCGCTTTTCATCGTTCGTACCTTTCAAATTGGAGGGCCCCGCCAAATTCGGAGCCCGATCGGTACGTCAACTATTGCCCGCGGCACGATCCCGGTCTGCCCGCCGATCAGACGGTTCGCAGGGGGAATCGTTGTCCACCGATCGGCTGACAGACAGGAGGCAAAGCGGTGGTCCGCGCGTGCTCCGCGCTCTCTTTGGGGGATGGATTGTCGCCGTGCGCGTCACACTCTGCGGGCTGTACGCGGTCGGCTGATCAATGAGCAAGAGCCGCTGACGATCTGGCTTGCCGTAGTCGAGTCCAACACCGCAGACTGCTCAGATGGTGCGCGACGAAGGGGGCTGCGGTGGCACTGGTTGTTGAGCGCCTCGACGACCTCGGGGTCATCCGCCTGTCCCGGTGGATCTTCAACTGCTACCTGATCTGCGGTGATCGTGCCTATGTGGTGGTCGATGCGGGCATGCCGGGCAGCGCCGACGACATCGCGGGCGTGCTGGCGGTCTACCGCGGCGCTGTCGGCGGGGTCGTTGCGACCCACGGCCACAGCGACCACATCGCTGGGGCGCCGCGACTGGCCGCCGAGCACGGGGTGGTGCTACATCTTCCCGAGGTCACGCTCAGCTATCTGGACGGCACCCGCCAGCCCCGTACCCCGGCGCTGAGCAAGGTCGCCCAGATCTGGCCCACCCTGGTCAGCCAACCGCTGGACCTGACCGGGCTGTGCGGTTTCGCCGACGGCCCCCGTATCGCGGGATACGGCGGAGGTAAGGGGATGGTCGGTGATGCGTTGGGCGGGGCGACGCCGTTGGTGGATGGTCAGCCGCTGCCCGGCGCTGCGGGCTGGGAGGTGTTGCACGTGCCCGGGCACACCGACGACTCGACCGCGTTCTGGCATGCCGACAGCCGCACCCTGATCTCGGGCGACGCGGTGCTAAGTGCGGACGGTCAGGCGTGGTTCACCCCGGAGACCGTCGACGACGCCGCCGCGGCGCGCACTAAACAGCACTTGCGCGCGCTGCCCGTCGAGCACCTGCTGCCCGGCCACGGTCTGCCGGTGCACCGCGCCGACGTGTGGGCCGACGCGCGCTGAGGGCTCGTGTTCGTATGCGAAATAGCATTCCGGGGCGGCGATTTCGGCGAATCTACGACCCGGAATGCTATTTCGCGCGGCTGAGGCTGGTCGTCGCCATGGGTGCGTGCCTGTCTCTCTCGATGAGGGTCGGACGCGGATGAACGATACGACGCAACTATGCCGTCGATTCAGGCTATCGAGCGGGTCTGATTGTTCACCGTCACGCTCATGCCCTGCGCAAGATCGGGCGGAAGAATCACCTTGATCTCGCCGGTGCGGTTGAACCACAGGAACCCAGAGCCGCTGTCGCTGAGGGTGACTCGGCTGTCCGCGGCGTCTTCGACGACAGCCAGATGCGTGTCGTCACCGCGCGTGACCATACGCAGGTCGACGCGGGGCTCCTTGGCAGTGGCGTCGGTGATGAGGCGGACATCGACCGGCACATCGCCGGTGTCGATGTCCAACATCCGCGTCGTGGTCGGCAGCGCTTGTGTGTCGGTGACGACGCGAATGCTGCTCACCCCGAACGCAAGAACGCAGAGGCTCACCAAGCTGCCGATGGAGACCAACACAGCGATCACCACGAGCACGAACCGCATCGTCGTGCGGTGACCGCCCGACAGTTCGGGCGGCCTTTCGGCGACGTCGACCTTGCTCACCGCTGCCCCTGCGCCTCGAGGTGCGCGGCGGCATGCTTGAGTACCAGCACCGCGTCGGCATGGGTGGTACGCGCGTCGTCGTTGAAGGCGGCCAAGCTCGCCCATCCCGGCGCGATCGCCGAGTTCGCCATCTGCAGCAGCAGGCTCTCCAGCCGGTCGACCTGCTCATGTCCGGGGGTGGGCTGCCCGAACCGCCAGCAGCCGGCGGCCATCCGCAGCGCCCCCTGGAGGCAGAAGCTGCACGGCGGCGAACCGGCGTCGGTGTGTGCGCGGTAGCCACCCTCGCCGACGTGCTCGGTGCGTAACCGCACCCATTCTCCCGGGACCTCGATGGAGGGCAGCACCTCGTAACCGTCGGCGTCGCGCCAGTAGGTGCCCTGCGTCCACCCGTTGTTGACCTCGATGAGCGCGAGGGCGGCCTCGATCACCTCGCGGTCGGACTTCATGTTCGTCATGACTTCATTCCTTTCGATCACGACTCGAGGTAGCGCAGAACGGCGAGGACTCGGCGGTTTTCGGTGTCGTCTTGCACCAGACCGAGTTTCGCGAAAATCGAGGCGATGTGTTTCTCCGCGGATCCGGTCGACATGTGCAGCGTCGCGGCGATCGCCGAGTTGGTTCTGCCCTCCGCCATCAGTTGGAGAACCTCGCTCTCGCGAGCGGTGAGCTGATCAAGCGCGCTGCGGCGATGCGACCGCGCGAGGATCTGGGACACGACCTCAGGGTCGAGTAGCGTCCCGCCGCTGCCGACGACATTGACCGCGTCCAGAAACGCCGGTACGTCGGCGACGCGGTCCTTGAGCAGGTACCCGAAACCTCGGGTGTCCGAGGTGATCAGGTCCGACGCGTAGCGCTCCTCGACGTAGTGCGACAACACCAGTACGGGCGACTCGGGATTCTGACTGCGCAGCAGGGCCGCACAGCGGATTCCTTCATCGGTGAATGTCGGCGGCATCCGAACATCGACGATCACCAGATCCGGGCGGGTCTCGTTGACCAGGCGCAGCAGGTTCGTCGCATCCGGCACACTCCCGACCACGTCGTGGCCGGCATCGGTCAGGATGCGCTCGATACCTGCGCGCAGCAGCGCCGAGTCTTCGGCGATCACAATGCGCACGGCAGCTCCGCTGTGACAGTCGTAGATCCGGTGAAGGGGCTGGAAACCGTGAACTTGCCGCGGGCGGCGCGCACCCGTTCGGCCAGACCGCGCAATCCGGTGGCCGTTTCGCTGTCGGTGATCTCCGCGCCGCCGCGGCCATCGTCGAACACCGAGACGTGGAGCACGTTTTCGGCCTCGTCGAGCCGAACGGTGACGACGGCCCGCGACGCCTGCGCGTGCTTGGCGACGTTGGTCAGCGCCTCTGCGACGATGAAGTACGCGACCGATTCGGTCTCTTCAGGGATCCGACGGGGCAGATCGATGTTCAACAGTGTCGGGACGGCGGCGCGCTGCACCACCGCGGAAAGTGCGGCATCCAGTCCACGGTCGGCGAGGATCGTCGGCGCGATACCGCGCACGACGTTACGCAGTTCGAGCAGAGCGGTTTTCGCGTCTTCGTGGGCCTCAGCGATCAGCTCTTTCGCGGCGGCCGGATCGGTGTCGAATTTGGTCTGCGCGAGGCCGATCGTCATCGCCAGCGACACGAGCCGCGGCTGCACGCTGTCGTGCAGGTCGCGTTCGATGCGGTAGCGCTCTGTCTGCGCCGAGGTCAACGCACCCAGCCGGGCGTCGGCGAGCGCGTTCATCTCGTGCTTCAGGATCGCGGTCGGCGACGGCGGAAGCAGCCAGCCGTCGATCTTTGCGTCGAGCACAGGTGCGAACACGATGATCGCGGCGGCGACCGCGAACGCGACGATGGCCGGTGGCCACGCAAGCATGGGCGGAATGAATATCACGCCGGTGTCGGGCCCGCTACGGCTGATAGCGAACGCCCCGGCCGGTGCGAAGAATGCGAATGCCAGCAGAGCGAACGCGAGGCCAACGGCCGCGATGTCGTAGGCCAGCCGAACGAAGTGATGCGTGCAGCCCTTCCAGAACCGGGTGCTGTTGAGGTCCAGCCACAGTTGGTGTGCCCAACGCGCAAAGCCGGTGCGATGAGAAATCTTTCGGGGCGGCACCGCCAGACCCATGCCGAAGACGGCCTCGCTACGCACCCGCTCGATCCACCCCACGCCGCGCATCAGGTACACGAAGAGGACAAGGGCAACCGCGAACCCGATGACCGTGGGAAGTGCCGAGATGCCGAAGACCACGATCATGATCGGCACCCACACCCACACGACGCCGATCGCCGCACCGGCGATCATCGACGCGCTGGGCGCGAAACCGATGTGACGCCGCCTCGGCGGCGTGGGCGTGGGTGTCTCTGCCATGTCCGGCTCAGCTTTTTGATCCGCGAGTGTGACCATACTCCGAACGTACGGATCGCTGCGGGACGGCAACACTGCGTTTACCAACCGAGTTGAGGGGGGTTAACCCCCAGGCGCGGACTCCGCGAACTCCTTCCGGCGCACCCGCCGCTTCAACTTCATCGCCTGCCGCTCCACGACAAACCACGAGGCGGCCGCCAACGGCACCGTGCACAGCGTGGCCACCACGAAGAACAGTCGGGGGTCCAGCCAGACCAGACCCGCCGCAGCCAGGAGCTGCTGCACCGGCCAAGCGTAGATGTACATGCCGTAGGACAGGTCGTTGCGCAGTCGGGGTCGTTTCAACAACGCACCGGACACGATCACCGCGTAAGCGAGTGGCAGCGCAGCGTACACCCGGTAGTTCGGGAGGAGGCCCAGAACGATGACCAGGCCAGCGCACACCGCCACCAGCCACCAGCGAGCCGGAATCCGGTCACGGAACTGGTACACCAGCGCCCCGGCGGAAAACACGACGATGAATCGCAACATCATCTGCGGAATCGTCTCCACCGACATCACCGGATAGCCCACGACCGCTGAGCCGGCGACACCCAAGACGAACACGACCGGGACCGTCCACCGCCACCGCAGCAGACCCGCGACACCGAGCAGCGCGACGCCGATGTAGCACATCACCTCGAAGATCAAGGTCCACAGCGGGCCGTCCCACACCCCGGGCCACGGCACGCCCATGGGCGTCCCGTCGATACCCGTGTAATAAATATTGAGCACCGCGTTGTTCAGCACATAGGCGATCTGCGATGACAGTCGTAACGAGCCGCCGGATAGGGCGGCCCCGATGGGGGCCAGCACAAACGCGATGACCAGGAGGCAGACCCACAGGCCGGGAAAGATCCGTAAGGCGCGCGCCACCGCGTACTCCCGCAATCGTGGATTGTTCAACCACGACCCCGTGATCAGGAACCCCGACACGACGAAGAACGCATCCACCCACACTTGAGTGAGCAGCCCTGTGAAGGGTGTCGCGAGTTCCCGGCCGGTCAACGGCCACGAATGCTGCAGGATGACACCGGCGGCCAGCACGAGCCGCCACGCGTTCAGTGCGTTCTCGCGCGGATCGAACACCTGCCCGAGCGCACTTCGCATGGGCGGGAGTGTAGCCGTGCCGGCGAGGGGACAAAAACGGCTCGGCGAAAGGTTGAATTTCCGCGGGGGTTAACCCGGGAGGTTTGCCAGAGACTTTTGGGGGGGTTAACCCCCAGGCGCACCCGGCGTGAGTTTGCTGACTGTAGTACTTTCCCTGCGTGGTGAACTTGGCCTTCGATGACCGCGGTCACGGGGAACCGGTGCTGTTCATTGCTGGCCAAGGGGGTGCTGGACGCACATGGCAGATCCACCAGGTGCCCGCATTCCTTGCCGCCGGCTACCGAGTCGTCACGTTCGACAACAGGGGAGTGGGCGCGACGGCGGATGAGAGCGACTTCACGACGTCAACGATGGTGGCCGACACCGCGGAGTTGATCGAGAGGCTCAACCTCGCTCCCGTCCGGCTGGTGACGGTCTCGATGGGTTCGTTCATCGCGCAGGAGTTGATGCTGGCCCGACCTGAGTTGGTAAGTCAGGCAGCGCTGATGGCAACCCGGGGGCGTCATGATCGTGCGCGCGAGTTCTTCCGCACGGCCGAACAAGATTTCGCCGATGCCGAGATTCAGTTGCCGCCGCGCTATGCCGCCAAACAGCGTCTGCTGGAGGGCTTTTCGCCGAAAACCCTCGATGATGACGTGCTTGTTGAGGACTGGATCGACACATTCACGTTCTGGCCCATCGAGTCGACTCCGGGTACCCGCGCGCAGCATCATGTGGCTCCGGTCGACGACAGGTTGCCGGCCTACAGGGCGATTTCCACACCCGTACTGGTCATCGGATTCGCCGACGATCTGGTGATCCCCCCACACCTGGGCGCAGAGGTGGCAGCCGCCCTGCCAATTGGGCGGTATCTAGAGGTCGCCGACGCCGGCCATCTGGGATTTCTCGAGCGACCGGATGCGGTCAACTCGGCGATCCTCGACTTCTTTCAATCGTCTTAGGGTGTCGAACTTGCTCTGGTGCAACCAGTTTCATAGTCAAAGACAACACGGACACCCTCAATGGCGAGGGTGCCCGCGTCGGAGCGTCTCAAGTGAGTCCGTCGTAAACCTAGGAACCTAGCGAGTGGCTTTCCCGAGCCAACGCCTCAGTCTCCAGGCTCAGCGGTGCTCAGTAGTTGACGCAGCTGGTCATCATCTGGGTGAAGACCGGAATGGCCTGATCGATACCCGGATTGTTCTTGATCTGGTTGAGCAGCGAGATCCGTTGATCCTTCGAGGAACTGAGGAACACGCGCACGAACTCCTGGTTCGGCGGCGACTGAGCCAGATACTGCGCAGCCATCGGATTCTCCGCGTTCACCGCTCTGATCGCCTGATCGTAGGTGCAGGGTGAATTGACCATCGCGTCGATATTCGGTTGCGCGGCAGCGATACCGGCGCCGGCGGTCACCGACAGGGCCAATCCGCTGGCAGCCACGGCCAACCGGGTAAATGTCGATCTCTTCATGTGTGAACTTCCTCCCTCACGACTATTACGAACTCTAGTTGCCCAGCACGCACCTGTGCCAAATGTTCACTTCCGGCACGACTACCATCATCTCGGCGTTTTGAAACCTGGCGACGAGACGCACTGCGCATATCGGCCGCGGTTTCCGCGGTGTTACATCTGTTGCAGAGGTTTGTCACGGGCCGGTAATTTCCTGGTGATCGAAGCACGGCGGCCGTGGACTCACCGCGGGTACCGTCGCGGCTGCGGCATCGAAGTATCGTTCGAACCCCAGGTCGGAGGATGGTTTACACCGAGCGCACGCTGGAAAATACCTCTCATCGTGGCGGGTAAACAGCTCACCTTCATGATTTGCGGGCGGGTGCGAACTGTTCGTACCGTACCTCTACGCTCGCGCTATGCGTTGCCATCCCATTTCGCGTTGGGATCCGCCCGATACGGAGGCCGCAGGCATGGTTTACTCGTCACGACCGGTTTGCGCTCGCCTAGGTCCTCGTGTTTGCGGTAACGTCGCCCGCCCTGACGGCGACACCGCATTCGAGGGGGTGCCGACTGGCGTGTCGCGGCTGATGTGTAGTTGCATGGTCGCCGACATGGTGCCGGGCGTGGAGCGAGCTGGAGGGGGTCTGTGATTTTCGGGGTTTTCAAGCGGATATGGATTCCGCTGGTCGTCCTGGTGGTCGCCGGTGCCGGAGCTTTCACGGTGTCGCGCCTGCACGGCATTTTCGGATCGGACGACCGCCCTGCCTATGCCGACACACAAAAAGATGAGGCGCCCTACAACCCTAAACACGTGACGTATGAGGTCTTCGGATCGCCGGGAAGCGTGGCCAGCATCAGCTATTTCGACGTCAATTCCATTCCCACCTTCGTCGAAAATGTGCCCCTGCCCTGGTCGTTGGAGTTTCCCCTCGGTAACACGACGGCGGTAGGAAGCGTGATGGCACAAGGTACTGGCGACAGCATCGGTTGTCGCATCCTCGTAGACAACGCCGTCAGGGCCGAGAAGACCAAAGATGCGTTCAGGGCCTTCACCTCCTGCAGTGTGACGGCACTATGAGCAACAGACACGCGGTCGATGAACGTACCGAGCGCCCTTTCGCAGCCCGTTGGATCCATCGACTTTCGATCCCGATCATCTTGCTGTGGGTGGCGCTCACCGTCGTGTTGACGCTCTTTGTGCCATCGCTGGAGCAGGTTGAGAGAGAGCATTCTGTACCGCTTATCGCCCAGGATGCGCCGTCGACCAAGGCCGCTCAGCGAATGGGTCAGGCGTTCTCGGGGTCGAACGTCGGAACTCTGGCGGTGATCGTGCTCGAGGGGCAGCAACCCCTGGGCACCGACGCACACGAGTACTACGACAATTTGGTTCGTCAGTTCGAAGCCGACACAGCGCACGTGCAGCACGTCGAGGATTTCTGGGGCGATCCACTTACCGCGGGCGCCGCGCAGAGCACCGACGGAAAAGCTGTATACGTACAGGTCTCCCTCAAGGGCGCCACGGGAGCGCCCGACGGCAACGCATCGGTGGCCGCTCTCCAGCGGATCGTCAAGAACACGCCTGCGCCCCCCGGAGTGCAGGCGTACGTCACCGGACCTGCGGCGATCGTCGCGGATATGGGCGTGAGTGGTAACAGGACGATCATCTTGATCACCCTGGTCACGTTCGCAGTGATCTTCGTAATGCTGGTGATTGTCTTCCGTTCCGTCATCACCACAATCGTGATTTTGCTGACGGTCCTGATCGAATTGCAGGTAGCCCGCGGAATCGTCGCGTTCCTCGGCCTTCATGGGCTTGTTGGTCTCACGACCTTTGTCGTCAATCTCCTGGTATCCGTCGGGATCGCGGCCGGAACGGACTACGGAATATTCTTCATCGGGCGATATCAGGAGGCTCGCCAGGCCGGCGAAGACCGTGAAAAGGCCTACTACACCACCTATCGGAGCGTCGCCAAAGTTGTCTTGGCGTCCGGAGTCACAATTGCTGGTGCCATCGCTTGTCTCAGCTTCACCCGATTGCCCTTCTTCCAACCCCTGGGGATCCCGGGAGCGATAGGCATATTGGTTGCGGTCGCGGTCGCGCTGACGCTGGTTCCCGCAATCATGGCGGCCGGCGGCCGTTTCGGTATGTTCGATCCGAAACGGCGGATGAGGACACACGCTTGGCAGCGCATCGGAACCGCAACAGTCCGGTGGCCGGCACCTATTCTTGCCGCAACACTGGCAATTTCGCTTATCGGGCTATTGACGTTGCCTGGTTACCATCCGAGCTACAACGACCAAAAGTTCATTCCACAGGATATCCCTGCCAACGAGGGTTACGCGGCCGCTGCGCGCCATTTCCCCGAGTCGAAATTGACGGTTCCGGATCTGCTTGTACTTCAAAGCGACCATGACATGCGCAATCCCGCCGACATGCTGATCTTGAATAAGTTGGCAAAAGCGGTCTTCGCCGTCCAAGGCGTTGCCACCGTTCAATCGGTAACGCGCCCGGAAGGTACCCAGATCGACCGGACAACCATTCCGTTCATGATCAGCGTGGGGAGCGCGAGCCAACTTCTGAACATGCCATTCCAGGAATTGCGGATGGATGACATGCTCGAGCAGGCCAACATGATGGCCCAGTCGATTAACATTATGAAGCGCATGCTGGCGCTGATGAAACAGATGGTCGGCGTTACTCATAACATGGTCGGGAAGACGCACGAACTACAGGATGTCACAGAAGACCTGAGGGATTCGCTCTCCGATTTCGATGATTTCTTCCGTCCGATCCGCAATTATTTCCATTGGGAACCGCACTGCATCAATATCCCGATCTGCTGGTCGCTCCGAAGTCTATTTGTCGCATTCGACGGCGTCGATACGATCACAGTGAAGATGGAGGAGCTGGTCGAAAACCTCGATAAATTGGACGCGCTGTTGCCGCAGATGGTCGCCCAATTGGAACCGATGATCCCGATCATGGAAAGCATGCGAACCATGATGCTGACCATGCACAGCACCATGTCGGGCACCATCGGCGCGTTTCAGGACAACAGCGAAAACGCCACGGCGATGGCGAAGGCATTCAATCAGGCAAAGAATGACGACTCCTTCTACCTGCCACCGGAAATTTTTGAAAACGCGGATTTCAAGCGTGTCATGGATATTTTCATGTCACCGGATGGAAAATCTGCGCGAATGCTGATATCGCAGAGTGGTGATCCTGCGACCCCCGAAGGCATGGCACGGGTTGATCCCATACGAACCGCAGCGGAAGAGGCGCTCAAAGGCACTCCGCTGGAAACCAGCAGTATTTACCTTGCGGGCACCGCGGCGACGGTGAAAGACCTCGTCGACGGATCGCGATACGACCTCCTGATTGCGGGCGTTGCCGCGCTGTGCCTCATCTTCATCATCATGTTGCTCATGACGCGAAGCTTTATCGCCGCGCTGGTGATTGTCGGCACGGTGGTGATTTCGATGGGCGCCTCATTTGGGTTGTCCATCCTCGTCTGGCAACACCTTCTGGGCATCCAAATCCACTGGGTAGTGGTGGCGATGTCGGTGATTGTGCTCCTGGCCGTCGGATCCGACTACAACTTGATGCTGGTATCGCGAATGAAAGAGGAGATCGGCGCGGGGCTGAAGACGGGCATCATTCGAGCTATGGGTGGTACCGGTAGAGTCGTGACCGCAGCTGGCCTGGTATTCGCAGCGACCATGGCCTCAATGCTTGTCAGCGACCTGCTCACCATCGGCCAAGTCGGCACGACCATTGCGATGGGCCTGCTTTTTGACACGATGATCGTCCGCGCGTTCATGACACCTTCGGCCGCCGCCTTGCTGGGACGTTGGTTCTGGTGGCCTCAACCAGTGCGATCCCGCCCGGCCAGCCACATGCTTCGGTCTGTCGGCCCGCGCCCATTGGTTCGTTCGTTGTTGCTGAGGGACTAGCGAAAGCCTATGAGCGACCAACGTTCTCGGCGGCCCGTTATTGCGCGGATGACACGCGCGCTCGCGCCAGTGATCGTCTTAGCGTGGTTGGCCCTGATTCTGATCTCCACTTTGATAGCCGTCGAAGGAAGCTGGCGCTCGGTGATTCCGGCGCTCGAGAAGGTCGGTCGGGAGCACTCCGTTTCGGTGATGCCTGCGGATGCGCCATCGGTACAGGCCATGACACGCATGGGCCACGCCTTCAAAGAGTCCGATTCGGACAGTTCGGCGATGATTGTCCTGGAGGCGCAGGAACCACTCGGTGAGTCCGCGCATCAGTACTACGACGAGTTGGTTCGTCAGCTGCGAGACGATCCGGAACATGTGGAGCATGTGCAGGATTTGTGGGGTGATCGACTCACGTCGTCGAGCGTGGAGAGCCCGGATCACAAAGCCACATATGTCCAATTGAATTTGGTCGGCAACCAGGGCACAGCCTTGGGTGAAGAATCAGTGAACGCCGTCCGCGAAATCGTGAATCGGAATCCACCGCCGGCGGGACTCGACGTCTATGTGACCGGTGCCGCGCCTTTGGCTTCAGACATGCAGCGCGCCGGTGATCAATCCGTCCTGAAGATCACAGCGGTAACCGTGGTGATCATCTTCGCGGTGCTGCTCTTTGTCTACCGTTCGATCGTCACAGTGATTCTCCTCTTGATCACAGTGTTTTTCGAACTGGCAGCAGCTCGAGGAGTCGTTGCGTTCCTCGGCCACAATGACGCGTTTGTTCTCTCGACGTTCGCCGTCAATATGTTGGTCTTCCTCGCCATCGCGGCCGGGACTGATTACGGAATCTTCTTTTTCGGTCGATATCAAGAGGCGCGTCAGGTCGGCGAGGACCCGGAAACCGCGTACTACACCATGTACCGCAGCGTCACCCCCGTCGTCTTGGCATCCGGTTTGACTATCGCTGGAGCGATCTTCTGTCTGAGCTTTACCCGGCTGCCCTACTTCCAGACCATGGGTATTCCCTGTGCGATCGGCATGCTCGTCGCAGTCGCCGTCGCCGTGACCGCGGGTCCTGCCGTCGTAACTCTGGGTAGTCGATTCGGGTTGTTGGACCCCAAGCGCAAGCTGGCGGTTCATCGATGGCGCGGCATCGGCACGGCCGTAGTCCGCTGGCCCGCGCCCATCCTGGCTGGCTCGGTGGCGCTTGCATTGCTCGGTCTACTCACCTTGCCTGGGTATGAGACGAGCTATAACGACCGCGAATACGTGCCCGGGAAGATCCCGGCAAATGAGGGTTTTACCGCGGCTGAACGTCATTTTTCCCAAGCACGGTTGATGCCCGACATTCTGATGATCGAGTCGAATCGAGACATGCGGAATCCGGCAGATTTCTTGGTGCTGAATAGAATCGCCAAGGCAGTTTTCAGGGTGCCGGGCATCTCGCGTGTGCAGGGCATCACCCGGCCCGAGGGAACACCGATCGGTAACACCTCAATACCATTCATGCTCAGTTTGCAGAACGCCAACATGTCGACGGTGATGAGATACCAGAGCGAGCGTATGGGTGACTTGTTGGTTCAGGCCGAAGACCTGGGCAAGATGATCAAAATCATGGAATCGCAATACGCATTGACACTGCAAATGAACGCGTTAACTCATGAATCGGTCGTGAAGACGCATGAGATGAAGAAAATACTCGACGACTTGCGCGATAGCATGGCCGATTTCGACGATTTCTTCCGTCCTCTCCGAAATTACCTGTATTGGGAACCGCACTGCACCAACATTCCACTCTGCTGGTCAATAAGGTCTTTCTTCGACTCGCTGGACGGGATCGACCGAATTAGCGTCAAATTCGACGAACTCCTTGTCCATCTCGATCAGCTGGATGTGCTGCTGCCGCAGATTACGGCGCTGCTGCCGGAAAATATAGCGATCATGAAGTTCATGCGAACCATGATTCTCACCATGCATAGTACGACCACTGGCTTTTATGACCAGATGGACTACTCGAATAAATACCTCTCCACAATGGGCATGGCGTTCGACGCTGCCAATAATGATGATTCCTTCTTCATGCCACCGGAAGTCTTTGAAAACGAAGATTTCAGGAAGGCAATGGACTCTTTCCTCTCGCCGGACGGGAAAGCGGCGCGATTCATCATCTCGCATCGCGGCGCCCCCGCGACTCCGGAGGGCATCGCCCGCGTTGACCGGATCAAGACGGCGGCCGAGGAGGCGCTGAAAGGGACACCACTTGCCGGCGCGCAAGTTTATTTGGCTGGCGCCGCATCGACCGCAAAGGACTGGAAGGACGGCTCGGTAAACGATCTGTGGCTCGCCGGAGTCGCCGCCATCTGCCTCGTTTTCATCATCATGCTCATCATCACGCGCAGCTTCATTGCCGCTCTGGTGATCGTCGGGACAGTGGTGCTTTCGCTTGGGGCCTCGTTTGGGGTTTCCGTGCTGGTCTGGCAGTACATTCTCGGCATCCATCTGCATTGGATGGTGCTGGCGATGTCGGTGATCATCCTGTTGGCGGTGGGGTCTGACTACAACCTGCTGTTGGTGTCACGAATGAAGGAGGAAATAGGCGCTGGTCTGAACACGGGCATCATCCGCGCCATGGGGGGTACCGGCAAGGTCGTTACGACCGCGGGGTTGGTATTCGCGTTCACGATGGCGTCAATGGTGGTCAGCGATCTGCGCATCATCGGCCAGATCGGCACCACCATCGCACTTGGCCTGATGTTCGACACCCTCATTGTGCGGTCGTTCATGACGCCTTCGATTGCCGCACTGCTCGGTCGCTGGTTCTGGTGGCCGCAGCGAGTGCGCCCCCGCCCCGCCAGTTTCCTGCTCGAGCCGTTGGGCACCCGGCCGACGGTACGGACTCTGCTGGGGGAGGGTCGTCGAGGCAAAGATGGCTATGACGATGACGCGCCGACCACCGAATTCCCGAGGCCGTCAGTCTAGGGTTCGCTAGGGGCGCCTTCGGGGCGTCCGCCTAGAGTACGACGTGGGCGGAGGCGTCCACCTGTCTCGTAGATAGATGAGAGGCTTCGTTCTTGTCAGCTTCCGTGCTCATCACCGGCGGTGCTGGATTCATCGGATCCGCGCTCTCGCGGCGTCTCGTCGAGGCAGGCCACGACGTCGCAGTGATGGACGTCCTGCACCCGCAGGTGCACACCGGACATCAACCGATCGATTTGCCGACGGCGGTGCGGCTGTTCACCGGCGATGTCACGCATGCGCCCGACTTGGACGCCGTGCTTCGCCTGTTTCGTCCCACCCAGATCGTCCACTTGGCGGCCGAGACAGGCACGGGGCAGTCGCTCTCGGAAGCGACGCGGCACGCCTCCGTGAACGTCGTCGGTACTGCCCAGCTGCTCGATGCTCTGACCCGCTCGAAATTGGTGCCAGACCAGCTCGTTCTTGCCTCGTCGAGGGCCGTGTATGGCGAGGGGGCATGGCGATGCGGAACACATACCTTCTATCCGCCGCCCCGCAGCCACGCTCAGCTGGTCGCTGGCATCTGGGATCCCCGAGGACCCTCGGACGAACCTACGGTGCCGGTTCCGAGCTCAGCAAACCGAACTGAGGCCCGGCCCACCAACATCTACGCCGCGACCAAGCTGGCTCAGGAGCACATGCTGGCCGCATGGGTGGCCGCACACGACACCAACCTCAGCGTGCTCCGTCTGCAGAATGTATTCGGGCCGGGTCAGTCGCTGACCAATTCCTACACCGGGATCGTCGCTCTGTTCGCACGCCTGGCCCGGGATCGGCAGCCATTGGAGGTCTACGAGGACGGCAGGATCGTACGGGATTTCGTCTTCATCGATGACGTCGTCGATGCATTGTTCGCTGCGTTGGAAAAGCCTGCAACGGGTGCCCGCTGTCTCGACATCGGGTCAGGAATCGGAACAACCATCCATGAGCTGGCCAATAAGATTGCCGCGGTCTGCGGGGCTCCCGAACCGGTAGTGGTACCGAAATTCCGCGACGGTGATGTGCGTGCGGCCAGTTGCACTATCGAATCGGCGAAGACGGAACTGCGCTGGCGTCCGAAGACTGCGCTGGATGATGGTCTGCAGGCACTGCTCGATTGGATCGCCGAACAGTCGCAAATCGATGCCGAGGACAAGCCGGCCAGACAAGGCTGAACCGCAGCTGGCTATGGTTTGCGCCAGTCGCCTCAGCTACTAGTACGTCGCGTGGCGACATCCCGTCCTCGGCACCTCCTCAGGCAATGCGCAACGGTCAAGCTGGCGCGAGTCGACAACGCTTTGTACGTTGTGGGGAAGGCAACTGCGCAGCTGCTATCGGCAGTGACGATACGATCGTTCGCTAGTGCGGTGCCTGGGGGCCATCGGGGGTCCTGAGACTGGGAGTCGATGAAACTAGAGCAGGCCTTCGACCCGCGAAACAATGCCCTGAATACCTTGAGGTTGGCGCTGGCCGCCGAGGTGATCCTCTTTCATTCCTTCCCAGTCACCGGCCGCATGCCGCCTGCCGCGCTTCTTCAGCTTCTCTTCGCTGTAGGGGTCGACGGGTTCTTCGCGATCTCGGGGTTCCTCATCGCCAGGAGTTGGCTCAACAAGCCCCGCGTAGGCGAGTACCTCGGGGCCCGGGCACTTCGCATCCTTCCCGGGTACTACGTCTGCCTCATCGTGACCGCGTTCCTAATCGCTCCGCTTAGTTTGGTGATTCAAGGCGGCTCGCCAGGGAACTTGCTCATGTCCGCGGCACCGTTTGAGTACGTCCTGAAAAACAGCGCCGTGATTCACCTTCAGCATGATGTCGGCGGAACACCGTTTGGGGTGGCGTTCGCCGGCGATTGGAATGCCTCTTTGTGGTCGCTCATCTGGGAGGTGTTGTGCTACCTGGCTGTCGCCGTTCTCGGAGTCGTCGGGCTCGCCGCGCGCCGGTGGATTTCGCCGGTGATCCTGGGACTCGCATTGGTGGGGGCGTTGATGTTGCCACCGCTCACATTTCCCGGTGTGTGGACCATCCCGCAGTTGCTTGCGCGCTGCGTGATGATGTTCGCCGCCGGGGCACTGATATATCAGTGGCGAGATACGATCCCAGCGAAATGGTCGCTGGTGGCGGTCAGCGCGGTCATCGTTGTTCTGTCGTGCATCCTGCTGCCCGACTATCGGGTTGTAGGCGCTCTTCCGCTGGCGTACGCCGTCATTGTCTCCGGGACGTTAATCCGCAACAAGCGTCTTGCGTTGCGCACCGATCTCTCCTACGGCCTCTACATCTACGCATTTCCGATGCAGCAGTTGCTGGCGATCTGCGGGCTTACCTTTCTGAACCCGGTGTTGTTTTTTGTCGTTTCAACCATCGCCACTCTGCCTCTTGCCGCCCTCAGCTGGTTCTTGGTGGAAAAGCGCGCGATTTCGCTGAAATCGCGTCTCACGCGCAAGAATGTCCCTTATTCGGAGACATTTCATCCTGAGAATTTGCGCGAGCCTGAAGTGCCGACGTGAAGCTGTGATGGACGGGATTTGTGACGGCTGGCTGGGACCCTGCAACAACGGTTGACCGTCCCCTAGGTGGCGCTGCACTGCTGTAACCGGAAACCCGGGGAGAGTGGCGATGGATCGCCGTCGTTGACATCTCCGACCTGCTAAGCGGGGCATTCCGGCAAACGGCGGTGAACGTCGACAAAGCTGGGCGTGCCACCATCGGATGGGGGCGGATTGAACCAGAATGCCAGTAAGACATCCCGTGCTGAGAGCCTCCGGCCAAGAAAAGGGTCGCGCCGGCGGGTCCGATTCGGCCATCCCAGCAACAGCCTTAACCGTCGACCGGGTACACTGCAATCTCATAAGCGCTCGCCGTCGGCGGTGCGTGCAGCAAGCCAAAGACAGGGGCGTTTTCTTGACTGTGACCGATCGCCACGCTACCGCCGCATACCTGGACCTGCTCCGGCGGGACCTCACCAGATACGGAGCCGACGAGCTGGTTCCCGTGGGGTGGCACACCATTGGCCGCCCGCTTTTCAAGACGAAGAACATGATGCTCGTTCGCCGGCGGCCGTTCGATAAGCATGCTCGCGACTTGGGCCTCGACTGGCCGGCGGACGCGCTGACGATGATCGGCATGCAGCGACTCACCAGTCTGCAGCACTGTGTTGAGACGGTCCTCGAGGAGGACATCCCCGGCGACCTGGTCGAGTGCGGGGTGTGGCGCGGAGGAGCTTCTATTCTGATGCGCGCGATCCTTGCGGCCTACGGTGACGAGACGCGAACCGTCTGGCTAGCCGACTCGTTCGAGGGCGTACCCCCACCCGATGCCGCGAAGTACAAAGCCGACAAGGGCGACAGGCTGCATCGGTACGCGGCACTGGCCGTGCCCGAGACGGAAGTACGGGCGAACTTCCAGCGCTACGATTTGCTGGACGACCAGGTTCGGTTCATTCCTGGTTGGTTCAAAGACACCTTGCACAAGGCACCGATCGAACGCATTGCGGTCTTGCGGCTTGACGGCGACCTCTACGAATCGACGATTCAGGCGCTCGATGCGCTCTATCCGCGCCTGTCTCCGGGTGGCTTCTGCATCATCGACGACTACCACGCGATCAAGGCATGCGAGAAGGCCGTCACGGACTACCGCGAGAAGCACGGTATTTCCGCGGAGATCGTCGAAGTAGATGGGACTGGCGTTCTTTGGCGCAAGCCGTGAACTTCCCTGGATTCCCACCGAGCGATACATAACCGATGACGTTGGCTGCGCGATGAAAATTGTGCTGGCTTGCTACGGGACGCGGGGCGACGTCGAGCCCGCTCTGGTGATTGGCCGCGAACTGCAGCGCAGAGGTCACGACGTGACCATGGCCGTAGCACCTGATCTAGCGCCCTTCACTGAGGGCGCAGGCTTGCCGACGGCCGCTTATGGACTCGACACACGGACATGGCTGGACACCTACCGCAATTTCTGGACGTCTGCCTTTCACACTTTCTGGAGGGTCCGGAAACTAAAAGCACTGTGGCGGGAAATGTGGGATATCAGCGACAAGTGCTGGGCGCAAATGAACGCCACCCTGTCGTCACTAGCCCGTGACGCCGATGTGGTGTTGGCCGGTCAGGCGTACCAAGAGACCGCTGTAAGCGTGGTCGAGTACCTTGACGTTCCGTTGGTGACGCTTCATCACGTTCCAATGCGACCCAACAGTCAGCTCGTGGCGTTTCTCCCACGACCGTTTCGCCGCGCCGCGATGACGCTTTTCGATTGGTTCGCTTGGCGATTGAACAGAAAGGTCGAGAACGCTCAGCGCCGCGAATTGGGGTTGCCGAAAGCAACGGCCCCCTCGGCACGGCGGATCGCCGAACGAGGAGCGGTGGAAATTCAGGCTTACGACGAGGCGTGTTTCCCCGGGTTGGCGGAGGAATGGGCGAAGTGGGACGGACTTCGACCCTTTGTCGGCACACTGACGATGGAGCAAAGCACCGAAGTCGAAGACGCGGTCGCGTCGTGGATCGCCTCGGGGTCGCCGCCGATCTGCTTCGGTTTCGGCAGCATGCCGGTGGAATCTCCAGCTGAAACGGTCGAGATGATCAGTTCGGCCTGCGCTGAACTAGGCGAGCGTGCGTTGGTATGTGCCGGGTGGAGTGACTTCAGCGATGTCCCGTACGCCGACCACGTCAAGGTTGTCGGCGCAGTGAATTACGCGGCTGTCTTTCCGACCTGCCGTGCGGTCGTCCATCACGGCGGCTCTGGCACCACAGCGGCGAGCCTGCGGGCCGGTGTGCCCACGCTGATCCTCTCGATGGACGCGAACCAGGCCCTCTGGGGCACTCAAGTCAAGCGAATGAAAGTCGGCACCGCACGGCGCTTTTCGAAAACGACACGGGAAACGTTGGTTGCCGATCTGCGCCGAATCCTCGCTCCGGATTACGTCGCTAGAGCCCGAGAACTCTCCACCCGCATGACCAAACCCGCTGAGAATGTCGTCGTTGCTACCGATCTTGTGGAGAAGTTCGCCAGCGCCGGAACCGGTTGAGTGGAGGCCGCCATTTCCTAGAAGACGCCGAATGGCAGTGCGCAAATCCTCCATGATAGTCATGCGGCCTCACATCCATCTACCTGCTGGTCAGGAAACGAATAATTGACCGTTGCCTGCGCCCGGCAGGTGCAATTCTGCTACGTTCGCGTTGGGATAATTCCGGCAAGCCGTCGGCTCGCCTCCCAGGACGAGCGGTCGGTAGTTGTCGGACATAAACTGCCGCACAAGGTACGTGGCGTGCGTATGGGGGTCCGGATGAAGTTCGTGCTGGCGGCTTACGGAACGCGCGGCGATGTCGAGCCGTCGCTCGCCGCCGGCCGCGAGCTGCTGGCCCGGGGTCATGATGTGCGCATGGCTGTTCCGCCGAATTTGATTGACCTCGCCGAGTCGGTTGGCCTCACGGCAGCCGCCTATGGACCGCCCCCGCATGATTTCTGGGATGACGAAATCCTTCTGAAGTTTTCGGAGCTCTACCGCAAATTCTGGACAATCCGAGAGCCGATCAAGGTGATGCAGGAGGCCTGGGAACCCGTGCGTCGGCACTGGGCGGATATGAGCAAGACTTTGACGGCGCTGACGGATGGTGTCGACCTCCTTTTCACCGGTCAGCTCTATCAGGACCTCGCAGTCAATGTCGGCGAGTACTACGACATTCCGTTGGCCGTGCTCCACTATTTTCCGATGCGGCCAAACGGCCACCTCATCCCATATGTGCCCGCGCCGCTGGCCCGCACCGGATTCAAGATGTACGACTGGATGTGTTGGCGCATGAACAAGCAGGCCGAAGACGCCCAGCGCCGTGAACTCGGATTGCCGAAGGCAACGGGTGCGTCTCCGCGGCGGATCGCCGAGCGCGGCTCACTGGAGATACAAGCCTACGATGAGGCGTGCTTCCCCGGGCTGGCTGCTGAATGGGCGAAGTGGAATGGCCAACGACCCTTTGTGGGTGCGTTGACAATGGGGCTGACGACGGATCGCGATGACGAGGTCGCGTCGTGGGTTGCTGCAGGATCACCGCCGATCTGCTTCGGCTTCGGCAGCATGCCCGTCGAATCTCCCGCCGACACGGTCGAAATGATCAGCGCGGTATGTACGGAGTTGGGAGAGCGAGCGTTGGTGTGCTCCGGGTGGACTGACTTCAGCGGCGTGCCCGACTACGACCATGTCAAGGTCGTCGGTGCCACAAATTACGAGAGAATCTTTCCGGCCTGCCGCGCAATCGTTCACCACGGCGGCTCGGGTACTACGGCCGCAGGCTTGCGCGCCGGGGTGCCCACATTGATCTTGTGGACCGCGGGCGATCAACCGTTCTGGGGAAATCAGATGAGACGGTTGAAAGTGGGCGCTGCTCGGCGCTTTTCGAGTACGACGCGGGAATCATTGATAGCCGATCTCCGTCGCATCCTTAAGCCGCAATATACGGCGAATGCCCGTGATCTCGCCGCCCGGATGACGAAGCCTTCCGAAAGCGTTGGTCGCACAGCCGATCTCCTGGAGAAATTCGCCAGCACGAAGTGTCTCACTTAGCCGCGGGCACTACCGAGCCGATACCGGCGGTCGCCCGATGTTATGGTTGCCGCCGTGGCATCCGGATTGTCAGCTAAGACCCGCGTATGGCTGTTGGCGGTGCGCTTCGAGTACTGGCTTGCGCGCACCCTGCTACCTAAGGTGTATGCGAACGACGCCTTGATCTGCTTCAACAGCTACGCGTTTGTGGACGACCCCGCGTTCCAGCGCGCCTACAAGCGTGGCGCTCGCGCTCTCGGCGGTGAGGACTGGTATCAGTGGCAATGGCGGGTCCACGTGGGGCTGTGGGCGGCTTCGAGCGCCAGCAAGCTCAAGGGTGATTTCGTCGAGTGTGGCGTCAGCTATGGATTTCTGAGCAGTGCCATCATGGAGTACCTCGATTGGGATCGACTGGGCAAGACGTTCTATTTGCTCGATACCTTTTCGGGTCTCGATCCCCGGTACATCACCGCCACTGAACGCGCGGCAGGGGCACTCGAAACGAGCAAGCACCATGTCGAGACCGGGATGTACGTAAGCTCCGTGGACAGTGTCAGGGCCAATTTCGCGGAATGGCAGAACCAGCGCATCATCGTGGGTGCTGTTCCGGAGACGCTCGATCAGGTCGATGCCACCGCTGTGGCATATCTGCATATCGACATGAACTGTGCTCCACCAGAAGTCGCTGCGCTGCGCTATTTTTGGCCGCGGCTAACCCCGGGAGCATTCGTGCTGCTGGACGATTACGCGAATCGGGGACGCGACGAGCAGCGCTTGGCCATCGATGAAGTGGCGAGGGAATTGGGCGTCTCAGTATGCATGTTGCCCACCGGCCAGGGACTGATCATCAAGCCAGCCGTCTGATGCTGGTTGGGACGGCCTAGCGGCTCAGCTCGTTCCAAGATCGCGTGTAGCTTTACAGGTTGCTAGAAATCGGCGTCATTTGCCGCAAGAGCGGCACGCGCCAAAGTAATGTGGCCGCCGTGAGAGTATCGAAGCAGTGGCCGCTGAAGTTCCGACTCATGTGGCTCGCGCTGCGTACCGGATATGCGATTCCAAGGACTTTTCTTCCCGACGTGTATTCGGACGATGCACTGATTTGTTTCAACAGCGATGCGTTTCGGGATGACCCGGCGTTTCGGCGTGCCTATCAGCGCGGCGTGCAATCACTGGGCGGCGAGGATTTCTATCATTGGGAGTGGCGGTTCCACGTCGGGCTCTGGGTAGCGGAGAGCGCCAGCAAGCTCGAGGGTGACTTCGTCGAGTGCGGTGTCAGTCACGGGTTCTTGAGCAGTGCGGCGATGCAGCATCTGGATTGGGACCGGCTGGGCAAGACCTTCTATTTGCTGGATACCTTCGGGGGGATGGATCCGCGATTCGTCACGGACGTCGAGCGGGAGACGGGGTCGCTCGAGAAGAGCCAGGCCGCTATCGACTTTGGCATCTATGCGAATTCGGTCGAAAGTGTCCGCAAGAACTTCGCGGAGTGGACGAACGTGCGGATCATCGCCGGCACCGTTCCGGAGACACTGGATCAGGTCGACACCAATGCCGTGGCGTATCTGCATATCGATATGAACTGTGCCCCACCAGAAGTCGCGGCGCTACGTTTTTTCTGGCCGCGGCTCACTCCGGGTGCGTTTGTGCTGCTGGACGATTACGCCCAGCGGGGGCGTGATGAGCAACGCCTGGCCATGGATGCTGTGGCCCGTGACCTGGACGTACCGATCTGTACATTGCCCACCGGCCAGGGCTTGCTGATAAAGCCGGCGAGCTCAGGCCGCGAAGGGTAGATCGCCAGCCCATGCCGGCCGTTACCTGGCGCACGTCCACAACTGACATCGCTGTAGTACGGAAGAAGGTGAACGGTCAGTAGTCGCCAAGGCAGCAGGGTCAGCTCGCGCAACGCGAACCGGCGATAATGACCCCGGGCCTCGTGTGGGGGCATGACAGTGAAAGGCACGGATTCCGTAATGAAATTTGCCTTGGCAAGCTACGGAACTCGCGGCGACATCGAGCCTTCCGTCGCTGTCGGTCGCGAGCTGCTGGGCAGAGGGCACGAGGTGCGTATCGCCGTGCCGCCCAACTTGGTTGGCCTCGTCGAGGCGGCCGGGCTCAGCGCGGTCGCCTATGGGCCCAATCAGCAGGAGGGGTTCTGGGACGCCGACTTCTTACGGAAGTTTTGGCGAGTCAGAGAGCTGACAAGACTATGGCGCGAAGCTCAAGCGCAGCTCATCCAGTCCTGGGCGGAGATGAGTACCGCCCTGATCTCGCTGGCAGAGGGCGCGGACCTGCTATTCAGCGGTCCGGGCTTCCCCGCGATCCCCGCCAACGTGGCCGAGTTCTACGGCATTCCGTTCGCCATGATGCATTATTTCCCGATGAGGCCAAACGGCCAGGTGGCTCCGAACCTGCCGGCACCCTTGGTCCGACTGGCAATGTCAGCGCTGGATTGGCCGCAATGGTGGGTGACCAAGAAAGCCGAAGATGCGCAGCGCCGAAAACTGGGTCTTCCGAAGGCAAGAGGTCCTGCGCCGCAACGGATCACCAGACGCGGCTCGCTGGAAATCCAGGCGTACGACGAGGCTTGTTTTCCCGGGTTGGCAGCTGAGTGGGCGAGGTGGGAAGGCCAACGGCCGTTTGTGGGGACGCTGACGATAGAGATGACCACAGACGCAGATGCGGAGGTTGCATCGTGGATGGCCGCGGGCACGCCGCCGATTTGCTTCGGATTCGGCAGTACGGCGGTCAAGTCTCCCGCTGAAACTGTCGAGATGATCGGCGCGGCGTGTGCACGGTTGGGTGAGCGGGCGTTGGTGTGCTCCGGCTGGAGCGATTTCCGCGACGTGCCCACTCCGGACCACGTCAAGGTGGTGGGTGCGGTGAACTATGCGGCGGTTTTTCCAGCCTGCCGTGCGGTGGTGCATCACAGTGGTGCCGGCACCACGGCCGCGGGTCTGCGCGCTGGGGTCCCTACGCTGAGCCTGCCGAGTACGGGTGATCAGAAGATCTGGGCAGCTCAGGTCGAGCGACTCAAGGTAGGTAAGGCCCGTGGCTTTCCGGCCACCACACGCGAATCCCTGGTAGCAGATTTACGCCAAATTCTCGCTCCGGAATACGTCGCCCGAGCCCGCGAGTTCGCGGGCCGGATGACTGAAACCGCCAAGAGCGCGGCCAGCACGGCCGACCTCCTGGAAAAGTTCGCTACTACACGGCATCTCGGTTGAGTGCTGCCAGTGAAACGCCGGGATGGTCGGCATCGGTCCCCGATGAGACGGTCGCGAAGGGTGTCGAAATGACCGCAGCCGCCAAGGAAGAAGACTCGAAGTGACCGAAAAAGCGGTAGCGCCACCCAGGGTGAGCATCGTAGCGACCACCCACAATCAGGAGGCGTACGTTCGCCAGGCGTTCGACAGCTTCCTCGACCAGAAGACGGACTTTCCGGTGGAGATTGTGGTCGCTGACGATGCGTCGACCGACTCCACGCCTTCGATAATCCGGGAGTACACCGACAGATACCCGGCATTGTTTCGGCCGATTTTCCGACCTGAGAATCTCGGCCTCAACCGCAATATGACCGGCGCCCTGTCGGCCAGTCGCGGCGAGTACGTCGCGCTGTGCGAGGCAGACGATTACTGGATCGATCCGCTGAAACTGAGCAAACAGGTCGCCTATCTCGACCGGCATCCGAAGACAACGGTGTGCTTTCATCCGGTGCGCGTGGTCTGGGAAGACGGTTACGCCAAGGACTCCAAGTTTCCACCGCCGCACGTGCGCGGCAACCTGAGCGTCGACGCGCTGCTCCTGATGAACTTCATTCAGACCAACTCGGTCATGTATCGCCGTGTCGAGCGCTACGACGACATAGCTGCCGACGTGATGCCCCTGGACTGGTACCTGCATGTTCGGCACGCCGCACGCGGTGATATCGGGATGTTGCCCGACACGATGGCCGTCTACCGTCGCCACTCGCAGGGAATGTGGCACAACCAGGTGGTCGATCCGCCAAAGTTCTGGTTGACGCTGGGCCCCGGCCATGCGGCGACCTTCGATGCGATGCTCGACCTCTTTCCGGGGGACGCCGCGCGCGAGGAACTCATCGCCGCCATGGCCGACTGGATCTTGCGTCAGATTGCCAACGTTCCCGGTCCGGAGGGGCGGGCGGCGCTTCAGGACACTATCGCTCAGCACCCGCGGATGGAGATGCTGGCGCAGCGATATCGCCAGGCCGGGCGCGCGCAGCGGCTCAAGGCGATCGGCCGAAGGCTGTCTCTGGTTGCACCGCGCCCGAGGGGACTTGTCGACTTCTGGCCCTCATGCTTCCGTGGGCAGACGGCATATAGCGGTGCAGCCACACCACTACGCGATCGCTATCAGGTGCATCGCCACGGCTTGGGTAAGAGTGGGTCGGTTGGAGGCGACGATTAGGTTGCGCCCGTCGACAATCGGTGGTCATTACTTCAATTATTGATGTGCGAAAATAAGGGCGTGGTTCTCGAAATTCGGTAGCCGACCGAACTTTCCACAGTTTTTCTTGTACACGAGTGAGAAGCCGAGTTCCGCAATCTTCGACTCGAGGTCATCGTCGGTGATACCCCATTGCCAGATATGGTGAACGTCGCGCCAGGGTCTGTTGTGGTCGGGGTGAATCTCATCCAGCCGGCCGAAGAGATTCTTGTAATTCTCCTGGCGGGGGTTATGCGGGACATTGTGGAAGTATTCTTCTTCGCCCAAATCGAGTAATCGAACCGTACTTCCCGGTCCGGTCCATTGCTGGTTGTAAATTATCAATGTACGCACATTTTTACCGTACATTTCCAAAATGGCATCCCAGTCGGGTGCTACTTGGTGCAGCAGCACGTCAAACAGCAATACAGCGTCGACGACGCCAACTTGATCGGCAATTGATTGTTCGCCGAAATTGCCCTTGATCAGCTGGAGCTGTGGATACGCCCGTGCCTTGTCGATGACCTTCTGAGTGGGGTGGGTATCGACCAACTTGGCATCTTCGATGTTGTGTCTGTCCAGGGCGTGAAACGTGTAGGCGCCCTCCACTCTCCAGACGCCACCGAGGTCTGCGAAAGACTGGATACCGAGTGAGGGAAAAGCCTGGTCTATAATATCGATTTTTTCTGGGACCGTCTTCCGGAAAAAGCGAAGCAATTCAACCTCCAGAACCGCACTGTCAGATGTCTCACGCTCTCACAGGATCGATCTTGATACTTGACTTCATTGAATTCTGGTTCGAGGCCTGCGTTGAGCACAGGCACGACCGGCCGATTCCGCTGAGTTCCGGTTCGTCCTTCCGGATCTCTGGGCGTCTGTGGTATCCAGGCCTTCGCTCACGGCGGTCTTTGCTACGGAATCTTCAGCTACAGGCATTTTCAGCTACGGGTCAATCGAACCTCCGCTAACCCGACGTGATCCCCAATGCCGTGAGGCGCTACCACATCCGGCGCCAAGCAGGATTAAGGTGATCGAGACCGGGATAGGCAGATCCGCCGGCTATGGGGAGCCTGCAAACGGGGGAGGGATCGGTCGCTGTGCCGGATAACGGTGGCAATATCGGCGCGAAGAGCCGCGCAGGTCAAGGACGGCGTGTCGGCCAAAGTAGCGCAAAGGGGTATCCGGTGACATCCGATCCGACTGTCTCAGTGATCACGATCTCTATGAAGGACCTCAACGGACTAAAG
Source organism: Mycobacterium sp. (assembly GCA_044508395.1). Lineage (GTDB taxonomy): Bacteria > Actinomycetota > Actinomycetes > Mycobacteriales > Mycobacteriaceae > Mycobacterium. Next base: position 28,909 of record JBIQHU010000024.1, on the reverse strand, counting down.
CGCACTGTGGACAGCGTGCGGGCGCAGCGCTACGACGGGGAAATCGAGCACATCGTTATCGACGGTGGGTCCGGCGACGATGTCGTGGAGTACTTGTCCGGGGTTCGGCCAGGATTCGCGTACTGGCAGTCGGAGCCCGACGGCGGCAGATACGACGCGATGAATCAGGGGATCAGCCGCGCGTCGGGCGATCTGTTGTGGTTTCTACACTCAAGCGATTGCTTCTCTGATTCCCACGTGGTGGCTGACGCCGTAAAGGCGATCTCGGACCGCGGGTCGCCGCGTGAAATGTGGGGCTACGGCAGGGATAACCTTGTCGGCCTTGGGCGCGTGCGCAGCCCGATGCCCTTCAGCCTCCGAAAGTTCCTCGCCGGCTGGCAGGTCATACCGCATCAAGCGTCGTTCTTCGGCGCTTCGCTCGTTCAGGAGGTGGGCGGCTATGACCTGGATTTTGGAATCGCGGCCGACCAGGAATTCATCCTCCGCGCTGCGCTGCTGCGCGATCCGGTGACAGTCCAGCGGGTGTTGTGCGACTTCGACACCACCGGCGTCGGAACAAATCGACCGCCGAGAGAGGTGTTCCATGACCTGCGCCGTATGTGGGATATGCACGGCCGCTATCCGCTGGGAGGGCGCCGGCTCTCGCGTGCCTACCTACGGGGTTGCGAATACTACTTCGATTTCCTTGCGTTCGTCCTTAGGCAATGACCGAAGCGCCGTTGCCTGTGTGACCGAGCTCAGTGCGACTGCTAGGCCCGTCTCAGCCAGAACGAACCAGGTTCGCGGGAGTCAAATTGCTCCCGGAGCACGGGGCACACCGCGGTCAACTCGTTCGGGTGGTGATGCTTCAAGAAGTTCAGCGCCCCCATGATTTTGAATTCTGAATTGTAACTAAGGAAGGCTTCCAGCAGATACTGCTCATTCCAGAAGCAGACAGATTGTATCCACTCTTCGAGATAGTCTTTGGGCGTGAAAATGTCATGAATATGAATCAAAACACCCGACTTCAGAATCGGGAGTATCTCGAAGTATTCGTAGAGGACATCACCTTGCGGCCGGATCATGTGCGACGAGTCAATGAAGAGAATGTCATTCTCCTCCAGCTGGCCGAATAGGGAGGTATCTATCAGCTCCACCGGCATGCGGACGACGTTCACTCCGATCTCGTCGAGCCACCCGACTTCGTATGGCTCGATGCAGACGTGCTCGCACTGGTAGTCGGGATCCTCGCCGCGGTTGGCTTTCACGGCGCTCGCCGCCAAAAGGGTTGACTGGCCGCTGCCGATCTCGAAGATGCGTTTCGGCTTGAACAGCCGAATCATGTTGTACAGGAACTCGGCATCGCCAGATTCGAAGAAGCCGTTCTGATAGAAGAATTCGTGGTCGTCCTGGCGGTCCAGGGGAAAGCGAGTCAGCTCCTGGTTGAAGTGGAACTTGCTCAGTAGGTCGAGCTGTTCGGCCTCATTCCAGTCGATGCCCCGCAGCTCACGGTCCTCGGACAGCGGCTTTCGTAGATGAGCGGGGTTGAACAGGGGTTCGTAGTAATGGTCTAGAAGCGGATATATTCCCACTTTCCTGAACACCCGCAGAGTCAGCGGCATGCGGCCGAACCCTGTTTGGCGGATCACCCGCAACGCCAGCGAGGCCGTTGCCGCGATTGGAATCAGCGCGAAATCAATCAGTGAGAAACAAAATTTTTGAAACTTCTGCATCGCTAGTTAAGAGCCATATCGTCATGACTCACGACAATAGGAATTTCGTCTAACGCGACAGCAAATTTAAGTAATCCCCGGTTCACGCCGCGATCGTAACACCACCGCTAAAATTCATCAGCCACTCGCGATGCAGTCGCTCCGGTTGCCGCGACGTCAGCACGGGTACGACAGGCAGACGGCATGGCATGTACGGCCTCTAGTCGTGTCAAACTTTGGCCGTGACCTGCCAAACGCCGGGGGCCTGACAAAGGAGAACGCATGGGGACGGTCGAAGCCGCGTATCGGCTCGCTCGACGCGCAATCGACAGGTTGCACGGATATGGCGTGATCAACCGTGGGGGCCGAGGGGTGGTCGGCTTGATTGACGTGGGCTCGGTGGGCCCCCTGCCGGACCCGTGGCATCAGCGATCCGATCTCCTGAGCCACGTGCTCAAGTTCGAGCCTCGCGACCCTCGTGAGGAGAAGCCGCGGGTGGTCAGCGTGGACGTGGCGCTCTGGAGCGAACCGGCGACGCTGCCGTTCTACGTGTATTCCGGCCAAGCGGGCCACGGTTCGTCGCTGTTCCGCGAGGACCAGGACTACGTGCGCCAAAACTTTGAAACGCTGCGCACCCTTGGCCCCGCCCACCTGGCCGAAACATGGTTTGACCGGGTGCAGCTGCATCACGTCGAGGAGATTCAGTGCACAACGCTTGACGCCGTGCTGGCCGACCGCTCCGAGCCGTACCACGTACTCAAGATCGACGCCCAGGGCGCGGAGCGGCAGATCCTGGAGGGCGCCGCCAATTACCTGGCCGGCGACGATTGCCTCGCCTTGCACCTCGAGCTGTTCCGGCTGCCTCTATACAAGGGGATCGCGTTGCGGCCCGAGGTTGAGGCGATGGTAGACAGCCTGGGGTTCAGCCTGGTCAAAGAATTTCCGCCGCACGGCACGTTCGACTCGCAGAACGACTGCGTGTTTCTGCGCCGTGGAGCCGATGGCCCAGTGGCGGATGCGATTCGCACTGCCTATGAGCTGTAGCTGGCGAACCCGGTGACACTCACCGCTGACCGGGTGACGGCGCCCGTGGCTTACCACGGTGAGGGCCCCTACTGGGACGCGTTCACGGGCCGACTCTTGTCGATGGATGTTCTGGCGGGTGTCATCGTGGCGCTCGACCCTGCGGGCGGGTTGACCCGCTACCAGGTGCCGAGTCGCATTGCCTCAGTGGTCAGGCGCCGGGCATCGGGCGGGTTTGCAGTCGCCACTGAACATGGGCTTGTCGGCGCGGACGACCAACTGTCGGCATTCGAGCGAATCGCTGACATCACTAACGATCCGAACGTGCGGACCAACGACGGGGGATGTGACCCGCTCGGTGGCTTCGTCATCGGCACCATGGCCTACGACGAGCGGCCCGGCAGGGGAGCCGTCTATCGCGTCACGCCGGACCACGAGGTCATCCAATTGCTGTCGCCGGTGTCGATCTCGAACGGAGTCCAGTGGTCGGCCGATGGGTCCCTCGTCTACTACATCGACACGCCGACGCGGCGGGTCGATGTATTCGACGTGGATCCCGAAACCGGCGCGTGGTCGGGGCGGCGGCGCCACGTCGATCTTGACGGCGCGCCGGGCTATCCCGACGGGATGGCCATAGACGAAGAGGACGGCCTCTGGGTTGCGCTGTGGGGCGGTGGTGCGGTGAACCATTACGACGCGGCGGGCCGCCTCGTCGAGACCATCCGCGTTCCCGGGGTCACGCAGGTCAGTTCCTGCGCTTTCGGCGGTGACGGGCGGGACGTGCTGTATGTGACTACCTCGCGCCAAGGGCTCGCCGACGATCATGAGCCCTCTGCCGGAGCGGTATTCGCATTCCACACCCAAGTGCGGGGGGCTGTCACAGCAGAGTTTGCCGACTGACGTCAAGACGGATTGGTTCGCGCTGCGCCGCAACGCCTCGAAAGCTGCAACCCGCAGGTATGGTGAGGCCACAGGCTTCTGCGCGCCAGATTTGCTGTGTTTGGGTGCGTGCGGGCGGTAGCGCAAAATTTGCGGGCGGCGTGACAGGTGATGTACCTCGGCTAGGCCTTCGGTATGGTCTGGACCGACGGAATCTCAGCCAAGGGTGTTCTCGCCACCCCAATAGACATGCAGGGCGATCGAGATGGGGGCAACGCGCGAGCGATGAACGGGGACAATTCGCCACGCCGGATATCGGCGGTCATCCGTGCCTTGAACGAAGGCAAGCACATTGGCCGTTTGTTGAAGGGGCTTGAACAGCAGACCGTCAAGCCGGACGAAATCATCGTGGTCGATTCCGGTTCGACGGACGATACCGTCGCGATCGCCGAGGCGGCCGGTTGCAAAATCGTGCACATCGCCAAGCACGAGTTCTCCTTTGGTCGTGCCTTGAATAGAGGCTGCGCAGCGGCTACCGGCGACATCCTCCTGTTCGCCTCGGCGCACGTCTATCCCGTCTACAACACTTACGTCGAGCACATCGTGGGTGCGTTCGAGCGCGAGGGTGTCGCTATCGCGTATGGACGTCAAGTCGGCGATGAGCGAACAAAGTTCTCAGAGTCACGAGTGATGCTGAAATGGTTTCCCAACCAGAATATTTGGGACCAGGGCCACCCGTTCAGTAACAACGCGAACGCTGCTGTACTGCGGTCTGTGTGGGAGGAGACGCCCTACGACGAGACCCTCACCGGCCTCGAAGACCTCGACTTCGCCAAGAATGCACTCGATCGGGGTTACAAGATCGCCTACATCGCGGATGCTCCTGTGGTCCACGTACATGAGGAAACCTGGAGCACCATCCGCAACAGGTATCGGCGCGAGGCGATGGCCTATTCCCGCATCGTCAAAGGATCGGAGATGTCCCTGCAGCGGGCGCTGAGTCTGGCCATATCGAACATCGCGAGCGACTACCGCGTTGCGCTCAAGGCGCGGCTGCTTCGCGGCAATGCGCTCAGCATTCCCCAGTTTCGCCTCGCCCAGTTCATTGGAGCGTGGCAAGGCTTTCGGGAACCAGACCACGTGTCGGCTCGGTTGCTGGAGCGCTTCTATTACCCGGCCGACGCTGAAAGCAATCAATCTTCACCTGCGCCGGGTCGAAAGATCGTCTACTCCGATGACTCCTAGTCGATAGAGACCAATGACCCGAACAATCGCTGTCGTGCCGATGCGCCACAATAGTGAGCGCGTTCCCGGCAAGAACTATCGGTCCCTAGCCGGTATTCCGCTGTACCACCACGTCGTCCGAACGTTGGCTGCGGTACCTGAAATCGACTTGATCGTTGTCGACACTGACAGTGATTTCATCATCGCTGACTGCGCCGAGCATTTCCCGCAAGTCAAGGTGCTACTCCGTCCAGAACATCTCCGCGACGGTAGTATCGCCATGAACGATGTACTGCTCAACACGCTCGAGCAGGTCGACGCGGATACAGTGCTGCAAACACACTCGACGAATCCATTCCTCAAGGCGGACAGTGTATCTGCGGCGTTGCAACGATTTGCCGCGCCAGATCGTGAGTTTGACTCGGTGTTCAGCGTTACGCGCCTTCAGGCGCGACTTTGGGACGCTGAGTCCCGGCCGGTCAACCATGATCCGTCCGTGTTATTGCGGACTCAGGACCTTGCTCCGCTCTTCATCGAGAATTCGTGCTTCTTCATATTCACGCCAGATTTGTTGCGAGAGCGTGGTACTCGCATCGGAACCCGTCCGCTCATGATCGAAATGTCGCCGCTTGAGGCCGTCGACATCGACACCGAAGAGGATTTCGCGTTGGCCGTCGCCATCGCCGAGCACAGTGGGTCCGTCAGATGAGCATTCCGCTGGTCCTCGTTACCTGCCGACAGATGCAGGTTGAACTGCCAAAGCATCGTGATCGTATCGAGAGGCTCGGCTACGAAGTTGTCGCCCCGGATCTCGCTGGGCGGCAACAGTTCACCGCTACGGAGCTGCTCGAGCATGGCGACCGACTGGTAGGCATCATCGCGGGCGATGATGAGCTTGACCGCACATTCTTCGACGGTGCTACCAAGCTGAAGACGGTAATCCGTTGGGGTATTGGCATGGATTCCGTCGATCACGATGCCGCTCGAGATCGTGGGGTTACGGTGCGTAATACCCCTGGGGTCTTCAGCCACGAAGTTGCCGACTCGGCGTTTGGTTACATCCTGAATCTCGCACGCGGCTACATCGCGGTCGACGCTGCTGTACGTCGTGGCGAATGGCTCAAGGTCGAAGGTATAACGCTCGCCGGCTCGCAGCTCGGAATTGTGGGCCTTGGTGGGATCGGCCGTGAAATCGCTAGGCGTGGAACCGGTTTCGGTATGGACGTGGTTGCACACGATCCCTTTGTCGTCACCGCGTCAGCGGGTGTCTCCATGATCGATCTCGACGGGCTGTTGGCTACCAGCCGGTTCATCGTCCTGGCGTGCCCGCTGACATCGCAGACGCTGCACCTCGTCAACGCCGAACGCCTTGCCCTGGTGCGCCCTGACGCCTACCTGGTCAACGTTGCCCGCGGGCCCGTCGTTGTGGAGAAGGACCTGATCGACGCCCTCAAGAGTGGCCGGCTCGCCGGTGCGGCGCTCGACGTCTTCGAGGTCGAGCCGCTGCCGCTGGATAGCGAGCTGCGAACGCTGCCCAACGTCGTGCTGGGTGCGCACAACGGGTCCAACACCCGGGAGGGCGTCGCGCGTGCGAGCAACGCCGCGGTCGATTTTCTGATCGAGGAGCTCACACGATGAGCTCCGCGGCGGTCATCGTCACGGGCGCCGCGGGCGGGATCGGCGCTGCTCTGTGCGAACGCTTTCGCAAAGACGGTTACGTGGCGATTGGGCTCGACAGAACTGCTGCACCGGCAGCCGATACCTACCTCGAAGTCGATCTGAGCGAATCTGGTCAGCTCGTGGACCTAGGCCGGGAACTGGCAAGGGACTATGAGATGAAGGCGGTCGTGCACAACGCCGCCGTGCAGCCTGTCGCCACCGCGGGGGAGACACCCCTCCGCGAGTGGGAAAATGCGTGGCGCGTCAACGTTGTTGCTGTCGATGCCTTGCTGTCGGGCACACGAGAAAACCTCGCCGCCCACCATGGATCGGTCGTCGTCATCAGCAGCGTTCACGCCCACGCGACAACCGGGGGGATTACGGCCTACGCCACGACGAAGGCAGCCCTGGAGGGATGGGTCCGCGCCGCGGCATTGGATCTCGGGCCGGCTGTCCGGGTGAATGCCATCGCTCCAGGCGCGATCGACACGGCGAAGCTCCGCGAGGGCTTCGCTCGGTGGGGAGCGACGGCGGATGAACGTAGGGCGGTCCTCTGTCAGCGCACCGCACTTCGCCGAATCGGGGACCCAACTGATGTTGCTGGGGCAGCATCGTTCTTGATCGGGGAAGACGCCGGGTTCATCACAGGAACGGTGCTCGTCGTCGACGGCGGCGCAACGGCTCGATTGGGGTCGGAATGAGGGTAGAGGGGGAGCCCACATTGACCACGTTTGCCGCCGTAGGGCGAAACAACAGCATCGGGTTTCTGCGTCTAGTCGCCGCATCGCTTGTCATCGTGGGCCACTCGATTCCGTTCGGAGGGTTCGGCAGCTCAGATCCGCTTATGGACTGGACGAACAACCAGGTAGCGACGGGTCGGTTTCCCGTCGATGTCTTCTTCATTCTGAGTGGCTTCCTCATCGCCGCCAGTTTTGAACGGACCGCGGACTGGCGCGTCTACGCATGGCATCGCTTTCTGCGGATCTATCCGGCTTTCCTGGTGTGCATAGCTCTGACTGGTTTGGTCGTGGCGCCGATATTCGGATCCGGGGTGGACCTGACCTATGTCTTGGTGAATGCCCCGCTGATCACCGGCATCATCGACGTGAGTCCGGGACTCTTCACCACCAACCCCTATCCGTCGGTGAACGGCGCGCTCTGGACTCTGCCCTGGGAACTGAGGGCTTACCTGCTGCTCGGTGTCCTGGGAGCCTTTGGGTTGTTCAAGCGGCGGTGGTTGATTGTCGCGGTGTTCGTGGTCTGTTGGGTCGCGTTCGCCATCGAGATTTTCTCCTATCCGGGGCTGCAGACCTCGGCGGCGGTGACCTCGGGTATGCGACTGTTCACGTTCTTTTTCGCAGGAGCGTTGTTTTATCTATACCGCGCATCGATTCCCGTTAAATGGCAAATATTCGTGACATCGCTGGTAGTGATTTTGATCGGAATAGTTGTCGGAACAATCACTCCGGCCTACTCGGGTGGCGTTTTCTATGCTGTCGCGCCGATTCCGCTGTCGTATGCGACACTATATCTCGGAATGCGATTGAATATCACCAAGGTGAATTCGGTCAATGATCGATCGTACGGGATCTATATATACGGTTCACTGATGCTGAACATCTTCGTGTGTTTGGGCCTGAATCGCATATTCGGAGATGGTCCCGGGTTTTGGAACTGGCTCATTTATCTGCTGCTGACGTATATCGCGACCTATGTTGTGGCTACCCTCAGCTGGTTCGCGATCGAGAAGCCGGCGATGAGCTTCAAGAATCGTCCGCCGTGGCGGCGATCTGGCACGCCCGGGAAGTCCGCGCCCGGCGTTTATCCTCGCGAGGGCGAGGTTCGAAAGTTGACTGGAGACGCCACGCAGTGAGTGTTTTTCGTGAACACACGGCCCGAATGCTGACTCGATCCATCGCAGGGGCGCGGGCGCTGGCGGATGACACGCTCACAGCGGCGGGTCGCGCCAATCGCGCGTACATCCGGAAGTTCAGGCGCGTACACGCCGGCGAGCGGTGTGTGATCATCGGCAATGGTCCAAGCCTCCGCGATACCGACCTGAGCTTGTTGCGCGACCAGTACACGTTTGGCCTCAACCGCATCTACCTGATGTTCGACGAACTGGGATTCGAGACCACCTTCCACGTCGTGATCAACCGGCATGTGGTTGAGCAATGCGCCGACGACTTCCGCAAGATCAACGCTCCACTCTTCACTACGGAACAGAACCGCGATTTCCTCGACGACGCCGCCGATACCGCGTTCCTTCACAACATCGTTGGGCTTTGGCCGCATTTCTCTCGCGATGCCAGTCGCGGAGTCTGGGAGGGCTATACAGTCACCTATGTGGCGATGCAATTGGCGTACTACATGGGCTTCACCGAGGTCATCCTCATCGGCGTCGACCATCGCTTCGCGGTGAGCGGAAAACCAAATCAGCTGATTGAATCAGCTGGGCCGGACGCCAGCCACTTTGACCCGCAGTACTTCCCGAAAGGGTTCAAGTGGCAGCTGCCCGATCTCGAGAACTCCGAGGTTGCGTACCGGCTCGCCCGCAAGACATTCGAGGATGACGGCCGGCGAATAATCGACTCCACAGTCGGCGGTGCGCTTACGGTGTTCCCCAAACTGTCACTCGAGGAGGCGCTCGCCAGGTGACCGGCGAGCAGGATCGACAGCAGAAGCTACGTGAAGGATCTGAGTTGATGGCGTGCAACGTGTTTCGCAGGCAGGTGAAGTGATGGTATTGCGATGGCTGGCGCGCCGCGTGTTGCCTCCATGGGATCTGGATGAAGTCGGCATCGTGTTCCACATCATTGGTAAGACGCCCGGCACGATGCTCGATGTCGGAGCGCACCAAGGCTATTCGGCGGCACCGTTTTTGGCGAAGGGGTGGAATGTACATGCGTTCGAGCCCGATCCGGCGAACCGAGTGATACTGGTGTCCCGCTTTGCCAACGCAAAAGTGACGATCGATCCGCGCGCGGTATCTGAGCAGGATGGCGAAGAAGTCCAGCTCTTTACGAGTGAAGTTTCCAGCGGCATCAGCACCTTGTCGCCTTTCCATACAACTCACACCGCGACCACGACAGTCCGAACTGTGCGGCTCGACACGTACATTCGTGAGAAGGGCATCGAGGACGTCGACTTCTTGAAGGTCGACACCGAGGGGTTCGACCTGTTCGTCCTTCGCACATTCCCGTGGGAGTCGCTTCATCCGAAGGCCGTGGTGTGTGAATTCGAGGACAACAAGACGACCCGCCTGGGTCATGACGTCCACGACATCGCTCGGTTCCTCGAAAGACAGGGGTACGCGATCGTCGTGTCGGAGTGGGAGCCGATCACCGAATATGGGGTCCGGCATACATGGCGACGTTTCGCGCGTTACCCGACTCAGCTCGACGCTGACAGCTGGGGGAACCTCATCGCCGTCGAGCCATCCCTGCTCGACTCAGTGGATCGCGCCGGCCAAGCTGCGGTCAGACGTCTTCGCATCAGTCAGTGGGCAGCGCAGTGATCAGGCCTCGGTGAGTTCGAAGAATTAGACGTGTCGCAATGTTGAAATCGAGGGTGCTGATTTGTTCGATGCCATGAGGCTCCGTGCGCTAAATCGATTGGGAAAGCCCCTGCGCATCAAAATTGAGGGCGTCGATTACTACCTGAACCCGGAACCAGTCGCCTTTTATCACGCGCGTAATTCGATGTCGAAGCTGGTACGCATGGTCGACTTGATCAGCGACGCTCAGTCGATCTTCGACGTCGGGGCGAATTGTGGCATTTTTTCAGCGCTTTGCGCCCGAAGGTTTCCAACGGCGTCCATACATGCCTTCGAACCCGCGGAGGCACTGCAGCCGATTTTGGCCCTGAACTGCTCAGCTCCCAACATCTCGGTACACCAACTAGCCGTCAGTGAGAGAAACGAGGACGCCACTCTCTACGTAAATCCAGATTCGCAACAGACCAACAGCCTTCAGCTCTCGGCGGTAGAGCCGTTCCTCGCCGCGACGAAGATCGAGACGGAAACGACGCGATGCGTCTCGATCGACACCTTCGTTGCGGAACACGGCATCGCGCCTATCGACGTACTGAAGGTGGACGTGCAGGGCCTCGAAGGTGCCGTACTGCGCGGCGCCCAAGCTTCGATGGACAGTGTCCAATACCTATTTCTCGAAGTGACGTGGCTTGATCTAGAGGGCGTTCAACGCATATTGCCAGCCGCTGAGCACTACGGCTTCAGCCATGTCGCAGTCGTCAACCCCGTCTATACGGGCGCGGATTTGCTGTTTACGCGGCAGCCACTGGTAACAGACGTGCCGAACGTACTGTGCTTCCCCCTTAACGAAGAAAGTGCTGGCCAACCGTGGTTCTAGACGCCGCTGGGTGAACAGCAACGCGACGGCAAGCCTACGATGCGTGCAGGATGAGGTGCGTCTGGTCCCATCGATCGGCCCGGTAGGTGGCGTTTGTGTACCCGAACTCTTGGAGCAGCGCGTGTACCTCGCCGGCCGAGGATTCAAAACCCGGCAGATACGTATCGTGTACTTCGATATATAGGGCCCGCGGTCGTTCCGGTGATGTCAACAGTTGTTTCGCGCCTCTGAGGGCGAGAATCTCCGCGCCCTCGATATCCAGCTTGATGACGGTCGGGTGTGGCAGCCGACCTTCCGCCACGAGGCTGTCCAGCGATCTTGCCGACACCGACACGCTGCCGCTTTCGTCGCGCTGATGAACAAGACTGGGACTGTTGCCATCGTCGCCATCCGTGTATAGAACGACGGTGCTGTCCGAGTCGCTGATAGCGACGGGTTCGACGGCGAACGTCCGATCAGGGTTGAGCGCCGCATTGACCCCGAGGCGACGTCTGATCGACGGATCAGGCTCAAACGCCACGGTGCGGCAAATTTTGGCGGCATGAAGCGCGACCATGCCGATGTTCGCGCCGACGTCAAACAGCACGTCATCGTCACGAAGATCTTCCAGCATCGCCGCCGTGTACTCGGTCTCCCCGCCGTGCTCGACCACTCGGAAGGTCTCCGTGAGATTGCTGATCTCGAAGCGCACACCGGGAGTCTGGAATTCGGTCAGGGTCACCACCATCGGCAGACGACGCTTGTACACGTACTCGTTCAGCCGTCTTTTGGCTTCCGACGCAGCTAACCGAATCGATTTCACTTGTAGAATTCCCCTCCCAGAAGCGTCGGGTCTGAAGTCTAATCGAGGCCGGTGAAAGGCGGAGTTGTTGCGGCATCAGCCGCTCTCGGTCCCGATTGAAGTTGACATCTACTATGAGGCTGGCGGCGACGCTTCACATTGCCAGCAGGGCAGCTTGACGATCGCCGTAGCGAGATGTCGTACATGCTGTGACGTACACCAGAAGTGGGAAAACGAGTGAAGCGAGCGTTGATAACCGGAATCACCGGACAGGACGGCTCATACCTCGCCGAACTGCTGTTGAGCAAGGGATACGAGGTCCACGGGCTTATTCGGCGTGCATCGACGTTCAACACTTCGCGCATCGATCACCTCTATGTCGACCCGCACCAACCGGGTGCGCGATTGTTCTTGCACTACGGAGATCTCACTGACGGCACCCGCCTGGTGACGTTACTGAGCACGATCGATCCCGACGAGGTGTACAACCTCGCGGCGCAATCGCACGTGCGGGTCAGCTTTGACGAACCCGTGCATACCGGTGACACCACCGGTATGGGTTCGATGCGACTGCTCGAGGCCGTGCGTCTCGCGCGGGTCGACTGCAGGTTTTACCAGGCGTCCTCTTCCGAGATGTTCGGTGCGTCGCCGCCGCCGCAGAATGAGCAGACACCGTTTTATCCTCGGTCGCCGTACGGGGTGGCAAAGGTCTATTCGTACTGGGCGACACGGAACTATCGCGAAGCGTATGGAATGTTCGCGGTCAACGGCATCCTGTTCAACCACGAATCCCCAAGGCGCGGTGAAACGTTCGTAACTCGAAAGATCACTCGAGCTGTGGCGCGTATCAAAGCTGGTATCCAGTCGAACGTCTACATGGGCAACCTCGATGCCGTTCGCGACTGGGGGTACGCCCCGGAGTATGTCGAGGGGATGTGGCGGATGCTCCAAGCTCCTGAGCCCGCAGACGTCGTTCTGGCGACTGGCCGCGGATACACCGTCCGCGAGTTCGCCCAAACCGCCTTCGACCATGCCGGGCTCGACTGGGAGAAATATGTGAGATTCGACGACCGCTATCTGCGGCCTGCTGAAGTCGATTCCTTGATTGGCGACGCGTCAAAGGCAGCGGAATCGCTTGGCTGGAAGGCCTCTGTACATTCCGCCGAACTGGCCAGAGTCATGGTTGACGCCGACATCGCTGCCTTGGAATGCGATGGCACGCCGTGGGTGGACAAGCCGGCCCTTCCGGGTTGGAGCTGACAAGAGATGGACTCGCCACTTGGCGTTCTCGACCGCGCATCACGGGTATATATCGCCGGGCATCGTGGGTTGGTCGGCTCGGCGCTGTTGCGCAAATTCCAGGACGAAGGATTCACCAACCTCCTCGTGCTGCCACACAGTGAACTCGACCTGACTGACCGGGCGGCGACATTCGACTTCGTTCTGGAGTCGCGGCCCCAGGTCATCATCGACGCCGCGGCCAAGGTCGGCGGCATCATGGCGAACGACACCTACCCTGCAGATTTCCTGTCCCAGAATCTCCAGATCCAGGTCAATCTGCTCGACGCTGCCGTTGCTGCCCGCGTACCGCGGCTGCTGTTTCTGGGTTCCTCATGCATCTATCCGAAACATGCCCCGCAGCCTATAGAAGAGAATGCCCTGCTTACGGGTCCGCTGGAACCGACCAACGACGCATACGCAATCGCCAAGATCGCGGGCATCCTTCAGGTCCAGGCGGTCAGGCGGCAACACGGGTTGGCGTGGATCTCCGCCATGCCCACCAACCTTTACGGGCCTGGTGACAACTTCTCGGCCTCGGGCTCGCATCTGTTGCCGGCACTCATCAGAAGGTATGACGAAGCAAGGTCGGCGGGCATGGGCGAGGTGACCAATTGGGGCACCGGAACTCCACGACGTGAGCTGCTTCATGTCGACGATCTTGCGAGCGCATGTCTGCATCTTCTGGAGTATTTCGACGGTCCGAACCATGTAAACGTGGGCACAGGCGTCGATCACTCGATCAGTGAAATTGCCGACATGGTCGCTACCGCGGTGGACTACACCGGTGAAACACGCTGGGACGCAACGAAACCGGATGGAACGCCGCGGAAGCTGTTGGATGTCTCGATCTTGCGAGGGCTGGGATGGCGTCCCCAAATCGAGTTGAGGGACGGTATCGAGGACACGGTGGCGTGGTACCGCGCAAACCTTGATGTCGCCAGGAAATGAATCTGCGGATTGCGCCGGCCCAGAAGAAATGATTTGGTAGCTTCGCGCAGGGAGGACGCAGGATCGCCCACATCAGCTGGACTAGAAGTGGTCAAAGATGTCGGGCGCGGATCCACCATTCCGGACGGCCTGTGTACAGGAAAGACGTAGGGGGCATCGCAGTGGAAAAACTTGACAGCGCTGTGGAATTCACCGCGCACAACATCCGCCTCGATGACGGGACTTATACGATTCCCGATTCTCCACATTCGATGGTCGACCTTTCGTGGTTCATATCAGCCCGCGGGGTCCTGGACACGGTGTTTCCAGGCGACAAGAGTCAATTCCGGGTGGCGGATGTGGGTTGCCTCGAGGGCGGTTACGCTGTCGAATTTGCACGCATGGGATTCCAGGTGCTCGGAATAGAGGTTCGTGATCAAAATATCGCGGCTTGCAACTATGTCAAGTCGAAGGTTGATCTGCCCAATCTGGAGTTTGTCCAGGACAACGCCCTCAATATCGCCGACTACGGTGAATTCGATGCGGTCTTCTGCTGTGGCCTTTTTTACCATCTGGAACATCCAAGGGCTTACCTGGATACACTCTCAGAGGTAACCAAAAAGCTCTTGATCCTGCAGACTAATTTCGCGCTTATCAGTCGAACGGAAAAGCTCCTTCGGATACCAACTGGTGTACGTTTTCTGGCGGACAAAGTGCTCAGGAAGAGTGAGCCGACGAAGTTCGTGCTTTCTGCCCCGACTGTGAACGAGGGTCTTCCCGGAAGGTGGTTCACCGAGTTTCCCACCAAACGGTCGTTCATCAACCGGGAATCCAACCGGTGGGCCTCCTGGGACAATCGCAAGTCCTTCTGGGTGCAGCGCGAATATTTACTCCAGGCGATCAAAGATGTTGGCTTCGATCTGGTCATGGAGGAATACGACAATTTGAAGCCAAGCATCGCAGAGTCCCTCCTCGGCGGCCGCTATGCAGCGAATCTTCGGGGAACCTTTCTCGGCATCAAGACCGGGGATCAGGCGTCTTCCGGGATCGGCTGAACTGAAAGTCGGGAACCTGATCAAGCCAGAATCACGTCGTTGACTCGGCTGCTCGCCGATACCCGCGCACGGCGATCGGAAGGAACACGAGGACCAGCGCGCTCGTCCAGAGAAGAGTCATAGTCAACGGCCAGGCAACGGGCTCGCCCAGCGCCAGTGCCCGCATCGCCTCGATAGGCGGCGACATCGGTTGCGCACGGACAAATGGTCGAAGCCATTCCGGGAAAAGGTCAATGGGTGTGGTGCCGGGATTGAGAAACGCGAGCGAGACGACCGTGGCCACCAGCCAGGTCATGATCGTGCGGCCGTTGGAACGTACGGCCATTGCCATTACCAGCGTTGCATATCCGACGACTGCGACCGAGGGGATAAGGATGAACAGGAGAGCCGTGGGCCAGCCGGTCATGAATCGCAGGCCCATGGCGACCCCCACTGCGGTGATCAGGATCGTCCCGACCAGCGCACGCACGGCCTCGGCGACCAACCGGCCGATCAGGGTGCTCGACCGGTGTACCGGTAGTACCCACATCCGACCTGTGAGTCCCCAATCGCGCTCCAGTTGGAGGCCGACTGCGCCGCCCAAGGCACCGAACACTGCGGACAGCACTGAGCACAGTGGCACCAGACCGTAAGTACTGTCGACGCCGGTGACTTCCTGAACACGCCGGCCCAAGACAATGTCGTAGACCAGCAGGATGAATATCGGGAGTGTGAGCGATCCGATGAGGACGCTTTGGTCGCGGCGCCATTGCGTGAGGAATCGCCCGGTTTGCACCAAGCTCTCCGACACCAGCGAGCCTTGTGACCGATGCTTCGGCATCACTTGACCCGCCTCTGCATCCGCAATGTGATCGCACCAAAGACCAGCACCATTCCCACGCACCAGGCGAGGCTTATCGCCAAGTTGCTGACCACCAAGTCTCCGCTGGCAAAACCGCGGAGCGTTTCGGCGACCTGAGATACCGGCTGGTTTCGTACGTATGGACGCAACCAGCTGGGGAAGGTCTCCTCGGGGGCGATTCCAGTCGACAGGAGGAACAGCACAACCTGGCAGACGAACAACATCGGGCTAATCGCCTGCAAGCTGGTCGAACTCGACCCCAATGCGTCCGCGCCAAGCGCCACCGCCAGGCACAACAGCATCGCGATACCGACAAAGGCCAGCGCATAACCCGGTCCGCCGGTCAGTCGAAACCCAAACGCAAAGCCGGCGGTCGTGGCGACGGAGAATGCGAGCGCCGCACGCATCAGAGTGGCCACCATGCGGGCGGTCACCGGTGCGGCTGCAGTGATTGGTAGCGTCGCAAACCGCTCGCCCATGGCAGTTTGGCGGTCACGGGCGGCGCGGTCCGCGGTCATCAGCCCGACGAAGATCACCGACTGGACGATCACCGCGGGCACCAGGTACTGCGAATAGCTGATCGGCCCGGTTTCGACCAGGCCACCTAGTGCGACGGAGAAGCCCGCCAAATACGCGATGGGCGAAAGCATTTCGAAGACCAGGCCACCATCGCGCGCAGACGCGGTCAACGAGCGTTCGGTGAGGGCCGCCAGGGCGCTCATGACTTTGCGACGGCCCGCTCGGTGATCTGCAGGAACGCCTCATCCAACGAGGGTTTGCGCAGCGAGATGTCGGCGAGTTCGATGCCCAGCGCGTCGAGACGACGAAATACGTCGCCGAGCGTGGACACCCCATCGGGCGCCGGTACTGATACCGAGTTCGTGTCGGGATCGACATCGATCCCCGCGAGTCCGGCCAGCGCAGTCGCCACCCGAGGCAGATCGGCTGGGTTGACAGGACTGACCTGGCAGTACGTAGTGCCAACGCGGCGTTTGAGATCGTCGGCGGTACCGCTCGCGATTACCTGCCCGTGGTCAATGACGACGATCGAGTCGCTCAGAACGTCAGCCTCTTCCAAATACTGCGTGGTCAGCAGCACGGTGGTGCCCTGCAAGGTCAAAGAGCCCACCAGAGCCCAGACGGTTCGGCGACTGCGAGGGTCTAGGCCGACGGTCGGTTCATCTAAGAACAGCACCTGCGGCACCACAACGAGGGCGATGGCAAGGTCGACGCGGCGCCGCATCCCTCCGGAGAAGGTTGAAGCGCGCCGGTCCGCGGTATCGACGAGGTCGAACTGTTCGATCAATTCCTGGGCCCGAGCCTTCGCCTGCCGGCGCGTCAGACCCCTCAACCTGCCGAACAGCACCAGGTTCTCCCTGCCGCTGAGCAGGGGATCCATTGCGGCGAACTGCCCGGCCATCCCGATGCTTGCACGCACCGGGACCGGCTGGCGGATGATGTCGTACCCGTTCACGAGCGCGCTGCCTGCAGTAGGGCGGATCAGCGTCGACAGGATGTTGATGGTGGTCGTCTTGCCTGCGCCATTGTGGCCGAGCAGGCCACATACCGTCCCGGCCGGGACCGAAAAGCTCACATCACGCAGCGCGGGCGTGTTTCCCCCGAAGGTCTTTGTGAGGCCGACGACCTCGATAGCAGGTGGGCTCACGGTAGGGAGTATTCCACATCCGGATGGCCGCAACGTCTTTGCTGTGGCACGCAGCCGCGCTGGGTAGCCAATGGTCTCAAGATCACCGGGAGCATTGCCGCAGCCCCGGTCTGGTTGCCGTCGATTGCCGCAGATGCCGTCTCGCGCCCCGCGGACTTGTTAGCAGGGCCATGGCGGTTGTGGCACAGACCGACCCGAACCGCGGTCAACTCGGTGTTTCGCGACGGGCTACGCGCTCGAAGAGATCGGCCGTTCGGGCGAGGCTGTCGGCGGGCGATGTCAGTTTGGTGGCGAGCTGTCGGGCGCGAACGGAGTACTCGGGATCCAGGATTTGACGGAGGTCGCGGATCATCGATTCAGCAGTGGTGGCCGACTGGCGCCGCGCGGCGCCGACGCCGAGTCGTTTGAGTTGATTACCCCAGTACGGCTGGTCGGCTGAGCTCCACAGGATCAGTGCGGGTACCCCCGCGCGAAGGCTTGCCGCGGTGGTGCCGGCGCCGCCGTGGTGCACGATGGCACGGCACGCCGGAAAAATCTGGGCGTAATTGACCGCACTGACGACCTTGATGTAGTCGGGGTGCGGCACGCTGCTGTAATCCGTGCCACCTGCGCACACCAGACCACGCTGGCCGAGCTGTTCGCAGACAGTGCTGATCATCGCCATTGTCTCGGCAGGGGATTTGACAGGAATGCTGCCGGTGGCAAAGCAGATCGGGGGCGGTCCGGCGCCAATCCAGGTCACCACCTCGTCATCGGCGGGCGTACTCATCTGCATGGTGAGAGCGCCGACAAAGGGACGTTGGCCGTTCCATTTGGCCCATTCGGCCGCCAGTCCGGGCACAGATACCGCGTCGTAGCCTTGAATCTCCAGCCAGCCATGTTCGGCGATGCGCCGCGCTGCTCGTCGGGTGGCTTTGGGCAGTCCCAGCGCGCGGCGCTGAGCATCTTCAACATCGCGCGTCGCACGAAAAAACAGCCACTCCGAGATCGTGCCCCCCGAGCGGACCAGCGAGGCGGGCAGCAATTGGATGAGTTGGCCGTTGGGCCGCATCGGAAAGTGATGCATGGAGATCAACGGAATGTCGTAGTGCTCGGCGACGTTCGCCGCGGCCTGCTCGAAATTGATCGCGGTCGACAGCAGGTCGGCGCCGTCTGCCAGAGCCAGCAATGTCGTGTTGGCATCGGCCCAGTTGCGGATGATCGGCGCCCACAGCTCGCGTAACAACCCGATGGGATTGCGGAAGAATTTCGACCAGAGATTACGCACGAAGTCCTCATTGAGGATTGCTTCTACTTCCGGCCCGTAGGGCGCTGCTTCCAGCCCGGCCGCCTCGACAAACTCCACGAGGTCCGGCGGCACGGCCATATGCACCTCGTGCCCGCGGCGCGAAAGTTCACAGGCCACCGCCAGCGAAGGCTCGACATCGCCGCGACTTCCCCAACACGCCAGGGCGAATTTCATCGAGGGTCCAGGCCTTCCGGTGGTCGTGTCGTGGCGTCGGGAATGTTGTCCATTATCTACCGGCCGACAGCGCCGACCCAGTATGCCCGCCACGTTCTGGAGCTCCCGCGGACGGGAAATCACGAGAAAGAGGGCGATGAGGCGCAAGGGATCGGCGAGCAGTAGCAGCGCTAGCACAGTAACCGAAGCCCACATGGGCGCCACGGCACGCTAACGGACTTTGCCGGACGCTTGGTTTGCGGGGCCGCGGATCGGATTGATATCGGAAAATCCCTGTGGTGCAACATGTTTGACGGCTCGATATCGGCTAGGCTCGAACGCTGTTCAATTTGCCCGTTGCGCGCAACGTATAGTTCAATCCATGAATCTGGTCGAGTCGATCGAACGCGGCTTGGCGTGGTTGTCGACGCCGAGATGGATCCCGGGTCGGCTGGAGATGGAGACGCGGCGGGGACAGCGCCTGGAACTGGAGATCGTGTCGTTCAGCATGCGCGTGCCGGTCCCCGGCGGCGCGGTGGTGCGTCTGCCTGTGTTCATCGCGCTGATGCCGGCGGGCTCCTCGCCGATCCAGGGGGACGATGACCGTTCGGGCCAGGGCGCCGACTGACAACTCACCACCAGCCGCAACTCCCGATTCCGCGCGACTCCTGGAGTGTGACCGCGTGTGAAATTGTTTAGCAGGATGAATACCCCGCTGTGTGGTAGGTTACTGGGCAGTAACCCCTGTGAGCACCCGGAACATCCGGTATCAAAACGGGCCTTCCCGTAATAAAACGCGAAATTCTAATAGTTTGCCTGCGTGCCACCGCGATCGTTGCTGGATGCAACCGTGACGGGACAAAAAGAATGTTGCTGTATGGTCGGCGGAATCCGCGGGCGAAGTAGCTTGTACAGATCGCGTACTTTTCGGCCGGATTTGTACAAATCGCGTACTTCAAGGCGTGAAACGCGAGCCGGCGCGATCCCCGGGATTCGACAGCGGCCGATATCCCCGAGGCGCAGAGTTGCGTTCGTGCACTACGAAGCTTTGCGCAGAGGTCTCTTCAGGGGAGTGCGTGATGGTCCGAGTTCCGTCCTGACACCAGCGCCGTTTCTCGCTGTGCATCCGGAAGATGATCCGCGTGTGATGAACGCAACTCCGGCGTTGTGCTGGTGTCGCGCGCGTTTGCGGGCGCTCCGTGTTTGATTGCTATATCCGTACCCGGGTTTCACATTGCGAGATAGCCGCCGCCACCGCTGTCGACGAAGCCCGCCCGACGTGCATCAAATTGTGATGCTGGCAACCTTTGAGTCGGCTATAGAGCGTCGCTAAGCTCTCTGAGCCGTTGACCTGAGAGAATCTAGCGACCATGACAGCCGTCCTATAGCCCATGGGCGACTGTCGCGCAGCAGACTTTTGCACAGTTGTTTGCTGGGAGCGTCTTTCTATTGGGAAAGATTCAGCTAGACTTCTCGCTGCCGGCTTAGCGGGCCCACAGGAATTTCACAATCGCGCCGATCTCGCAAAGCGAGGTTTCTGCAGGATATAACGTTAGCCTGGGCGGACGGCAGAAGAATTTACACCACAGTTAATAACCAAGGCGAGCTTGGTAAAGTTTGCTGGCGAGCGCAACCTTGGGAACCTCATGAGAATGATTTGCCCACCATTTCAACCTGCACTAGGTTTGCGGTAGGCTCGCCATCGGTTTGCGGTAACCGACGAACAACCTGGAGAGACGTGAGCATCAATCCGTTCGACGACGAAAGCGGCAGCTTCTTCGTCTTGGTCAACGACGAGGAGCAACACAGCCTATGGCCAAGCTTTGCCGACGTGCCAGACGGCTGGCGGGTGGTTTACGGCGAGGCTGACCGTGCAACGTGTTTGGAGTACGTCGAGAAGAACTGGCCGGACATAAGGCCGAAGAGCCTGCGAGAGCGGTTGGCGCAGGACGGGGCTCTTGACGGCTAGTCGGTGCGGTGGGGAGGGCGCGCGCGTGGGGACTTACGACGGGGGCTTTCCGCTGTCGCGAGGCCAGATGGATATCTGGCTTTCGCAGGAGAGCGGTCTCGTCGGCACGGAGTGGCAGCTCGGCCTTCTCGTAAGAATTGACGGCGCGATTCAACGCGATCTCCTGCACCAGGCGATCCGACAGGCGCTGCAGGAAGCTGAGCCCTCGCGCGCCTGCTTTTTTGAGAGCGACGGTCAGCTCCTTCAGAAGCCAGTCGATTACTCGGATCTGGAGTTGCCCTTCTATGACGTGAGGGATGCGGACGACCCTGCGGAAAAAGTCCGCGAGATTGCTTCATCAATTCAGCACACCCCGATGCCGCTCACCGGGCGGTTGGTGACATTTGCGCTTTTTCAGACTCAGCCAGATCAATATTATGCGTTCGGATTGGGCCACCACATTTCCGTCGACGGTGTGGGGATGGCGCTGGTCTGCCGTCGAATTGCATCGATTTACACGGCACTGGCCAAGGGCCAACCTGTGCCCCCCGCATACTTCGGCTCGCTGCAGGACTTGGTCGACATTGAGGCTCGCTATGCAGCCTCCCCCGAATTTGTAGAAGACCAGGCCTACTGGAGCCAGAATCGGCCCCCGGAAAGCGGACTGGATCGGCGAGCATCACAACTGGCAAGCCGGCACGACGGGTACGCGCCCTCTGGGCAGGTTCAGGTTGGTCACGCCGCCATCGGCGGTATCAAGTCGCTGTCGAAGGCTCTGCGCATCCGTCGACACACCGTGATGACCGCCGCGTTGGCCTTGCTGGCGCGCTCCTGGTCTGGCAACGGTTCAGAGGTCGCGCTCGACTTCCCGGTCAGCAGGCGAGTCGGCGATGAGACGAAGTCGATCCCTGCGATGCTCGCCGGCATCGTGCCCCTGGTGTTGTCCGCACCACCTGATGCCACGGCAGGTGAGTTCTGCCGACATGTAGACCTACGCATTCGAGAGTTGTTGCAGCATCAGCGATTTCCGGTGCACACCCTGGATGACGAGTCCGGCGGTCCGCGGCAGACATCCGATCGGGTAGCGATCAGCTTCCTGCCGTCGCGACTCACGCTGGATCTGGCGGGTGTCCCCGCGACCGCAGCCTTCACCAACCACGGTCCGATGGGGCACTTCGGGTTGTTCTTCTCCGGTGCCAGCGACCAGATGTTCCTCGGCACGGCCGGTCCAGGGCAGCCGTTCGCCAAGTTCGGAGTCGCCAATCTCGCGGAGCGCCTGGAACGCATTGTGGTCGCGATGGCCGACGATCCCGACCGGCCGCTGTCGTCGATAGACGCGCTCGACTCCGAAGAGCACTCCACTCTGGATCAACTCGGTAACCGAGCGGTGTTGACTCATCCTTCGTCGCCCCGGTCCTCGATTCCGGAATTGTTCGCCACACATGTGAACAGCTCGCCGGAGACGGTGGCGCTGGTGTGCGGCGACCAGTCGTGGACCTATCGCGAGTTGGATGAATCGGCAAACCGACTCGCACACCTCTTGGCTGACACCGGCGCTCGCGCAGGCGAATTCGTCATGCTCCTGATGCCCCGGTCCGCCGAGGCGATCATCGCGATTCTCGCGGTACTCAAGACCGGTGCGGCGTATGTGCCCGTGGACCCGTCGGTGCCGGAGGCACGCTTGGAGTTCATCCTTGGTGATGCTGCACCTATTGCGGCGATCACCACCGCGGGGCTGCGGTCACGGCTGGACAAGTTCGACGTGGCGGTCATCGATGTCGACGACCCGGCTATCGACGCACAGCTGAGCACCTCGCTGGACGGTCCGTCACCAGACGACTTGGCCTACATCATCTACACCTCAGGCACCACGGGGACCCCCAAAGGGGTTGCGGTCACCCACCACAGTGCCGGGTACGTGATGAAAAATCTGGAATCGAGCGTCCCGCAGCCGGCGACGTGGGCGCAGTGGTTTTCGTTGGCGTTTGACGCTTCGGTATGGGAGATCTTGCGTGCGCTGCTTCGCGGCGGCCGGTTGGTGGTGGTGCCCGAGGAGGTCGCGAACTCACCGGAGGATCTGCACGACCTATTGATCAGGGAACGGGTCACCATGCTGACCCAAACCCCCACGGCGGCCGCGATGTTGTCGCCGGAGGGCCTGGAATCGATGGTGTTGGCAGTGGTCGGCGAGGCGTGCCCGCCCGCCTTGATGGATCGGTGGGCCACCGACGGGCGTGTGATGGTCAACGGTTACGGCCCGACCGAAACGACGGTGTGTGCGGCCGTCAGTAGGCCGCTGACCGCGGGATCCGGTGTGGCACCGATCGGTGAGCCGGCGGCCGGGGCTGCGCTGTTCGTGTTGGACACTTGGATGCAGCCGGTACCCGTCGGTGTGGTCGGTGAGTTGTATGTGGCCGGCGAGGGAGTCACTGCCGGATATCTAGGTCGGGCCGACCTCACGGCGTCGCGGTTTGTGGCGTGCCCGTTCGGAGAGCCCGGTGCGCGGATGTATCGCACCGGCGACTTGGTCTGTTGGGGCGACGACGGACAGCTGCAGTATCTGGGTCGCGCTGATGAGCAGGTCAAGATCCGCGGCTACCGCATTGAGCTGGGGGAGATCCAGTCCGACCTGGCCGAACTCGAGGGGGTCGACCAGGCGGCGGTGATCGTGCGCGAGGACCGCCCCGGCGACAAGCGTCTGGTGGGCTATATAGCCGGCACCGCTGATCCGGCCGAACTTCGTGCCCAGCTGGCGGATCGACTCCCGCCCTACATGGTGCCGACCGCAATCGTGGTGGTGGAGAAGCTGCCGGTGACGGTCAACGGCAAGCTGAACGTCCGCGCGCTGCCGGCACCGGAATACCAAGGACTTGGCGCTAACTATCGCGCGCCTTCCACGGCGATCGAGGAGATCCTGGCGGGCATCTTCGCTCAGGTGCTCGGGGTGGAGCGCGTCGGCGTCGATGACTCGTTCTTCGACATGGGTGGCGACAGCATCTTGTCGATGCAGGTGGTGGCGCATGCCCGGGCGGCAGGACTGTTGTGCCGCCCGCGTGACATCTTCGTCGAGCAGACCGTCGCCCGGTTGGCCGCGGTGGTCACGGTGGTCGGCGGTGAGGCCGCCGTTGTGGACGAGGGCATCGGAGCGGTCGTGCCGACCCCGATCATTCGTTGGCTCCACGACGTCGACGGTCCGATTGACGAGTTCAACCAGACCCTGGTTTTGCAGGCTCCCGACGGGGTCACCGCTGACGACGTGGTGGTCGTGCTGCAGGCGCTGCTGGACCGGCACGCCACGCTGCGGCTGCGTGTCGATGAGCACGATGCGACCGGTCAGTGGTCGTTGGCGGTGCCCGAGGCAGGCGCGGTGCATGCGCACGACTGCGTGCACACGGTCGATGCGTTGACCGACGAAGCGATTGCCGAGGCGCGGTCGCGGTTGAGTCCGGCGGCTGGGGCGATGGTCAGTGCGTTGTGGGTGGCCTCGACGAGTCAGCTGGTGTTGATGATCCACCATCTGGCCGTCGATGGGGTGTCGTGGCGAATCCTGTTGGAGGACATCAACATCGCCTGGGCCCAGCATCACAACGGCCAGCCGACAGAACTACCCACGGGGGGCACGTCGTTCCAGCGTTGGGCGGCACTGCTCGACGAGCACGCGCGCAGCTCCGAGGTGGTGGCCACGGCCGAAGCCTGGCGACAGGTCGCCGAGGTTCCAGCGGTGCTGCCCGCGATGCAGCCAGAGCAGGACACATACGCCAACGCCGGCCGGCTGACGGTGTCGCTGGATACCGACACGACGCGGCAGCTTCTTGGTGAAGTACCTGCAGCGTTTCACGCTGGCGTGCAAGACATTTTGTTGATCGCGTTCGGGTTGGCCTGGAATGAGTTTCTGGGCACCAACACACCGATCGGCTTCGATGTCGAGGGCCACGGCCGCCATGAGGAACTGCGCGCCGATGTCGATCTCTCGCGCACGGTGGGCTGGTTCACCACCAAGTACCCGATCGCCCTGACCGTCGGCCGGGTGCCGTGGGCGCAGGTGAGCGCCGGGGACTCGGCGTTGGGTGCGGTGATCAAGGACGCCAAGGAACGACTGCGCTCGCTGCCCGACGGGTTGACCTACGGTCTGCTGCGCTACCTGAATCCCGACGTCGACCTCGGTGGGGCAGATCCGGCGATCGGGTTCAACTACCTGGGCCGCCTCGGCGCGGGTGCCGGTGATCTGTCCGAGGATCTGTGGCGTATCAGCGGCGACAGCCTGGCGACGGCGGATGTGGCCTCAGCGGTGGCCATGCCGTTGGCGCATGCCGTCGAGCTCAACGCCGGCACCGCCGACACCGAGGCCGGTCCGGTCCTGCAGGCCAACTGGTCCTGGGCGCCTTCGGTGCTCGACGCCGAGAAGGTCGAGCGGTTGAGCCGGTTGTGGTTTGAGGCTTTGACGGGCATCTGCGCGCATGTGAGCGCGGGCGGCGGCGGGGTGACCCCGTCGGATCTGGCGCCGGCGCGGTTGACCCAGCCCCAGATCGACGACCTCACAAAGCAGTATCGATTCGTCGATGTGTTGCCGTTGACGCCGTTGCAGCTGGGCTTGTTGTTCCAGTCGGCGTTCGTCGAGGACTCCGGTGACGATGTGTATGCCGTGCAGTTGGGCATCACGATGGCCGGGGCGCTGGATGCCGAGCGGCTGCGCAATGCGGTGGCCGCGATGGTGGCTCGGCATCCGAACCTGGCGGCGCGGTTCGTCGCCGATCGGTTCGACGAGCCGGTGCAGGTCATCCCGGCCGATCCCGAGATCACCTGGCAATACGTCGAATTGGATACCGCCGGTGATGTCGAGAGCCAGGTCGAGGCGATCTGTGCCGCCGAGCGCGCGGCGGTGCGCGACCTGTCGGGGAGCCAGCCGCTGTTTCGCGCCGCACTGATCGCGCTGCCGAACAACCAGCACCGGCTCGTGATCAGCATCCACCACATCGTGGTCGACGGGTGGTCGTTGCCAATCCTGTTGCAGGACATCTTCGCCGGCTATTTCGGGCACCGGTTGCCCGCGCCGGCACCGTTTCGCAATTACGTGACGTGGCTGGCAGCCCAGGATCGTGACGCCGCGGCGCAGGCTTGGCGTGCGGTGCTCGCCGGGTTCGAAACGCCGACATTGGTGGCGCCACCGGCTCAAGCCGGGGTCCGCCGGGTGCAGTCGCATCGGCTGTCGGCCGAGATCACCGCGGCGCTCGGGGAATTGGCGCGTGCGCAGCAGACGACGATCAACACGGTGCTGCAGGCGGCGTGGGCACAGCTGCTGATGTGGTTGACCGGCCATCAGGATGTGGCGTTCGGTACCGCGGTGGCGGGACGCCCGGTGGATCTGCCCGGCGCGGACGCCATGGTCGGGCTTTTGATCAACACGGTGCCGGTGCGCGCCAACATGACCGCGACCAGCACCGTGGGCGACCTGCTGGCTCAGCTGCAGCGCGCCCACAACGACACTGTGGACCACGAACATTTGTCGCTCGCCGAGATCCACCGCGCCGTCGGGCAGGACCGCCTGTTCGACACGTTGTTCGTCTACGAGAACTACCCCATCGACCCCGCCGCGCTGTTGAGCGTGGAGGACCTGGCCGTCACCGACTTCAGCAGCCGCGAATACAACCACTACCCGCTGTCATTGGTCGCCACCCCGGGGCACGAGGTGAGCCTGCGGGTCGAATTCGACACCGAGGTGTTCGAGGCAGCAGAGATCAAAACCCTGATCGGTCGGTTGAACCAGGTGCTGGCCGCCATGGTTGCCAATCCGAGCGCGCAGTTGGCCTCTATTGACCTGCTGGCTGCCGGCGAGCGCGACCAACTCGATGGGTGGGGCAATCGGGCGGTCCTGACGCAGTTGGCGACCACCCCGGTGTCGATCACGGCGATGTTCGACGAGCAGGTGGCCCGGTCGCCGGAAGCGGTGGCGGTGACGTTCGAGGGCGGGTCGATGACCTACGGCGAGCTCGATGAGGTCGCCAATCGGTTGGCCCAACGACTCTCGGGTCTTGGTGCGCGTCCTGGTGAGCGGGTGGCGTTGTTGCTTCCGCGCACGCCGGAGGCGATCGCGGCGATTGTGGCGGTGCTCAAGACCGGGGCGGCGTATCTGCCGATCGACCCGGCTCACCCGGATGCCCGGATCGAGTTCGTGGTCGGGGACGCGGCGCCGGTCGCGGCCGTGACAACGGCGGATCTGCGGACGCGGCTGGAATCGTTCGAGGTTCCGATCATCGATGTCCACGACGCGACTGCCGGTGAAGCTCCTGTCAGTGATGCGGTGGTGTCGGTGGCGGCGCCGGACGACATCGCCTACATCATCTATACGTCGGGGACGACGGGTAAGCCCAAGGGAGTGGCGGTCACCCACCGCAATGTCACCCGGTTGTTGGAATCACTGGATGTCGAGCTCTCGCTGGGTCAGGTGTGGACGCAATGTCACTCGCTGGCGTTCGACTATTCGGTGTGGGAGATCTGGGGAGCGCTGCTGTACGGCGGCCGCCTGCTGATCGTGCCGGATGCGGTGGTCCGCTCTCCGGAAGAGCTGCACGCACTGCTGGTCAGCGAACAGGTCAGTGTCCTGAGCCAGACCCCGTCGGCGTTCTATGCGTTGCAGACCGCTGACGCGCTGCAGCCGGAGCTGGGCCAGCAGCTCAAACTGCAGACCGTGGTCTTCGGTGGCGAAGCGCTTGAACCGCAACGTCTTTCGACGTGGCTGCACAGCCATCCGGGATTGCCGCGGATGATCAACATGTACGGCATCACCGAGACGACGGTGCACGCCTCGTTCCGTGAGATCGGGGTCGGGGACGTCGCGCAGAGCTCCAGCCCGATCGGTGTGCCGTTGGAGCATTTGGCTTTCTTCGTGCTCGACGAGTGGATGCGCCAGGTGCCTGTGGGGGTCACGGGTGAGTTGTATGTGGCTGGCGCGGGGCTGGCCACCGGTTACGTGGGTCGTTCGGATCTGACGTCGACCCGGTTTGTGGCGTGCCCTTTCGGGGAGCCGGGGGCGCGGATGTACCGCACCGGGGATCTGGTCAGCTGGGGTGCCGACGGGCAGCTGCGCTACGAGGGCCGCGCCGATAAGCAGGTCAAGATCCGCGGTTATCGCATCGAGCTGGGCGAGATCCAGGCCGCACTGGCCGGCCTCGACGGTGTGGACCAAGCCGCGGTGATCGTGCGCGAAGACCGCCCCGGCGACAAACGACTGGTGGGCTATATAACTGGGGCTGCCGACGCGACGACGGTGCGCACGACGCTCGGTGAGCGGCTGCCGGCCTATATGGTGCCCGCGGCGGTGGTGGTGCTGGATGCGTTGCCGTTGACAGTCAACGGCAAGCTCGATACCCGCGCCCTGCCTGCACCGGAGTTCTCCGGCGCCGACAGCTACCGCGCGCCGTCAACTGCCTTCGAGGAGATCCTCGCCGGCATCTTCGCCGAAGTCCTGGGTGTGGAGCGGGTCAGCGTCGATGACTCGTTCTTCGACCTCGGTGGCGACAGCATTTTGTCGATGCAGGTGGTCGCCCGGGCCCGGGCCGCCGGGCTGGTGTGCCGCCCGCGGGACATCTTCGTCGAACAAACCGTGGCACGACTGGCACAGGTGACAGTGTTCGCCGACGCCGAGGGCGGCGCGGTCGATGAGGGCATCGGGCCGGTGGTGTCCACCCCGATCATGGAGTGGCTCTATGGTCTGGACGGCCCGGTCGATCAGTTCAACCAGACCGTCGTCTTGCAGGCTCCCGCGGGAGTGGGCGAAGACGATGTGGCCGTCGTCCTCCAGGCGCTGCTGGATCGGCACGCCATGTTGCGGCTGCTTGTCGATGACGACGGCGCCGGTGGCCGATCGCTGAGTGTCCCCGAGGTCGGCGCCGTCGATGCGCGAGCGTGCCTGCAAGCGGTGGACACCTTCTCCGACGACGCGCTGGTCGAGGCGCGGGAGTTGTTGAGCCCGGCTGCCGGGGCGATGCTCAGCGCGCTGTGGGTGCGCGACACCAGCCGGTTGGTGCTGCTGATTCACCACTTGGCCGTGGACGCCGTCTCGTGGCGAATCCTGTTGGAGGACATCAACATC
This sequence comes from Mycobacterium sp., assembly GCA_044508395.1. Taxonomy (GTDB): domain Bacteria; phylum Actinomycetota; class Actinomycetes; order Mycobacteriales; family Mycobacteriaceae; genus Mycobacterium. Next base: position 34 of record JBIQHU010000024.1, on the reverse strand, counting down.
GCCTGGGCCCAGCATCACAGCGGGCAGGCTGTCG
>JBIQHU010000181.1:0-8383 GCA_044508395.1 Mycobacterium sp. | reverse complement strand
AGAGCGCTCTGAGGCACCCCGCCCCAAACACCCCTAATTCAGCAGACTCCTAGGGCTTAGGCGGCCGGTTGCGTCGCCGCCGCTTCGGAAGCCTCGGTGGACGGCTCGGCAGGTGCGGAGTCGGGTGCCGGGGTAATCGGGTTCGGGATGTTCAGCGGGGCGCCGCACTGCAGGGTGCCGTAAAGCGGATCGTCCTTGACGCGGAAAAACCGCGGTGCGATGAACTGGTCGGCCTGAGCGACGATCTGATCGTCGACGAGGATCTCGCAGTGCAGGTTCGACCCGTACGGCCACCCGATGGACAACTCCATCCCCGCCAGCTTGGGGTCGGCGAGAACGGTGTTCACCTCGAAGGTCTGACCGGGCAGCATCGTCGGCGTCGCGCTGTTGACGTTGTGATCATCCTGCTTGTAGGCCACCACCGCGTCACGCGAAGTGCCGTCGGCCCGCGCGCGGTAGATCACGTTGTGGAGCACCTGCGGGGGATCGGCGGCTGCGGGTGGAGGCGGCGGCTCGGGCTCGGTGACGGGTTGCGCGAACGCGGCCGCTGGAGACCACAGCGTGCCCGCGCCGACTGCGGCGACGGCGGCGAGAGTGAGCCACCGGCGCTTGGTAGAACTCATGAGAGTCGACTTTACCGGCTTTGCCCATGTCAGAGCGACGTAGCCGGTTTGCGCAGGAATTGTCATCACCTGAAGATCGATCAAGATCAACCGGGCGTTACGTCGCATCCCGCCAGGTCAGGACCACGCCGTGGCCGGCGAGCCAGCGGTCGAGGTGGTAGTCGTGCCGGGACAGGCCCTCGATCGTCGATACGGCGGTCTGAACTGCGTGTTCACCGGTTTCGGGGCTGAGTAAACGGTGCCGGACGGCGGTGAGCAGCTCGTCGACGTCGGCCAGCTCGACCCCGATTCCGTTACGGACCACCAGGTCGAGGTAGTGATCCTCCGATTGCCACGCTGTTTCACCCGGCGTGTAGCGGCCGACGTCGAGGTAGAAGTCCTGGTCGCGTTCATGGCCGGGGTTGAAGTGGAACACGGTGACCCGCAGGCTCAGCTCCGGCAGCAGCCACGACTCCAGGTAATGGAACTGCGCACGACCCGGGGCAGGCCGGGCCATGTACAGGCCCCAGGGCTGGACGGTGTAGACGTCCACGGCCCGCACGATGCCCTTCGGATCGGTATTGGTGCGGGCCAGCAGGTCGAATGTCTCGTGTTTGGGAGGATGAATGGGGACAGCCTACGTTCGGCTTCCACTACGGAACAGAACATGTCGGTGCGGGGTTCTACCCTGGTGAATATGGCTTTCGCTACCGAACATCCGGTGCTGGCGCACTCGGAGTACCGCCCTGTTGACTCGATCGTGCGTACCGGGGGCCGGTTCGAGGTGGTCAGCCCGTACGCCCCGGCGGGGGATCAGCCGGCGGCCATCGAGGAGCTCGAGCGCCGGGTGCGCGCGGGGGAGCGTGACATCGTGCTGCTGGGGGCCACCGGTACCGGTAAGTCGGCGACTACGGCGTGGCTGATCGAGCGTCTGCAACGGCCGACGCTAGTGATGGCGCCCAACAAGACCCTGGCCGCGCAGCTCGCGAATGAGCTACGGGAGATGTTGCCGCACAACGCCGTTGAGTACTTCGTGTCGTACTACGACTACTACCAGCCCGAGGCATACATCGCGCAGACCGACACCTACATCGAGAAGGACAGCTCGATCAACGACGATGTGGAGCGGCTGCGGCATTCCGCGACGTCCAGCCTGCTGTCCCGGCGGGATGTCGTGGTGGTGGCGTCGGTGTCCTGCATCTACGGTCTGGGCACCCCGCAGTCCTATCTGGACCGGTCGGTCGAGCTCAGGGTCGGTCAGGAGGTCCCGCGCGACGCGTTGCTGCGGCTTCTGGTCGATGTGCAGTACACCCGCAACGACATGGCGTTCACCCGCGGCTCGTTCCGCGTGCGGGGCGACACCGTCGAGATCATCCCGTCGTACGAGGAACTGGCGGTCCGCATCGAGTTCTTCGGCGACGAGGTCGAGGAGCTGTATTACCTGCATCCCCTGACGGGTGACGTGGTCCGCAAGGTCGACTCGCTGCGAATCTTCCCGGCCACGCACTACGTCGCCGGTCCGGAGCGGATGGCCCACGCGATCTCCACCATCGAGCAGGAGCTCGAGGAGCGACTGGCCGAACTGGAAGGCCAGGGCAAGCTGCTGGAGGCGCAGCGGCTGCGGATGCGCACCAATTACGACATCGAGATGATGCGCCAGGTCGGGTTCTGCTCGGGTATCGAGAACTATTCGCGCCACATCGACGCCCGGCCTCCCGGCTCGGCGCCCGCCACGCTGCTGGACTACTTCCCGGACGACTTCCTGCTGGTCATCGACGAGTCGCACGTGACGGTCCCGCAGATCGGCGGCATGTACGAGGGCGATATCTCCCGCAAGCGCAACCTCGTGGACTTCGGGTTCCGGTTGCCGTCGGCCATCGACAACCGGCCGCTGACGTGGGAGGAGTTCGCCGACCGGATCGGTCAGACGGTGTATCTGTCGGCTACTCCCGGCCCCTACGAGCTGAGCCAGTCCGCCGGCGAGTTCGTCGAGCAGGTGATTCGTCCGACCGGCCTGGTCGACCCGAAGGTGGTGGTGAAGCCGACCAAGGGCCAGATCGACGATCTGATCGGCGAGATCCGCATTCGCGCCGAGCGCGACGAACGCGTGCTGGTCACCACGCTGACCAAGAAGATGGCCGAGGACCTGACCGACTATCTGCTCGAGATGGGTATCAGGGTGCGTTACCTGCACTCCGAGGTCGACACACTGCGCCGGGTCGAGCTGCTGCGGCAGCTGCGGCTCGGTGACTACGACGTCCTCGTGGGCATCAACCTGCTGAGGGAGGGCCTCGATCTGCCGGAGGTGTCGTTGGTCGCGATCCTCGACGCCGACAAGGAAGGCTTTCTGCGGTCACCGCGCAGCCTGATCCAGACCATCGGTCGTGCGGCGCGCAACGTGTCGGGCGAAGTGCACATGTACGCCGACAAGATCACCGACTCGATGAAAGAAGCCATCGACGAGACCGATCGGCGGCGGGCCAAGCAGATCGCCTACAACAAAGAACACGGCATCGATCCAAAGCCGTTGCGTAAGAAGATCGCCGACATTCTCGACCAGGTGTACCGGGAGGCCGACGACGTCGAGGTCGGCGGCTCGGGGCGCAACGCGTCCCGTGGCCGTCGTGCCCAGGGCGAGCCGGGCCGTGCCGTGAGCGCAGGCATCATCGAGGGCCGCGACACCACCAACATGCCCCGCGCCGAGTTGGCCGACCTGATCAAGGATCTGACCGAGCAGATGATGGCCGCGGCCCGCGATCTGCAGTTCGAGTTGGCGGCAAGGATCCGCGACGAGATCCACGATCTGAAGAAGGAACTGCGCGGGATGGACGCCGCGGGCCTGAAGTAGTCAGCCGCCGAGGTGGCTGTCGAAGAAGCGGTTGGCGGCGCCGGCGATCTCGCGGTGCAGGGCCGCCCGGTCGACACCTGGCGCGTCGATACAGGCTTCCGGGAACTCGTCGCGGCCGATCTGGTTGCACTCGTTGGTGAAGATCTCGTGGTCGACGTCGCCGGGCAGGATATTCAGCTCAGATCCGGGGATGTTCTGCGCGGCGAATTCGGCGTTCTCGTCCGGCGGCGTCTGGGTGTCGCGGGCGCCGACGATGAGATACGTCGGCACCTTCAGTTCGTGCAACCCGGCCTCGTCCATCCCGAACGCCTGGATGATCCCCGGCGCCATGGCGAAGACCGCCTTGATCCGCGGATCCGCGACATCGAGGGCAGGGGCGGGGTCGAGCGGTAGCTGATCGCGCAGATGCTGGGGCACCGTCCGGTTGTTCTTCCATCCGCGCTGGAAGTCCAGGTACTTCTGGGCGTTGACTCGGGCTCCGCCGATCCACAGTGAGGTGAACCCACCTTGCGAATGTCCGGCCACCCCGATGCGGTCCTTGTCGATCAACGGTCCCCAAAAGGCATCGCCGACAAGGAAATTCGCCGTCAACGTCAGGTCCCTCGGGCGCTGCCACAGCTTGTTGGCGAGGTAAACGATCGACGAGTCGTAGCTGTTGGCGCGGTAGTGGTCCAGGGCGGCGACGATGTAACCGCGGCTGGCGAGTGCCTGCGCGAACCATGCGTACACCAATCCGTTGCTGCCCCGCCCGTGCGAGAACAGGACCAACGGGTGACGTTCGGTGTTCACCGGGTCCAGGTCGGGATAGACGGTCACGTCGGTGTAGAACGGCATCGGGAACGCCTCGGCGCCGGGCGGAGCCGCGCCGGCGGGGTAGAAGACGTTCAAGGCCAGATGGCGGTCTGTGCCGTCCGGGCCGCGGTCGACGAATTCGATCTGCCGGATGCCGACGGTGCCGGCGGGATCCGGGGCGACGGGATCGGGCTCGTTCCTGGCGTCGTCGCCCTGACCGCAGCCCGCGACCAGTACGGCGATCAAAGTGCAGGTCAAAGCTCGCAACATGTGTTGCAACCTAGCGTCAGCCAGGGACTTTCGCGGTCTGGACGGCCCGTGTTGGAAATAACTTGACCTCAACTGCGGTTGAGCTCCTAGCGTGAGCGGCGTGACCGTAACCGCAACGAAGGCCACCGGTGGCTGGCGTGAATTGTTGGGGCCGAAGTATCTCGGGGCCTCGACCGTGTTGGCCGGTGGCGTTGCGCTGTATGCCACCAATGAGTTCCTCACCATCAGCCTGCTTCCGAGCACGGTCGCCGAGATCGGCGGTCAGCGTCTCTACGTATGGGTCACCACGGTGTACCTGGTGGCGTCGGTGGTCGCGGCGACCACCGTGAGCGCTGTGTTGGCGCGCGTCGGCCCTCGGTGGGCGTACCTATCGGGACTCGGCGTGTTCGGCCTCGGCAGCTTGTTCTGTGCGCTGGCCCCGACGATGGAGCTGCTGTTGGTCGGCCGGGTGGTGCAGGGCGCGGCGGGCGGGCTGCTCGCTGGGCTCGGCTACGCGGTGATCAATTCCACGCTGCCACAAACTCTCTGGACCAAAGCGTCGGCCCTCGTCTCGGCGATGTGGGGCGTCGGCACGCTACTCGGCCCCGCGGCTGGCGGCTTGTTCGCCCAATACGGTTCGTGGCGTTGGGCATTCGGCGTGCTCGTCGTGCTGGCCGCCGCCATCGCCGTGCTGGTGCCGTTCGCACTGCCCGCACGCACGGACGCGCCGACGGTGCGTGACCGGATACCGGTGTGGTCGCTGCTGCTGCTCGGTGCGGCGGCGCTTGCGATCAGCGTCGCGGGTGTCCCTCGCAACATGCTCTGGACCGTCGCACTGGTCGGGGTGGGCGCGGGGCTGGTCGCGCTGTTCTTGATCGTCGACCGTCGCGCGAGCGCGGCGGTGCTGCCGCCCACGGCTTTTCGGCCCGGCCCGCTCAAGTGGATCTATCTCACCCTCGGCATGCTGATGGCCGCGACGATGGTCGACCTGTACGTTCCGTTCTTCGGCCAGCGGCTCGCGCATCTGGCTCCGGTGGCGGCGGGGTTCCTCGGGGTGGCGTTGGCTGTCGGCTGGACGCTGAGCGAGATCGCGAGCGCATCTGTGACCAGGACGAAGGTCGTCGTGCGCATCGTCGCCGTGGCGCCGCTGGTGATGTCTGCCGGGCTGGCCCTGGCGGCGGTCACTCAGGTCGAGGACGCGCCGGGCCTACTGATCGCGGTGTGGGTGCTCGCGTTGGCGCTCACGGGCACCGGGGTGGGCATGGCGTGGCCGCATCTGTCGGCGTGGGCGATGGGCTGTGTCGACGACGCGAGCGAGGGCGGTCGCGCAGCGGCAGCCATCAACACCGTGCAGCTGATCTTCGGAGCTTTCGGGGCCGGTCTGGCTGGAGTCGTGGTCAACGCCACGGACAGCGGGGATGCGACGGCGGCGCGCTGGATGTTCGTGACCTTCGCGGTGCTGGCCCTCGTCGGCCTCGTGGCGTCTACGAGAAGCGGTAGTCGGACAGATCAATCGACACCATGAGCTGATCGAACAGCGGGCGGCCGTCCTCACCACGCCGGTAGGCCCGTCGTTTGGTCGGCATCTGGATGCCGTCGGCGTCCACGAAGTTTGAGATGTACTGAATCGCGGGGAACCCTTCTGCGACGTCGACGCGGTAGTCGTGGCGCGCCAGTAGCAGATCGGGCCCGAAGTAGAACTCCTGCATGCTGCTGTGGCTGGCGACGCCGACGGGAAACGACGCCTGCAAACCGGTCAGTTCTCGACCGTCGTCTTCGATCGGATCGAGCTGTCGCAGAGTGAATCCCGGCAATGCCAACAGAAACGGGCTCGTGAGGTACGTCCACATGGCGTAGCCGTTGAAGTAGGCCCGCTGCAGGGGATTCCACGGGGTGCGGAGCTCGTGGCCGGCGAACGACGACCTCGGATCCGCCTGCTCGGCGATCAGAGTGCCGTCGAGCTTTTCGATCGCGACCCGGGATGGCGTGAAGTCGGTTCTCTGATCGTCGGCGCCAAACGGGTGTACCGAGGCCCACTCGTGTTGCAGCGCTGCACTCATCCTGCGAGGAGTGGTGTCCCGTTGTTGGCCCTTCATCTCGAACAGCAGGCCGCCGCTGACGATCGTGGCCTCGACGCGGGTGAAGCGCCGCCAGGCGGCGAGTCCGCCGTGCGCGTCGAGCACCGCGGTCAGTAGGTCGGGCGCCGTGGACGTCACAGTACGGGCAGCAGGTGCCGCAGAATGCCCGCCGACGTCGCCGACGCCTGTTCGACGAATTCGGTGAAGTCGAACAACGCATTGCCGCCTGCGAGGTCGGACAGCGCGCGGATGACGAGCCAGGGCAGGCCGAACGCCTCGCAAACCTGCGCGACCGCGCCGCCCTCCATTTCGATGGCCTGGCCACCGAGTTCGGCGAGCAACCGTTGCCGAGTGCTGTCGCAGTTCAGGTACTGGTCGCCGGTAAGGACTGTGCCGTAGACGATTTGGCCTGACAGCGAGAACCCGGCGAGTCGCTGCTTCACCCTGGCGAGCAGTTCCGGATCAACGGGGTAGCCGAGGCGGTCGGACGGGTTGATGATCGGCGCGTGGCCCGGCTGGTAGGGCCGGACCTGATGGTTCTCGAGCACACCGGCGTCGTGCTGGACGATCTGGTCCGCCACGACGACGTCACCGATCGACAGCGCGGGATCGAGGCCGCCCGCGACGCCGGAGAAAACGATTGTGCGGCAACCGAAGCGGTCGGCCAGCATCGTCGTGACGATAGCGGCGTTGACCTTGCCCATGCCGGACCCTGCGAGCACGACGTCGTGACCGTCGAGGACCCCGGTGACGAATCGGGTGTGGGCCACCGCGTCGGAGTGAGTCTCGGTGAGGGCACTCTGGAGGGCGGCAAGTTCCTGCGGGATGGCGCAGATGAGTCCGATGGTCACAGTGCATTGTGACTCAATTCCTGCCGTGCGGTTCGCGTCACGGCGATCCGAACGGTGGGCCGGGGGATCGCATCGTGGCAGGGTCGGTTCTGCTGCGGGTGTGGCCGAGTGGCTAGGCACCGGCCTGCAAAGCCGTTTACGCGGGTTCGAATCCCGCCACTCGCTCCAGCATCAGCGCGTAGAGTGCTCGCGGACCACGCGTTCCAGCATCTTGACCAGCTGTTTCTGCACTATTGGCAGCATCCGTCCGACGCTCATCCCTTAGACACGCAGACCGTAAGCCCGCGGGAGGCGGGGCCTAGTATTTCTGCATGGCCAAGCTGGAGTTGACTCGCGAGTTGGCGCTGGGCCCCGACGAGGCGTGGGCGCATGCGTCGAATCTGTCCGATCTCGGGGACTGGCTCCAGATGCACGAGGGCTGGCGGAGCGACGTGCCGTCGGAACTGGCGGTGGGCACGACGATCGTCGGTGTCGCGGGTGCGAAAGGCATGCGTAATCGCGTCAAGTGGACCGTCCGTGAGTTCGACCCGCCAACGCTGCTCGCGATCACCGGGGATGGCGTGGGCGGCACCAAGTACGCGTTGAAGATGACGGTCGCGCCGACCGAGTCGGGCTGTGCGTTCACCGTCAAGATCGACCTCGGGGGCAGGCCGTTGTTCGGGCCGATCGGGGCGGTGGCCGCACGCGCGGTGAAGGGCGACATCGAGCGCTCGATCGAGCGCTTCGAGTCGCTGTACAGCTGAGCTCTCCGGTCCCGCGGCGCGTCGGCGTTATCTTTGCGACCATCGCGGTATTGACGCGTACGAAAATGATAAACGACCAATTCGCCTGCAGCAGAAGCACGTTCAATGCCAGGTCCGCTCTGTTTGCTGAAACTCACACGGCTGTGTCGACCGAATATTCATTGCGCGACGGGGCTAAGATTATGTCGGGTCGGAAACTGAAAATTGATGCGGTAGTTGA
>JBIQHU010000023.1:0-58706 GCA_044508395.1 Mycobacterium sp. | reverse complement strand
CGTCAGGTCGAGCAGCCGCTTGACCGTCGCAATGCTTTGCGTCGATCGCTGATACTGCATCAGTCGGCCGAGATCGATCACCAAGGACATCGAGGCGTGGACGGCGAATCGCGCCTGTCCCGGCGTCCACTCCGGGCGCACGGCGGTCACGAGCTCGACCCAGGCCTCGACGGTTGCGCGCTGCATGTTGCGCAGGATCTTCTGATCGGACACGGCCATGTGGAGCCGCTCGCTGTAGTAGACGTAGTCCAGCTCCGGCTGGTCGAACGACCGCGCCACATACGCATCGATGATCGCGGTCAGCGCCTCCACCGGATCGTCGATCGTGGCCGTGATGGCCGCCGTGTCCGCCGAGAGGCGATCGGCCGCCCTTCTGAAGGCGGCGGCGAGGATGTCGCTCTTGCCCGAGAAGTAGCGATAGATCCCCGACGCCGGCATCCCGACCGCCGCCGCGATGTCTTCCATGCCGGTGTCCCGATAGCCCTTGAGGTTGAACAGCCGCATCGACTCGTCCAACAGCGCTTCATATCTCGACGGCTCCGCTACCGGCGTCAGCTGCGCCTCGACGACGCCCTCGTCGTCGTCGGTATCCGGTAGCTCGGCGGCGAGGACCGTGTTGGCGAGGTCCGCCAGCAGCGCCCGGACCTGGATGGCGGGCAGCTTGGCCCGGTGATCGACGATGCTGCCCACCACCGAAAGGGCCGCCGTGGAAAGCGTCCAGCGCTGGCGCGGCGTCAGCGCTGGACGGATCTCGCACAGCGGTCGCTGGATTCGATGGTGCACGGTGCGCATCTGCGCGAACAGCGTGGCCTGATCGTCGCCGCGCAGATACCTGGCCTCCCATCGATACAGCCCGCCGGATTCTCGGTTGGCCATCGCGGTGTCGATGAGCGCGGTGATCAGCCGCTGCAGGACCGGGTGCGGATCCTGCGATGCGGCTTGGCCGTCAACTTCGTCGGCGAATTCCGTGCAGTCGACCAGCTGCTGGCCGAGGCCGAGGACCGCGTCACGGAAGAGCTCGTACTTTCCGGTGTAGTGCCGGTACAGCGCGGCCGCCGAGATTCCCACCCGGGACGCGATAGCCTCCATGCTGACGCCGTGAAAGCCCAGCGTGCTGAATGCCTCGGCGGACGCCCGCGCGATCTGGGCCCTGCGGTCCTTCGGGCGGCGCCGAACGTCATCGCCGCTCGCGGACCGGGGGCGCGCCATGGCGAACACGATAACGGACGTCGGGCATACATAGTCGCCCAACTGGGTTGAAAACCCAGCCCGAAGCTATTGCGGCAAAGAGAATGAGCATTAACATATGGACATGCTCGGCCTACTGCGGAAGCTCTTGAGCTTCCAGGTGACGGTCGGCGAACTGATCACGGTGGGCCTGGTCCTGGGCACGCCGTATCTGATCGTCGGCGCCATTTGGTCGAGCACGCACACCGCGCACCTGCAGCGCATGGCCGGCCTCGATCTGGTCGTCTCGTATCTCGGGGCAATCGTGTCGTGGCCGGTGCTGCTCTTCGCGGACGTATGCATGACATGACGGGGGAACACAGTGCAACAGCGTCACCATCGCCTGGCCTATACCGGCATCGCCGCCGCCACCGTGCTGGCGGTCGGCCTTCTGGCGTTGAACTTTCCGGTTTTCATCGATGCGTTCGACCAGTGGGGTTGGCAGATCAAATGTGGAACGGGCTATATCACCGACCTGACCCAGCCCGCGGCGAGCGCCGGTGACGCGGACTATGTCGAGCAGTGCCAGACGGCACTGCTGATGCGCCGCTTGTGGACCATCCCGCTCGTCGTGATCGGCGCCGTGGTGGTCATCGTGGTCTCGGTCGCGTCCGCGACGGCGTCGGCCCGCGAGACCTTGTCGGCCTACCGCGAGACCGCCTGACACACCTGCGCTGACGCGCTGGCCTAGCATCGGCTGGGTGAGCGAGCCCGGCGGACCGCAACTGCACCGGCGGCTCGGCACATTCGATGCCGTGACCATCGGCCTCGGCTCGATGCTCGGGGCGGGTATCTTCGTCGCGCTTGCGCCGGCCGCTGCGGCCGCAGGGGCCGGGCTGCTCATCGGCCTCGGTATTGCCGCCGTCGTCGCGTATTGCAACGCCACCTCCTCGGCCCGATTGGCCGCCCGATACCCCGAGTCCGGCGGCACCTACGTGTATGGCAGGGAACGTCTCGGCGAGTTCTGGGGCTACACCGCGGGATGGAGCTTCGTTGTCGGCAAGACCGCGTCCTGCGCCGCGATGGCGCTGACCGTCGGCTACTACGTATGGCCGGCCTGGGCGCACGCCGTCGCGGTCGCGGCGGTGGTCGCACTGACGGCATTGAACTACACCGGCATTCAGAAGTCGGCGCTACTGACGCGGGCCGTCGTCGCGGTGGTCCTTGCGGTGCTCGCCGCGGTCGTGGTCGTCATCCTCGGGTTCGGCGATGCCGACGTCACCCGCATCTGGTCCGGCACCGACATCTCCGTGATCGGCGCGCTGCAGGCCGCCGGACTGCTGTTCTTCGCATTCGCCGGTTACGCCCGCATCGCCACCCTGGGCGAGGAGGTACGTGATCCCGCGCGCACGATCCCGCGCGCCATTCCGATCGCGTTGACCATCACGCTGCTGGTATACGGCATCGTCGCCATTGCGGTGCTGGCCGAATTGGGCAGTGCCACACTGGCATCCACGACGGCTCCCCTCGCCGACGCGGTGGCGGCGGCCGGCTTCTCCGCCCTGGAACCGATGGTGCGCGCAGGTGCTGCGGTGGCAGCGCTGGGTTCATTGCTGGCGCTGATCCTCGGGGTGTCGCGCACGACGCTGGCCATGGCGCGCGACCGCCACCTACCGCACGCGCTGGCCGCGGTGCACCCGCGGTTCCGCAGTCCGCACCGCGCCGAGGTGGCCGTCGGCATCGTGGTGGCGGTCGTGGCGGCCCTCGCCGACGTTCGCGCTGCAATCGGCTTTTCGTCGTTCGCGGTACTGCTGTACTACGCGATCGCGAACGCATCGGCATGGACTCTCGGTGCGCGAATCATCCCGGGCGTCGGGCTGGCGGGCTGCCTGCTGCTGGCGTTCACGCTCCCGCTGCCCGCAGTGATCGTCGGCTCTGGTGTGGTCGTCGTGGGCGCCGTTGCCTACGGTCTTAGGGCATGGCGATCCGGGCATGGACCCCCTCGATGAAATGGACGAGAGTCGAGGCGCGTTCGGACGACGACTTCGTCGTCGCACCTGACGAACGGCTGGACTGGTTCCGCACCATCGGTATCGGCGCACAACACGTCGTCGCGATGTTCGGTGCCACCTTCCTGGTGCCGGTGCTCACCGGCTTCCCGCCCGCGACCACCCTGCTGTTCTCTGGTGTCGGCACGGTGTTGTTCCTGCTGATCACCGGCAACCGGCTGCCCAGCTATCTGGGTTCGAGCTTCTCGGTGATCGCGCCGGTCACCGCTGCCGTTGCGTCGAACGGCACCGGCAGCGCGCTGGGCGGCCTGGTGGCCGTCGGTCTCACGCTGATCGTCATCGGCGCGGTCGTGCATCTGGTCGGCACCCACTGGATCGACGTGACGTTGCCGCCGGTGGTCACCGGCGCGATCGTCGCCCTGATCGGGTTCAATCTCGCACCCGCGGCGAAGTCGAACTTCGAGAAGGGTCCACTCGTCGGCATCGTCACCCTGGTGATCCTGGTGGCGACGCTGGCGTTCTTCCGCGGCATCATCGGCCGGCTGGCGATCTTTTTCGCCGTGGTCTCCGGTTACGTGCTGGCACTGATCCTCGGCGAAGTCGACACCTCCGGCATCGCCGCGGCACCATGGCTCGGCCTGCCCGAGTTCCAGACCCCGACGTTCACCTTGGCGGTGCTGCCCATGTTCCTGCCCGCCGTCATCGCCCTGGTCGCCGAAAACATCGGGCATGTGAAGTCGGTCGGCCAGATGACCGACACCGATGTCGATCCTGTGATGGGCCGTGCGCTGGCCGCCGACGGGGTGGCCACGACGCTGGCCGGGTTCGGTGGCGGTTCGGCGACGACCACCTACGCCGAGAACATCGGGGTCATGGCGGCCACCCGGGTGTATTCGACTGCCGCGTACTGGGTGGCCGCGGCGGTCGCCATCCTGCTGTCGCTGTGCCCGAAGGTGGGCGCCGCGATCTCGGCCATCCCCGCAGGCGTGCTCGGCGGGGCGACGGTCGTGCTCTACGGGCTGGTCGGCATCCTCGGTGTGCGGATCTGGCTGACCAATCGGGTGGACTTCGCGAAACCCCTCAACCAGATGACCGCAGCGATACCGTTGATCATCGGTATCGCCGACTTCACCTGGCATGCAGGAAATTTGACGTTCACCGGTATCGCACTGGGTTCGATCGCCGCGCTGGTCGTCTACCACGGCATGCGGTTGTTGGGCCTGCGGCCGGCTAGGGAGCGCTCCGATGCCGCTGATCCCACGCCGGAACACCGTTGACGCCCTCCACCGATTGCGCATAGGTGCCGACCGCAAACGCCGCCGCCGATCCCATGACCGCCAGCGCATCCCGGTCGATGTTGTCGATCGTGTCGCGCGGCGTGCGGTAATTGGGGTCGTAGGGCGCACCTGCCCGGCCACCCCAAAGTCGTGCCTGCACCTCGGTTTTCAGCTGAGATCCGCCGGTGGTCAGTCCTCCGACAGGAACGCCGACGGACAGGAAGGGGTAGTAGTCGGTGTAGCGGGTCAGCGGCATGTCGGCGGGGCGCACCCCCGCAGAGTTGAGATAGGCCGCCAGCGTCCGTTCGATACCTGCCGAGCCGTCCGGTACGGACCGCACCGGGATCTCGGGATTGGGCTGGGCCGACTGGTCGCCGTCGTACGTGAAGTACCCGGCATTCGGCGAGCCGATCATGTCGAGGTTGAGATAGAGCGCGATCTCGTCGAGTTGTCCGCCCTGCAGTCCTCGGATGTATTTGGTGGGCCCCTGAAGCGAGTTCTCCTCCGATCCCCACAGGACGAATCGCACAGCGTTGCGGATCTGCGGTGACGAACCGAGCGCCACCGCGGTCTCCAGCACCGCGGCGACCCCGGAGCCGTCGTTGTTGATGCCGGGGCTGGCAGCCGAACTGTCGAGGTGCGCGCCGACCATCACCACGTTGCGGGTATCGCCGGACTTCGTTTGCACCAGCACATTTCGCGTCTTCTTCATCACCGGCTTGCGGTCAAGTACCAACTTCACCGGCGCGGTGGTGCGGCGCAGCGCCGCGTTGGCGTCGGTGCCGATCACGCCGACGGGGATGGTGAGCTTCTGGTAGTAGCCCGGTGTGAAGAGGCCCGCGGGGCTGCCGGCACCGGGCCGTGGCGCACTGACGACGAGCAGGCCCACTGCGCCCTGATCGACGGCGGCGTTCTGCTTGTCGACGATCGAGCAGCCGGTGTCGTCGACGACGGCGATCGCGCCTTTCATCGACACCGTCCCGTAGTCGGCGGAACGGCAGCCCGCCGCCTTCTGCGGCCGAAGCGTCACCGCGTTGAGTCCGCCCCGCGGCGTCGTGATTAGCAGGGAAGCCTGGTCCGCCTTGTAATTCCGGCCGCCGATCGTGAGTGCAGGGTTGCCGCCCTCCGTACGGTCGAGCACCTCGAACTCCGGAGTCTGAACGTCAAAACCCTTGTCCTTCAGCACCCGTGTGACGTAGTCGATGCTGGCGTCGTATCCGGGGGTGCCGTTGGCCCTGGTGCCGTCGTTCGCGTCCGCAATCTTCTGCAGTTCCTGCAGGTGCGCGTACATACCGTCGATGCCGACCCGTCCCGCGAGTTCGGCGGCTAGATCCGTTGGTGGGCCTGCAGATTCCGACGACGAGCACGACGTCAGCACCGCGATGGCCGCGCCGACCGCCCCCCACTTCCTCAGCCGGCGAATCATGATTCGATGAGGTGGCGCGTGCGGTCTTCACGGATCGGCACGCCGTTGCGGCCACGCTGGTCCTGCGCGTAGAGCGCGACGACGAATGCTGCGCCGCGACCGTTGATCTCGAGCGCGGTCTGGTTGACGTTGTCGATCGTGTCGGAAGCCTTGTGGTAGTTCGGGTCGAACGGCTGGCCCGCCTTGCCGCCCCACCGCTCGGCCTGTTCGACAGTCATCTCCTCCTCGGCGCCGGTGAAGAGACCGCCCGCTGCGACTCCGGCCAGCGTGAAGCTGCTGAAGTCCGAACGTCCCTCGAATTGGACGTCTTCGGGGTCCTTGCCCGCGCGCTTGAGAAAGGCCACCAGCGTCCGCTCGATTCCCGCCGACCCTTCGGGTATGCGCGGCGCCTCCATCTCCGGGTCGGGTGCCTCGGACTGATCGCCGTCGATGGTGAAGTAGCCGGGGTTGGGTGAGGCGATCATGTCGAAGTTGAGATAGAGCGCGATGTCCTTGAGCTCCTCGACGTCCAGCGACGCCACATAGTCGTTCGATCCGAGCAGCCCGAGCTCCTCCGCGCCCCAGAACCCGAACCGCACAGCATATTTCACATTCGGTGTGGACCCCAACTGCAGCGCCGTCTCCAACACCGCCGCGACCCCTGAGCCGTTGTCGTTAATTCCCGGGCCTTCCGCGACGCTGTCGAGGTGCGCACCGGTCATCACGACGTCGGACGTGGATCCCGTCTTGGTCTGGGCGATCACGTTCCGGGTGTGTTCGACGCGCACGCCAGCGTTGAGCTTGATGGTGGTCGGCCCCGGCTCCGCGCGCAGCCGCTCACCGGAATCCTTGGTGACACCGATCACCGGAATCTTCACGTCGGTGTCCTCGCCGAGTGTGCCACCCATCTCATCGCCGTCGACGTTGTTGGCGACGATCAACGCGACCGCGCCGCGTTCGGCGGCCGCGTCCTGTTTTTCGCTGAACGGGCACTTCCCACGGTCGACAAGCACGACCGCACCCTTGACCGGGAGGCCGTCGTAGTCGGATACCGTGCAGCCCGGCGAATCCTCGACGCGGGCGGGTACCAGCTCACCCGATACCCCGTTGGGTCCGGTGCCAATGGTGTACTCCAGCGGAAAAGCTTCGACGTTGGCGCCGCCCACCGACAGGGCCGGTTTGTCGGAATACGGCAGGTGCACTTCGAACTCGGGGGTCTGCACGTCGAAACCCTTGTCGCGCAGAGTGTTCGCCACGTAGTCGACGCTCGCGTCGTAGCCGGGTGTCCCGAGCGCCCGGTTACCTCCGTGTTCGTCGGCGATCTCCTGCAGTTTGGTGATGTGCACCATCATCGCGTCCTTGGTCACCGCTTGTGACAGCTTCTCCGCGAAGGCCGTCGCGGCAGCGGTGGGCCCCGCCGGGGTCGATGGTGACTCGGTCGGCACCGGGCGCATTTCGCGTCCGCAGCCGGGCAGCACCATGACGGCGGCCAGTAACAGGGCGGCGGACACCGCGGCCACCCTCGACAACCTATTGCGACACATCGCCCACCACGTTAGCCCGAGCCGGCGCCGCGGCGCCCGGACACCTGCGCGACAACCAGATCGGCGACCATCCGCATGCCGACCGCATTGGGGTGCAGTGGAGCGGGGCGCCCGGGCAGGGGCAGACCGAATCGGGTCGTCCACGGCTCGGCGGACCACGCATGGTGGGCTTCGCTGTGCTCGGCGGCCCGGACCAGTTCGCAGCCGGTGTCCGCGGCGGCCTCCGCCGTGGCCCGGGCCAGCTCGTCGGCCACGTGTCGACCCGTCGCGGCGTCGGAACCGGACAGCGGCGGCGCTGGGACGCCGGGCGGGGGCAACAGCGTCAGATAGTCGACGAACAGGACCCGGGCCGCGGGTGCACACGCGCGCAGTGCGCGTCCGACGTCTCGTAGCGACTCCGCGACCTCGGCCAGCGCACGATCGATCGTGGCGGTGTCGAGCCGGCCGGCCAGCCGACCGCCGAGCAGCGGCACGGCGCGCAGAAACCGCGGTACCCCCGCCGCGAACAGCAGCGGCACATAGCCGACGTCGTTACCGCCGATGGTCACCGTGACCAGGTCCTCGGTCCCGTCGAGCGCCTCGATCTGCGGCGGGGCGCCCGGCTGAGGCTCCGACAGGATGTTGGCCGTGGTAGCCCCGGAATACGTCACATCGACGAGCTCGAGCCCCAGCTGCCCGGCCACCAGGTGCGGATAGTTGCGCGCCGAACGACCGGCGAAGAACGGCGCACCGTCGGCGCGCGGCCGGATGCCCGGTCCCGCAGCCATCGAACTGCCGAGCGCCACATACCTTTTCATGGGTTTCTACAGGGAGGGACTGGAGGCCTGCGCCCAGAACCGCTTCGGAATCCGGCCCGCCCGCCGCGCCAGGTATCCGGCGGTGACAGCGGAGGCCATCGCCGCGGCCATCGTCGGTGGGTCGGCGGCCCGGGTGACCGCCGATGCGAGAAGCACTGCGTCGCAGCCCAACTCCATCGCCAGCGTCGCATCGCTTGCGGTACCGATGCCCGCGTCGAGTATCACTGGCACCGAAGCGTGTTCGACGATCATCTCGATGTTGTGCGGGTTGGCGATGCCCAGGCCGGTGCCGATCGGCGAGCCCAGTGGCATCACGGCCGCGCACCCGGTGTCCTCGAGCCGACGCGCGAGCACCGGGTCGTCGTTGGTGTAGGGCAACACGACGAAACCGTCGTCGACCAACTGCTCTGCGGCCCTGATCAGCTCGACGGCGTCCGGGAGCAGCGTGCGCTCGTCGGCGATGACTTCGAGTTTGACCCAGTCGGTCTGCAGTGCCTCGCGGGCGAGCTGCGCGGTCAGCACCGCCTCGGCGGCGCCGCGGCAGCCTGCGGTGTTCGGCAAGGGCGTGATGCCGAGCCGGTTCAGCAGATCCAGCACACCGGTGCCGCCTTCGCTGTCGACGCGGCGCATCGCGACGGTGGTCAGCTCGGTGCCCGACGCCACCAACGCCTCCTCGAGCACCGTGAGGTTGGCCGCACCGCCGGTGCCGAGGATCAGGCGCGAGCCGAACTCGCGGCCGGCGATCGTCAGTTTCGTGTCAACCACCCTGCACCGCCGTCACCACCTCGACCCGCGCACCGTCGGCGAGCGTCGTCTCCCACTCCGACCTGGGCAGCACCGACCAGTCCACGGCGACCGCGATACCCTTCTCCGGGAACCCGAGCCGGTCCAACAGCACGGCGACGGTCGTCTCCTCCTCGATCTCTACCGCTTCGTCGTTCACGGTGACTTTCATCGCGCTCCCACCAGATCAGCGTCGGCCAACGGTGCACCGTTGAGCTCACCAATGATCGCCTCGGCCGTCCACGGCGCCAACAGAAATCCGTTGCGTCCGTGCCCACCCGCGACCAGTGTGCGCTCGTCGAGGCGGCCGACGACGGGCAGTCCGTCGGGGGTCATCGGGCGCAGTCCCGCCGCGCATTCGGCGAATTCGTACTCACCGAGCGCGGGCATCACGGTGCAGGCGTCGTCGAGCAGTTCGCGTACACCGGTGACAGCCGGCGCGGTGTCTCGACCGTGCTCGTACTGCGTCGCGCCGACGACCACACCGTCGTGGCGCGGTACCAGGTACACCTGACGGCCGTGCACGCGGGCGCGAATCACACGCTGCGGCACCGGCATACATCCCCGGCGCCAGCGCAGCCGCAGCACCTCGCCCTTCACCGGGCGGATCGGCAGCCCCGGCCACAGCGTGGGCGCGTCGATACCGTTGGCGATCACCACGATGTCGGCGCGTACCTGCGTCAACCTGCCGACAGGTGGTGCCCAGCTGACCCCGAGGCGTTCGCAGTGCGCGACAAGCGCGTCGACGAGCATCCGGTTGTCCACCGCCAGTTCGGTTTCGGCGCGGAAGCCGTGTCGGATGCCCTGGGCGAGCAGCGGTTCGATCTCCCGCGCAGCCGTGGTGAGCGCGACGGGGTGGCCCTGCGCGGCCAACCATTCGCCGACGGTCTTCAGGTCGGCGGCGTCGGCTCTGTCGACGGCGACAACCAGCGATTCACGCGCGGTGACGACGGCCTCGGGAAGGCCGTCGAGGAAAGAGCCCGGCCCCACCTGATTCCACCTGGCCAGCGATGCCAGGCCCAATCGCAGCAGTCGTTCCTCACCGGGCCAGCCCTCGCTGTGCGGGGCGAGCATCCCCCCCGCCACCCAGGACGCACCGTTCTCGTCGCTGCGGTGGACATGCACGGTCCACCCGTCCAGTGCCGCCCGGCGGGCGACCGACAGTCCGATCACACCGCCGCCGATTACTGCGACCGATCCCTTCACCATTACCCCTCCCTTCGCCGGCATGACCCGGATCAGGTGCGACGGTAAGGGCAGGGCGTGCCCACTCTCAGTCCCCGGTCCCGGGACTCCCGTGTCAGTCCATCACGGTAGTCGCTAGCGTCGCGGTGTGCACAAACCCCTTGAACGCCTGGCAACCGCGTCCCTCTACCTGTGCACCGATGCGCGGCGAGAGCGTGGTGACCTCGCCGAGTTCGCCGCCGCGGCGCTGGCCGGCGGCGTCGACATCATCCAGTTGCGGGACAAGGGTTCGCCGGGTGAGCAGCAGTACGGGCCGCTCGAGGCGCGGGAAGAACTCGATGCCCTGGCCGTTCTCGCCGATGCCGCCGGCCGCCACGGCGCGCTGCTGGCGGTGAATGACAGGGCCGACATTGCGTTGGCCGCGGGCGCCGACGTACTGCACCTCGGCCAGGATGACCTGCCGCTCGCGATCGCGCGCAGGATCATCGGTTCGGGCCCGGTGATCGGCCGTTCCACCCACGACGAGGCCCAAGTGGCCGCGGCGATCAGGGAGGACGTCGACTACTTCTGTGTGGGGCCCTGCTGGCCCACACCCACAAAGCCCGGCCGGCCGGCGCCCGGCCTCGACCTGGTGCGCACGGCGGCGCAGTCGGGGACGGCCAAGCCCTGGTTCGCGATCGGCGGGATCGATGCGGCGCGGCTGCCCGAGGTGATCGCGGCCGGGGCGCGGCGGGTCGTCGTGGTGCGGGCGATCACCGCAGCCGACGATCCGCGAGCGGCGGCGCAGTTGTTGAAAGACGAGCTCAGAGCCGCTTGTTGACCAGCAGCGGAATTGCCGCGGATTCCGTGCGCAGCCGCGCCCAGCTGGCAGCGAAGCCGGGGTGCAACGGCAGATCGGCGACCTCGTCCTCGGCGACCCAGCGAAGTTCGGCACTCTCCCGATTCGGGATGGTCACCAGCTGTTCAGGGGCGTCGGCGATGACGGTCGTATAGCTCCAGTACGCGTTGTCCCTGCCGAAGACCTCTTTGGTGACGACCTTGGTACGGACGGTCAGCTGATCCTCAGACAGCCCGGCTTCCTCCCGAGCCTCCCTGATGGCGGCTTGTTCCACTGTCTCGTGGCTGTCCCTCGCGCCGCCCGGCAGACCCCACGTCCCACCCTGGTGACTCCACGCCGCACGGTGTTGTAGCAGCACAGCCGCCGAGCCGTCGCGGTGCGGGGCACGCAGCAGCAGACCGGCTGCGCCGTGTTTACCCCAGAACCACGCGCCGGTGTCGGACACCACCCAACCGTCGCCATCCCCGCGCACGCGTCAAGAATACGGACGCGCGTCTTCGATGAAGCTCTTCGGATTTTTTATAGAGTGGAAGGCGGTCAGGAACGATAGCCAGACGAGCATCAGCCGGATAGAAAAATGGAGTCCGCGCACTTGTGACTGTGGAGCTGGCGCACCCGTCGACCGAGCCGCTCGCGTCACGGTCGCCTACAACACCAGCGCACCCACGCTGGTGGTTCCTCTGGACCACCCCCGGCCGGATTCTGAGCATCGGTGTGGTCCTGTCCGCCCTCGTGATCGCGAGCGCGTTTGCCACCTCGACGACGATCAACGACCGACAAGAGGCGCTGACGACCGTTCTCAACCACACCGAGCCGTTGGCGTTCGCCGCCGGACAGCTCTATACGACGCTGTCGGTGGCCGATGCCGCCGCGGCGACGGCGTTCATAGCGGGTGCCGAACCGCAGGATGTTCGGCAGCGCTATGAGCAGGCGATCACCGATGCCTCGGTGGCCGTCACCCGGGCCTCGAGCGGGCTCACCGACGAGCAGCTGGTGCAGCTGCTCGGGCGGGTCAACGCCGAACTCTCGGTGTACACCGGACTGGTCGAGACGGCGCGCACGAACAACCGGGCCGGAAATCCGGTCGGCTCCTCATACCTGTCCGAGGCGTCGGCGTTGATGCAGACCCGGATCCTGCCCGAGGCGCAGCGGCTCTACGAGGAGACGTCGGCCCGGGTGGACAAGCAGACCACCGCGTCGACACGGATTCCGGGTCCGGTGATTCTCGTGGTGCTCGCGACGCTGCTGTTCGGTGTCTTCGCCAATCGGTGGCTGACCCGGCGTACCAGGCGACGGATCAACATCGGGTTCATTGCGGGCGGCCTTGCGGTGCTGATCATGCTGGTGTGGGTGGGCACCGCGCTGATCATCTCGACTGCTGACAGTCGCAGCGCGAAGGACACGGCGGCCGAATCCCTGAAGACCGTCACCAACCTCGCGATCACCGCACAGCAGGCTCGTGCCGACGAGACGCTGTCGCTGATCCGCCGCGGCGACGAGGACGTGCGGAAGCAGTCCTACTACCAGCGCATCGATGTGATGCAGCAGCAACTGTCGGACTACCTGGCCCGCGACGACGTGATCGACAAGACCGACCTGGCCGACGCCGAACAACTACTGAAGCGGTGGCGCGCGGCCGACGATCGGATCAACGCCTACATCGCGGTCGGCAACTACCAGGCCGCGACACAGGTTGCGCTCGGCACCGGCGAAGACGACTCGACGCCCGCATTCAACAAGCTGGATGACGCGCTCGGCAAAGGCATCGAAGAGAGTCGCGGCCAGCTGCGCAGCGACATCGTCAACGCACACCGGGTGCTCTCCGGCGCTACCGTCGGTACAGCGGTGCTGTCCGTCGTTGCCGCGTTGGCGGTGGCGTTGGGACTGTGGCCCAGACTGAGTGAGTACCGGTGATGACGAAGAAGCTGTTTGCCATCGTCGCCGCGGCGGCGGTGGTGGCGGGTTGCGCGCAGGCGTCGTCGGTGGCTCAGCTGCCCGGCGTCACGGTGGCGCCGCCGACGCCGGCGGGCATGGAGGAGATGCCGCCCGAGCCGGTGCGGGTGCCCGCCGCCCCCGACGAGTGCGATCGCACCGCCAGCCTGCGGCCGTTCAGCAACCGGGCCGACGCCAACGCCGCGGTGGCGAATATCCGGAGCCGCGGGCGATTGATCGTCGGACTCGACATCGGCAGCAATTTGTTCTCCTTCCGCGACCCGATCACCGGTGAGATCACGGGATTCGACGTAGACATCGCCGGCGAGATCGCACGCGACATCTTCGGCACCCCGTCACAGGTCGAGTACCGCATCCTGTCGTCTGCCGACCGAATCGCGGGGCTGCAGAACAACCAGGTGGACGTCGTCGTCAAAACCATGACGATCACGTGCGAACGCAAGAAGCTGGTCAACTTCTCGACGGTGTACTTCAACGCCAACCAGCGGATCCTGGCGCCGCGCGATTCGACGATCTCGGAGCCGTCCGACTTGTCCGGTAAGCGGGTGTGCGTCGCGAAGGGTACGACGTCGATGCGGCGGATCCAGGAGATCACTCCGCCACCGATCATCGTCGGCGTCGTCGCCTGGGCCGATTGCTTGGTGGCGGTGCAGCAGCGCCAGGCCGACGCGGTGAGCACCGACGACTCCATCCTGGCGGGGCTGGTGGCCCAGGATCCGTACCTGCACATCGTCGGACCCAGCCTCAACGAGGAGCCCTACGGCATCGGCATCAACCTGCAGAACACCGGCCTGGTGCGCTTCGTCAACGGCACGCTCGAGCGCATCCGGCGCGACGGCACGTGGAACACGTTGTACCGCAAGTGGTTAACGGTGCTCGGACCCGCACCCGCACCACCAGTGGCGAGGTATTCGGGCTGATGACCGAATCGCAAACTGGGGAATTCGACGAGGCCGGCCCTGGCACCCAACCGGCCACCTTCGACGAGATGGAGGACAGCGCCGCCACGCTGCGGCCAATGGCGACCCAGGCGGTCTTCCGCCCCCATTTCGACGACGACTCCGAGGGGATGTCCGTCGGCACGGGCGACACCGAACCCCAGGACCACACGACCGCGACGCGGGCTCTGTCACGGACGCGGCGCCTCGGCGGTGGCCTCGTGGAGATCCCCCGCGTGCAGGCGAAGGATCCGCTCGAAGCGTTGATGAGCAATCCTGTGGTCGCCGAGTCGAAGCGATTCTGCTGGAACTGCGGGCGCCCCGTCGGCCGCTCCACCGATGGCGGCGAGGCGCCGTCGGAGGGCTGGTGCCCTCATTGCGGAAGCGCGTATTCCTTTCTGCCGCAACTGAGTCCGGGCGACCGCGTGGCCGAGCAGTACGAGATCAAGGGGTGCATCGCCCACGGCGGACTCGGCTGGGTGTACATGGCGCTCGACCACAACGTCAACGAACGGCCGGTTGTGCTCAAGGGGTTGGTGCACTCCGGTGATGCCGAGGCGCAGAAGATCGCGATGCTGGAGCGGCGGTTCCTCGCCGAGGTCACCCATCCGGGCATCGTGAAGATCTATAACTTCGTCGAGCACGAGGACAAGCACGGCAACCCCGTCGGCTACATCGTGATGGAGTACGTCGGCGGCACGTCGCTCAAGCAGGCCAAGGGTGAGAAGGTGCCGGTCGCCCAGGCCATCGGCTACATGCTCGAAATCCTGCCCGCCCTAGGCTATCTGCACTCGATCGGGTTGGCGTACAACGACCTGAAGCCCGAGAACATCATGATCACCGAGGAGCAGCTCAAGCTGATCGACCTGGGCGCGGTATCCACCATCAACTCGTTCGGATACCTCTACGGCACACCCGGCTACCAGGCTCCGGAGATCGTGCGCACCGGGCCGACGGTCGCGACCGACATCTACACCGTCGGACGCACCCTGGCCGCCCTGACGCTGAACCTGCGCACGCGGAAGGGTCGATACGTCGACGGCCTGCCCGAGGACGATCCGGTGCTGGCGGAGTACGACTCGTTCGCCCGGCTGCTGCGTCGCGCGATCGATCCGGATCCGCGCAGGAGATTCGCCAGCGCAGAGGAGATGACGGGTCAGCTGCTCGGCGTGCTGCGCGAAGTCGTCGCCCGCGACACCGGGGCGCCGCGGCCTGGTCTCTCGACGGTGTTCTCCCCCTCGCGTTCGACGTTCGGGGTGGACCTTCTGCTGGCTCACACCGACGTCTACCTCGACGGTCAGGTGCACTCGGAGCGGCTGACCGCGCAGGAGATCGTGAAGGCGTTGCAGGTGCCACTGCTCGATCCGACGGACGTCGGCGCGACGGTGCTGTCGGCGACCGTGCTGTCCCAGCCCGTGCAGACGCTGGACTCGTTGCGCGCCGTTCGGCATGGTGCACTCGACACGGAGGGCATCGATCTGTCGGAGTCGATCGACCTGCCGTTGATGGAGGTGCGCGCGCTGCTCGACCTCGGCGATGTCGCCAAGGCCACCCGCAAGCTCGACGATCTGGCGGAGCGCGTGGGCTGGCGCTGGCGGTTGGTGTGGTTCCGTGCCGTGGCCGCACTGCTGACCGCCGACTACGATTCCGCCACAAAGTATTTCACCGAGGTGCTGGACACCCTGCCGGGCGAGTTGGCACCCAAACTCGCGCTGGCCGCCACCGCGGAGCTGGCGGGTGGCGAGGTCGATGACGGTCCACAGCGTAGGTTCTACGACACCGTGTGGTCCACCGACAACGGCGTCATCTCGGCCGGGTTCGGATTGGCGCGCTCGGAATCGGCAGCAGGAGACCGTGATGCCGCCGTCCGGACCCTGGACCAGGTGCCCGTCATGTCGCGCCACTTCACCACGGCGCGACTGACCAGCGCCGTGACACTGCTGTCCGGGCGGTCGACGAACGAGATCACCGAGCAGCAGATCCGCGATGCGGCCCGTCGCGTCGAGGCATTGCCTGACACCGAGCCGCGGGTGCTGCAGATCCGGGCACTGGTCCTCGGTACCGCGATGGACTGGCTGGCCGACAACACGGCGAGCACGAACCACATCCTCGGCTTCCCGTTCACCGAACACGGCCTCCAGCTCGGCGTGGAAGCGTCGCTACGTGCCCTCGCGCGCGTCGCGCCCACCCAGGCCCACCGCTATGCACTGGTCGATCTGGCCAACAGTGTGCGCCCAACTTCGACGTTCTGATTGTTTGCTACGAAATCCGTTGTCTCCCGTCACGCACCGCGGCGAGTGGAGCGAAATTCCCTCATCAACCTGCCATAGTCAAGCCACGGAATTCGTAGTAGCGTTCAAGTTTCCAGCCTAACTGGTGAGCAGATCAGTTCGACTGAGGAGCCGATCATGACCATAAGCACCTCCCGGGTATTTCGGCCGGATCCCGAGTCAGTTGGCAAGCGCGAGGTGCATCACCGCGCGATCTTCACCGCCCACAGTGACACGCCGTCGACCGTCACCGTCACCGTCGAGGGTGAGGTGGACGCGTCCAACAGCCGTGAGCTCGCCGGCTACGTCCAACGCCATATCGCGGGTGCCACCCATCTCATAGTCGACCTCAGGTTGGTCGACTTTCTGGGCACCGCCGGGTTCGCGGCACTGCACAACATCAACGTGATCTGCTCTGGTGCCGACGCCACCTGGGTGTTGCAGGCAGGACGGCAGGTGCGCCGCTTGTTCGAGATCTGCGATCCCGACGGGGTGCTACCGCTCGAGCGGCCACTGTCGCTGCTCACGACGGGTCGGTAAGCACCGACACGCAGGCTCGGGCGATCGCCAGCTCTTCGTCGGTGGGAATCACCAGCACTGTGGTGCCCGAGTCGTCCGCCGAAATCCGGCGCGCCTCCCTGCCGGGGTCGAGGTTGCGTTGCTCGTCCAGCTGGATACCTAGCGAGGTCATGCCGCTCAGGGCGTCGCGCCGGACGGCGGCGTCGTTCTCTCCGACACCCGCGGTGAAGGTGACGACATCGGCGGAGCCGAGAACGGCCAGATATGCACCGATGTATTTGCGCAGCCGGTGGATATACACATCGTAGGCCAATTGTGCTGCCACATCGCCTGATTCGATCTGCTGGTGGACCACGCGGAAGTCGATGTGGCCGCCGAGACCCAGCATTCCGGAGCGCCGATTGAGCATCGACTCGATGTCGTCGACGCTCATCTTCGCCGTGCGCCACAGATAGGCATAGATGCCGGGATCGAGGTCGCCCGAGCGGGTGCCCATCACCAGGCCCTCCATCGGTGTCAGACCCATCGACGTCTCCACCGGCCGGCCTCCGACGATCGCCGACGCCGATGCCCCGTTGCCCAGGTGCAGCACGATCTGGCGCAGCGAATCCAGTGGGGCGCCGAGGTATTCGGCGGCCTGCTCACTCACATATTGGTGCGAGGTGCCGTGGAAGCCGTACCGCCGAATGCCCCATTGGGCGGCGATGTCGCGGTCAATCGCATACGTCGCCGCCGGGGGCGGCAGATCATGGAAGAAGGCGGTGTCGAACACGGCGATGTGCGGCAGCTCGGGAAGCGCGCGGCGAGCCACCTCGATACCGAGCAGCGCAGGTGGATTGTGAAGCGGCGCAAGCGGAGACAGCTCGTCGATCTTGGCGATCAGGGCGTCGTCCACGACTGTGGGCTCGTACAGGTCCGGCCCGCCGTGCACCACCCGGTGTCCCACGGCGACCAGTCCGGCCATGTCGTCGTCCAGCTCGTCGAAAGCGGCCTGCAACGCGGCGGCATGATCGGAGACTCCGCCGTCCTCGGTGTCTCCGATGCGCTCGACGATGCCATCGGCGACGGTGCCGCCCGAGTCCGCGTCGACGACCGCGTATTTCAGCGATGACGAGCCTGAGTTGACGACCAGGACGCGGTTCATAGGGTCTGCGCCTGGATCGCAGTGATGGCAACGGTGTTGACGATGTCCTCGACCAATGCGCCCCTCGACAGATCGTTTACCGGTTTCTTCAGGCCCTGCAACACCGGGCCGATCGCGATCGCACCAGCGCTTCGCTGAACCGCCTTGTAGGTGTTGTTACCCGTGTTGAGGTCGGGGAAGATCAGCACGGTCGCCCGCCCGGCAACCTTCGAGTCGGGTATCTTCGTCTCGGCGACCGACGGTTCAACCGCGGCGTCGTACTGGATCGGTCCGTCGACCATCAGGTCGGGCTCCCGCTGGCGTACGAGTTCTGTTGCGGTCCTGACCTTGTCGACATCTGCGCCGGTGCCGCTGGTCCCGGTGGAATACGACAGCATGGCGACGCGCGGGTCGATGCCGAACTTGGCGGCGGTGCGCGCCGAGGAGATGGCGATGTCGGCGAGTTGTTCGGCCGTCGGATCCGGCACGATGGCGCAGTCACCGTAGGCGAGCACCCGATCCGATAGGCACATCAGGAAGATGCTCGACACCGTCGACACGTCGGGCAGCGTCTTGATGATCTCGAACGCCGGCCGCACGGTGTGCGCGGTGGTGTGCCGGGCGCCCGACACCATGCCGTCCACGATGTCGTTGTGCACCAGCATCGTCCCGAAGTACGACACGTCGTGGATGATCTCGCGGGCCTGCTCGACCGTGACCCCCTTGTGCTTGCGGATTTCGGCGTACTGTTCGGCGAACATGTCACAGAGCTCGCTGGTCTGCGGGTTGAGGACCGCGGCGGCCGACAGGTCGAGGCCGAGTTCGGCTGCGCGGGCCCGGATCCGGGCCTCCTCCCCGAGGATGGTCAGATCGGCGACACCGCGCTGCAGCAGTCTTCCCGCCGCAGTGAGGATGCGATCGTCGTCGCCCTCCGGCAGCACAATGTGCTTGCGGTCCGAGCGCGCCCAGTCCAGCAGCTGGTAGGTGAACATCTGCGGTGTCACCACCGATGGAATCGCAATACTCAACTGTGCCAGCAGATCTGCGGTATCGACATACTCATCCATCAGCGCGAGCGCGGTGTCGATCTTGCGCAGCGAGGTGGCGGTGACCCGCCCCCGCGTCGCGGCCACCCGGCTGGCCGTCTCGAAGGTGCCGAACCTCGTCGCGATGATCGGCACCCGCAGGTCCAGCCCGGACACCAGGGCGGCAATCGACGGATGCAGCTCGAGTTCGCCATTGAGGATGAGGCAGCTCAGCGACGGAAAGCCTGCTGCGGCATGGGCACTCACGACGGCAAGGACGACGTCGGAGCGGTCGCCGGCAGTGATGACGGCCACGCCTTCCTTCAGCCGCTCCAGCACGTGCTCGGCGGTCATACCCGCCACCAGTACATGCATCGCCTCGCGCGACAGCAGTGCCGGATCCCCCGCGATCACGGTGCCCTCGACAGCTGCCTGCAGCTCGTCGACCGAAGGAGCGACCAACAGCGGCTCCTCGGGCAGCACGTAGCACTTTGGGCCGAACGGCTCGAGCGCCGCCACCACGGCAGCCATCGCACTCGGGTCGCAGCGGTTGGCAACCACGGCCGCGGTGTGCGCATGCTGGGCGCGAATCTCGGTCAGACAGACTTCGGTGATCTGCGCTACCTGCTCGGGGCTGCGGTCCTTGGCCTTCACCGCCAGCACGACGGGCGCACCGAGGTTGGCCGCGATGCGCGCGTTCGTCGACAGCTCGCTTGGTGCGGCGACCTCGGTGTAGTCGCTGCCGACGATGAGTACCGCATCGCACCGGTCGGCCACCCGGTGGTATCGGTCGACGATGTCGCCGATGGCGGAGTCGGGGTCTTCGTGCAGTTGCTGGTAACTGACTCCGACACACTCCTCATAGCGCAACCCCGCGGTGGCCTGGGAGAGCAGGAGCTCCAGGATGTAGTCGCGCTCCTCGCCGAGGCGGGTGATCGGGCGGAAGACGCCGACCTTTGCCACGGTCGCCGCGAGCCGGTGCAGGATGCCCAGCGCGATCGTCGACTTACCCGTGTCGCCTTCTGGTGAAGCGATGTAGATCCCGGAATTCGGCTCGGCGGGCACGACTCGAGCCTAAGACAACGCTCGGTTGGACTGCGCTGAGCCTCAACGTCGTTTACGATCTTGATAACGAACGGCTCGGGGGCCGGTGACACGCCTCGCACGCTGCGGTTTACCCTCTGCGAGGCTCCGTGTAATTGACGGCTGTGTGATTTAGGTCATACGGCACGCCGAGTGACGGAATTTGCTGGTATCGTGCCTGGAAGCTTAAAGCCGTTATCAGTGATCTTGTTGCTGAGGCGAAGAGCATAACTGACTGCCCATCGGGGGGCTGTCCTCAAAGGTGAATCTTGGAAACGACGCTCGCCGCTTCCGTGCGTCCATTTGCTCTGGTCGATGAGCCATCTCCACCGTCGATACCTTTTACGCAGCGCTACTGGCCCCGCCTCGCGTTCGTCGGCGCCCTGGCGTTCGGCTCCTATGCGTTCGCGGTCGGCGAGGTCATCGGCCACGCATTGGTGGGGTCGCGGGCGGTGCTCCTGCTTGTCCTGCCGATTCTCGTCAGCGTGATTGCCACTGGCTACCGGCAAGCACCGCGGGGCGTCAGTGACGGCGAGTCGGACTGGATCGTCGCCATCCTCGTTGGCGTCGTCGGCTTCACCGGACTTCACCTGTTGCAGCATCGGACGCCGACCCTGGCGCTGCTGTGGCAACTGAACCTGTTCGGAGTCGTCCTTTGGACCGCGTGCCTGTTCGCGATCATGCTCGGCGTTCGGTACGTCGTGCGGATGTGGCAACTGTGGCTGTTCGCATTGTGCTGCGTCAGCCCGCTGCCGTTTCTCATGACGGCAGCCGCGTTCGGCGGTTCCGATACCGCGGTAGCCCTGCTGACGGCCGTCATCGGGGCTATCGCCGTGTTTCTCGCCGGCCGCTGCGCACCGCTGGGCCGCCGCATGCTGGCTACTTTCGTATGCCTCGCCACCGCGGTAACGCTGACGCTGGTGCTGGGCGATCGCCTCAGTCTCGCGGCCACGGTCGTGCTCGTCGCAGGCATCGTGCCCGTCATCGTCACGGTGGTCATGTTGTTGCGTGTCGGGGCGAAGCACGACAACACCGCAACCACACGGCCCAACCTGCCGCGCCGGTCACCGTTGTCGCTGGTGCCCCTGGTGCTTGTGGCCGTGACGCTGCTGGCGATCAATCCGCCACACGCGCGGAGCGTGGATTCCACGTCGGCCGCTACGGATTGGGCGCAACGCGCGGGTCTCGGTGCGCCGGAGACGTTCCCGTTCATCACGAGGTTCGCCGGCCATGACGCCACTCTGGTCCGCTATACCGTGCCCGCGACGGCCGGTATGCCGGCGGCAGCCGTGGATGTCATCACCGCCCGTCGAATCTCGACGCTACGGGACCTCGACCACATGGTCTGGTATCCGAGCAGCAGGCCGCTCGAATACCAGCCGGCGACAGGCGAATCGATGCCCGCGGGTGCGCGCATCATCCACAGCAACGCCGACGACACGACAGAAGCCGACGTCGTCGACTGGTACGCCGTCACCTGGCTGTGGGATACCGGCACCGCTCATCAACGTGTCACCGTGATCGTCAATCAGGCAATCAACAGCGATGCACCAGCGCCGGACCCAGAGGAGTTGTCGTTTCTCGACATGTCACTGGAGCCCGCACTGTGGTTGGGCCGCCAGCAGCCCGACGGCACCGGTCAAGTGGACCCGCTTGTCGTCAAGCGCGCAGACCAGATCATCGAACTGTTGAACAACTCGTCCGGCGTCGAACCCCGGGCAGAGACCGGTGTCTGAGACGCCCGAAGCGGTTGCGCTGCCGGCTCATTTGTCGGCACGCACGCTTCTCGGGCGCACATCGCTGATCATCTTCGGCGGCCTGGCGGCGGTGCTCATTACCGTCATCATCTTCTGGCCGCACGACGTACCGCCGCTGATCACCGGGCTGATCGCGCTGCTGTATCTCTGTTCGACAATCGACCGGAACTACCTCGTGCTCAGGGGTCTGAAGTCGTCGGCCCTGATCCGCATCAGCGACGAAGAGGCGCAGATGCTGACCGATGAGGAGCTGCCGGTCTACACCGTGCTGCTGCCCGTCTACGACGAGCCCGCGATCGTATCGAACCTGATCAACGGAGTCGGCAAGCTCGACTATCCGAACGACAAGCTCGAGATCCTGCTGCTGGTGGAAGAGGATGACATCGCCACGCAGACCAGCCTTTTCGACGCGGATCTGCGGTCTGTGCGGATCGTCCTCGTGCCCCACAGCATGCCGAAGACGAAACCCAAGGCGTGCAACTACGGCATGTCGCTACCCGGCCTGCGGGGCGAACTGGTGACGATTTACGACGCCGAGGACATTCCCGACCCGCTCCAGCTGCGTCGCGCGGTCGTCGCCTTCCGGCGCACCCCACCCGACGTCGGCTGCCTGCAGGCGCGGCTCGCGTACTTCAACGAGCGGCAGAACCTGCTCACCCGGTGGTTCTCGCTGGAGTACGACCAGTGGTTCGGCGTGGTGTTGCCCGCCGTCGACGAGCTGCGTTGTGTGGTGCCGCTGGGCGGGACCTCCAACCACATGCCGACCAAGGTGTGGCGCGAGATCGGCGGCTGGGACGAGTTCAACGTCACCGAAGATGCCGATCTGGGCGTGCGCCTGGCACGCCATGGCTACCGGACACTGATTCTCGACTCGATCACGTTGGAGGAAGCCAACTCTGACGTGGTCAACTGGATCAGGCAGCGGTCGCGTTGGTACAAGGGCTATCTGCAAACCATGATGGTTCACCTGCGCACGCCTGCCGACCTTCGAGAGAAGGTCGGTACGAAGGCGACTCTGCGTCTGATCAACATGACCGGCGGTGTTCCGCTGACCGCCGCTATCAACCTGCTGTTCTGGTTCATCATGGTGATCTGGGTGCTCGGCAGGCCCAAATTCGTGACCGAGCTCTTCCCGCCGATCACCTACTACATCTGCCTGGCTCTGTTCATCGTCGGCGCACCGCTTTCGATCTTCGTCGGGCTGATCGCCACCCAAGCACTCGGTAAGCCCTACCTGTGGTGGGCTGCGCTCCTGGCGCCGATGTATTGGGTGCTGCAGTCTATCGCAGCGTTGAAAGCCCTGTACCAGTTCGTATTCCGGCCGTTCTTCTGGGAGAAGACGGTCCACGGTCTCACCCACCACGCAGCCTCGGCCCCAACGTCTGGAGGAAACTGATGCACGCGATCGTGCGGACGCTGATCGTGGCGGTTGCCGCCGCCGGCGCAGTCGTCGGCCAGACCGTGGTTGCGGGCGGACCTGTCGCCTCGGCGCAGCCGGACGTGGTCGAAGTGATCGAACCAAACGTCACGCCGGCGATCAGCTGGACGCAGTTGGGCCTGCCGGAAAAGATGGACCTGATCGGTTCGAACCAAAAATTCGACACGTCGATTCCGGTGCCCGAGGGCATCGGCCCCGCACTGCTGACCGGCGAGATCGGGTCGGTGGTCAACGTGATCGACGGCCGCGTCGACGTCCTGGATTCTCGCGGCAACGTGCTCGGCAGCATCGGTGTGCCCGTGGGAGTGTCCACGGCGCCGTTCATGGTCGACATCACCGCCGCACAGGTGATCGAGGGCCGCGCACCGCTGAGTTTCATTCTGCGCGAGAACAACCCGCCGTCGAACAGCTGCTCGGTACCTCCTTCGCTGACCCTGAGCCAGCTCATGAGCACGTACTCAGGGCCACCCCCGGACCCCACCACGGTCGCCGGCTTCCTGCCGGGCTACCTCGACCAGATTCTTATCAACGTCGGCCCCCATCCGAGCGGCAGCCAACAGCAGGCGGCGCTCAATCTGGTGTCCGCCCTCACGCGCGTCTACCGCCCGATGCCTGTGCGTATCACCGTCACCACCACCGAGTTCCCGCCGTTGGCGGGTGGCCCGATGACCCGCGTCATCGATATGCGCGACGGGGAGCAAGCGGGAATCGCGGTGGAGAACCCGGGCACCCCCAACGCCGTGTTGGCCATCACCGGCACCGGCGACGAACTGATGCAGCAGGTGGACCTTCTGACCGACCGACGCATCGGACTGGCGCAAAGCGATTCAGCTGTAGTGCTTTCCGCCCGCACCGACGTGGCGCAGTCGACCAACATCAAGACGTTCGGCCAGCTCGGCATGACGGGTTCGACGTCGGTTCTCGGAACCAGCACGCTCTACGCAGGGTTCGACGTGAGCGAGTTCGGGGTCGGGTCCATCAGTAGCGCCACGATTCACCTGAAGGCCAAATACACCCCGATCAGCGGCGGCGAGGGGTCGATTCTCATCCGTTCGGGTTCGACCGTGGTGGCCACCCACACGCTCGACAACTCCGGCGCGCTCGACCTGACCGGCGACATTCCTCCGGAGTCGATAACTTCGAATGTCGGTATGGCGATGGAACTTCGGTACATTCCCCGCCAAGAATGTGCACCGCTGAACGACCGGATGACGTTCACACTGGACCCTGCATCGACGGTCGCCGTCACGCCCGGCACACACAACAGGGGCGGGTTCCCCATTCTGCCGATGGCGTTCACCCCGGAGTTCGACGTCGCGATCGACAGCCCCGAGCACCTGCCGCACGCCGCCCAGGCGATCAACCTGATGGGACAGCACACGGCGGTGATGCTTCGGCCGCGGCTGACCGCTTTCTCGGCCGCCGCCACATCCAACACCCCGCTGCTCGCCGTCACCAGCAGCGACGAACTGGCCAAGGCGAACATGAAAGCGCCGCTGCTTCCCGGCGGCCCGAACACGGTGGAGGTCACCGGAAACACCTCCACCGACGTCGATCTCAAGGGCGCGCTCGGTGTCGTGCAGGCGTTCACCGACAAGGAGCGCACAGTGCTTGCCGTGTCTGGCAGCGGTGACTGGTCGTTGGTCGACGCCAGCTTCGAGTACATCCGTGCGTTGCCGAACCGATGGGCGTCGTTGACCGGCGACGTGGTCGCAACCGGTGCGGCCCACGAAACCGTGAACCTCACTGTCCGCGAAGGCGGCGGACTCGTCAACGAGTACCCCGGCGACCCGTGGAAGTGGTGGGCCTGGGCGACGATCGGACTGGGCGGCTGCGCGGTGCTCGCGGCGGCGATATGGATGGTTGTCCGGCGACGCGCCAGGACCTGAGACCATGACAGCACCGGCACGACGTTGGGGCATCGCGCTTTTCGCGATCCTCGCCGTGTTCTACTTCTCGGTCGGTGCGGTGCTCATCCTGCGGTACAACATGTTCGACCCGGACGCGCCGAGCCGAGTGGCCAACGCCGGATACGTGGTGATGAGTCGCCATCCCCACCTATCCGCAATCGGTTTCGTCTGGAATCCGCTGCCCAGCCTTGTAGAAGTGCCCGTGCTGCAACTCAGTCGCTGGTGGCCGGAACTGAAGACGCACGGGCTGGCCGGTGTGGCGCAGAGCGCGCTCTTCATGGCGGGCGCGGCGGTGATGGTCCGGCGGATCGCGCTCGACCGCGGTGTCGGCGACGTGTGGCGCTGGCTCGCAGTCGCTTGCTTCGCACTGCAGCCCATGATCATCATCTACGGCGCCTCCGGGATGAGCGAAGCCGCGCAGGTGTTCTGTGTGCTGTGGTGCGCACGTCACCTGATGCAGTGGGTGAGCAAGAGGCGAGTCGGCGATCTCGGCTGGGCGGGAGTCGCTTTGGGCGTCGGCTACCTGGCCCGGTACGAGATCGTCGCCGCCGCGTGTGGCGCAGCCCTGTTGGTTGCTGTGATCGCATTCCGGCGTTCCGAACGTGAAAACCGGCTCAACTCCGCGGTTCTGGCCGTGATCATCGTGTTGTTCCCACTGGCGGCGGCATTCTCGATATGGGCTTTCACCGGATGGGTGGTCTCCGGTGAGGCGTTCGCGACGCTCACGTCGCAGTACGGCAACGGGAGCCAGGTGGCCGCAGCCGCGGAACGCGCCGGTCCGCATATGAAGGCCGCCTCCGACGACTGGGTGGTCATCTCCGCCCGGATACTGGGCATGCAGCCATTCGTCGGGCTGGCGTCCGCGGGCGCGGTGGTGCTCGCCGTGCTGAGCAGAAAGGCCGATGCTCTGGTTCCGGTATTCACGTTCGGACCGATCCTGGCGTTCGCCGCGTGGAGTCAGTACTCGTCGACGACGTTCGGCTGGTTCCGGTTCTATCTGCTCGCGGTCCCGGTGGTGGTGTGCATAGCGTTGGCGTGCTGGGAGCCCGTTGCCTCGGCGGCACGGGCCGCTCGAGCCTGGTGGCGGGCGGACAACGTCCCAAGCCGGGTGGGTGCCGGACTGCTGTGCGCGTCGTTGGCCGTCGGACTGCCCGTGACGGTGCTGGCGATGTCGAACGAGCGAATCGGCAACCAGCAGTTGCAGTATGGGTTGAAGTCGTTGATCTATCCCGAGGACTATCCGCCCACCGAGCAGTGGTACCGGCGGTTGATGGTCAACGACCGTTCGTTGGCTCAATACTTCGATCGCAAGCACCTACCCGAAGGCTCCGTCCTGATGGACACCTTCAACACCTGGGGTGTCTGGCTCGCGTCGAAGAACCCCAAACAGTTCGTCATCACGAGCGACTACGACTTCACCGCCGTGCTGAACCGGCCGTGGGATTTCGGCGTGCAGTACATCGTCGCGAGTAATCCGGCGATCTCCCGAGCGGATGCGTTGAACATCCGCTACCCGTCGCTGTGGGCCGACGGCGCGGGCCTCGGCACACTGGTGCACTCGGTCTACGGAGCCACGGGCGACGAACGGTTCCGCATTTACCGCACTACGGGGCGGCCGGCGCCGCCGAGTGCTCAGACCACCGGATAACTCGCGGTCGCTCCTGGATCGTCAGGACTGTGATGCGCGCGGTCCATTCATTGCGGTAACCCACCGCCGCATTCCCGTCGCCAATCGGCAAACGCCTCGGGCAGCGTGTACTCCTGAACGAAGCCGATGTCGGCCAGGCGATCCGAGCTGATGTTGGTGTCGAGATGCAATTTCTGGATGCGCCGTGGATGCACGCCGAAACGTACGCCCAGCGGGTCGATCAACCCGAAGGGCGTCGCCGCGGCCAGGGCAAGACGGTAGGGAACGGTTGGCGGTCGGCGGTGCCAGCCCCACGCCTGGTTGATGGCATCGACGATGTCTCTGATCGTGGTCGGCTGCGGGTAGACGGCGTGGTAGGTGTCGTGCGGCCCGTCGTCGTCGATGAGGTGGACCAGCAGCCGCAACATGTCTTTGAGGTAGATGCAGCTCTTCACCGTGTCCTGACGACCGATGTAAGCGAAGCGCCGTCGGCTCAGACCGTGGATCAGGCGTCGCATGTTGCCTTGGTCGCCGGGACCGAAGACCACGCCGGGGCGAACGATGCGCAGACGGCGCCCGGCCTCGCCGGCCTGCCACGTCCGCAGGATCTCCTCGGCCTGCAGCTTGCTGCAACCGTATGCCGTGTCGGCGTCGAGGAAGTCGTTCTCGGCTCGTCGCCAAGGACCGGCGGCGAAGGCCATCATCGAACTGGTGAAGATGATGTTCTGCACACCCGCGCGTTCGGCCGCCCGACAGAGACGGCGGGTGGCCTCGGCGTTGTTCGCGAAATAGTCCCGCCAGGGACTGCCGGGCTCCTTTGAGAGCGCGGCGAGGTGGATGATGGTCGACGGACGTGGTGTGACGTCGAACGCATCTTCGTCAAGTGTGGTCAAGTCGCAGCGGAGTGAGTCAGTCGCCGGCTCCGCGGCACGGTCGAGACCGACTACCGGACGGCCGATCTTGCGGAGATGCGCAACCAACGACCCACCGATGAACCCTGAACTGCCCGTAACGATGACCGAATCGCTGAAGGTCATTGCGCGCGTCGCCTGCGGGCGACAATCAGAGCGGCTGCTGCGATGACGAGGGCGGCGACCGACCCCGCGCCGAGCCACCATAGCCAGCCCGGCCGCGCACCGCTGTCACTTTCAGATGCGGCGACCGAGGCAGAAGAATAAGACGGGGGGTTGATAGTCACCGGATCGTGCCCGGCTACCGACACCACCGCGATCCCACGGAGATTCTGCCAGCGCTGCGGTTCGCCGTTGAGCCATCCGAAAAGCTCGTCTAGTTGAGCGGCGGGCCCATTGGACGTTGCGATCAGCATGGTCCGGCCGTTGTCGAAAACCGTTTGGAGAGAAGCGAACCGTAACGCCGGATCCAGGGTAACCACAGTGGGTTCACCACCTGATTCGGTGGCGTTGAAGGTGATCGGCCCAGTGTCCGATGCGGCAACGGGCAACACAATGTTGGAGTTGTTCCAGCCTTCGGCAGCGATCACCAATGCAGGGTTTGATGAGTCGGTCGCCTCCTGAACGCTCTTAACGACAACGTCGATCGGCGTGCTCGAAGTCCGCTTCTGCAGACCCACTACAACGTTGACCGCTCGAACGGTGTCAGGGAGCGAGCGGGGTTTGATGCCCACCGTAAGTTGCGGCATCAGTGCCTGCGGCAGCGATTGAAATCCGGCAGGCACGGGCGGTTTCGCGGGACTGCTCTGCACTTTGCTGTCGCCGTCGATCGTCAACGTCGGTACACGGTCTCCGGGATCGAAGGTGTAGAAATCTCCGCATCGTCCGGCGTTGCCTGCCTCATTCAACGCCACACGAATCGTGGTGTATCGATCGAGGAGCCGATCCGGGACTGTGATCAAGCGGTCGATGTTGCCCGTGCCGTCAGTGGGCCAGTGGTCGATGGTTTCCTCGCCTATCGTCACTACGATCTGGCCGCCTCCATCGGACGGCATCGGGGTGTAGGACCCCTTTAACTGCAAGCGCACGTCATGGATTGATCTACCAAACCGCGTCTGGTCCAATCCGATCGACACCTGCGGCTCCAGGGCGGTGGCGCTGAGGGAGGCCTGAGCAAGGTCACGCAGCGTTGTCGTGTCACCGGGGAACTGCTCGCTGGGATCCAGGGAGTCCACGACAGCTTTGGGGGATAGGGCGAGCCGGGATAGGTCGCTGAACAACAAATCGATGTCAGGCGTGCTTGCCTGCCCCAAAGGCCCCGAGATCAGCAACCACGGCGCTTCGGGGGCACCCTGCACTGACAGCCCGTCGTTCGGCCCTTCTTTGATCACGACCTGGCGCTCCAGAGGTTGCGGAGGCGCCGGCGGTATCGCTTGGGCGTTCGGCAGCGGAACCACCGCGATCTGAGGGGCGCGACCACCGTAATTCACGGTCGCTGAGCTGGCCAGTTGAATTGCCGCCTCAGATTCCGCGGGCGAAGGTGATTGCGGCAGAAATATCGTCAGCTGCCGGAGCACCGGCGGCAGGAAGGCGGCGACCGTGGTGGGCGGCTGCTCGACACCGGCGAAGCTGATGGCTCCATCGATCAGACGCAGCGGGCTCTCGGCCCTGAAACACTGTCTGTCCAGCGGAACTAGGTAGGTGTGCACGGTCACCGTCACCGAGCCGTCGATCACCGCTGCCCCACCGAGTGGGATCTCCACCGGCACCCGGTCGGTGGGGGGCAGGTCCACACGCCCGAGGATCCGTTCGCCCTGCATCACCGTGAGCAGACCGGACTGAAAATTGATTGGTAGTTCGACCGTTGTGTTCAGCGTAATGGGAGTGAGCCCGGGCGGAATCGGCAGAGTCAGACGCTGAGAGGAGGTTTCGCCGTAGAACGCCAAGGACGAAACGATCCCTAGATCCCGAAGCGGAATGGTTGATGTGACCGCCGGGGGCGCCGGGTCCGTCGCCGCGCTCTCGTCGCCGGGCTGACCATGGGATGGTGGAGCCGTCATGGCAAAGACACCAACCGCGGCAATCGCGAGCGCAACAACCACGTCCACACACTTCCGGTACATCACGGCAACAGTATGCATTCTTTGTGCCTGTTCTTGAGGTAACGTCCGGGACGATCTGTCAGATGTCGACTCCGGTGGAATGCGGGTGAGCTCCCGATTTGGTGCCTGTAAGCCATGACTGAGCCGCCGGCACCCGGTGCGGAAGTACCGTCTGTTCCCATCACGCGAATCGCTCACGCGTTCTCGATCCAATTGATCTGCCGGGTGCTGGGCCTGCTGGCGTCAGTGTTCTCGGTAGCGATGACCGCGCGCTATCTGGGTCCTGATAGCTACGGTCAGCTCGTCATCGCGGTGATGTTCATCGGAATGTGGACGAGCCTTGCCCATCTCGGAATCGCCACCGTGATTGTTCGTCGCGTGACATCCGGCCGTGGCGACCTCGAGAGACTAGTGCGGGTCAACAGCGGCCTGGCCCTGATCTATTGCATCCCGCTCGCCGGTGTGGCCGCGCTGTCTGGATTGCTCATATACGACGATTTCGACGTACGAGTCATGCTTGTCGTATTGTCCGGGGGGCTGCTGCTGCAGACCATGGTGACGAGGTTCGAGCCGGTGTTCCTTGCCACCGTCCGCTTTTCCGCGGTCGCGCTATCGGACGTTGCAGGCCGGGTAGGCACGTTGATCATGGTGGCCTGTCTGGTGTCCATCCAGGCTGACGTCATCTGGTTCGCTGTCGCGCAACTCATCCCTCCCGTCCTGCAGCTGTTGATCCAGGGCACCGCCGCGATGCGGCACGTCTCGGTACGTCCGATCTTCGCGCTCCGTGAGGCCGCCGATCTGTTGCGAGAAAGCCTGCCGCTCACTGCTTTCCTGGTGGCCGGGCTCCTGTATTCCAATGCAGACGGCGTGGTCCTTTCGCTACTCTCCACCGATTTCGAGGTGGGGGTGTACGGTTTGGCATTCACGATCGCGTGGAGCACCATCGCGGTATCCCTTGTGTTCCACAGTTCAACCCTGTCGACGCTTACGGGCTCGTTCGCACGTGACGTCGGCGACTTCGCCAACTTTCTGCGCCGCAGCGTCGAAGTGATGGCCTTTGTGGCAGTCCCGATCGGTGTCGTCGGCGCACTTCTCTCCGGGCCGTTGATCGCGTTGTTCGGCGACGATGCATTCGTCGGGCGCGGGACCCTGACGCTGGCGCTGCTATTCATCGCCGCAGGGCTGCGCTTCATCAGCAGCACCCTTGGTCAAGGGCTGATCGCCTCTCATCAACAACGCGTCCTGTTGTGGCTGACCCTCGTCACCCTCGTGCTCAACCTCGCATTGAATGTCGCTCTTGCGGAGCGATTCGGCGCCGTCGGGGCCGGTGTGGCGCTGGTATGCACCGAGTTGTTCCACATGACCGTCTCTACCTGGCGGCTGCATACTCGATGCGGATACCGCACACCGGTGGTGTTCCTGCTGAGACTGCTGGTGCCAACGGCCGCCAGCGTCGTGGTGACACTGTGGCTCTCCGACCACCACGTCGTGCTGACACTGGGTGCTGCCGCTGTTGCCTACGTGGCCACTAGTGCGCTCGCTGGCCCGATCAGATGGTCCGACCTGAAGTCGTTCCGGCAGAAGCAGTCCGTGACGTGAAGGGCAAACCGGACCGTGCCTATTTGAAGCCCGCCGTTGGCGGTGCGGATTCCATGCCGGCGATCCGCACGATGGCAGTGTTGATCGTGAACGACCAGGCCCACTCCGCGCTGGGAATGTGCCTGGCCAGTGTCGCTGAACACCTGCCTGACCTACAGGTCTATGTGTACGACGACAGCGCCGGCGGTCACCTCGCTCGGGATGAACTCAGTGCCCGCTACCCGGCGGTGCGCTGGGTGTGTGGTCCGTCGCGTCCGCGCTTCGCCGCGACCTTCAACGCACTGGTCGAGAACGTGCCGAGTGACGCCGACCTGCTGTTCCTGCGTGCCAATGCCCGGGTGCTCGGGCCGCTGACACGCACCAAGGAGTTGCTCCGCGAGCCTTCGGTAGCAGCGGTTTCGCCGCTCATGCGCGACAACACTCCACCCGGACGCACCCGCTGGGACTGCGCTATCCGGCGACAAACGCTTCTTCGATCGCTCGTTGCGGCAGCGGGGTTTTCTGATTCGCTGCGCCGAACTCCTCTTTCGCTGTTGTACGCGCGCCAACCTTCCGAATCGGAGGACATCGGCGGCTATTTGGACAGCCCGTGCCTGGCGATCAGCCGTGCAGCATGGAACTCCATCGGCGGCTTCGACGAAGAGTTCTTTCTACACGGCGAGTCCGCCGACTGGCAGGCCCGCGCCCGCGCTGCTGGGTGGCGGATACTGCTGGCCGACGAACTGGGAGTCGAGCGTGTGACGCCAGGCCCCGGTCAGGCTGACAGTCGACGTGACAACGACGTGGCACGCACCAATACCGCGCTGCTTCTCGAGCATCACGAAGGCGTCCGTCGAGCAGATGCGTATCTGGCCGGCACCACGCTCCTGGACCGGCTACGGCGGCCGAAGCGGGATGTGCCGACGCCTAAAGTTGGCCGCAGCCGCAAGGATTTGCCCGAGGTGGTGATCGTCACCAACCGTCTCGTATACGGCGGAGCCGAACGGCAAAAGGGCCTGCTGGCAACGGAATTGGACCGCCGCGGATATCCGGTCACGGTCGTCTGCGTTCAGCGATACGGTCCGGTCATCACCGAAATCCCGGAAACCGTACGTGTAGTGCGCCAGCCGTGGTGGGCTCCGATGCGCGGAAGGTCGACGCGTCCAGCCGTTCTCGTCACTGGCGACACCAACACCGAGACGGGGTTCGGCACGTTGTGGCGCGCGGGCGCCGCGAACCGGCGATGGCTCGTCGCGGCCCATGTTCCGCCGGCGGACGACGGACCCATCTATTCCCGACCACTGACCGCCGCGATGAACCGTGCGGACGGCTTCATTGTCCTGGCGCAACGTCATTGGGACATGTTGGTCTCAACACATCGGCTCCGTGGTCCTTGCTTCGTCGCGCCGAATGGAGTGACCTTAACCGGGAATCCGACCCCACGGATACGTCCCGACGACTCGCCCCCACACCTCGTGATGCTCTCGCGCATCGTCGAACATAAGAACCCACATGTGTTGATTGACGCGCTCAGCCAACTCACGGATATGCCCTGGCAACTATCAATTTTCGGCGATGGTCCGGATCGTGCGATGTTGGAGGCCAAGACTCCTGACCACCTGCGTGATCGGGTGCATTGGCGCGGATGGTCAGCGGGTCCAGAGCCGGCACTTGCTGACGCCGACTTGCTGTGTGTTCCGAGCCGCTCCGAGGCTTTCCCGCTAGTGATCCTCGAGGCGATGGCCCGCGCAGTTCCGGTCGCCGCCTCGGCGGTATGTGCCGTCCCTGAGATGCTGGATTTCGGAAGAGCCGGGTATCTCGTCGAGCCGATCTCCGTGGCAGGATGGCGCGACCAGCTCGCCCGGATCCTGGCAGACCCTGGGGC
Organism: Mycobacterium sp.; assembly: GCA_044508395.1. GTDB lineage: Bacteria > Actinomycetota > Actinomycetes > Mycobacteriales > Mycobacteriaceae > Mycobacterium. The sequence continues at coordinate 25,582 of JBIQHU010000023.1, read as the reverse complement.
CCTACCTTCGGTCGGACAACGTGGCTACGACCGCATGCGTCAGCACTACACGGTGGAGGCAATGACCGACGCCTACGTCGAAGCAATCGAGGCCGTTCTATGAGGTCTCCTCGGGTGCTGTGGCTTTCGCCGTGGATGCGTAGTCTGGCCCGCGTTCAGACCGAAGCGCTGCTGCAGCACGGCGCCGATGTGCTCCTGGTGACCTCCGATCAACATCCGGAGTCCGATGCCGCCCGCCATTACGAACTGGTGCTCGATCCGCGGTTCAAGAAGGCGGCAACCTGGATGCCCACACTCAAAGCCCTGCGTCGCGTCCGCGAGTACCGACCCGATGTCGTGATCACGGAACTGGTACGGGATCCACGCTGGATGATGTTCGCCGGACGGACTCCACGAATCCAGGTGGTCCACGACGACCGTGCACATGACCCGGATGAAGAAGTGCCGGCCTATGAACGCGCGGTCTTCGACCGCTTCGGCGCGCGCTCGGCGGCGACCGTCACGTACAGCCGATATGTAGCGAAGGCCGTGGCAGGGCGACGCGACGTCGCGGGCACCCAGATATGTGTAGCGCCGCTGCCGAGCGATCTCGACTCGGAGCAGGTTCCCCCGTTGGTGGATGCGTCTGGACGCGCCGACTTCGTGATGTTCGGTCGGCTCAACCCGTACAAGAACCTGGACGTCGTGCTTCGGGCCTGGAACCAACACGTTGGTGGCGACGGCTGGCGAGGCGACAAGCTGGTGCTCATCGGCGACGGACGGATCGACGCCGGTGCGCTACCCAAGTACACGCGCTGGCGCCAGGGTAACTACCGATACTCTGAGGTGGCCTCGACGCTGGCCGCCGCGAAGGGTTCGGTCGTCCACTATCGGCGCGCATCACAGAGCGGTGTCCAGGTGCTCTCGATGCAATTGGGCGTGATGCCGATCGTGTCTACCGCCGGTGCGTTGCCGGAGTATCAGCCGCCCGGCTGTCCTCCCGTTGGTGTCGACGATGTCGCCGGGCTGGCGGCGACTTTCGATTTCCTCGCCGACCCCGCCATCGCCGCACAGAGTGGAGACGCAGCGGCGCGACATTATTCTCAGCGGTACGCCGCCGAGCACGGAGCCCAGCGATTCCTCGAGGTCATTGCGCAGGTGGTGGCCCGTCGGCGTTGACGCGGCGGCCGCCCCATCGCCGGCGGCGCCTTCCACTCTCGGCGAGACCAGTCCAGTATGTCTGGAGCCAGCCGGTCAGCTCGCTTGCTCTGCCCAACGAACCGAACGGCGCCGACATCGACCGCGCCGCCGCGATGGCTGCGGCGAGCTCGTCCATTTCGTGAACCACGGTCGCCAGCCCCGCATTTTCCAGCTTTTCGGCGAACGGCAGCTGGTGCTCGTCGACCTGCTCCCCATACACAGGGCGTCGGGGCACCACGACCGGGCGCTTGCCCTGCTCGATGCACAGCAGCGCCGAACCGGCACCGGCGTGCGTGACGACCACGGAAGCGCGGCCGATCTGTTCACGAACATCTCCGAATGACAGGAAGCGCTCGTACCGGACGTGATGCGGTTCGTAATTGCATGTTCCGAGTTGCATGAAGAAGTCTTCCCCCACCGCGCCCGTGCGGCCGAGCTCGTCGACTGCACGAGCGAGCCGGTCGAACGGATGCACTTCCATCCCCGTGATCACGAAAATCACACGATTCTCCCGTGGTATTGCGCACCGGGAATTTTGTCCGCCAACTCAGGCCACTGCACCAGGAAACGGGCGGCGAAAGGCTTGACCATTCTGGCGGTCAGCGAGATTTCAGTGATCCGCGTGATGGACTCCACAAAGACGGCCGGAATGCGCAGTAGCCACGCCAACCATAGGAAGGGGGCTGCTACGCCTGAACCGGTCGTCAGAATCATGGCCGGCCGCTCACGGGTCAGAAGCCGCAGCGCCAACACGAGATTGCGCAGCAGATTCGGAACGTTGCGAACGGTGGGGTGCGCCGCCCAGTGCACCTCTTCTTCGTCCCGCAGCAGGTACCGAGCGTCCGACGTCCCGAAACTCACCCAGAACCGATCCTTGTCCTGCCAGAATTCGCGCAGGCAGTACATCTCGTAGATATGCCCCCCGGAGGAGGCGATCAAGAGCAAGCGACGACGACCAGTTCGCACTGCCACCCCTCTCCGGTGCATCACATCGAGCGCCCCGGCATACAGTATTGATTATCCTCTTGCAGGACAGTGGCGTTCGCGAGGTCGCGGTCCCGTGTCGCATCAGCGCCGGACCAAACGCGCACTCGTCAGCTCAAAGGCGCGGAGCGCTCGGCGGCGGCTAGGCTAGCATCGCCGGGTGGTCCGAACGTTGCGGAAACGCATTGCCGTCCTGGGTGCGTGTGGGGTTCTGGCGCTGAGCGGATGCGGTGGCCTAGGTGGCCCCGCGACAGTGACGGCGGAACGGAGTCAGCCTATCCCGCTGTCAGCTCCCGACATACCCAACCCGCTGCGCGGGCAGTATGAAGGTCTCTTGACACCGCTATTTCCGCAAAGCAATCCCGCCCAACACATGTTCCCAGCGTGGCCTGCGTCATACGACACCAGTCTGCGAGTTGAATGGCGGCAGCTGCAGCCCATCGACCCGAGCACTCTGCCGCCCGACGCCCCCGATGATCGAAAGTTCGATTTCAGCATCATCGACGACGCGCTCGCGAAGCTGGCCGGTCGAAATATGCGGTTGACACTTCGCGTGATGTCGTACAGCTCGTGTTGTGACACAGTCTTTCCCGAGGACACGAACATCGCGATTCCCGACTGGATGCGGTCTGCCGCCACCACATTTCCCGGTCCGCAACAAGATCCGTCCAATCCCGGGGTGGCGCAGGTAGTCCCCAATTGGGACGATCCCAAGTATCTCAACGCGTTCGAACAATTGCTGGCCGCCCTTGGTCGTCGTTATGACGGCGACGAGCGTCTCAGCGTTTTCGAGTTCTCCGGATACGGGGACTGGAGCGAGAACCACATTTCCTATCTGCGAGACTCGCTGGGCGCACCAGGGCCCTCGCCGGACGAAAGTACCGCGAAGTTGGGCTACTACAGCCAGTTTCGTGATCAGAACATCAGGATCGCGTCGATTCGACGCCTGGTGGCGGCGAACGTGAACGCGTTCCCGCGGACACCTATGGTGACGACGGTGTTGAACCCGGAAATCGTCCGTCAACTGTTCTCCGATGATGTCACGAAGAAGCTGGCCGCCCCAGTGGGTGTCCGGGCTGATTGCCTAGGCGTTCAGGACCCGTTACCCACGTGGGCCACCTCGGATGGCTCCTATTACGTCAAGACGAAGGATCCGGTGGTCGCCAAGGTGAAAGACCGGCTCGCCTCCGCGTTGGTGATTACCGAGTGGTGCCAATTACCCGATGGCACTGATCCAAGGGCCTATTACGAAAAAGCGCTGCGCGACGTCATCAAATTCCATGTGTCGATGACAGCGAGCTTCAACTTTCCAGCCGCGAAGTCGACTACGCCCATGGAACCGGCGCTGTATCAGCTGTGGGCACGAGCCAACGTCGCCGCTGGTTATCGATACGCGGCCGAAGCACGTCCGGGCGCCCAATCGGTAGAAGATGGCGTTGCGCGGATCGGTGTCACCTGGACCAACTATGGTTCGGCCGCCGCCAGCGAGAAATGGGTTCCCAGCTACCGATTGGTGGATCAGTCGGGGGCGACGGTCCGCACGATACCGTCAACGGTCAACCTCAAGACTTTGGTGAACACCGGTCCAAATCGACCATCCGACACGCCGGTTCCGGTGACGTTCACCGAGTCCGTGGCGGTGGACCTGGACGGCTTGCCGCGGGGAAGTTACTCGCTGCGTGCGGCCGTGGAGTGGCAACAACACAAGCCACGCGCGTCGCACACGGTGGACTATCCGCCGATGCGGTTGGCCCGCGACGGACGCGACGGCTCCGGGTGGTACCCGATTGCGATTCTCGACGTCTAACGCGGCATCCCCGGGGGCCTTCACGCTGCATCGATGCGGCCTTGCGACGTGTCATAATGTGCGATCAGCCGCGTGAGCAGGGGAGCTAGGCGTTCAGATGACCTTCCGTAACTTTATCCGGATCCTGATCGCACGCTGGAAGCTCGCACTGACTGCTGTGCTGGCCTGCGTGATCGGCGCCGCATTCGTCACCGCAGTACAAACCAGGCAATACGAAGCGTCGGCCACAGTCCTTGTCACCTTCTCCGGCGCCGCCAATCTCAACGAGTTCTACAACGGCACGCTCGCTTCGCAAGAACGACTGTCCTCGTACGCGCAGATCGCCGGGGGGCGCGCGGTAGTAGAACGTGCCATCAGTCAGCTACAGCTACCGGTCAGCGCCCAGGACGTCATGAACCAACTGACGGTGGACTACACGGTGGATTCGTTGCTGTTCACGATCACCATCAAAGACACCGATCCGCAGCGCGCAGCGATGTTGGTAGGAGCGATCGCCGAACAGTTTGGCGCAATAGTCCCAACGCTCGGAATGAACTCGCAGCCGACCATCGCCACGGATCCGCGACCAGATATTCCGGGACTGGCGCCGCCACCAGGCAATTCTTCGCCGCGGGGCCAAGCGACGATCGTCGAGGCGCCTAGGGTTCCGGACAAGCCGGTTTCGCCAGTACCGACGCGCAACATCGCCGTCGGGCTCCTCGCCGGTTTGCTGCTCGGCATCGCGGTCGCAGTTATCCGCGAATCCACTGACCGCACCGTGCACAATCGCAATGGGCTGGGCGAATTCCCAGATTATCCGGTGCTGGCCGAACTGCCCGGAAGGCGTGGGCGCGCTCCACGGTTCGGCTCCGATGGCGAATACGACAACGCCGTGCACGGCCTCGCTGCCCGGCTACGCAGCATAGCGGGATCCGAAGGCCGCAGTGTTCTGCTCGTGGCGCCCGCCGGCGGGGAAGGAACCACGACAACCGCTCTGAACCTGTCATACGTCCTTGCCGAAATCGGGGAGGACGTCCTGCTCGTCGAAGGCGACGGCCGCCGACCTGCCATTGCCCGCATGCTGAACGTCGATTCCGAGACGGGCCTGGTTGACGTGGTGGCCGACTCCGCCATCGCCACGGACGCGATGCAGCCGACCCATGTCTCGAAGTTGTTCGTCCTCGCGTCGAGTGCCGATCCGAGCCCCACCTCATTGTCCAGCGCCCACCCCGCCGAAACCATCGACCACGTGCTGACAGATTTGTCATCGCGCTTCGACCGAATCGTGGTCGACGGCCCTCCGGTGCTGGCGACCGCGGACGCCGGCCTACTCGCCTCCGCCGCTCAAGCCACAGTGCTGGTGATCCGGGCTCGACGCACCACAGTCGATGATGTCAGAGAAGCGATGGCCGCACTTCGCGCAGCCAACGCGAATGTCGTCGGCATTGTCCTGACCGGCGCCCGGCCGTCGATGCGCACTAGGGCTGCGACGCAGAATTATCGTGCGTCCGCCAGCGGTCGAACGTGACCTTCTACGGCCTTTGGGACCGGCACCGCTTCGCGGTAAACGGAATTCTTCTCGCGGGCTTTGTATTTGGTTGCTTCGTGTTTGGCGTGCTGTCGGTACGCCAAACCACCGAGGGACTGATACTGACTGGCGCGTTGTTCTGTCTAGTCGTCTATCTGGTGAAGCCAGAAGCGATGATCTGGGTCACGCTGTTCGCTGCGTTCGCTGCGCTCCCAGAGGGATTGAACGTCGGCAAGGTCATCGGCCCTATGACGCTTTGGGTTTATCAAGTCGCCGCAGTGCTCGCGATCTGCTTCCTCATACCGTCTGTACGGCCTCGATTCTCGGACTTCGTGTTACCGGGGGTCTTCGTACTCACGGTGGCTTACGCGACTGTGACCGGTTTCGCGACCGATCAAAGGGACGTTGTGGTCTGGCGCGAATCGACGACCATTTTCGAAGTCGCACTCGGGTTCGTGTTGGCGATGTTGATCGTCTACGGGAATCACGTCAAATCATCAATGCGGGCGATGATTATCGTGCTGTGGTTCTCGGCAGGCATGGCTGTGTTGAGTTCGGTGGCCGGCCTCCAGCTGGCCGGCCGGGCCGAGAGCCTAGCCGGGACGACGGGCGCCACTCAGGCGGTTCGCTTCATCCTCACCACCCAGACGGCGGCCACCGCCGTGCTCAGCGCACTCGTGGCTGCCACCATCGTCTGCCGTGTCAGACCTATTCTGTATCTCGCACTGGGTCTGCCCACGGTGCTCATTTCGCTCCTGTCGTTCTCCCGCAACACGCTGATTGCGATGGCCGTAGCCGGACTGGTCGCCTTCCTCGGAAGCATGAGCTGGGCGGCCGTGCGCCGGGCGCTCAAGGCGTCTGCGATCGGACTGGCTGTCATCGCCGCGGCCGTGCCAGGAATTCTCATCCTTCTGCAGCAAACGAAAACGGGAATTTGGTTGAGCGATCAGCTGACTGCGTTCAGTGGACGAGTGCTCCAGGGCATTTCATCGAACGCACTCGCTGCAGACGAGTCGGCACAGGCACGAGTACGGGAATTCAACCTCCTGAAGGAAGTCATCCCGGAAGCTCCAGTATTCGGCCACGGCCTGGGCTACGCCTACCAGGGGCCGAACAACGACGACGAGTTCGGCACGATCTTCTACCCGGCATATTCAGAGAACTTCTACATGTGGTGGTTGGCGAAGGCAGGGGCCGTCGGAATGGCGGCCTTTGCCCTCCTCGCACTCACGCCGGTGGTATTGGCCTTGCGATGCGCGTCGGCACCGGCGAAAATCAGCGCCGCGGTCGTGGCCAGCCTCCTGGCCGTCTCAATCGTCTGGCCCCTGCCAGAGCAGCCGCACGACGCGTTGGCAATTGGTATGGCGATGGGCGCAGCGATGGGCTTCGCCCGCCTACAGCGCAGAAACCAGAACGCATCCCACGTCAGTGCGAACGCTGCACCTGTGTCGGCCGCTTTACCCGTATCACGTTGAAATGCCTTCTCTAGCCGAGGTGCTGCCCTATTTTGGCGGTGTGGCCCAGATTGCCGTCACGCACGTAGGACCCGATATCCATAGCTTTGGCGGGACGCAGTCGGTGATTCGCGTGATACGCGACAACAAGATCGGCGCGGACGACATCCGAGTGCTCTCGACATGGAATGGACACCGCCACTTACGCAATCTGATCCTTACCGTCCGTGCGGGCTGGGCGCTGACTCGCACCCCTCGCAGCACCATCGTGCATTTCCATATCTCCAGTGGAGGCGCGTGGCTGCGGGAAGGACCGTTGATCCACCTCGCGAAGGCGCGTCGGCTTCGAGTGGTGATCACCATTCATGGCTTCGACATCGCTGAGTTCGCGCGGAGGCACGCCCGTCTCGTGGGACCTACGCTGAGTTGCGCGGACCATGTGATCCTGTTGTCGGAGGACGCGCGTCTCACGGTTCGCGAGGTCGCTCCGTCGGTGCCCACCTCCATCGTGCCCAACCCGATCGTGATCGATCGATCTGCGCCCGGTGCCGCTACGACGCCACCGGTGGTTCTCTTCGCCGGGACGATTGGAATGCGCAAAGGCGTGGACGTCCTAGTCTCGGCCTGGCGACTCCTCTTGGCTGAGGGCATTGACGGACAGTGTCGAATAGTCGGTCCTATAGATGACTGCATCCCGCCGCCGATGGAACGCCTGTCGGTGGAGGGCCCGGTTCCACCCGACCAAATCCCCGAGTTGATCCGCTCGGCTCGCGTAGTCGTGCTCCCTTCACGTGCCGAGGCAATGCCACTGATAGTGGCCGAGGCTCTCGCCGGCGCGAGACCAGCTGTCGCAACCCCGGTTTCGGGCACGCCGGCAATTGTGTCGGATCCGAAGATGCTGGTGCCGGTCGGTGACGCGCGAGCGTTGGCGGATGCGATCGGCCGCTACCTGCGTGACCCCGATCTGGCCGAGCACGATGGCGCAAAGGGCCAGGCGCACATAGCGGCCACTCGAAGCCCCGAGATCATCGATGCGAAACTTCGCCGAATCTATGAGGACTGCGGTGCCAGAACAGGTTGAGCTAACGGGACCTAAGCTGACGTTGAGCGCAGTGGGTTTCGGTTGCGGCAGTTTGATGCAGTCACCCTCTCGGCGAGAGCGGATGGCCGTACTCGGTGCCGCATTTGATGGTGGGATAACACATTTCGATACCGCACGGATGTACGGGTTGGGTATGGCCGAGGCGGAATTGGGCCGGTTTCTGCGTACCGTAGAACGCGACGAGGTGACCGTAGCCACCAAGTTCGGTATCGGCGTCGGCCGGTTGACTGAGCGCCTGGCCCGGTTTCAATCCCCAGCGCGAGCACTGCTTCGCAAAGCGCCGGCGTTTCGACGCACCGTGAAACACCAGTACGACGCCGACAGGACTTCCCGCCGGTACGACGCCGCGGTCGCGGCGCAAAGTCTCGACAAGAGCCTCACGATGCTCGGGCTCGACTACGTCGACATATTGTTCGTGCACGATCCTGGGCCCGATGACACGGTTGTGACCGATGAGCTCCGCGATTTCTTCGAACGCGCCCGGCGCCACGGCAAGATACGCGCGTGGGGCGTCGCACAGGACCGAAAGAACGACGCCGATATCGCCGCGGCATTCGAGCCAGAAGGAGTCAGTCAACTTCGCGCCGACCTGTTTGCGCCCTCGGCTAGGCCGGCGGATATTTCATTCGGAGTGCTGAACCGGTCGCTTGCGAGGTTGTCGCAGACGTTACGGGCGGATCCACCGCTGGCGAACCGCTGGCGCGACACCCTGGACATCGATCCGCTCGATCCCAATACTCTGGTCCGGCTGATTCTGGGGTCTTCCGCAACGGCAACGAATTGCCGCGTAATCCTCTACAGCAGCACAGATCCCCGTCGAGTCGCCGCGGCCGCGAGGGCGGTCTCGGTGCCACTCGACCGCGACATCATGGCTAGGTTCCTCGCTCTCGTCCAGGAATTGCGTTCGGGCGGTACACAATGATCCGCACCCCGGGGGATTTCACGGTCGGCATGACGATCGAGACGGATGTAGTGGTCGTCGGCGCGGGTGCGATCGGCATCGCAGTGGCATTGGAACTCGCTGGTGCAGGTGTCAGAGTGGACCTGATCGAGAGTGGCTCCTCCGATCGCATCAACCACGCAGCGCAGGATCTCGCTAAATTCGATGCGCGGCAAGATGATTACTTCCATGCTGACAGCATCGAGACGGTTCGTCGGGGAATCGGCGGCACCACCGCGCTATGGGGCGGGCGCTGCGTCAAGTTCGACCCTATCGATTTCGAGAAGCGCCCGATCACTGCGCACGCACCCTGGCCGATCGGCTACGAAGATGTCGAGCCTTACCTGCAGAAAGCGTGTGACTGGGCGCGCTGCGGTCAGGCAGTGTTCAATGCGCGCGACATACCGGAACTCGCGGACCGGGACCTGATCGCCGGGCTCCCCGACGGGGAAGTTCGCACAACTGATCTCGAGCGCTGGGCTGTCACCCGCTTCGGCAGCGAATACCGGAAAGACTTGAAAGTCACCCCGGGACTCACCGTATGGACGGGCCTTACGTGCACAGAGGTCGTGACGACAGAGGCCGGCGACGGCGTCGCTCATCTCGTTGTCAAGGCACTCGACGGCCGTGAGGGCCGAGTGGTCGCCACAGATTACGTAATCGCGACCGGCGGATTGGAGGCGACCCGCTTGCTGCTGGCGTCAGACCGCCAACATCGTGCTGGGTTGGGAAATGCAGGTGGACACCTAGGCCGTTGGTATATGGCACACGTGGACGCCCGGGTGGCGCGTGCGCAATTCACCGCCGAATACATCACCCACGGATACGAGCGTGACCGCGACGGCGTCTATCTGCGGCGCCGATTCACCTTCGACCCCAAGTTCCTTCTCGACGCCGAAATGCCCAATGCCGCTACCTGGTTGGTGAATCCCCCGATCAGCGATCCCGGCCACAAGAGCGGGATTCTGTCGGGCGTCTATCTGACGTTGATCTCGCCGGTCGGACATCTGCTGCTGGCGGACGCGATCCGCAGGATACACACCAAAACAGAGGGCACCCCTCAGATCGCTGCACACTTGCGCAATGTCCTCCGTGATGCGGTTCCTTCGCTGCGCTTCGCAATCGGTTTCATCTACGCCCGCTTTCTGCGCCGCGGTCGTAAAGCGCCGGGCTTTTTCGTCAAGAGTCCAGGCAACCAGTACCTCCTCGAATACCACGGGGAGCATCTCCCTCACTGGGAAAGCCGCGTCGAGTTGACCGACGAGCACGACGACCTTGGAATGCGGCGAATTCGGACCCACCTGTACTTCTCCGACGATGATTTCCGAAGTGTACGCAGGGCAATTGCCGCTATCGACGGGCATCTTCGTCGCCATGGTGTCGGATATATCGAGTGGCTGACCGACGATGTCGAGGGCTCGGTACGTGCCCACATGAAGAAGTACGCTGGTTTCCACCAGGCCGGAACCACGCGGATGTCGGAATCCCCGGAAGACGGCGTCGTTGACCCGAACCTTCAGGTCCACGGTGTACGTGGCCTGTACGTAGCAAGCACATCGGTACTGCCCACATCCAGCCAAGCCAACCCCACGCTCGTCGGGATCGCGCTGGGAGTCCGGCTCGCCGAGCGGCTCAAGGAGTTACGCCGTGGGAGGCCAGAACTCGTCGATTAGCGACTTCGTCTGGTGGATATTCGCTTTGCTCGATGCACCAAACACAATCGAGTCGATCTGCGGTTGACTGCAAACGTATTCGATCGCCTCGCGCGGTGGAATCGCACCGGATGCGAGCACCGACATAGCAATTACCCGGCATTGGCGTTCGCGAATCGTCCTCTCGTAGAGCTCCACCCCGCCGCACATCCGGAAGCCGATCTTGTTGAAATTGACACACACGATCGGGTTGTCGATCCCCTGGCCGTCGAGGGCATCCAGCAGTGCAGGCAGATTCATTGAAATGAACCCTGGCTCAGCTCCGTATCTATCCTTTACGTAGTCCGCGAAAACCCGGAATGCTCCATGCATTCCGAGCCCGAGCAGCAGGTCGGTGACGATGTTCTGAATGAAGATCACCGGCGTCGGCAGTCCGGCGAACATCTTCATCTCGGCATCAATCAACAGTTGCATGATGGGCTCGATGTCCTTGCTGGCTACCGCAACACCGCCTTTGAACATCGACTTGATCGCGCCGTCGTCCGGAAGGAACCTCCGCAGCGCATCGACCATTCCGAACTCTGTCACGGCGTTGGCATACTTGTGCGCGTAGGGCATACCGGGGTAGAAGACGTAATCGGGATACCGGGATTGGTTGGCACGAAAGTGATCACAGATTTCGGCAACACGATCGTGTGTCGTGCAGACGAACGTGCGGATCCCCTCGCAGTATGCCGCATCGAGAATAGCGAGCACAGGCTCCAGATTCTGGAACCGCATGGCCTGTGCGCGCGCCTTTTCCTCGGACATGTGATTAACGCCGAAGAACTGGTTGTCCCCAAATAGCACTCGGTCCATAGTTACGAGTTCCTCGATGCAGCAAGGCTTTTGACGCGCACAGTGATCCAGTTACGGAAAGATCGGCGCTGAGATCCATTCACCGATGGTTGCGTCACCTGTGCAGGGCGCGAAGTCAGGCCGACGCCGGTAATCATCTCGACCACGCGATCGCAGTCGAGCGCGGACCGAAAGGAGTTCTCGCCGTCCAGTCTGCCCATCTTGATGCTGTTGGCGAAATAGTCGATCTGTGCCGAGTATTCCTCGCCGCGAAGGTAATACCAGACCTCTTCGGTGAGTTCAGTGGTGTAACGGATCGTCCATCCCCGTGTAAAGTCGGGCAGCGAGGGGTGGCCGTCACGAAGATAGATCTGACATTCCTGTCGATCGGCGACGACACGGCCGTTGGTCCCCCACACGGAGATCTTCGTCGACATTTTTCGAAAGCTCTCGTCGCTCCAATTGACGCACAACTGGCCGCTCGCGCCGCCAGCGTAACGCAGCGTGCAATAGACCTCGTCGTCGACGTCGCGCGAGAAGATGCTGTGGCGGACAACCCCGTCGACCGATCTCGGGACCTCGCCGACGACGAAGTTCGTCAGGTCGATCGCATGGCACGCGTAGTCGTACAGCGCTCCGCCGCCTTCGGCCTTCACCCCGCGCCACGTACTTCCCTTTGCGCGGAGAACCACCGGACCGTATGCCTCCACGCGCACGTGGTGCACGCGTCCGAGCCCACCCGACGCGACAATCCGTGCCGCCTCCTGGAAGGCACCAATAAAACGGTTGTGGTACCCGACCTGCGTGACGAGTTGCCCGCGCTCGGCTAGCGCCACCAACCGCTCACCGTCTTTGACGTCGAGGACGAACGGCTTCTCGCAGAAGACGTGCATTCCTCGTGTGAGAGCCTTCTCGACCATCGGTGCATGCAGCTTGGATGGGACAGCGACGACGACTGCCTCGGCGTTTGTCTGCGTAAGCATCCGGTCGAAGTCTTCGTAGCAGTCCATGCCCGTGTACTTTGCGAGGACATCGCGCACATAGCCTGTTGAATCACAGACACCAACCACGTCCAGGTCCGGGTGCATACGGAGGATGGCCAGATGGGACAGGCCCATCTTGCCGAGGCCGACGATCGCCGTCCGAATCATCGCTTGCACCTCTCACTCACGCCGGACCTCCATTCACAGACGCGTCGAAGCCGGCAAAGCGCAGCCATCGTCCCGCGGCGGCCATCAACTCGTGAAACGGTTCAAGCTGCATGTCGGGATACCGGCGCCGGAATGCAGTCGCCGGGATCTTGTGCTTCGTCCCCTGCACCCACCAAAGGTTCTTCTCGACGGTTGGCAACGGCTCGATTCGCTGCGGCTCGCTGATCGGCGGTACGAGCCGCTCTTTCAGCTGCTGTTTGAGCCGCGACCTGGTCTCCGCCGGAATGCGGCGCTTGATCGCCATGGCAGGAGCGGTTTCACGAAGATCGAGCACCCGCCGCATCAAACCTTTCCGGATCGCGGAATCGGGTAGCCGGTGTATTGTTCGCTCGTCGACACCGACTTCATGCGCAATTGCCCCATAATAGTCGGCCCAACAGTGTGTTTCGATATCCGAGACATTGAAGACTCCCGACTCGACATTGTCAGTGCGCGCGATTTGAGCCAGGTGCCGGATCAAGTTGTCCACATGGATCAGATTGCAGATTCCGTTGCCGTCGTTGAACAGGTAGGCGGTGCCGTCGACTAAGGCACGCGCAGGTCCTACCAGCCATCCTGAACCCGGCCCCCAGATGAGCCCGGGACGTAAGATCACCGTTTTCACCGGCCCGTCCGAGTGCACCCGTAACCACGCTTCGGCAGCCGCTTTCTCCCTGCCGTACTGCATCCAATGCTGTCCATCCGGAACGGAATCCTCCGTGAGGTCAGACGCTTCCGCTCTGCCGAATACCTCTGCCGAACTCATGTGAACCAGTAGGGGGACCTCTGCTTCGCGGCAGGCGTGGTAAATGGATTGCACATCCCCGACGATGCGTTTGTCGTCGCCCATCGTCAGGTTCACGGCCAAACCGCATCCCTTCAGCAACGGCACCAGCGATGTCGTGTCGCTCGCGGACCCGCACACCGTTCGAACGCCATACCGCGCCAAGCGTCCCTGGTTACGCCACGATCTCACGATCGGTACCAGCTGCAATTCGCCTAGAAGCTCAGCCTGTTCGATGAGGCGTGAACCGACATATCCCCCGGCTCCGATGACCGCGATGGGCTTCATACCGCGCGCGATCCTTTCCAGTGCTTCGTACGCGCCGCGACCCGTTCAGCATCCGACAACCACGGGCAATCGATCGGTTCAGCGATCTCATAAGCTCTTGCCATCGCCGCTTGCACGCTTGCCGCCTGGCCCCCGGTTACCGGGAAAGGCTCGCCATACGCAATGCAGCGAAGCATCGCGGTCAATTGGAGTTCGAAGCAGAGGTTGTAGTTGACGGGCCGTACGCGTTTTCCTCCGCGACGCACCATGTCCGCCGGCCAGTCCGTTTTGGCGGGCATCAGCATCCAACCCTCGCGTGTCTTACGTCGATAGGTTCGGATCTCGTCCAGATCGATCAGGACCTCCCCGGCACTCCCCCATATCCGCAATCCGTTGTTCAGCGGATACTCCCAACTGACATGCATCGTCCCGCGTGCGCGAGGAAATGCTAATTCCAGAATCGAATTCGTCTCGACCCCTCCAACCAGACTGTCATCGAACGCGCGCTCCACCACGGGATCACCAAAGATCCAACTCAACTGATCGAGAACATGCACACCTTTGTCGAGAAGCGCACCACCGCCGGACTTTTCACGCCTAAAGGCCGCGTCCGTCGTGACCGGCCAACCGTAAGTGCCACCCTCGCGATAGGTGAACTGCAGCTGATCACCGAGTTCTCCGCTGGCCACCAACTTCGCGACATCGGCAAAACTCGCGTAAAACCGCCTGGTGTAAGCCACACCGAGAACTCGACCCGCTCGGTCAGCAGCTGCATTCATCCTGTAGGCATCAACCATCGTTGTGGTCATTGGCTTTTCACACAGCACGTGGCACCCATGATCGAATGCAGCAACCGCATGGTCGGCGTGCAAGCCGGCGGGCGAAGTCACCATCGCCAGGTCATATGAATCGGCCGCAAAGGCTGTACCGCACTCGGGGTAGTACGTGGCTCGTTTGAATTCGGCCGCTATTCGTTTTCCCCGGGACTCGTCTGGGTCCACTACGCCCGTGACTCGTACTGCGCCGAGTTTCTCGAGACGACGCAGCGCTGGACGGTAGTGCTCATCGACGACTGCCCCGGCGCCAATCAATAGCCCCTCGATCATCGACTGCCTTTCAATCCAGATTGGAGAGCCCCGCCCAAGCCGGCCTGCCCTGCAAGGTTAGTGAGGACTTGCAATTGTCTCGTGTAGTTGATGAATTGTGACTAATTTGCCGAGGCGGCCAGGGCTCGGGGCGGTCAACCCTCCGACTACTCAGACCACCGGATAGCTCGCGGTCGGGTCGGCCGGGACGTCGATGACCGTTGCCAGGCCGCGATGATCGGAGCCAGGGATCGCGACAGTCTGCACCGACGACGCGGAGCAGTTGTGGACCAGCACGTGGTCGATGCCGACCACCGGCCTGCGCCAGGGCTTGCTCGGGTAGGTGAGGGTCAGCCCCGCGCCCGCCTGTTCACCCGCGTCGCGGTAGCCCTCGGCGAGAAGCTTGCGGAACGTCTGCATGTCGAGGGTCGAGTTGAAATCGCCGGCCACGATCACCGCACCCGAGCCAGCCGCTCGGGACACCTCACGCAACGTGACCGGAAAGCTGGCGAGGTCGTCGCGGAAGTAGTGCAGTGACTGCACCCACGGTGCGGCAAGGTGTACCGCCACGACCGCCGCCGGGAACATCACCCCCGGGATCTGTATCCGCGCTCGCAGCATCGGCATCTGGTAGCCGTCGATGCGCGCGGAGTCGATGATCGGATACCTGCTCCACACGCCGATCCCGGACGTCAAGGCTGCGGCGTTGAGCACGCGGTAGGGGAAAGTCTGATCCAGTCCCGCCGAGGACAGGGCCGCCGCGGCGTCCGGTGTCAGCTCCTGGATCACCAGCACATCGGCCGTCGTGCTCGCCAATTCGGTGACGGCACGCGGATCTGCCTTTCCGACGCCAAGATTGGCCGTCACCACCCTGACGGCGACACTCGGCACACCCACTTTCTCGGGGCCGATGAAGCGGGGCAGCTGGACGGCGATCATCACCACGCACAGCAGGGCGGCAACGATCGTCAGCACCCAGCGCCGCGATACGACAAACATGAACAGCGCGATCAGACTCGCGACAGTCAGATACGGCGCCGCCGCGGCAACGACGAGCACGACCTCATTGGTCACCGGCAGGTAGCGCGCCACCAGGCCCGCCGCCCCAACCGCCAATGCAAGCAGGCCGAGAACGGTCGCCAACAGCCGAATCATGCTGCGCTAGTGACGTTTGACGGCCTACTCAACCCAGCTTCCGCAGCCGCGGCTCTAGGTCCTTGGCGAACAGCTCGAGGAAACGGCGCTGATCGTGGCGGGGGTCATGGAACACCAGGTGATTGAGACCCCACTTGACGTACTGCCCGACCATCTCGACCGCTTCGTCGGGATCCGATGAGACGATCCAGCGCTTGGCGACCTGCTCGATGGGCAGCGCATCGGCGGCCTTCTCCATCTCGATGGGGTCGTTGATGCTGTGCTTCTGCTCGGCGGTCAGCGAGAGCGGAGCCCAGAACCGGGTGTTCTCCAACGCCAGCTTCGGATCGGGATCGTAGGAGATCTTGATCTCGATCATCCGGTCGATGCTGTCGGGATCGCGGTCGGCGGCCTGAGCCCCCTCGATGACCGCAGGGATGAGCTTGTCCTTGTACAGCTCCTCCCCCTTGCCGGACGTACAGATGAAGCCGTCGCCCGCACGACCCGCGTACTTCGCGACCTGCGGACCGCCTGCGGCGATGTAGATGGGGATACCGCCCTCGGGAACGTCGTAGATCGAGGCGCCCTTGGTGTGGTAGTAGTCGCCCTCGAAGTCGACGCGGTCACCCAGCCACAGTTCGCGCATGAGCCTGATGGACTCGCGCAGGCGGGCGTAGCGTTCCTTGAACTCGGGCCAGTCGCCCTCGTATCCGGTCGCGATCTCGTTGAGCGCCTCACCGGTGCCCACCCCGAGGAAGATGCGGTCGGGGTACAGGCATCCCATGGTTGCGAAGGCCTGGGCGATGACCGCCGGGTTGTAGCGGAACGTCGGCGTCAACACCGACGTGCCGAGGAACAGGCGCTCGGTGCGCTCACCGACCGCGGTCATCCACGCGAGCGAGAACGGCGCGTGGCCCCCCTCGTGGCGCCACGGCTGGAAGTGGTCGCTGACGGTTGCGCTGTCCATGCCGTGCGCTTCGGCGGCGACACCGAGTTCGACGAGTTCGCGAGGGTCGAATTGCTCGGCCGACGCCTTATATCCGAGTTTGAGTTCAGGCACGTTTTCCTTTCTACCCTGATGCTTAGACTCGTCGATATGGCAGTAGCCCTGGAGGCCATTACCGACAACGTCCACTTCGCCTACACCGAGCTCGTCAATTGGACCCTGGTCACCGACGGGAACGGGGTCATGCTGATCGATGCGGGATTCCCCGGCAGCCGCGATGACGTGCTCGCGTCGCTTGGGCAGCTGGGCTTCGGGGTCGACGACCTCCGCGCGATCCTGTTGACGCACGCGCACATCGACCATCTCGGTTCGGCGATCTGGTTCGCGAAAACCCATGGCACACCGGTGTATTGCCACGCCGCGGAGGTCGGCCATTCCAAGCGGGAGTACCTGGAGCAGGCCTCGCCGGTCGACATCGCCAAACACATCTGGCAGCCGCGCTACCTCACGTGGGCTGTGGCGATCACCCGAAAGGGCGCGTTGACCCGCGAGGGCATCCCGACCACCCAGGCGCTGACCGGAGACGTCGCCGCGCGGCTGCCCGGTGCGCCGTCAGCGATTCCCACGCCCGGCCACACCGGCGGCCACTGCTCGTTCGTGGTGGACGGCGTGCTGGTCGCGGGCGACGCCCTGGTCACCGGCCACCCGTTGGCACCCCGCAGCGGGCCGCAACTGCTGCCGAAGTTGTTCAACCACGACGAGGCCGGCTGTGTCCGCAGTCTGGCCGCGCTGGGCCTACTGGACACCGATGTGCTGCTGCCGGGGCACGGCCCGGTGTGGCGGGGGTCGATTCGGGCGGCGGCGGAGCAGGCTCGAGCTCAGGCGGCCGCCGGCTGAGCCGGCAATCAGGCAAGCGTGTTGTAGCCGAGCAGGAACAACGAGGTGAGGCACAGGCCGCAGGCGACCACGACGGTGGGCATCAGGATCATGCTGTCGAGCTCGTCGTCGTCCAGCACATCGCCCTCGAAGCGGCCGAACAGCACCTTCGCGATACCCGTCCTGCGGAAGACGTGCACCATCACCCGCACCGGTTTGGTCTCACGCCTGCGGCCGAAGAACACGCGCGAGGCGAGGCCGACGACCACAATCAGCGCTGCGGAACCCAGGAGTAACCACCCGACCGCCGTCTGAGACAAGGACATTTCCACCCCCGGCGTCGCCACGACACCGTGGAGCCAGCCTATAGGCCGAGATGATCGCGCAGCGTGTGCCCGGTGTATTCGGTGCGGAACGTGCCGCGCTCCTTGAGCAGCGGGACGACGGTGTCGACGAACTCGTCCAGGCCTCGCGGAGTCAGGTGCGGCACCAAGATGAATCCGTCACAGGCGTCCGACTGCACGTGCAGCTCGATCTCTTCGGCGACCTGTGCGGGGGTGCCGACGAACTGCTGTCGGCTGGTGACGGCGATGACCAATTCGCGGATGGACAGGTTTTCGGCCTCGGCGCGCTCACGCCACGCGGCGGCCACGGCCTTGGGATCACCGTGGCGCACCCGGCCCTGGCTGATGGTCGGATCGTCGGCCGGTTCGACTTCGGGCAGCGGCCCATCGGGGTCGTAGCCCGACAGGTCGCGCTGCCACACCTGTTCGAGCATCGTTATCGCCGTCTGGGGACTCACCTGCTGGCGCCGGATCTCGCGGGCGTTCTCCGCCGCCTCCTCCGCGGTGTCGCCGAGTACGAACATGGCTGCCGGAAAAACCTTGAGCTGGTCGGGGTCTCGTCCGTACGACGCGGCGCGGCCCTTGACATCGGCATAGTAGGCCTGGCCGGCCTCCAACGACGAATGCATGGTGAACGCCGCGTCGGCGTACTTGGCCATGAACGCCCGACCATCGCCGGAGTCACCGGCCTGCAGCAGGACGGGATGTCCCTGCGGTGCGGGCGGCAGGGTAGCGACCCCGCGTACGTCGAACTGGGGGCCCCGATGCTCGACGACGCGAATACGGCTGGGGTCGAAGTAGATTCCGTTCTCCCGGTCTGCAATGACAGCGTCGGATGACCAGCTGTCCCAGAACTCGCGCGCGACGGTGACGAACTCCTCGGCCCGCTTATACCTTTCCGAGTGATCGAGAAACCCACCCCTGCGGAAGTTCTCGCCGGTGAACGCGTCCGACGATGTCACTATGTTCCAGCCGGCCCGGCCATCGGACAAGTGGTCCAGTGATGCGAATTGCCTTGCCACCTCGAATGGTTCGTTGAAGGTCGTGTTGATGGTCCCGGTCAGGCCGAGTCGCTCGGTAACCGCCGCCAGCGCGGCGAGCACCGTGAACGTGTCGGGTCGTCCGACGACGTCGAGGTCGTGGATGAGCCCGCGATGTTCACGCAGCCGCAGGCCCTCAGCGAGAAAGAAGAAGTCGAACAACCCCCGCTCGGCGGTCTGGGCCAGATGCACGAACGAGTCGAATTCGATCTGGCTGCCCGACTCTGGACTCGACCAGACCGTGGTGTTGTTGACGCCGGGAAAGTGCGCGGCCAGATGGATCTGCTTGCGATCTTTACCTTCTCTACGCTTCACGGCTGATGTCATAGTCCCCACCTCTTGGCCAGCAGCTCGTGGGAGCGCAACCGGTCGGAATGGTCGTGCGTCACGCAGGTGATGACGAGCTCGTCGGCCTCGGTGACGCGTTGCAGGTTTTCGAGCTTGGCGGCAACCTCGTCAGGATCGCCGACGAATTGCGTTGCGGTACGGTCCTTCACAACCTCGAGTTGGTTGTCGGAGAGTGGTTCGACGGTGTCGGGGTCCGGATACGGGATGGCGCCGTCACCCGCGCGGATAGAGTACACCCAGTGCCCGTAGCTGGATGCCAGGTGACGGGCGGTCTCGGTGTCGTCAGCGACGACGACGTCGGCGGATACCACCACGTACGGCCCCGACAGCGCCGCGGACGGTTGAAACGCCGAGCGGTAGGCCTCGACGGCATCCAGCGCCGTAGCCGGTGTGATGTGGTAACTCGCGACGAACGGAAGTCCGCGGGCGCCTGCCACCTGCGCACTCTGCCCCTTGCTGCTGCCGAAGATCCAAGGCGTCAGCTTCGCCCCTTCGCCAGGGGTGGCGTGCGCGTCGACGTCTCCGACCCGGTAGCTGCCGTCGATCATCGCGAGAATGTCACCGACCTGTTCGGCGAAGTCCGGGGCGACGGCCTCGGGCTGCTGCAGGACCGACATCTTCGCGCGTAGCCGTGGATTGCGCATGAGCGCGCTGATATCGAACGGCGGGGGAACGACGACGCCGCCGACGTCGCGCCATTCCCGTGGCGGTTCGGGCTTCGGCGTCGATGTCGCCGCCTTGATGGCCTCGCTGCGCCGTTGTCCGGATCGCCCGACCCCGAGGTCGATTCGATCCGGGTGAAACGCGTCGAGGATGCCGAAGCTCTCGGCGACCGCGATCGCCGTGGTCTGGCCGAGCTGCACCGCGGCGGCGCCGACCCGAATGGTGTTGGTGGCGGCGGCGATCTGGCCGATGAGAACCGCAGGTTGCGCGGACGCGACCGCGACGAAGTGGTGCTCGGCGACCCAGTAACGCTTGTAACCCCATTGTTCAGCGTGCTGGGCGAGGTCGACGGTGTTGCGCAATGCGGTTGCGGCATCGCCGCCTGCGCTGATCGGCGCCAGGTCGAGTATCGACAACGGGACGGTCATGACTGCCCCACCTTCGTATAGCGGTTCTCGGCGACCGGCAGGCCGAGGCGCTCGCGCAGTGTTTCTCCCTCGCGATATGCCGTACGGAATCGATTCTCCCGTTGCAGAATTGGTACCACGTCATCGACGATGACGGGCAGGTCGATCGCGTTCGCCGAGGGGCGCAACCTGATTCCGTCGATGCCGCAGCGCTGCCATCCCGTGATCAGATCGACGAGCTCTTCGGGGGTGCCGTCGAAGACCAGCGCATCCGAGCGTGGGTCGGTGACTCCGGAGAACGATACGAATACGTCGGCGTACACCTTGAGTTCGGTGCCGTCCGTCTGCTTCAACTCATCGAGGATTGTGCGCAACGAGTCGTCGTCCTTGGGGGTGATGAACACTAGATCGGCGCCGCGAGCCGCGAATTCGTAGGCAGGCCGCGCGTGTGCCAGGGCGGCGACGACGGGCTGTCCCTGCGGCGGGCGTGGCGTGATCGACGGACCCTTGACCGAGAAGTATTTGCCGACGAAGTCGATGTAGTGCAGTTTGTCGCGGTCGATGAACCGACCGGTCTCGACGTCGCGGATGACGGCGTCGTCCTCCCAGCTGTCCCACAACCGTCGGGCGACCTCCACCACGTCGGATGCCTCGTCGAACAGGTCGATCGCGCTGATATCACGACGACCGAACAGCTCCGATTCATGCTCGGAACCGCTGACCCTGACCTGCCAGCCGGCCCGCCCGTGCGAGACGAAGTCAAGGGTGGCAATCGCTTTGGACACGTGGAATGGCTCGGTGTGAGTCACGGTGGCAACCGGTATGAGTCCAATGTGGCGCGTTACGGGCGCCACCCGGGATGCGGTGAGTACGGCGTCGAGTCGTCCTGCCTGCCAACGTGGTTCGATCTCGGGGCGTCGACGCCGCTGCGGGGTGAGCGCGTCGTCGAAGGTGACGAAGTCCAGGAGGCCGCGCTCGGCGGTGGTGGCCAGACCCGACCAGTACCGGCCGCTGGAAATCGGCTCGCCTTCGGACGTGTAACGCCAGGCCTCCGGATGCCAGCCGTAGCCGTCCAGCGCAACGCCAAGGTGCAGGTGTTCTGTCATCGCAGTGTCTTCTCTGACGTCGTCTTCTCTAACGTCTTCTCGAACGCAATCGGATAGCCGCCGACCGCGGCGGGCAGCGGGCCGGCGAGCCGCGTGTACCCCGCCGACAGGTAGAGGGCCTCGGCTTCGGGCTGACGATCCCCCGTCGTCAGGTAGACGCGGCGATAACCCCGGACGGCGATCTCATGCTCGAGTTCAGCCAGCACAGCCTTGGCGTAGCCGCGCTGTCGATACCGGCTGTCGGTCCAGACACGCTTGAGCTCGGCCCTGGTGTCGTCGAATCGCCTGAACGCACCCCCGGTCACGGGCACACTATTGAGAACTCCGATCAAGAGAGCACCGTCCGGCGGCGTGAAGTCTTCGGCGGGATACTCCTCCAGCAGCCATTTCATTACGCGCTCTTCTGTGCTGTCGTACCGGGTGGCGTACTCGAGGGCCAACTCGGCCAGCAGGGGTGCGGCCAGCGGGTCGTGCTGGCTGACCGCCACGAAGTTAAGCTCGTCGACAGTCGGCATGGTCATCACTTAACTGTCTAACGCACCACAGTTGCATGCATTCCGGAGCCGGGGATCAGCTCACGCTGATCCGAATTGACCGCATGTCATGGCAACCGACGCCTATCCTTTCGCAATGGCATCAGGCGTCGCAGGAAAGGTCGCATTCGTCACCGGAGGCGCGTCGGGCATAGGTGCCGCACTCAGCACCGAGCTGGTGCACGGCGGCGCGAACGTCTGGATCGCCGATCGCCAGATCGGCCGGGCACAGGAGTTGGCGCAGCGATTGAACGGTGGCGGCGTAAAGGCGCACGCAGTCGAACTCGACGTGCGCGATCCGTCGGCGTTCGAGCGGGTGGTGAACGATGCGGTGCAGCAATCGGGGCGGATCGACTTCCTGTTCAACAACGCGGGTATCGGGGTCTCGGGCGAGGTCGACTCGTACACGCTCGACGATTGGAACGATGTTTTCGACGTGAATCTGCGCGGCGTGGTGCACGGGATTCAGGCGGTCTACCCGGTCATGATCCGCCAGGGTTCGGGTCACATCGTGAACACCGCCTCGATGGCCGGGCTGGTCACTACGGTGAACCAGGCGAGCTACGCCGCCACCAAACATGCCGTCGTGGCGATCTCGAGGACATTGCGTATTGAGGCCGAGCGTCACGGCGTGCGGGTCTCGGCGCTGTGTCCGGGCGTGATCCGGACGCCGATCCTCACCGGCGGCGAGTACGGGCGTATCAACGTCCCGGGTCTCACCACCGAAGATCTCCAGAAATCGTGGGAGCGGTTGCGGCCCATGGCCGCCGACAAATTCGCCAAGCGCGTGCTGCGAGCTGTACTACGCAACGACGCGATCATCGTCGCGCCCCGGTGGTGGAAAGCATGGTGGTACCTGGAGCGGCTCTCGCCTGCGTTGTCAGTGCGACTGGCGAGAGTAATGCTCAAGCAACTTCGTGAAATGGAGTCCGCGCCTGGCAGTTAGAAGGGCGGCGGGTCAGGGTCGTTCAGGTTCTGTTCGCGTTCGGCTTTGATACGGGCGGCGCGATCCTGGGTGCGTTTGCGTCGAGGCATCATCACGCCGCGGTCGGTCGTCGATGTTTCTGGTGTGGGTGCGGGTGGCAGTTCCCCGGTGTCGGTGTCCCATTCGGGAAAGTAACTTCGACACCCCGGATACGTTTTGTACGTTCGCCCGGTCGGCGACGTCCACACCGCCGCACCGTCAGACAGCAGTTTGAGTTCCCAATCACCTGCCCAAAAAGTCTTGAGGTGGTGATGTTTTCGACACAGACAAGCCAGGTTCGACGGGTGCGTGGGTCCTATCGGATACGGAATCACATGATCGATATCGCAGAACTCCGCAGGCGCGCTGCAGCCGGGAAATCGACACGTCAGATCCCGACCACGGACAAACCGCTGCAGTTTCGCCGACGGCCGATAATTAGTTTCGGGTTCGACCGCTACCTCTTGTGTACACAGCGGCCGCAGTTTCGCCCCGTTGCGCAACAACTCAGCAAGCAGCGGTGTCGGCATCGCCTCAGTACCCGACAGCATGGCCGTCCCCGCGTCTGCGGGTGGTGCGGGCGTCTGCGGCGCGCGGGTCTGTGGCGTGGCGGACTGCACCGTGTCCACCGTCGCTTGGTCGGTGTAGACGTTGACCACCACCGAGGACTTCGGGGCGGGCTGGGCTTGCCGCGCAGGGCAGTCCGGCAACTCGCACGCACACGGCAGGTGATCGTTGCCGTTGCTGCACGCGCCCACCGCATCCGCACGGCGCTCGGCCGCCGAGCGTGGATCGTTGTCGCACACCGTGGCCACCACCGCGGTGACTCTCTTGTTCAGCACCGCGGCGTCGGCAGCCGACAACCTGCCCCTTACCGACGTCAGTCCGGTTTCGTCATCGATATCGCCGATAACGAAGTCACGTGTGCGCAAGGTCTTCCGGCTTTTCATCAATGCGTCTCTGTCGAACTTCAATACCAACGCATCGACAGCACAATCGAGTTTGTCCTCCGAGAGCGGGCCCCACCTGCCTGCCCGTTTCGCCAACTCAGTATCGATCGACGCCCACACCGCATCATCTGTGATGTACTGCGTACGCCATGTGATGGCACCCACCACCCGCGTACTGAGCCGACCCTGAAAGAACAGTGCGGCCACGGCGGGCAGATGATCACGCAACGCCTGCGCCATATACATCTGCCCCGACGCCTTGCGATGGCTGACATTCGTCGCCGCCGCGACCTCGGCGGCCGCGCAATCCCACAAATCACACGCCCACCGCGAACGCTCGTCCTCGTCCAGCACGCGGCGGCGCATCAGTTCAGCGATCGCGGCCAACCGACGCGCCCCCGCCACCGCCTCAGCACGTGCACCCTCCTCGATCGCGGCGACCACCGCCGCATCATCGGCGTCCGCGAACTCGAACTCGAACATGTGTTCGACCCTACAACCCCCCACCGACAGTTCGCGCCGGTCCACGCGCTTCACACCAAAACTTGACACGTGTAAAGTTCGGCCGCATGGACAACATCCGGGGCAAGACCATCGCGATCACCGGCGCGGCCCGCGGCATCGGATTCGCGACCGCGTCGGCGCTGCTGAAGAGGGGCGCACGCGTGGTCATCGGCGACCGCGACGTCGCCCTGCAGGAGTCGGCCGTCGTCAAGCTGACGAAGCTCGGCCAGGTCTCGGGCTACCCGCTCGACGTCACCGACCGCGAATCGTTCGCGACGTTCCTGGACAAGGCCCGCACCGATGGCGGCGGCCACATCGACGTCCTTATCAACAACGCGGGCGTGATGCCGATCGGCCCGTTCCTCGACCAGTCCGAAGCGGCCATCCGCTCCTCGATCGAAGTGAACCTCTACGGCGTGATCGCCGGCTGCCAGTTGGTGTTGCCCGACATGATCGCCCGGCGCAGCGGCCACATCATCAACATCGCGTCGCTGTCGGGCTTGATCCCGGTCCCGGGCCAGGTCGTCTACGTGGGCGCGAAGTTCGGCGTCGTTGGGCTGTCCGCCGCGCTGGCCGACGAAGTCGCGCCGCACGGCGTCGAGGTGTCGGTGATCATGCCACCGTTCACCAACACCGAACTGATCTCCGGCACCAAGAGCAGCGGAGCGATCAAACCCGTCGAGCCGGAGGACATCGCCAAGGCCGTCATCAAGACGCTCGAGAAGCCGAAAACCCATGTCGCGGTGCCGACTCCGTTGCGGTTCACCGCACAGGCCGCGCAGATGCTCGGCCCGCGTGGGCGCCGTTGGCTGAACAAGAAACTCGGGCTGGACCGCGTCTTCCTGGACTTCGACACCACGGCCCGGCAGAACTACGAGCAGCGCGCGCGAGCCGCGCAGGGCGTCGTCGAGGGTCCCGAGAAGAGCTAGCCTCGATCTTTCGTGAGTGAGCTCGGAACGGGGTGTCTGAGCTTGTCTGG
>JBIQHU010000180.1:0-8477 GCA_044508395.1 Mycobacterium sp. | reverse complement strand
GACGGTGTCGGCGAGGGTGTCGAGGTGGTCGCGGGTGCGGGGTCCGAGGTGGTGTTCGGCGGCGGCGCCGAGGGCATCGTAGAACATGTCGGCGGCAGCCTGTAGCCGGGCGGCCGGGTCGGCGGCTTGCCGGGCAGCAGTGGCCGCCGACACCTGCGCGCCGTCGCGTGCCAGCACGCGGGTGAGGACGTCGACGGCGGTGTCGGGATGGGTGGCTTTCGGGGACAGCAGGCGGTGGGGATCGGCTTCGGCGGTGGACAGGTAGAGGTGGTTTTCGTCGGTGCCGCGGGTCATCGCGACGTAGAGGTGTTGGCGGGTCAGTTGGTCGGAGCCGACGATGTGGCAGGTGCCTGCGGTGGTGCGGCTTCCGGCGGTCAGCCCTTGTGCCGAGTCGATGGTGGCGGCGTAGCCGAGGGTGACGTGTTCGGCGAGGTAGTCGGCGGGCAGGGTGACGTGGCGTCCGCTGCGCACATGGCGGGCGACGATGGCGCCGTCGGGACGGACGTCGGTGATGGTGTAGCGGTAGCCGTTGCGGACGTAATCGTCGCGCCCGATGGTGATCCGGCGGTTGTTGCGGCGGGTGCGGATGGTGTCGCCGGCGCTGGCGTGCAGCCCGTCGGAAAGGACGACGGCCGGGTCGTTTTCTGCGTCGGGGGTGGTGGCGATGCGGTCGGCGCGGGCGCGGGCGTTGAGGGTGGTGATGATGTCGTTGGTGGGGGCGAGCAGGATGGAATCGGCGCCGGCGGCCAGATCATCGCGCCACGCCCGGTAGGCCATGTCGGCGGCGGTGTCCTCGGCGCCGACATGGATGCGGTGGTGGTCGATGTAGAAGGCGATCCCGGCCGGGGCGGCGTCGTGCAGCGCCAGCCCGGCAGCGGCCTCAGCCGCAGACTTGAAGCGCACGACTTCGGTCAAGGTGAGCGCATCGGTGGCCTCGGCGATATCACGCAACACACCACCGGCCGAGATCGACGAAAGTTGTCCGTCATCGCCAATGAGGCGCACGCTCGCGCCTTTCGACAGTGCATCGCTGATGAGGCGGTCGAGGCCGGCGGTGGAGGCCTTGCCGGCTTCGTCGACGATGATCAACGTGTCGGGTCCGACGCGGCGAAACCACCGGGGCTGCGCGGCGGCGGGCCGGTCGATGGTGTGCACGTATTTGTCGATGGTGTCGGTACGGGAGTTGAGGTCTTCGTCGAGGACGATCGCGGCGTCGGCGGTCGGGGCCAAACCCAGCAGGTGCCCGCCGGAGCTGCGCCACGCATGGGCCAGGGCAGCCATGGCGGTGGTCTTGCCGGTGCCTGCCGGTGCGAGCGCGAGCGCCACCCGCCGCCCGCATGTGGCCATCTCGGCGACGAGTGCGACCTGACCGGGGTTGAGCGTGCGGCCCCGTAGCTCGGCATCGGCGCGGGCGAACTCGACATCCAGGTCGGTGGCGCAGCGGCCGTCGACACGTGCGACAGCGGTCAGGATGCGGCGTTCGGCGGCCAGGATCTCGCGGCTGGTGAACATCTGCGTCCCGTACCGGGTGTAGAAACTGGCGCCATCCCGGCGACGCAAGGCGACAGGCTCACCCAACTCGCCGTCACCGACGACAGCGTGCGGCACCGAGAACGACTCCGACAGTGCGGTATCAGTGATGCGATCGACGAGTGCAACATCGTGCGCCACGTTGTGGTGGCGCACCACGCGCAGGGCCTCGGCGCGGACATGGTGACGTTGCCACGTCGCGCGGGTTTGGGACACGGTGGCAATGATTTTGCCGGCACGCGCCGACACCCACCGATCATCGGTCACCGGACGCCGATCGAGTTGGTGGGCGTGATCAAGAGTGTCGGCCAGCATCCGCTGCACGCCGTCGCGGCCGAGGACCTCCACGGCCTGGTCCCGCCAGGTCGCGCGCTGCTGGGCCAGCGAGCGCGGCTCGTGCTTGACTTCGCGCGTTTCCAACGTTGCCTGCTGGGCGAGGGCGATGATCTCGACATGTGTCGGTTCGCGACCATGATCGGTCTGAAACTGCGTGGCGAGTTCAGCGGTGCGGCCCTCGATCATGGCGCGTCGGCTCGACCACCGCGACAGCAATTCCTCCGAGATTCCGACGATTTCGCGGACGGGTCGTTTCCCGTTGCCATGGGACTTTTCGGTGAAGGACACACCCAAACTGGCGGACAGGTGCGCTTCCAGACGAGTGTTGTACATCTCGGAGGCGGCGACCACGCTGCGGTGCAGCGGTTGGCCGTCGAGGGCGACCCAGCGGCGCACACCGTTGGCGTCGACGTGGCAGACCTTGTTCGAGACGGCGATGTGGGTGTGTAGGTCGGGGTCCCCGGCGCGGGAATCGCGATGGGTGAACGCCGCGGCGATCAGTCCTTCGGTGTCGACCTGAGCGACACCGTTGGTGCCCAGGCGGGTGAATGCCGCATGGTCCTGCAACCAGTCGAGAACATCGGCAACAGCGGCGTCATGGGCGGCTTCGATTTTCTCCGCGACGGCGAGTGGGGCGATAGCCCACAGTGCGGAAACGGATTTCACGGGGGAGAAGGTCAGGTCGTACCCGGCGACGGCGGTCGTACGGGCCCGGGTGTTGCGGGCGATGAAGCCCGAGAGTTCGCGATCATCGGCAGGTGGGCGGGCGTACTGCTCGCCGAACATGTCGACGGCGATATCGGTGCGGAGACGAGCGCGGACCTCTGGGTCGATGGTGGTGTTCCAGTGCGCTCCGGCGGCAGCGTTGTGCTCGCGGTAGGCGATCGCGAGCCGTCGCGCGAACTCGGGTTCACCGTCGCGGATGTAGAACTTCCGCCCGAGCTGGCTAGCAGTACGCTGGGCACCGACGCCGTGGCCGGCGACGAACCGTTCGATGCGTTCGGCGTTGGGATGCAGGCCTTCTCCGAACAGGGCGCGCATCTGTGCTTCGCCGACATCCGAACCCGCCTCGACCGACCAAGTATCCCGGCGTGATCGAGGATTGATGTCTGGTCCGGCGGTCTCAGTCAAGGCGGCCAATCCGCGTCCCAGCCAGCGGCCCGGTGCTTCGCCTTTCGCCGAGTAGTAGTCGGCCAACGTCGAGCGGCCGCGCTGAGTATCGTCGGCCGCGGCGACTTGGCGCACCAGGTACAGGTATCCGTCCCCGGCGGTCAGCTTGTGCAGCGTCATCACCATGACGCGTACCTGGATGCCACCATGTCCGGGACGAAACCCCGTTGGTGAAAAATTTTCCACCACCAAACCGGCAGTTCTCAAACAACTCTCAGAAAGCACCCCTGAATGCAAGAGGTGTGTGGTCTGCCGGGGTGGTGACGGTCGACGGTCGCCACGGCAGGGGTTGGGTGCGGTGCCGGCGGTGAACGGCGCGGGCTGTGGGAATTGGGGAGGGTGAGTGGCGGCGGGTGCACGCCGTGAGGCGAAAAATCTTGAGAGGCGAATGTGGCTGTGGTGGTGGCCCGGTCGCCCTGCGGCCTTCTACGCTCGGCACCCATGACAGCAACATCCAAAGTTGAAGCCCGGCGCCGAGCACGCGAAGCGACCCGACGCGCCAACGAGCAACGCGCCGCGCACGATAAGGCGAACATCGATGACGCCGCGGACTTTCTCGTCGCGATCGGCAAGCTCGCCGAAGTCGAAACGTGGAAGAAAGAGCGCCTGGCCCAGCTGCGCGCACAGGTCGACGCAGAAGCAGCGAGACGGATGGACGTCCATAGCGGCCAGGCCGGCGCGGCGGTCGCACGTATGCAGGGCCGTGGTGAGACGCTGACGTCCATCGCCGCACGGACCGACGTCGGAATCGGGATCGTCCGCGCCATGTCACGGCATGCTCCGAAATTCGAGAAGCCGACTGCCGGGAATGGTTCGCATGCAGCCGTTCTGGAGGCCGTGTCCGACCCTACAGCCCAGGGGTCGACCCCCAGGCCGGCCAGCCGCCGGCGGACGCAGCATCGGCGTGAGAGCCCAGGGCGGGCCGCGGGAGCCGCCCTGAATGACTGCTGGCGAATAGGTTCGACGGCTACGAGAATCGCGGGACAGTTAGTTGTCGATCAGCGTGTGCAGGCTGCCGAGGATCGCCGCAGCGACAGGTCCCCATCAGCACGTCGCGCCCGGCTCGAAGGCAACACCGTGGAGCACACGGCGTAGATGCGCAGCGGCGACGACTGATATACGTTGCGAGGCGGCGACGTTGTGGCATACGTCGCGGTCGATTTGTGGCGTGAAGGTCGCGACGCCGTCCCACTGAAGACCGTGTTGGCGCGTACCTCTGTGACGGGGTACCACTGGACCAGATCGACGATGTTACCCATACTCCCGAACGCCGCCGAGGTCATCTCAACTCAGCACCGTGCAGCGTCGGGGAACTTTGTGTGGGCTGCACCAATCTTGGTAGCGGTTTTCAGATCGGCGAGATCAGTGAATGTTGATCGCCGGGCCAGATGCCTGTGTCATGTGCCGGTCGATTCGGTGCAACAATACGTCCGATTCTGTCCTTTCGCAGAGACGATCTGGAGCGGAATCATCTGACAGTGGCCGGCGTAGCGCATGCAAGGCGCGCCACTCCCGCAGCGGACTAGGTGCAGACGAATGTGAGGTCCGCGCGCCATGTGCGTCTGCGCTTTGGCTCGATGGCGCAGCGCAAGTAGGTATGCAAATCCTTTCGGCGCATTACAACGCGCCTAGGTGCCAGAACAGATTCACGTCCAAAGGAAGAGATCACATGGACCTCAAAGACGCCGTAGCCGTCGTCACCGGCGGCACGTCGGGGCTCGGGCTAGCCACTGTCAGGCGGCTTATCGGCGCCGGAGCGCGGGTCGTTGCCCTGGACCTCAAGGGCGCCGACGCGATAGCTCCGCTCGGTGACCGCGCGACGTTCGTCGAAACCGACGTCACGGACCCGGATTCGGTTTCTGCAGCGCTGGACGCTGCCGAAAAGTTCGGAGCAGTCCGCGTCGCCGTGAACTGCGCGGGTGTGGTTAACACGGTCAAGACGCTCGGCAAAGACGGGCCGTTCCCGCTGTCGAGCTTTCGGAAAGTGATCGAAGTCAATTTGATCGGCACATTCAACGTGATTCGACTGGCTGCGGAACGCATCGTCCGAACTGAGC
Source organism: Mycobacterium sp. (assembly GCA_044508395.1). Classification (GTDB taxonomy): domain Bacteria; phylum Actinomycetota; class Actinomycetes; order Mycobacteriales; family Mycobacteriaceae; genus Mycobacterium. Next base: position 3,384 of record JBIQHU010000180.1, on the reverse strand, counting down.
CGATCAACGGCGAACGTGGTGTCATCATCAACACCGCATCGGTGGCCGCCTACGAAGGGCAGGTCGGGCAAGCGGCATATTCTGCGTCAAAAGCGGGTGTAGTCGGAATGACTCTTCCGATAGCCCGGGATCTGTCCAGGGAATTGGTGCGGGTTGTCACCATCGCGCCGGGTCTGTTCATGACGCCGATGCTGGCATCGCTGCCGGAGGAGGCTCAGAAGTCGCTCGGTAAGCAGGTGCCGCACCCAGCCCGACTGGGCGACCCAGACGAGTACGGTGCCCTAGCTGTTCACATCGTTGAGAACCCCATGTTGAACGGCGAAGTAATCCGACTCGACGGTGCCATTCGTATGGCTCCTCGGTAACAGCCCGTCGGACCCAACCCGTCTGCTGGTGCGATACATCAGAGACGGAGCGAACCTCTTCGCGCCGGATCGATACCCTGACGGTGCGGCCGCGACGTTCTTGCCTGACCGCAAGCAGGAACCAAGGTTCTGTCGCCGCGCAATTTCGTTGTCGCGGAGGAAGCGGCAGACTATCCACCACAGGGGCTGATTCCGACGCTCCAAGGAGTTGCAGAGCAATGGCTGAACTGAAACTGGGTTACAAGGCGTCGGCGGAGCAGTTCGCGCCGCGTGAGCTCGTCGAACTGGGTGTCGCTGCCGAAGAACACGGCATGGACAGCGCCACCGTTTCCGATCACTTCCAGCCGTGGCGGCACGAGGGCGGACACGCCCCGTGGTCGCTGGCCTGGATGACTGCGGTCGGCGAGCGCACCAAGCGGCTGCAGCTGGGCACCTCGGTGCTGACCCCGACTTTCCGCTACAACCCGGCCGTCATCGCCCAGGCGTTCGCCACCATGGGGTGTCTGTACCCGAACCGGATCTTCCTCGGGGTGGGCACCGGTGAGGCACTCAACGAGATCGCCACCGGCTACGAGGGTGAATGGCCCGAGTTCAAGGAGCGCTACGCCCGGCTGCGCGAGTCGGTGCGGTTGATGCGTGAGCTGTGGCTGGGTGACCGGGTGGACTTCGAGGGTGAGTACTACAAGACCAAGGGCGCCTCGATCTACGACGTGCCCGAGGGCGGTATCCCGATTTACATCGCCGCCGGCGGGCCGCAGGTGGCCAAGTACGCCGGCCGGGCCGGGGACGGGTTCATCTGCACCTCCGGCAAGGGCGAGGAGCTCTACAAGGACAAGCTGATCCCGGCCATGCGCGAGGGCGCCGAGGCCGCCGGCAAGAATCCCGATGACGTCGACCGGATGATCGAGATCAAGATCTCCTACGACACCGATCCGCAAGCCGCGTTGGAGAACACCCGGTTCTGGGCGCCGCTGTCGCTGAGCGCCGAGCAGAAGCACTCCATCGATGATCCGATCGAGATGGAGAAGGCCGCCGATGCGCTGCCCATCGAGCAGGTGGCCAAGCGGTGGATCGTCGCCTCGGATCCCGACGAGGCCGTGGCCAAGGTCAAGGATTACGTGGACTGGGGACTCAACCACCTGGTGTTCCACGCACCCGGGCACGATCAGCGTCGCTTCCTGGAGCTGTTTCAGCGGGATCTAGAACCACGCTTGCGCAAACTGGGCTGACACCGGCACTAGTCGGCGGCGGTTCTTGCGACGTAACCGCTGAACTTATTGCGCAGGGCGGCAACGGCGTTCATGGTAGGAGAGCCGTCCTCGCAGGTGCGGAACAGGTCGACCAGCGTCCCCGGCGGTGGTGGATACCAGCACTCCCAGTTCGATGATCTCTTCTACTGTTTCGCAGGCCTTAATCGAATCCTCGGTGCATCCGCTGATACAGCCGACCTTCGTCGTCGCTGCGGCCGGCCATGAGGCCGTAGACCTTGGTCAGGCGATGCGTGGTCCGGACGAAACTCGGCCGGCGCGGCAGGTGCTGCGACATGTTGATCTCGCTTCGTTGGTGGCGGTAGCCCGCCAGTTGGCGCATGCCAAAGGTCGTTCGTTGAGAAACTTAGTGGCACAACGATCTTCGGGTGATAAGCGCTTCATGTACGCTGCGGTTGCAGGCGCGGCCGGTCAGTCAAAACCTCGGATCGTTGTCACGCAGAATAACGCTGTGCTGCGTCCTCGAAGCGCACCGAGAAAGGGGATGGTCATGGCAGATCATATTGGAACCGGAGACATCACAGCTACCCTTCCCTGGGAAGCGCTGGTTCGTCATCGTGAGGCCATCGCGTCGAAGAATCTTCGGGAGCTGTTCGCCGACGATCCCGCCCGCGGCACCGAGCTCACCCTCACCGTCGGCGACCTCTACATCGACTACAGCAAGCACCGTGTTACCCGTGAAACCCTGGCGCTGCTGGTCGATCTGGCGAACGCCGCGGACCTGGTGGGCGGCCGCGACGCGATGTTCGCCGGGACACACATCAACACCTCCGAGGACCGGGCGGTGCTGCACACCGCACTGCGGTTGCCGCGCGACGCGAGCCTGACGGTCGACGGCCAGGACGTCGTCGCCGATGTGCATTCCGTCCTCGACGCGATGGGTGACTTCACCGAGCGGTTGCGGTCCGGGCAGTGGACCGGCGCGACCGGCGAACGGATCACGACGGTGGTCAACATCGGGATCGGCGGGTCCGATCTGGGCCCGGTGATGGTGTACGACGCGCTGCGGCACTACGCCGACGCCGGTATCGCGGCCCGGTTCGTGTCCAATGTCGATCCGGCCGACCTGGTCGCCAAACTCGACGGATTGAACCCGGCCACAACACTTTTCATCGTCGCCTCCAAGACGTTCTCCACCCTGGAGACCCTGACGAACGCGACCGCGGCGCGGCGCTGGCTCACCGCTGAACTCGGCGATGACGCGGTGTCCAAGCACTTTGTCGCGGTGTCGACGAACGCCAAGCTGGTCGAGGAGTTCGGCATCGACACGGCGAACATGTTCGGTTTCTGGGATTGGGTCGGCGGACGGTACTCGGTGGACAGCGCCATCGGCCTGTCGGTGATGGCGGTGATCGGCCGGGAGCGGTTCGCCGAATTCCTGGCCGGATTCCATCTGGTCGACGAGCACTTCCGCACCGCACCGCTGGCCGAGAACGCGCCGGCCCTGCTGGGCCTGATCGGGCTCTGGTACAACAACTTCTTCGACGCGCAGTCCCGTGCGGTGCTGCCCTACTCCAACGACCTGTCCCGGTTCGCGGCGTATCTGCAGCAGCTGACCATGGAGTCCAACGGCAAATCGGTGCAGGCCGACGGATCCCCGGTGACCACCGACACCGGCGAAATCTATTGGGGCGAACCGGGAACCAACGGGCAGCACGCGTTCTACCAGTTGCTGCACCAGGGCACCCGGTTGATCCCGGCGGATTTCATCGGGTTCAGTGAGCCCACCGACGACCTGCCGACCGCCGACG
>JBIQHU010000179.1:0-8547 GCA_044508395.1 Mycobacterium sp. | reverse complement strand
CCGTTCGGCGTCGCGAATCTCCTGCTCCCACACCGTGCGGCGGGCCTGATACCGCGCCAGCATCACCGCCGCGGGAATCGTCACCACCGCGACGATGACCAGCACGACAGCGGTCTGCTCGAACGTTTCGGTGATCATGAACCCGCTGGCCCCGAGCACGCCCGTGAACGTCGCCAACACGGGGATCAACACAAGCGCCACCATGCTGACCGCCAGCGACCAGGACCTGGCCAACCGGATGATGATCGCCCCGGCGAGCACCACCGGCGCCGAACAGGCCAATGCCCACACGGCGATCTCCCACAAATCAGTGGGCACTACTGCTCCACAGGTAGCCGCGCCCCCAGACCGTCTGCAACCGATGGTCGGCACCGAGCTTGGAGCGCAACCGCTTCACATGGACCGTCACCGTGGACAGATCACCGAAGTCCCAGCGCCACACCTGCTTAAGCAGTTCCTCGCGGGAGAACACCGTGTCGGTGTGGGTCAGGAAGAAGAGCAACAGGTCGAATTCACGATTGGTCAGCGAAACCGGCGTCCCGGCGACGGTCACCGACCGCGCCGCCGTCGATACGGTCAGATCACCAACGGCGATGTCGAGCGCCATCGGACCCGTCGGCGTGGGCCCGCGACGCAGCACCGACCGCACCCGCAGCGCCAGCTCGCGGGGGCTGAATGGTTTGGTCAGGTAGTCGTCGGCGCCGGCCTCCAAGCCTGCGATCCGGTCGTCCTCCTCACCGAGCGCGGTCAGCAGGATCACCGGAATCGTGTAGTCGCCGCGCTGTCGCAGAGTGCGGCACAGGGTCAGGCCGTCCTGGCCGGGCATCATCACGTCGAGCACCGCGACGTCGATGCGCTGCGAGCCGAGCAGCCGCAACGCTTCTTTGCCGTCGTGCGCGATCGACACCTCGAGACCGTCGCGCTCCAGATATCGGCGCACCACATCGCGCACGACGGTGTCGTCGTCGGCGATCAGCACCCGCGTCACACCCCGAGGTTAGTCGCGCATGGTCACTACCTGCGCGGATGTCACTGATTCGTCACTAATCATCCTGTTGGGCGCCCGCTGGACTGGTTAGCCTCTGGTCATGCCCGGCTCTCCCGTCACGGTGGTGCTGCCCTGCCTCAACGAGGCCGCCTCACTACCCGGGGTGCTGGCGGCGATGCCCGCCGGTTACCGACCCCTGGTGGTCGACAACAACAGCAGCGACGACACCGCCGAGGTGGCGCGTAGCCACGGCGCGGACGTGGTCACCGAGTCCCGGCCCGGCTACGGTGCGGCGGTGCACGCCGGCGTGGTCGCGGCGACGACACCGATCGTGGCGGTCATCGACGCCGACGGCTCTCTAGACCCCCGCGACCTGCCGGAACTGGTCGACGAACTCGAACGCGGCGCGGATATGGCGACCGGACGCCGTCGGCCGGTCAAGGGACTGCGCTGGCCGTGGCATGCCCGGCTCGGGACGGCGGCCGTGTGCTGGCGGCTGCGTCGCAAGCACGGCCTGCCGGTGCACGACATCGCGCCGATGCGGGTCGCGCGTCGCGACGCCCTGCTCGGTCTCGGCGTGCAGGATCGCAGGTCGGGGTACCCGCTCGAACTCCTGGTGCGGGCGGCCGCGGCCGGTTGGCACGTCGTCGAACGCGACGTGGATTACGGCCCGCGCACGGGTGGACGCTCCAAGGTCAGCGGTTCGTTGCGTGGAAGTGTGATCGCTGCCCTGGACTTCTGGCGGGTGATCTCGTGACGGACCCGGTGGTCGCGCTCGTCGTCGCCAAAGCGCCGGTGCCAGGGGAGGCCAAGACGCGGTTGGCCGCCGCGATCGGGGACCGGGCGGCCGCCGACATCGCCGCAGCGGCGCTGCTGGACACCCTCGACGCGGTTGCGGCCGCACCCGTGGCGGCGCGCGTGGTCGCGATGACGGGAGATCTCGACGCCGCAAGCGCATCGGCGGAGATCCGCAGCCGCCTCGACGCGTTCACGGTCGTGCCGCAGCGCGGTGACGATTTCGCCCATCGGCTCGCCAACGCTCATCTCGACGCGGCAGCGGCAGCGGCAGCAGGCACACGCGCGGTCGTTCAGATCGGCATGGACACCCCGCAGGTGTCGGCCGAGATGCTGATCGAGTGCGCACAGCAACTGTCCCGCACCGATGCGGTGCTCGGGCTGGCCGCCGACGGCGGCTGGTGGGTATTGGGGGTATCCGATGCGTCGATTGCCGACTGCCTCAGGGAGGTGCCGATGTCACGGTCTGACACAGGTGCGCTGACCCTGGCAGCGCTGTACAGCAAGGGATTTCGCGTCGAGCTGATGGCCGAACTGGCGGACGTTGACATCGTGGACGACCTCGAGCCGGTGCGACGGATGTGCGCGGCGGATAGTCGTTTCGCTCGCGCGGTGCGGCGCTGACATGCAGGGACATCTGTATGACCGCGCGCTGGACGGTGAACGCTGCTGGATCAGACGGGATGACGGCGAGGTCAGTCACCTACCGGTGCGGCGGTGGCTCGGTGGACGCGGCGCCGACAACGCCTTCGACCGCGCCGTGGTGGGGCTGTGCAGCGGGCCGACCATCGACCTGGGTTGCGGCCCAGGCCGATTGGTGGCCGAGCTCATGCGCCGCGGTGTCCCCGCCCTCGGTGTCGACCAGTCCGCCAAAGCTGTCGGATTGGCGCGGCGACGCAGCGCACCTGTCTTGCGGCGCAACATGTTCGACGCGCTGCCCGCAACCGGGCGATGGCACACGGTGTTGCTCGCCGACGGCAACATCGGGTTGGGCGGTGACCCGTCGCGGGTGCTGCGTCGTGCGGCGGAGTTGTTGAACCGCGGCGGCCGCTGCATCGCCGAATTCGAGGCGGCGGCAACGGGCGTGTACACCGGGTGGGTACGACTGGAGTCGTCGCGCACGGTCGGCCCCTGGTTCCCATGGGCGTCGGTGGGTATCGACTGTGCGGCCGATATCGCCAGGGAGGCCGGGTTGGCGCTGACACGAATCCACCCGATCGGCGGCCGCGTCGTCGCGACGCTGACGGCCTAGCGTTTAGGGCCCTACCCGCGTATCACCGACCGAACGGCGTAGACGACTGCACTCGCACCGAACATGACTGCGGTAAGTAGCAGCCAACGACCCAGGAACACGTCCTGCGTCAGTCCGGTGGCGGCGTGGAAAGTCGGCGCGCCCTGCTTGATGATGCCGGGGAGGAACACGAGAAGCGTCAGCCCGGAGCCCAGTGCGGGGATGCGGATGTAGTTCACCGCGGGCACCCGCAGTCGGAACCTGTTGCCGGCAAGCAGGATCCGATCGGCGAGCGCATAGAGCGGAAACAGCACCAGATCGTGCGCGATGATCGCGACGGCGAACCACACCAGGATCGACTGCCACCACGTGCGGTGGTTCCACAGCGCGGCAGGCGTGATCGTGACCACCACATAGCCGAACAGCGCGAAGCCGGCGATCAGAGTCAGCAGATGAAGCGGATGCGATCCGTACGCCGCGCGGAATCGGGTCAGCATGTCATCGGATCCGGAAGTCGATCGAACCGACCCATTTAGTGTTGTGGACGCCCGGCAACGCCGGAACGATGATCCGCGCCGGGAAGCCGTGATCCGGCGACAGGTCGGCGTCGTTGACCCGCAGCGCAAGAAGCGAATCCGGGTGCATGACCTGGTTGGCCTGCAGGGTGGCGCGGTTGAACGCGCCGCGCGGTTCCACCGACCGCACGAACGCGGATCTCGGCTCGGGCACGCCCGCCAGCCGGGCCAGGACTCGCAGCGGTACCCCGGTCCACGTCTCGGTGGTCGACCAGCCCTCGACGCAGGCGATCGGCAGACGCGCGGTGTGCTGCGCCATGGCGGTCAGCATGGCACGGTCGAGCACCACCGGTTTGGGTCCGCCGGTCAGCGTGAGCCGCCACTTTTCGCCGGTGGGCTCGGGGGTGATCCGGGCCGCGGCGGCCGTTCGGTTGACGGCGAAGTCGTTCGGTCCCGTGCCGCGGCTCAGCCCGCGGGGCAGCAGCAGCGCCGCCTGCCGGGTGATGCCTCCGATGGTCTGGCCCGCGGTGATCACGGCAACGAACAGCGCGCCGCCGCCGACCAGAGCCAGCGCACCGCGGCGGCTTATCGTCGCGGGTGCCGGATCGGCAGCGACCAGCCCGTCGCGTTCGTATGGTTCGGGCTGGGTGTCTTTCCTGTTGGTGCGCAACACGTCTCGTATCGACATCGACCGAAGGCCGGTCCACATCCGGGGGAGCTTGATAGCGAGGTGGATCACGAAGCCCGCGATGAAGACCCACGCGCCGAAGTAGTGGGCGGTGTAGAAGCTGAAGCCGAAAATGTAGTCGTACTGGATGTTCAGGACACCGGTGATGATCTCGAACAGGATGCCTCCGACGAGCATCACCAGGGAGACGCGTTCGAGCAGCTGTGCGATCGACCGCGCAGGCGGCCACGCGAACAGCCGCGGGATCACCGACCAGAGTTTGGCCAACACGATCGGGATCAGGATGAGCCCCAGACCGACATGCACACCTTGATTGAGCCGGTACAGCCACGACGGGTCGGTCGGCCAGTCGAACGTCGGCAACTTGAGCCAGCCGACGTCGCCGGGGATCGCCTGGCCGAACTGCGGTCCGTAAGCGATGTACGACAGCAGCCCGGTGATGGTCACGATCGGGAGTGTGATCAGCAGTACCGAACCGAGGACAGACGTCAGCCAGAGACCTCGCAGCGGGCTGCGCCAACGCGGTGCGAATCTCGGCGGCGGATCGGGTCGGACACCGTCGGCCATGACTCCAGAGTCGCGTCTCATGATCATGTGGTGTGCGGTTGGCGCCCTTCCGTTACCAATTCGTCAGGATCAGGTGGTTCAGCAGGAGCGCGCCGACGACGTTGACGGCCAGCCACCACCGTTGCGAGCGTGGTGGGAGCAGTGCCGCGGCGGCGGGCAGCCAGACCGTGAACGGCAGCCAGATGCGCTCGGTCTCGGCCTTACTGAGCATGGAGAGGTCCGCGAACACGATCGCGATAAGCGCGCCCAGCACCACCAGGTGCAGGCCGGGCCGGAGCCTGATCGCAGCCCGGTCGAAGACGCGCCCGACGCCTGCGACGCTGCCGAGCCCGATCGCACACACCACCGACGCCAGATTGGCCCACGCCCAATACTGGGACGGACGGTCGTTGGCAATGCCCTGCCAATAGCGTTCCTGCACAAGGGTGTAACCGTCGAACCACCAGAAGCCCGCGGCGACGAACACCGCGACGACCACCAGCGCCGCCAACACCGCTGGGATGAACGCCCGCATCGCGGCGCGCCAATCCGCCGCGGCGAGCAATACGGCCAGGGCGGGGAACGCCATCAGTACGAGGCCGTAGTTCAGGAAGATGCCCCAGCCCAGCACCAGTCCGGAGGCCAGCGCCGTCAGCAACGGCCAGCGCGTCGTACCCCGAACGGTCAACGCCAGCAGGGCGATACCCCACGCGGCGACACCGGCGAAGTAGCCGTCGGCCGACACCGCGATCCAGATCGCCGTCGGCACCACCGCGACGAAGGGGGCCGCCATCCGCGCCGTGCTCTCGTCGGCCAACGTGCGTACGGTTACCACGATCGCGGCCGCCGCACTGGAACCGACGAGCAGGCACAGCAGGCCCGCCCATGCGCCGCCGCCCAGCCCGATGCGGTCGAGCCAGACGAACGACAGCAGTGCGCCCGGCGGATGACCCGAGACGTGGGTGATCCACGAATCCGGTTGGTAATCCAGGATTCTGCGGGAGAACGTGCTGAGCGTCTCGGGAATGTCGGTGATGCTCGGCACCTGCCGCAGATACTCGTGGCGGGCGGTGAGCCTGCCCGCGAAGCCGCGTTGCCAGCCGTCGATCATCGCCAGCGAGAACGCCCACGCGCACGCCGTCGCCCAGACCGTCCACGGCACCCACCGCCACGGCAGCCGCCGCGCCACGGTTTGTCCCCATAGCACTGCCGCGGCGCCGATGGCGATCGCCGGGACCGTGCCCCAGCCGACGTGGGCATTCCACCACCCGAAGATCGGTGCGGTCTCTGCGAAAGACGCGATGCGAGCGGGCGTCGCATTGATGAGCGGGGTGACGATCCCCAGATCGAGATGTGGGACGACGAACGCCGCGACGACGAGGATCACCCCGACGACCACCGCCGTCGTCTCCTTACGAGCGCTCCGCACGACGACTAGTTCACCCGCATAGTCGGCGCCGTCACGTCGTCGACGATACCCAAGCATGCCCTCGAGATCCGGTTACGGACTGTTCGGTCCATAACGGGCGTACGATGGGGGCATGGCCCGCCCCCGCAAGTTCGACGAATCCGACGTCGTCGCGGCCGCGCGCGAGGAGTTCTGGACGCGCGGCTACGGTGCGACGTCGGTCGACGACCTCACGGCCGCGACCGGCCTCGGCAAGGGCAGTCTCTACGGCGCGTTCGGCGACAAGCACGGGCTGTTCCTCCGTGCGCTCGACGACTACATCGACACCACGCTCGACAGCGTTCGTGCGCAATTGAACGATCCCGAGTACAGCGCCTACGAGCGCCTGACCCGCCACCTCCGCTGGCAGGCCAGCTCCGTCGCCGCCGACAAGGCCAGGCGCGGCTGCATGGTGGCCAGGACCGCCGCAGAACTCGGGTCCTCGGACGACGCGGTCGAGGACAAGATCGCACGGGTGTACGAGGTATGGCGCAGCGAGCTCGCCAACACCATCGCCGAGGCGCAGCGCGACGGCGATATCGACAAGAAGGTCGACCCACAGGCGCTGGCAGGCACCCTGCTGTCGTTCATGCGCGGCGTGGAAGCGCTGCATGTGGGCGGTACGAAGCCGGCCGAGCTCGAGAGCGCGGCCGAGACGATGATCGCCCTGATTCCGACCGGCTGACTCTGGGCGGAATACCTCGGGCGGCCCGCGCGTCGTAATTTTTGACCGTATGTTCCATAACTGGCGAAAGGCACGACAATGGCACTTCTCGAGGGCAAGACAGCGGTAATCACCGGCGGCTCGACCGGCATCGGATTCGCGACCGCGAAGCGATTCGTCGAGGAGGGCGCCTACGTCTTCATCACCGGCCGCAGGCAGGCCGAGCTCGACGCGGCGGTCAAGGAACTCGGAGACAACGCCACCGGTGTACGCGGCGATGTCAGCAAGGCCGAGGACCTCGACCGGCTGTACTCCGCGGTGGCCGAGAGTGGACGGCGCATCGATGTGGTGTTCGCCAACGCCGCGATCATCGATGTGGCCCGGATCGGCGACATCACCGACGAGCATCTGGACCGTCAGCTGGACGTCGACTTCAAGGGTGTGGTGTTCACCGTCCAGAAGGCGCTGCCGCTATTGAACGACGGCGGATCGATCATCCTCAACTCGTCGAACACCAACGCGAAGGCCTCCGACGGCATCGGCGTCTACGCGGCGATCAAGGCCGCGCTCCGGTCGCTTGCGCGCACGTGGGCAAGTGAGTTGCGCGACCGCAGGATTCGCGTCAATGTCGTCAGCCCCGGGGCGACCGCGACACCCGGCATCGAGAATCTCGCCCAGTCGCTGTTCCCCGGACCGGGATCCGCGGCGAAGTTCGAGGAGTACCAGATCGCCGCCGTGCCGATGGGACGCTACGGCACGTCTGAGGAAGTCGCGAACGCGGCACTGTTCCTGGCGTCGGACCTCAGCAGCTTCACAACAGGAGCCGACATCCCCGTCGACGGAGGCATCAACCAGTTCTGAGGAATCGCGACTGGGTCCCTTTGGCGGGGACCCAGTTTCGCGGATCAGTAGAGCATTTTGCGGTAGTTGTCCTCGCTGTAATACTCGTCGAGCTGCGCCTGCGTCCAATCCGTGCGAATGGCCTTGGCGAGTTGCGCGGCGCTGGGAACAGCCGTCGGATTCCACGTCGACGGGTCCCAGGTGTCCGACCGCATGAAGGCCTTCGCGCAGTGGAAGAAAGCCTCTTCGATGTCGATCTCCAGCGCGAGAATGGGCCGCTTGCCCTGCACCACCATGGCGTCGAAATAGTCGGCGTCGGAAAGGATTCGGGCGCGTCCGTTGATCCGCAGCGTGTCGCCGCGGCCGGGGATCAAGAACAGCGTGCCGACCTGCGGGCGTTGCAGGACGTTGAGGTAGCCGTCGGCGCGTTTGTTGCCGGGCCGTTCCGGGATGGCGATCGTGGTGTCGTCGATCACGTGGACGAAGCCGGGCGGATCGCCTTTGGGCGAGACGTCGACGCGGCCGTGCGCATCGGTTGTCGCGACGAAGCCGAGCGGCGAGTGGGCCGGCCAATCGCGTTGAACCGGGGACAGCCGATCCTTCACCTTGTTGGCGACGTGGTGGTGCGGCTCACCGACGATCGCGCGCAGGTCATCGACGGTGGTGACTTCGTGGCGCATGGCTACATCTTGCTCGATCGTCGGTGCCCCGAGGACGCACGACCGGGTGGCACTATCAAACATGCTCGTGTTGGCGGCACGTATTATTTCACTGGAACCCGTTGTGTCACTTTGGTTTCAGCTGTCACATTCTGGGTCGGCTTGTCGGTGGTC
>JBIQHU010000178.1:0-8866 GCA_044508395.1 Mycobacterium sp. | reverse complement strand
TCGCCGATGCCGACGCCCTCGTGCACTTCGCCGCCGAGACCCACGTCGACAACTCGCTGTCCGGGCCGGAGCCCTTCCTGCACGCCAACGTCATCGGCACGTTCACCATCCTCGAGGCGGTGCGGGCGCACGACGTTCGGCTGCACCACATCTCCACCGACGAGGTGTACGGCGACCTCGAACTGGGCAGCCCGCAGCGATTCACCGAGTCGACGCCCTACAACCCGTCGAGCCCGTACTCGTCGACGAAGGCCGCCGCCGACATGTTGGTGCGCGCTTGGGTGCGCTCCTACGGTGTGCGCGCGACGATTTCGAACTGCTCCAACAACTACGGGCCCTACCAGCACGTCGAGAAGTTCATTCCGCGCCAGATCACCAACGTGCTGACCGGGCGGCGGCCGAAGCTCTACGGAGCCGGGGCCAACGTGCGTGACTGGATTCACGTAGAGGACCACAACAGCGCGGTGACACGCATTCTCAGCGACGGAAAGATCGGGCGTACGTATCTGATCGGCGCAAACGGCGAGCGGGACAACCTCACCGTGATGCGCACGATCCTGCGCCTGATGGATCGCGATCCACACGACTTCGACCATGTCACCGACCGCGCCGGCCACGATCTGCGGTACGCGATCGACGCGTCGGTCCTGCGCGACGAATTGGGCTGGAGTCCCGCACACACCGACTTCGAGGACGGGCTGCGCCACACCATCGAGTGGTACCGCGCCAACGAAGCGTGGTGGGCGCCGTTGAAGGAGAGCGTCGAAGCGGGATACGCGGGGCGGGGCCAGTGACGTTCCGCGAGCTCAAGGTTCCCGGTGCGTGGGAGCTCACTCCGCAGGTGCACGCCGACTCGCGCGGCGGGTTCTTCGAATGGTTCACAGATGCGGAGTTCACCGCATTCGCAGGGCACCGGTTCGATCTGCATCAGGCGAACTGCTCGATATCGGCCGCCGGCACGCTGCGCGGTGTGCACTTCGCCGAGGTGCCGCCGAGCCAGGCCAAGTACGTCGGATGCCCACGAGGCAAGGTGCTCGATGTGGTCGTCGACGTCCGGGCGGGATCGCCGACGTTCGGACAGTGGGACTCGGTGATTCTCGACGACCGCGACCGGCGGTCCATCTACGTCTCCGAGGGCCTCGGCCATGCCTTCTTTGCGCTGGAAGACAATTCGACGGTCATGTACCTGTGCTCGGCGCCCTACAGCCCGGACCGCGAGCACACCATCAACGCGCTCGATCCCGCGCTGGGCATCGTCTGGCCAGAGTTCGACGGCGGGCCGATTCTGTCGGACCGGGACCGCGTGGCCCCGACACTGGCGGAGGTCGAGGCGGCCGGGTTGCTGCCGACGTGGGACGAGACCCAGGCCTTCATCGCGCAGCGGCGCTAGCTTTAGAGGGTGCTGGCGACCGACATCGACTCCGATGGCATCGCGGTTCTACGGCTCGACAACGAGCGGCGACGCAATGCGCTGTCGATCGCGATGCGCGACGCCATCTCCGACACGCTCGAGGAATGGGCCTCCGATGAGCGCGTGCGCGTCGTTGTGCTCACAGGCACGGGTACGACGTTCTGCGCGGGGTTCGATCTCAAGGAGTTCGCGCAGCCCGACCTCGCCCGCACCATCCGCGACAGTTCTCGCCGCTACCACCTCGCGGTGTGGAGTTTCGCCAAGCCGGTGATCGCAGCCATAAACGGTGCGGCGTTCGGCGGCGGATTCGATCTCGCACTGCTGTGCGACCTGCGCATCGCCGTACCGACGGCGGAGTTCGCCCATCCTGAGATCAAGTTCGGGGCGCCGCCACTGTTCACGCCGCTGCAGTGGATCGTCGGCGCGGGTATCGCGCGGGACCTGTGCCTGACGGGTCGGCGCATAGACAGCACAGAAGCTCATCGGCTGGGACTGGTCAACACGATCGCCGACCCCGACCGCCTCCTGGACGAGGCCAAGGCCACCGCTCGGGTGATCGCGCAAGCTCCGCAGCCGGCGCTGGAGGCGACGAAGCGGTACTTGGTCTCCAGCGCGGGTGTCACCTTCGACGAGGCGTTCAGGGTCGAGCATGACCGCGTGTTCGACGAGTTTCTCCTCGGCGCATTCGGCCCCGGCCCCACAGGCGGATGATGGGCCCAGAGGCCGCCTTGCGCACACCATCCGGCCATTACTAGGATATCCAAGTATCTAGCAGCGAGGGACACGATCATGACCACACAGATTTCGCATTTCATCAACGGCAAGCGCACCACCGGGGAGTCCACGCGCACCGGCGACGTGATGAACCCCAGCACCGGTGAGGTGCAGGCCAAGGTGCCGATGGCGTCGCGGGCCGACGTCGATGCCGCCGTCGCCGGCGCCGCCGCTGGGCAGAAGGAGTGGGCGGCCTACAACCCGCAGCGTCGCGCGCGGGTCTTGATGAGGTTCGTCGAGTTGGTTAACGCCAACATCGACGAGCTCGCCGAGACGCTGTCCCTCGAACACGGCAAGACGGTCGCCGACTCCAAGGGCGACATCCAGCGCGGCATCGAGGTCATCGAGTTCGCGATCGGCATCCCCCATCTGATCAAGGGTGAGTACACCGAGGGTGCGGGCACCGGCATCGACGTTTACTCGATGCGGCAGCCGCTCGGCGTGGTCGCCGGCATCACCCCGTTCAACTTCCCGGCGATGATCCCGCTGTGGAAGGCCGGTCCCGCGCTGGCGTGCGGTAACGCGTTCATCCTCAAACCCTCCGAGCGTGACCCGTCGGTGCCGGTCCGGTTGGCCGAGTTGTTCCTCGAGGCCGGCCTGCCGGCGGGCGTGTTCCAGGTGGTGCACGGCGACAAGGAAGCCGTCGATGCGATCCTCGAGCATTCGGACATCAAGGCCGTCGGCTTTGTCGGCAGCTCCGACATCGCGCAGTACATCTACGGCAACGCCGCCGCCAACGGTAAGCGGGCGCAGTGCTTCGGTGGCGCGAAGAACCACATGATCGTGATGCCGGACGCCGATCTGGACAACGTGATCGACGCGCTGATCGGCGCGGGCTACGGCAGCGCGGGCGAGCGCTGCATGGCGATCAGCGTCGCCGTTCCGGTCGGTGAGCAGACCGCAGACCGGTTGCGCGCCAGGCTCGTTGAGCGTGTCAACGGTCTGCGCGTCGGCCATAGCCTCGACCCGAAGGCCGACTACGGACCTCTGGTGACCGAGGCCGCGCTCGCACGGGTCAAGGACTACATCAATCAGGGCGTCGAGGCCGGTGCTGAGATCGTCGTGGACGGCCGCGAACGCACCAGCGACGATCTCCAGTTCGGCGACGCGAATCTCGAGGGTGGATATTTCATCGGCCCGACGCTGTTCGACCATGTCACGCCCGACATGTCGATCTACACCGACGAGATCTTCGGCCCCGTGCTGTGCATCGTGCGCGCCAAGGACTACGAAGAGGCACTCGCGCTGCCGTCCGAGCACGAGTACGGCAACGGCGTCGCGATCTTCACCCGCGACGGCGACACCGCCCGCGACTTCGTGTCCCGCGTGCAGGTCGGCATGGTCGGCGTGAACGTACCGATCCCGGTGCCGGTGTCCTACCACACGTTCGGCGGTTGGAAGCGGTCCGGCTTCGGCGACCTCAACCAGCACGGTCCGCACTCGATCCTGTTCTACACCAAGACCAAGACGGTGACGCAGCGTTGGCCCGCGGGTAGCCACGGCGCCGAGTTCGTCATCCCCACCATGAAGTAGAGCTGGAATCGATGGACTTCTTCGGGCTCGACGACGACGAACGCGTGATCGCCGAGACGGCGGCCGCGTTCGCCGAGAAGCGGCTCGCGCCATACGCATTGGAGTGGGACGAAACCCACCACTTCCCCATTGACGTATTGCGCGAGGCCGCTGAGCTCGGGATGGCCGCGATCTACTGCCGGGAGGACGTCGGCGGCAGCGAGCTGCGCCGGCTGGACGCCGTACGGATTTTCGAGCAGTTGGCGATGGCCGATCCGACGATCGCGTCGTTCCTGTCGATCCACAACATGTGCGCGTGGATGGTCGACACGTATGGCACCCAGGAGCAGCGCAAGTCGTGGTTGCCGCGGTTGGCGTCCATGGAGGCCATCGCGAGTTACTGTCTGACCGAACCGGGCGCCGGATCCGATGCGGCGGCGTTGCGTACCAAGGCGGTCCGCGGCGGTGGGGACTACGTGCTCGACGGCGTCAAACAGTTCATCTCCGGCGCCGGATCGTCGGACGTGTACGTGGTGATGGCACGCACCGGGTTCGATGAGGCACAGCCGGGTCCGCGTCAGATTTCCGCGTTCCTCGTCGAAAAGGACACGCCTGGACTGAGTTTCGGTGCACAGGAAGCGAAGATGGGCTGGAACGCCCAGCCCACCGCGCAGGTGATCTTCGAGGGCGTCCGGGTTCCGGCCGACGCCATGCTGGGCGGTGCCGAGGGTGAGGGCAGCGGCTTCGGCATCGCGATGAACGGGCTCAACGGCGGCCGCATCAATATCGCCGCGTGCTCGCTGGGCGGTGCGCAGGCCGCGCACGACAAGGCGCGCAGCTATCTGGCGGACCGACAGGCGTTCGGCGGTGCACTGCTCGACGAGCCAACGATCAGGTTCACGCTCGCGGATATGGCAACGGCGCTGCAGACATCACGAACGCTGTTGTGGCGCGCGGCATCTGCGCTCGACGAGAACCACCCGGAGAAGGTCGAGCTGTGCGCGATGGCCAAGCGCTACGTCACCGACGCCTGCTTCGACGTGGCGGATCAGGCGCTGCAGCTGCACGGCGGATATGGCTATCTGCGCGAGTACGGCCTGGAGAAGATCGTCCGGGATCTGCGGGTGCACCGAATCCTCGAGGGCACCAACGAAATCATGCGTGTGGTCATCGGTCGGGCCGAGGCGGTCCGGGCCCGCGCGTCTGCGTAAGGGAGAGCATATGAGCACGGTCGCGTTCTTGGGGTTGGGCCACATGGGCGGGCCGATGGCGGCGAACCTCGTCGCGGCAGGGCACACCGTCCGAGGGTTCGACCCCGTCGCCGCGCTCAAGGACGAGGCCGCCGAGAAGGGCGCACAGGTCTTCGACAGTGGCGCCGAAGCAGTTTCGGGC
This sequence comes from Mycobacterium sp., assembly GCA_044508395.1. GTDB lineage: Bacteria > Actinomycetota > Actinomycetes > Mycobacteriales > Mycobacteriaceae > Mycobacterium. The sequence continues at coordinate 3,777 of JBIQHU010000178.1, read as the reverse complement.
GCCGAGGTGGTCATCACGTCACTGCCCAACGGCAACGTCGTGAAGGCGGTGTACGCCGAAGCACTGCCCGCGGCAACGAAGGGGACCTTGTTCATCGACACGTCCACGATCTCCGTCGACGACGCACGTGCCATTCATGCGCAGGCGCTCGAGCAGGGCCACGCCCAGCTCGACGCGCCGGTCTCCGGTGGGGTGAAGGGTGCGGTCGCAGGCACGCTGGCGTTCATGGTCGGCGGCGAAGCCGACGCGGTGGAGCGCGCCCGGCCCATCCTGGAACCGCTGGCGGGCAAGATCATTCACTGCGGCGATTCGGGCACCGGGCAGGCCGCCAAACTGTGCAACAACATGGTGCTGGCGGTGCAGCAGATCGCCGCGGGCGAGGCCTTCGTGCTCGCCGAGAAGCTCGGCCTGTCCGCGCAGTCGCTGTTCGACGTGATCACGGGCGCGACGGGTAACTGCTGGGCGATCCACACCAACTGTCCTGTACCGGGCCCGGTTCCGACGTCGCCGGCCAACAACGATTTCAAGCCGGGCTTCGCGACCGCGTTGATGAACAAGGACGTCAGCCTGGCGATGGACGCCGTGAAGTCGACCGGCGCGTCTGCGCCCCTTGGCTCTCATGCCGCCGAGATCTACGCGAAGTTCAACGAAGAGAACGCCGACAAGGACTTCAGCGCGGTCATCGAACTGATCCGCAAAGGCTAGCGCTGGGTCCGGCACCCGAGCGCGTCGCGGAACAACGCCTGGCGCAACGAGAGCTCTCTGGGGTCGCTGAAGGCGTGGTAGCCAAGCTTGTTCATCACGTAGCCGTATCCGATACCGGTGTCCGGATCGGCGAACCCGAAGGAGCCACCCAGGCCCGGCCATCCGTAAGCCCGGTCCGTGGAACCGAATACGAACTTTGACGTGGGCTTACCGAAGCCCAGTGAAAACGACGAGTCCAGGTACATGATCCTGTCGCGGGAGCCACGGGTGGAGGCGACTGCGGGGCCTTCCAAGGCGGCACGGACAGATTGGCTCAGGCCCAGCTTTGTGTCGCCGGTGGCCGCGCTTGAATAGAGCTCGGCGATCGACCTGGCAGTGCCTGTCCCGTTGACCGACGGTATCTCCGGAATCCGCAACTCGTCGCGGTTGAACTCGCCCGCCTCCTTGATTCCCGACGCCACCAGGAACGCGCGTGCGGTCAGGCTCCTCGGGTTGAACAGCCCCGCCACGAACAACGGGGGCATCGTGTGTAGGTGCAGCAACATTTCGCGTCGGGTGACGGGCTCCAGAAGTGCCACTCGGCTACGGTCGACCGACTCCGGTAGGCCGATGTAGAAATCCAGATCGAGCGGCCCTGCGATCTCCTCGGCGAAGAACCGGCCCACCGTCCGGCCCTGTGGATCCACCTTGCGGATGAGCGCGGACTGATACCACCCGAGCGTCACCGCGTGATAGCCGAATCTGGTCCCCGGCTGCCACGCGGGGACCTGCGCCTCGATCCGCGCCGCCAGCTTGTCCGGATCGGCGATGTCGGCAAGCGTCAGGGGCGGCTTGATCGCGACGAGTCCGGCCTGGTGGCTCAGCAGTTGACGGACGGTGATCGCGCCCTTCCCGCCTTGCGCGAACTCCGGCCAGTAGTCGGCCACCTTGGCGTCGTAGTCGAGCAGTCCTCGGGAGGCCGCGACCGCTACGGCAAGTGACGCAATACCTTTCGTGGTCGAGAATACGTTGACGATGGTGTCTTTCTTCCACGGCGCGTGGGTGTGCCCGTTGCGGTACCCGCCCCAGAGGTCGACGACCTTGCGGCCGTCCCGGAAGACCGCGACCGCCGCACCGCTCTCCTGACCCCGGCTGAAGTTGCGACGGAAGGCGTCGGCGACCTGTCCATAACCGGTGTCGACCTCACCGCCGATGAGATCGGTTGAGGTATGGGGCCGTTGGACCATGGCGCGCCTTTCTCAGGATTGGGGCCGAGTCCCCAGGATGTCGCGGAACAGCGCCTGACGCAGGCGTAATCCTCGTGGATCGCTGATCAGGTGGAACCCGAGCTTGTTCATCACGTAGGCGAACCCGACGCCGGTGTCCGGATCGGCGAACCCGACCGAACCGCCCGCGCCGGGCGCTCCGAACGCCCGCTCCGACGATCCGATCACGTACTTCGGATTGTTGGGGATGGGCCTGCCGAAGCCGAGTGAGAACGACGTATTCACATGCAAAACCTTGTCGCGCAGCCCTTTCGTCGGGTGCACCGGTGGCGCCGTCAACGCGCTGAAGACCTGCGGAGTCAGCCCGATCCCGCATCCACCGATGGCCGCATCGCCGTAGAGCCTGGCCACGGACTCAGCGGTGCCGGTTCCGTTGGCTGCGGGAATCTCGACGACGCGGACATCTTCGCGATTGAAGGTCGAAAGGCCGGTCGCCCCTTCGAACGCGACACCCGCTTGCGCCGTCAATGTCGTCGGGACGAACACAGCGGCCGCCAGCCGGGGCGGCAGCAGGTGCAGATGCAGCAGGGTCGCGAGCTGGGAAGGCACGTGCAGGTGCGCCACCCGATCGCGGTCGATACTGGCCGGCAATCCGATGTGGAAGTCCAGTCCGAGTGGTCCTGCGATCTCGTCGGCGAAATACCGGCCGAGGGTGCGTTGCTGTGGGTCGACGTGCCGGATGAGCTCGGAGGCGTACCAGCCGAGCGTCACACCGTGGTAACCGTGCCGGGTGCCCGGCGGCCACGCGGGAACCTGCGCCGCCAATCGCTGCGACAGCTTCTCGGGTACGGCGATGTCGGTGAGGGTCAACAGCGGCTTGATCACCGGCAGCCCGGCCTGGTGGGCCAGCAGTTGCCGCACCGTGACGGCCTCTTTGCCGCCCTCGGCGAACTCGGGCCAGTAGTCGGTCACCCTGGCGTCGTAGTCCAACAGCCCACGCGAGACGGCCAGCGCGACTGTCAGTGCGGCAACACCTTTGGTCGTCGAGAACGTGTTGACCAGGGTGTCCTTCGTCCAGGGGGCCCGGGTGATCCCGTTGCGGAATCCGCCCCAGAGATCGACGACCTTGCGCCCGTCGCGGTAGACCGCGACCGCGGCCCCCACCTCCGCACCGCTGGACAGGTTGAGTCGGAATGCGTCGGCGACTTTCCCGTAGCCCTCATCGACGTCACCGCATACGGCCCCGGGCGAGACGCTGATTTTGGAAGCCATGACCTAGTTCACCGCCTACGCGGCGGACTCAGCCAACGACACACCGCCGTGCGCGCGAATTTTATCTGCGCAGACGCTGCAAAAGAGGTGATTTCGGCTAAGCGGCGGAAGGCTTGCGCTTCGCCCACCAACGACCATGCATCCGTTGGCAATCGGCGACGCGAAGCGGCGCGTTGCCACCGAAGTCCGGACGCACGGTCACCGCCGCCGGAATGTCCGGGGCGCCTTCACCGGTGATGACGACGGTCGCGAGCCCGGCCCCGGTGGCCGCGCGCAAACCGCAGGCCGACCCACTGATCGCGAGCGCGTTCTCCGCGGTGATCCCGAGCTCCCCGAGCGCGAGGCGATGAGCCTCCGGATTGGGCATCATCTGCCTGACGTCCTCGGCGGTCACCACCGTCTCGACGATTCCCTCGCCGACCAGTTGTCGCACCAACGGCTCCGCCCAGCTCCGATGGCCACTCGTCACGACGGCGACCTGCAGTCCGGCCGCGAACGTGTCCACCACGAAGTCGGCGAGGCCGGGACGCGGAGCGAGATCGCGCTCCAGGATCAGCTCGTCGAACAACATGGTCTTGGTCGTGTAGATGTCGTC
>JBIQHU010000022.1:0-61396 GCA_044508395.1 Mycobacterium sp. | reverse complement strand
TCGGCGGTGATCTTCAACGCGCTGGTCATCATCGCGCTGATCCCGCTGTCGCTGCGGGGAGTGCGCTACACGCCAGCCAGCGCGTCGAAGTTGTTGAGCCGCAACCTCTACATCTACGGCCTCGGCGGGATCATCGCCCCGTTCATCGGCATCAAGCTGATCGATTTGATCGTCCAACTATTCCCGGGAATGTGACCATGAACGTCTCCAACCTCTTTCGTCAGCACTGGGCGGCGCTGCGCGCGCTGCTGGTGCTCACCGTGATCCTCGGCATCGCATACCCGGTGTTCGTCTGGGTGGTGGCGCAGATCCCGGGTCTCAACGACAAGGCCGACGGATCGCTCATCGAGGCCGACGGAAAACTGGTGGGCAGCAGCCTGATCGGCCAGTCGTTCACCGACGCCGACGGCAAGCCGATACCGCAGTACTTCCAGAGCCGACCGTCCGCAGCCGGCGACGGGTACGATCCGCTGGCCAGCAGCGCAAGCAACCTCGGACCCGAGAGCATCGTCGATACACCCGACAAGCCGAGTCTCCTGACCCTCGTGTGCGAGCGCAGCGCGGCGGTCGGTAGGACCGACCTTGTCGACGGCGCGCGGCCCTTCTGCACGGGCGGCGGGGTCGGGGCGGTGCTGTCGGTGATCGGGCCGCGCGATGCACGCGGCAACGTCGTCCATCCGACACGAGTGGTCAGCGTCAACCAACCGTGCGCGACCACCCAGGCACCGTTCCTCGACTTCTACGAAGGCGTACGTGTCGAGTGCGCAAAACCGGCCGAGAACTACGGCATCGGCCAGATCGTCCCGATCCGCGGCAGTGCCCCCGCCGAACCCCCGGTGCCTGCGGACGCGGTGACCGCCAGCGGAAGCGGGCTAGATCCGGACATCTCGCTCGCCTACGCAGACATTCAGGTGAACCGGGTCGCCGCGGCACGCGGCGTCAGCCCCGATCAGGTCCGTGACGTCGTGGCTGCCCATACCGACGGCAGGTTCCTCGGATTCTTCGGAGAGCCCGCAGTCAACGTGCTGCAGCTCAACCTGGACCTCGACGAGAAGTATCCGGCAAAAAGCTGACGTCACCGGTGGATGATGGGTTTGTGACCGACCGGCCCGGCGCTCGGAAGAAGCGCGGTGCGCTGCGCATTTATCTCGGCGCCGCGCCCGGAGTCGGCAAGACCTACGCGATGCTCGGCGAGGCGCACCGCCGATTGGAGCGCGGCACCGACGTGGTCGCCGCGGTGGTGGAGACACACGGCCGTAAGAAGACCGCCGACCTTCTCGAGGGCATCGAAACCGTGCCGCCAAAGCTGATCGAGTACCGCGGCAAGCAGTTCGCCGAACTCAACGTCGAGGCGGTGCTGCGGCGCGCGCCGCAGGTCGTTCTCGTCGACGAACTGGCCCATACCAACACCCCGGGCAGCACGAACCCCAAGCGGTGGCAGGACGTCGAGGAACTGCTCGACGCCGGGATCACCGTCATCTCAACGGTCAACGTCCAGCACCTCGAGAGCCTCAACGACGTCGTCACCCAGATCACCGGAATCGAGCAACAGGAGAAGGTCCCCGACGAGATCGTGCGCGCCGCAGACCAGATCGAATTGGTCGACATCACGCCGGAAGCACTGCAGCGCAGACTCGCCCACGGCAACGTGTATGCACCGGAACGCGTCGACGCGGCGCTGTCCAACTACTTCCGCAGAGGCAACCTGACGGCGCTGCGCGAACTCGCGTTGCTGTGGCTGGCCGACCAGGTAGACGCGGCGCTGGAGCGCTACCGCGAAGAGAATCAGATCACTGCCACCTGGGAGGCCCGCGAACGCGTCGTCGTCGCGGTGACCGGTGGCCCCGAGTCAGAAACCCTGGTGCGCAGGGCATCCCGGATCGCGTCGAAGTCCAGCGCCGAGCTGATGGTCGTGCACGTCGTCCGCGGCGACGGCTTGTCCGGCGTCTCGGCGCCGCAGATGGGCAAAGTACGCGAGTTGGCGACGAGCCTCGGCGCGACGTTGCACACCGTCGTCGGCGACGACGTGCCGAGTGCGCTTTTGGATTTCGCTCGCGAACAGAACGCGACACAGCTGGTCCTCGGCACGTCGCGGCGATCGCGCTGGGCCCGGATGTTCGACGAGGGTATTGGCGCGAGCGTGGTGCAGCAGTCCGGCCCCATCGATGTCCACATGGTCACCCATCCCGAAGCACGGAAGGAGTCGTTGTGGTCGCGGATATCACCGCGCCAGCGAAACCTCGCGTCGTGGCTGGCAGCTGTCGTGATCCCGTCCGTGGTGTGTGCGTTGCTGGTCTCCGTGCTCGACCGATTCTTGGGCGTGGGCGGCGAGAGTGCGCTGTTTTTCATCGGCGTTCTCCTCGTGGCGCTCCTCGGCGGCATCGCACCCGCAGCGCTCTCGGCAGTGCTGTCCGGCGTGCTGCTCAACTATTTCCTGATCGAACCCCGCCATACGTTCACCATCGCCGAACCTGACAACGCGATCACCCTGGTGGTTCTGCTGTTCGTCGCCGTTGCCGTTGCCGCACTGGTCGACAATGCCGCCAAACGGACCCGTGAGGCCCGTCGGGCGTCGCAGGAGGCCGAACTGTTGGCGTTGTTCTCGGGATCGGTGCTGCGCGGCGCTGACCTCGAGACGCTGTTGGAGCGTGTCCGTGAGACGTATTCGCAACGGGCCGTGAGCTTGCTACGCGCGGACGCGGGCATCGTCGCGTGTGTCGGCGACACTCCCTGTGTGGACGTCGATTCGGCAGACACCGCAATCGAAGTCGGCGACGAGTTCTGGATGTTGATGGCCGGACGCAAGCTGGCCGCTCACGATCGCCGGGTGCTCATCACCGTCGCGATGCAAGCGGCTGGGCTGGTACGGCAGCGCGAACTCAGTGAAGAAGCCGGTAAAGCCGAAGCCATCGCCAGGGCCGACGAGCTGCGGCGTTCACTCTTGTCGGCGGTCAGCCACGACCTGCGCACTCCCCTGGCGGCGGCCAAGGCCGCGGTGTCGAGCCTGCGCAGCGACGACGTCGACTTCTCCGCCGAGGACACCTCGGAGCTGTTGGCGACCATCGAAGAGTCGATCGACCAATTGACCGCGCTAGTCGGCAATCTGCTCGACTCGTCTCGGCTTGCCGCCGGGGTGTTGAAGCCCGAGCTGCGCACCGTCTATCTCGAGGAGACGGTGCAGCGGGCGCTGCTAGGAATCAGCAAGGGCACGACCGGTTTTCGGCGGCATGGGCTGGATCGTGTCAAGGTGGACGTGGCGGATGCCGTGGTACTGGCGGACGGTGGACTGCTGGAGCGGGTATTGGCCAACCTGATCGACAACGCGCTGAGGTACGCCCCGGACAGCCCGGTGCGAGTGACCGCGGGTCGGGTCGGCAGCCGCGTGTTGATCGCCGTGGTCGACGAGGGTCCGGGCATCCCACGCGGTACCGAATCGCAGTTGTTCGCTCCGTTCCAGCGTCTCGGCGATCAGGACACCAGCATCGGGGTCGGTCTCGGCCTTTCGGTGGCACGCGGGTTCGTCGAAGCTATGGGCGGCACCATCACGGCGACCGACACCCCCGGTGGCGGGCTTACCGTCGAGATCGACCTGGCGGCGCCATGACGTCGAAGATCCGAGTGCTCGTCATCGACGACGAACCGCAGATCCTGCGGGCGCTGCGCATCAACCTGTCGGTGCGCGGCTACGACGTGGTCACCGCGGCGAGCGGCGCCGAGGCGCTGAGGAAGGCAGCCGACCATCGACCCGATGCCGTCGTGCTGGACCTCGGCCTGCCCGACATGTCCGGTATCGACGTGCTGGGCGGTTTGCGCGGCTGGCTGACCGCGCCGGTGATCGTGCTCTCCGCTCGCACCGACTCCTCCGACAAGGTCGAAGCGCTGGATGCCGGCGCAGACGACTACGTCACCAAGCCCTTTGGCATGGACGAGTTTCTGGCGCGGCTGCGCGCCGCGGTCCGTCGGGCCGCAGCGGCGGACACCGACGAGCCCGTTATCGAGACGTCGTCGTTCACCGTCGACCTGGCCGCCAAGAAGGTGACCAAGAACGGAACCGAGGTGCACCTGACACCCACCGAATGGGGCATGCTCGAGATGCTGGTGCGCAACCGCGGAAAACTCGTCGGGCGAGAGGAACTTCTCAAGGAGGTGTGGGGGCCGGCCTACGCCAAGGAAACGCATTATCTGCGAGTGTATTTGGCGCAGCTGCGGCGCAAGCTCGAGGACGACCCGTCGCACCCGGTTCATCTGCTCACCGAAGCCGGGATGGGCTACCGCTTCCAGCAATAGTTGGCCTTGGTGAGCAGACGCAAACTCCCCCGACACGCCGAGGTTCTAGGAGAATTTGCGTCTGCTCGCGCTACAAAGGTGGGGGCGCAGGCGCGCGTCGTCGATGTGGTTGCCCTGCGCGAGGTCATCGATCAGGGCTCGGGCATGAGCGACCAGCCCGTCGACATCGACGCCGTGACGCGCTGGACGGTCCACCGCGTCGAGGCGGTCCGCCGCACGAGCCAACACGCCCGCCGCCCCGGTGGCGTTCCCCCGCTGAATGTGGGTGATGCCGACGGCGAGCTGAGCCAGCCCCTGCCACATCCCGCGCTCGTCATCGGGTGCGCTCTTCCACGCCGCCTCGAGCACCTCGTGCGCGTTGAACGCCAACCCGCGATCCAGCAGGTCCTGCGCGTACGCCAGCGATTCGACCGGGGTCAGGTCCAGATCGTCGGGTATGCGCGCGACGCCCTGGCTGCCGTGCGGGAGCGGACGCCCCAGGGCATCGCGCGGTCGACTGCTGCGCGCCTTGCCGAACTCGTCGCGATCGCGGTCCGCCACAAGGGTTCAGTCTAGTTTCGTACGACGCTCCGCAAGCGCGGCCAACCGCCACGTGCATTCCCGGTTACGGGGAAACGCCACCGCCAACGCGAGGCGCCGCGGAATCAGGTTGAGCGGGCCGCCGACGGGCACCTCGGCCATCTCGATCCGGCATCCGTCGGCAGTGTCGTAGAGCCGCAACGTGATCCGAGCCTGGCCGAACGGCCGAGTGCGAGCCAGCAGCACCAGTTCCTCCATGGGCGTGCACGACTCGACCTCGGTCTCGTCGTTGATGACCACAGGCCATATCCCGATGGTGTGATGGATCTTGCTGCCGACCGCGGGCCAGGCCGGCTCGACGGCCCGCATGCGGCTGTTGCCCACCACCCATTGCGAGTAGGTCCAGCCGTCGGCGATCACATCCCACACCTGCTTGCGCGTGGCGGTGGTGTCGCGCTTGACGGTCAACGAGCTGTCGGCAGCCGCAGGCGCACCCATCACCGGCCCCCAACCAGGGCAGACATGACAAATTCTTCAGCCATGGTGGAGGGCTACCCGCAGGGGCGGGGACCAAACTCAGGCCCGCGCGGTCTCCTCGGCCAGCGCGATCAGCTTCTTGCGGACCAGGTCCGGCCGCTCGTCGACGACGAAGTGGGTGGCATCGACCGTCTCCAGCGTGTAGTCATCGGCATTCGCCGTCTCCGGCGACACCATGGACACCGCGACGGCGCGATCGCGTGTTCCGAACAGCACATGGATCGGCACCGTGGCGCGTCGGGTCTCGGGATTCCTTCCCGCGCTGGGCAACTCGCGTGTCAGAAACATGCGATAGGTGTCCCTGCCGGCGCGTGCGCACACCGGATCGCGGAACCGGTCGGCGAACAGTCGCGCATCCGCGGGATCCAGATCGGACCCGATGCCGAAGATCATCTTCTCCACGAACTTCGTGCGTCGCTGAACGAACACCCCAACCGCCGCGAGCGGCACCTGATAGGCGAGCTTCCACAGATGCGGCAGCACGGAGGTCGGCCGCTGCCACGGATGGTTGATGTTCATCGCCAGGTAGCCGTCGAAGCGCTCCGGGGCCCGCAGGATCATGCGATAGCCCACGTAGGCCCCCCAGTCGTGGGCCACCAGCAGGACGCGGTCGAGTCCCAATACGTCGAGCAGCGCCAGCACGTCCGTGGCGACGTCTTCTTTGGCCCACTTGTGCGGGGCCGGTCCCGACCATCCATATCCGGGTAGGTCGGGGGCGATAATCCGCAGACCGGCCGGCGGGTCGGCCAGCAGGTCGCGCCACTCGTAGTGGTGCTGCGGCCAGCCGTGCAGCGCGACGACTGGGCGGCCGTCGGACGGACCGGCCTCGGTCACATGGAACCGCACGCCGTTGGCTTCGACGAACGACCGGCGCACACCTTCTATCTGGGGTGGTTCGACAGTCATCAATCGGACTATAGAGACCGCGTCGCGCGCTACGGTGCGGGGTATGGGCGGCTATCGCGACATCTTCGACGCCAGCATCTCCGATCCGACGACCTTCTGGGCGGACGCCGCCAGGGCCGTCACCTGGACCCGCGAACCGCAGCAGATCCTCGACGACTCCAACCCACCGTTCTATCGATGGTTCCCCGACGGCGAGCTCAACACCTGCGCCAACGCACTGGATCGCCACGTCGAGGGCGGGCGCGGCGAGCAACCTGCGCTGATCTACGACTCCCCCGTCACCGGGATGCAACGCACGTACACCTATCGGGAGCTCCTCGACCGCACCGCCCGATTCGCCGGGGCGCTGCGCGGGCTCGGCGTGGCCGCGGGCGATCGCGTCGTCATCTACATGCCGATGATCCCCGAGGCGGTGATCGCGATGCTGGCGTGCGCCCGGCTGGGAGCGGTGCACTCCGTGGTGTTCGGCGGGTTCGCCGCGCATGAGCTCGCGACGCGCATCGATGACGCCCGGCCGATCGTCATCGTCTCCGCGTCCTGCGGCATCGAACCGACCCGGACTGTCGAGTACAAGCCGATGCTCGATGCCGCGCTCGACATGGCCGAGTACCCACCCCGCAACTGTGTCATCGTGCAGCGCGACGGCCATCATTGCGAGCTGACGCCGGACCGCGACATCGACTGGCGTGACTTGACCGGCGCAGACCCCGTCGATCCGGTGCCGGTCGCGGCCACCGACCCCCTCTACGTGCTTTACACATCCGGTACGACCGGCAAGCCCAAGGGCATCGTCCGCGACAACGGCGGACACGCAGTCGCCCTGCTGTGGAGCATGCGCAACATTTACGACATCGCCCCCGGGGAGGTGTTCTGGGCGGCGTCCGACGTCGGATGGGTGGTCGGCCACTCGTACATCGTGTACGCGCCGCTGATGCTCGGCGCGACGACCATCCTCTACGAAGGCAAGCCGATCGGCACACCCGATGCGGGGGCCTTCTGGCGAGTCGTCTCGGAACACGGTGTGAAGGCGCTGTTTTCGGCACCGACCGCGCTTCGGGCCATCCGCAAGGAAGACCCCGACGGCAGCCACATCGAGCGCTACGACCTGTCGAGTATGAAGTACCTGTTCCAGGCCGGCGAGCGGTTGGACCCCGACACCTACGAATGGGCGTCGGCGAAGCTGGGCATCCCCGTCGTCGACCACTGGTGGCAGACCGAGACCGGATGGGCGATCGCCGCCAATCCCATGGGCGTGGAACCCATGCCGATCAAGGCGGGTTCGCCGACCGTACCGATGCCGGGCTACAACGTGCGCATCCTGCACGCCGACGGTTCGCACTGCCAACCCTGCGAGGAGGGCGCGATCTGCATCGGATTGCCGTTGCCGCCCGGTACCCTGCCGACGCTCTGGGGCGACGACGCCCGCTACGAGGCGTCCTATCTCTGCGAGCACCCCGGCTACTACCTGACCGGCGACGGCGGCTATCTCGACGAAGACGGCTACCTGTTCGTGATGGGTCGTATCGACGATGTCATCAACGTTGCGGGACACCGCTTGTCGACGGGTTCGATCGAGGCCGTACTGGCCAGCCACCCGGCGGTCGCGGAGTGCGCGGTCATCGGCGTCGCTGACGAGATCAAGGGTCAGGTACCGCGCGGGCTGGTGGTCCTCAAGGCCGGTGCGTCCGGCGACGGCCTTCCCGAGGAACTGGTGAAGCTGGTCCGCGATGAGATCGGAGCGGTCGCATGTCTGAGGCAGATCGACGTCGTCACGGCGCTGCCCAAGACGCGGTCGGGGAAGATCCTGCGCAAGACGTTGCGCGGGATTGCGCACGGCAAGGACGAGCCGGTGCCGTCCACCATCGAGGACCCGGCGGTGCTCGATGCGCTGAAACCTGTGCTCCGCGACTAGGTTCCCTCTTATTGCCGAGCAGACGCGAAAACCCCCAAAATCGCGGGGAATTAGGGGTGTTCGCGTCTGCTCGGCGATGGGCGATGAGCGCGTCGACGCGAGCAATCAGTACCCGACATTGACGGAGTACACTGTACGCCTATACCATCGCCATATCCGGCAGCGGTGCACTCAGGTTGGGCTTGGGCGGTAGAACTGATGGCTTCATTCGACTATGTCGTCGTGGGCGCGGGTACCGCGGGATGCGTATTGGCGTACCGGCTGTCCGAGAATGAGGACGCGTCAGTACTGGTGCTCGAAGCAGGGGGCGATGACAACATCGCAACCGTGCAGGAACCCACGCGATGGCTGGAGACTCTTGGTTCCGACATCGACTGGGGCTATGAAACGATGCCGCAGCTCAAGGCGTCTCGCCGCTCAATCGCCTGGCCTCGTGGCAAGGTTCTGGGAGGTTCGAGCTCCCTGAATTCGATGGTGCATATGCGGGGCATCCCAGCGGATTTCGACGGTTGGGCGACGAGCGGAAACCCCGGATGGCACTTCGCCAACGTCTTGCGGTCGTTTCAATCCATGGAGGACTATCCCGGCGGCGATCCGGCGTATCGAGGCTCCGGCGGCCCGCTGAAGATAACCATTCCCGCCACTCATAATCCCCACTCCGAAGCAACCGTGGAAGCCCTCGTCGGCGCGGGGTACCCGTTCATCGACGACCTCAACGCCGGGAATGTTCTGGGGGTGGGATGGAACCAGCTCGCGATTCACGAGGGGCGAAGATGCGGCGCCGCATCGGCATTCCTCCATCCGGCCGCTGTGCGCCGCAACGTCACCGTGCGTACGAACTCCCACGTCAGACGCCTCGTGCTAACCCCACGTGGTCGTGTCTCGGGCGTGGAGTACGAACGCCGCGGTCGGCGGGAAGTAGTCCACGTCGACTCAGAAGTGATCCTTACCGCAGGCGCCATCGAGTCTCCGAAGATCCTGCTTCTCTCCGGTATCGGACCTGCAGACGCCCTACGTGACATCGGCATCAATGCGATGGCAGATCTGCGTGGCGTCGGCGAGAATCTCCACGACCATCCTGGCATCCCGATCACATGGACATCACGACAGCCCATTCCCGCTGGCAAAAACCAACACAGCGAAGTTGGCCTATTCTGCCCTCTCGGCTCCGACACATCCAGTCCTGACGTTCAGTTCGGCATACTCAATGTGCCCATACCCGCCGCGAATGCGGTACCGGGTTCATCATTCTCGTTCTATCCCAGTCTGCTGAAGCCTCGAAGTCGAGGGCGTATCGCGCTGAAATCTGCTGACCCGGCGGACTATCCGCTCATCGATCCCGGCTATCTGACCGCACCCGAGGACTTGGAGGGTCTGGTCAGCGCCATCCGTTTGTCCAGAGACTTGGCCGCCGTCCGCGGATTGCGTGAATGGACCGGCGAGGAACTGGCTCCCGGACCGGAACTCACAAACCACGACGGGCTTCGTGAGTACGTCCGCGGCAACGTGAACACATGGTTCCACCCGGTCGGCACCTGCAAGATGGGCGACGATCCCCATGCCGTTGTCGATTCACACCTAAGGGTTCACGGCATCGGCAACCTGCGCGTCGCCGATGCCTCCGTCATGCCGGTGGTGACAAGCGGTAATACCAACGCCCCGACCTTGATGATCGGGTGGCGGGCAGCAGACTTGCTTCTAGCGGACGCCAAGCCCACTGTGACAGCGAAAGGGTCTGCGCATGGACAACCTTGATGTCGTTGAGTCGCTCTACGCCGCGTTCGACCGAGGTGATCTCGCACAAGTCATCGAATTCCTCGATCCCGCCGTCGAGTGGTTCGAACCTGATGTCGAGGAGTTTCCGTACCGAGGGTTGACTGTTGGGTCCGACGCGGTGGGCAACGACGTGATGCGGGTTATTCCGACTGTCTACCGAAGACTCGACTTCAGCGGTGAGAAGCGGTGGATCGCGGGAGGCGACTCGGTGGTGGTCCTGGGAACCGGGGAGGCCGCCGGCCCATCGGGACGCGTCGAAAAATTCCGCTTCAACCATGTTTGGACGCTGCGTGACGGGCTGGTCGTCCGGTTTGACGGATTCGCCGACACGCACTTGCTTCGAAAAGCGCTCACCGGAGACTGTTACTAGCGCTACGGGGCCCACTAGATGAGACGATTTCGGCCCGCCCAGTACTCGTCGCGAAGCACCCGCTTGAGTACCTTGCCGACAGCGGACCGAGGAAGTTCGCGGAAGATGACTTCCTTCGGACTCTGCACGGAACCGAACCGCTGGCGACACCGCTCGATGAGCTCTGATGCCTCGACCGTGTGACCCTCTTTGAGTTCGACCACGGCGGTCACGCGCTCGCCCCACTTCTCGTCAGGGAGTCCGATCACCGCGCAGTCCTTGACTGCTGGATGGCCCCAGATCACTTGCTCGATCTCACCTGGGTAGACGTTGAAGCCACCGGAGACAATGAGATCCCTCTTGCGGTCCACGAGATAGACGTAGCCGTCCTCATCGACGTAGCCGACGTCGCCGGTTGCATGCCAGTCGCCAGGACGGCTCGTAGCACGCGTCTCTTCCGGTGCGCAGTGATAGCCCTTCATCCGCAACGAGGTGCGCACGACGATCTCGCCGCGTTCTCCGGGCCGAACCAGGTTCCCGTTGTCATCCATCACGCCGACGTTCGCCACGAGTGACGGGCGCCCACAGCTCGCCAACCGCTTGCGCAGACTCGCCTCGACCGCCGCCGCAGCATGCTCATCCGGACCAAAAAAAGTACAGAGCATCGGTACCTCGGTTTGGCCATAGACCTGGGTCATCACCGGGCCCAACACCGACAATGCCTCGACCAGCTTGTCGACCGACATCGGTGCGGCACCGTAAAGGAAGTAGCGCAGACTCGACAGGTCGACAGAACGCACCGCGGGGTGCGCGAGCAGGCTGTAGATCGCGGTCGGAGGCAGGAAAAGGCGGGTTACGCGGTGGCGTTCAATCGATTCGAAGATCTCGGCTGGCACAACTCCGTTGTGGATGACGTTGGTGCCACCCATGCTGAGGACTGGGAGGATCATGGTTCCAGCGGCGTGGGTCAGCGGGGCTGCGACGAGGTGAACCGGACGCCGCTCGGGCATATGCGCGTTGAACGCGTGGATCATCGTTTCGAACGCCCGGTGCGGCACTTCGACTGCCTTCGGTTGGCCGGTCGTACCACCGGTGCCGAAGTATCCGGCGATGGCCTCCGGGTCCAACGGTGGGAGATCGACTCGCGTCCCCTGAGGCGGCAACCAGTCATCGAGTTCCTCGATGCACACTGCGCGATCGAGTGTCTCAACGGCCCAGCGGCACTGATCAGCGATCCCTGCCATCGACGCCGAGTAGAACAGCATCCGAGCGCCGACGAGGTCGAGGAACGCGGCGAGATCTTGCGGTGTCGATCGTGCATTCAACGCCACCCAGGAGCAGCCTGCGCGTAACACCCCGAGGATGCACGGAAACAGCGACGCGGTGTTGGGACCGAGAACTGCGACGGGCGCTTCGTTGGCGAGCCCGTCGCGATGAAGCCCTCCCGCAATTCGATGGGTAAGCGTTTCGACGTCACGATAGGTCGAGGCGTCGGATCCGTCGGCGGCCACAAACGCAATGTTGTCCGGGTTAAGTTGTGCACCTCGGTCGAAGAATTCGATGATCTGCATCAGCGACGGTCCCGGGTCACCCCGCCGCGCCTACGCACCGATTGACCTGCTCCCCCAGGCCGGTTATGGCGGACTGTAACACTCGCCCGGGTGTCAGGAACTCCGGCGGCTGACAGGCGCCACCGACGCCGGCTGGGGTGCCGGTGGCGATGAGGTCACCGGGAACAAGTGTGATGAACGAGCTTATATACGACACAATCTCGGCGACAGAGAAGAGCATCTTTCCGGTGTTTGAGTCTTGCTTGACATCGCCGTCCACCGAGCATGAGATTCGGAGATCAGAGGCGTTTCCCACCTCATCGGGCGTCACGAGGAAGGGACCGACCGGCGTTGCGGACTCAAAGGTTTTCCCTTGCAGGAACTGCGAGGTGCGCAACTGCCAGTCGCGCATGCTCACATCGTTGACGATCGTGTACCCCGCCACTGCCGACAGCGCCGTCTCCGCGTCGGCATGCCGGATCTCCGCGCCGATGACAACCCCGAGTTCGACCTCCCAATCCACTGCGCTGGAATTGACTGGGAGCGCGATGTCATCGCGGCATCCGATGAGGCTGCGGCTGTACTTGGCGAACAGTGTAGGAAATTGCGGCGCGTCGAGACCTACCTCGTCGAGATGGTCCTGATAGTTCGCGCCTACACACACCACCTTCTCCGGATTGATGACGAGCGTGGCGAATTCGGTGCTTTCGAGGGGAAGTGAGCGCGGACCATTCTCGGCGGCCCGATGTACCCAATCCGCGCCCGACGCCAACAGGGCGCCCACGTCCGCGAAGGGCAACAGGGTGACCTCGTCGTTCTCCACACGTCCCGCGAACGTTCGCCCATCCACCTTGAGTGTGCACAGTCGCATCGTTCCTCCTCTCGACTCGCCATCGGCCGGCGAACTCAGGCACCGGTATTGACCGGCCGGACCCTCCGGCGTACCGTAAGCGTACAGTGTACTCTCATGCTCGATCAAGGTTTTCGCCAAACAGTCAAGGAGGACGCCACATGACGCTCACAGGGCACACGGGACAAGCGCCGCCAGGCCATAGAACCGAACAAGCCGCTACCACTTCGGATCACCTTGCGATCGAATCGCTGTGCAATCTGTTCGATGCGCAACACGCGTCGCTCCGAGAGTCAGGACCGCCTCCCGTTGCGGATCGCATAGAGCATCTCGGCGCGCTCGCCGCCATGGTGATGGCCAACCGCAGCCTCGAATCCACGAAGCGATGGTCGCCGATTTCGCCGTGCACCCGGAGGAGCTCACCGTGATGACCGAGGTCCTCGCAGTGGCGGGCCAGGCGAGCTATATCAGCGAACAGCTTCCACTGTGGACCTCGTCGCAGGAACGACACGTCGATTCCACACTTTTCGGGTCATCCAGCGCCGAGATGCGTTACCAGCCAAAGGGAGTGCTGGGCATCATGGGTCCGTGGAATCTGCCGTTCTCGCTAACGCTCGGGCCTGCCGCGGACATGATCGGTGCGGGCAATCGGGTGATCATCAAACCGTCTGAAGCGGCGCCGTCATGCGCCGAACTTCTCCAGGAGTTGGTCTCGTCCACCTTCGACTCCAATCGTTTGGCGGTCGTCAACGGCGGCCTGGAGCTGGCTAGGTACTTCCCCACCCTGCCTTGGGGACATCTGCTATACACCGGAAACTCATCGGTGGGGCGGCAGGTGGCGCTGGCCGCCGCCGAACACCTCGTTCCTGTCACCCTCGAACTCGGCGGCAAGAATCCTGCGATCGTGTTCAGCGACAGCGTGAACGACGCCACGATCACCCACATCCTCGGCAACAAACTCGTCAAGAACGGCCAGATATGCATCGCACCTGATTACTGCCTGGTTCCGCGGGGGCAGCTCACCGATTTCGTCGAACGCGCGAAGTCCTACCTCGAGTCGACCGTGCCGTCCTATTGCGAGTCGTCTGATTGCGTCGGCATCGTCAACGAACACCACCTCGAGCGATTGACACGTCTGCGCAAAGAGGCCATTAGCCGCGGATGCCAGGTAATCACCCACCCCGCGGACGGCGCAGTCGATGCCGACACACGCCAGATGCCGGTGTCGCTGATCATCGACCCGCCCGACGACCTCGCACTGATGCACGAAGAAATCTTCGGGCCGCTACTGCCCATCAAGCCATACGATTCCATCGACGAGGCGATCGCCTTGGTGAACTCTGGATCGCCACCGCTCGGGCTGTATATCTTCACCGCGGACACCGCGGTGGTCGACCACATCTTGGATCGGACGACATCTGGCGGTGCGTGCGTCAACACGTGCGCAATCCAGGGCGCGATTCCTTCGCTCGGCTTCGGCGGCGCCGGGCACAGCGGTTACGGCCGCCATCGCGGCATCGAAGGATTCCGGGAATTCTCCCACCAGCGGGCGGTGGTCCGTCGTGGCGAGGGCGATCTCATCGAGGCCTTCTTCCCGCCGTATGCGGGTATGGCGCGCTCCGTCGTGAATGCCGCGTTCACTACCTCCCCCTCAGACACCACCGCAAAGGGGAATTGATGCCGATCAGAGCTGCTGTCGACATCGGCGGGACCTTCACCGACGTCGTTGCTTTCGACGACGAGACCGGGCAGTTGATGCTCGGCAAAGCACTGAGCACCCCGAACGACCTCATCGATGGCGTCGCCGAAGGAATCGACTCGGCCGGTGTCACCATCGGTGACATCGTCCACCTTGTTCACGGAAGCACGATCGTCGTCAATGCATTGATCGAACGAAACGGTGCGCGAACCGCCTTGGTGACCACAAAGGGCTTCCGCGACATATATGAAATCGGTCGAATCAACCGGCCAGACGCCTTCAACTTGTCATTCACCAAGCATCGTCCGCTTGTGCCCCGCGAGATGATTTTCGAAGTGTCCGAACGGCTCCGAGCCGACGGTGCTCGCGCAGTTCCGCTGGACGAGGACAGCGTACGCGCAGTCGCGCTCAAGCTGGCCCGCCTGGATGTCGAAGCGGTTGCTGTTGTCCTGCTACACGCCTATCGCAACCCCGCCCACGAGCAGCGCGTCGGCGAGATACTGCGTGAGGAACTGCCGGGTCGATACGTGACTCTGTCACATGAGATTTCACGCGAGTACCGCGAGTACGAGCGCACGTCGACCGTCGCCGCAAACGCGTTCGTCGGACCTCTCGTCAGTGAGTACCTCGAGCGATTGCGCGATCGCATACCGGTGCCGCTAGCCGTCATGCAGTCCAACGGCGGTGTGTCGGACGTGTCCACTGCATCCCGCCAATGCGTTCAGATGCTTGAATCTGGTCCTGCGGGAGGCGTGGTCGGCGCCATCGCCTTGTGCGAAGCGCTGGGTTACGACGATGCGATCGCGTTCGACATGGGAGGCACGACGGCAAAGTCCGCCGTCATCCGTGGCCTGACGTTCCCGCTCGCCAGCGATTACTTTCTCGGCGGCTACCAGACCGGGTTGCCGATCCGGATTCCGTGCCTGGACATTGTCGAAGTCGGAACGGGCGGTGGCAGCGTGGCCTGGCTCGACGAAGCAGGCGGTATACACGTCGGCCCACGCAGCGCCGGTGCGGACCCAGGGCCGGCCTGCTATGGCCGCGGCGGTACTCGTCCTACGATCACCGACGCCGCAGTCGTGCTCGGGCACCTCGCCCCCAACGGAAGCCTGGCGGGCGGGTTGCGGCTCGACGGCGAGGCCGCCCACCGTGCCGTGCACGACCTTGCCGAGAAGATGGGTTTGCCGACCGTGGCCGCCGCCGCGGGTGTGATCGCCATCGGTGCGGCAGCCATGGCCAACTCGGTGCGCGCTGTCACAACTGAACGCGGCCTGGACCCACGCGACTTCGCTCTGGTCGCCTACGGCGGCAACGGCCCACTGCACGTTTCACTCATCGCACGAGAACTTTCGATTGCGCGTGTCGTGATCCCGCCTGTACCCGCCGTGTTCTCTGCCCTCGGCATGCTGATGGCCGATGCCCGTCGTGACGTGGTACAGACCGGCGTTCAGACGCTCGCACCTGATATGGCTGAGAAGCTCGATACGACGTGTGCGGAGTTGGAAGCCGCATGCAAACGGGAACTGCTAGCCGGCGACGTACGGTTCAGCGAGGTGACATTGATGCGCGCCGCCGACATGCGTTATGTCGGTCAGGAGCACACGGTGACTGTGACGTTGCCAGCACTCGACACCGGATCTGCGGGTATTGCACAGCTGAAGAAGGACTTTGACGCAGTTCACCAAGAGCGGTACAGCCATTGCGCACCCGAAGAGCCGGCGCAGATCGTCAGCCTACGGGTGTCAGCAATCGGCCGGCTGACAAAGCCAAATCTTGCCAAAATCCGTGAGGGCGACAGCATGCCGCCCGCACAGGCACTTACAGGAAGCCGCGACGTGATTTTCAACCCCGCGGTCGGGGCCGTGTCCACGCCGATCTACATTCGCTCAAAATTGTTGGCCAGAAACCGGATCGATGGTCCCGCTGTGATCGAAGAACCCACGACGACAACCCTGTTACGGCCGGGCGACTCCCTCGAAGTCGACAGCTATGGAAACCTCCTCATTGAGATCGGAGCCTGACGGTGCAAGGAATCGACCCGATCACGGCCGAAATCATCCATTCCGCGTTTGTCGCAATCACCGACGAGATGAAGACCAACCTGATGCGGACGGCCTACAACCTGATCATCTACGAAGCCCAGGACTTCACCGTCGGACTGTTCGACCCTAACGGGGACACGATCTCGGTCGGGCTAGGCCTGCCGATGTTCGTTGGAGGTCTGTCCGATGCCATCAAGGCGAAGCTCGAGTTCTACGGCACCGACGGCATCAAACCGGGCGACATCATTCTCACCAACGATGCGTACATCATGGGCAGCCACCTGAACCACATGATCTTCACGCTGCCGATCTTTCACGAAGGCCGGCTGGTTGGTTTTGCGTCGTCGATGGCGCACTGGATCGACGTCGGCGGTGTACTCGGCGGAACCACGACGGACATCTACTCCGAGGGGCTCCAAGTTCCGATCGTCAAGATCTTCAAGGAGGGCGTTCAGGACGACGAACTGACCCGGCTCATCGCTACCAACGTGAGGTTTGAGGCCCTGGCGATGGGCGATTTCCGCGCACAGATCGCCGCGATCCGCACTGGGGAAGTGCGGATGAAAGGCCTGTTCGAGCGGTACGGAACAGAGGTCGTGCAGGCGAGTATCGACGACCTATACCGGCGCAGCGAAGAGCTTGGGCGCCAGGCGGTTCAGCGGATACCCGACGGCGAGTATCGCGCGGAGGCCTTCATGGACGACGACGGCGTGGGACTGGGTAGCCGAATACCCGTGCGCGTTCGGGTCGTCGTCGACGATGATCGGATGACAGTGGACCTCAGTGAGATGAGCCCGCAGGTGGCCGGGTACTTCAACTCCGGCGCGACAGCCGGCCGCTCGGCGGCGCAGGTCGCGTTCAAATGCCTGACCTCCCCAAGAACGTTTCCGATCAACGCCGGATCATTGCGTCCGCTGCGGGTTGCACTGCCAGAAGGCACTGTGGTGAGCGCTATCAAGCCAGCCGCGATGCGCCTGTGGATGACGTATCCGATGACTGTGGTCGACGCCATCTTCCGGGCACTCGCCGATGTCGTACCCGGGGCCGCCATCGCGGGTCACCATGCCGATCTCGGCATGACGCACACCTACGGTGTCGACGAATGGACCGGGCGGTTCTTCCAGTTCTATGGCGGCCCACAAGGCGGCGGGTGGGGGGCGACGTCCGATGCGGACGGTCAGAACGCCACGATGTGCATCAATGACGGCGATACCCACAACAGCCCGGTCGAGGTCGTCGAGGCCAAATACCCGATGGTGACGATCACGGAGTATGCGTTGCGTGAGGACTCCGGCGGCCCCGGGCGGTTCCGCGGCGGCCTCGGAACGAGGCTCAAGATACGCATGCATACGCCAGCCAAAATGGACACGTGGATCGAGCGAACAGCATGCGCCCCTTGGGGATTGGCCGGAGGCCACGACGCGGCAGCCAACCAGATATGGATTGAGCGGGCAGACGGTGAACAGCTTCGGTTCACCAGCGGCAAAGTCACGGGGATAGAGCTCGCTGAGGGTGACAGCCATGTTGTCGAACTCGGGGGTGGCGGCGGCTTCGGTGACCCGCGGCGGCGCCCGGCTCGCGAGGTGCTCGCTGACGTCACGGCCGGTTACGTCTCTGTGGAGGCGGCCTGCGATGTCTATGGTGTCGCGGTCGACACTACGAGCGAAGGACATTTCGTCCTCAACGAACTGACGACCCAGCGGCTCCGGGCAGACGCTCATGACTGACTGGACGTTCGGCGGGTTGTGGCCATATCCGCCAAGGTGGTTCGACACGCCGGAGGGCCGGCTGCACTACGTCGACGAGGGGCCGCGCGACGCTCGCCCGGTAGTACTCGTCCACGGGAATCCGACGTGGGGCTTCCTGTACCGCAACTTCGTCGGGCCTCTGGTGCAGCGCGGCTACCGCGTGATTGTGCCGGATTTTCTTGGGTTTGGACGGTCCGATAAGCCCGCCGACGCGGCGTGGTACGGGGTTATCGATCACGCCCGTCGCCTTGAGGCCCTCCTGGAATCGCTGGACCTGCGCGACGCGATTGTGGTGCCGCAAGACTGGGGCGGCCTCGCGCTGGTGTGGGCCGCCGATCATCCGGAACGGGTCGCCGGCCTGTTCGTCCTCAATACGAGCATCCACAAGCTACGACAGCCGTGGCGTTTCCCGCTTCCCCTACAACTGTTCCGCATGCGGGTTATTGGCGAACTGATGGTCAAGGGCCTGGCCCTATTTCATCGGGTTTTTCTATTTCGAGTCGGCGTCATACACCACGAACGACTGACGCCAGCCGTCAAGCGGGCCTACCTTGCGCCACATCCGACATGGTCAAGCCGGACGGGGGTGCTTGCGTTCCCGCGCCAGATCCCAGCGCGGCCAGACGATCGGCTGTCTGTCTACTTCGATGGCGTGGAACAGGCGTTGCGACGGGACTTCGGTCATCGTCCGGTCAAAATCATCTGGGCGATGAAAGACGTCGGCTTCACGCCAGACATGTTGGAGAATCTATGGCTTCCTATGTTCCCGCATGCGGATGTGATTCGACTCGACGACGCAGGGCACTATCTTCAAGAAGACGCGCATGAGCTGATCGTTCCCGAGCTCCTCGATTTCCTCGAGAACTTGGACGGGCACCGCATTGAGCAGGCAACCATCGACTAGCCCTCGATCTTTGCCCCCAGCCCGCTCAGAATGATGTCAAGGCCCCAACGGAACTCGTCATCGGGCAACGCCTTTCGAGCATACGGTGCGTTCGCAGCAAGCAACGGGTAATCCTGCTGGTGGCGCTCCGCCTCGATGGGTTGCCCCCCGAGCGGGAGAACACCGAAATGCTCGCTTTGCACGGCGCCGATCACGTAGCTGGTCAGTAGTCGGAATGCGAGGAATCGTCTCTTGCCGTCGAACCCCGCTTGCGCGAGAGCGCCCATCAGCTGCTCGGCCCACGGCAGGCTACTTTCCGCTGTGAATCGGTGGGTGAGCAGCAGCGGGACCACCGCTGGGTGATCTGCAATCGCTTCGCGAAGCCTTTGCAATAGCACCGCGATTCGCTTCGTCCATGACATCCGGGCCGGTAAGTCGCTGGGTACAGAGGCGAACACAAGGTCGACGACGTACCCTTCCAGTTGCTCACGGTCGGCGAAGTATCGGTACAGAGACATCGCGCCCATACCCAGTTCCGCAGCGACGGCGCGGATCGACAACGCCGCAAGGCCGCCCCGATCGATCACCGCAAGCGCAGCGGTGGCAATCTCCTCCGAGGACAGTGACTTAGGTCGTGGCATAGCAATGACCGTACACCATACGCATACGATCTGCGCTCCTAACCAAGCGGTACCACGGTCGGTATCGCATTGGAATCCTGGACATGACAAGGTATTTCAGTAGCACGTCACTGACGATCTGCACAACTTCGTCGATACTCGGCGGCCTGACTGAGGATCTCCTCGACTGACCATTGGTCGTACACGTGATCGCCGTATTTGCAGGCCACGATTCGGCCATCAGGCGCTACCAGGAAATCGGCGGGCAAACCGTACCGGCCGCCTTCCGGATTAACAGCAGGTGGCCGAGCAGTCCGGGTGATGATCCCTACGGCGCTGCGAGCGACGCTGCGCGCTATCGGCCACAACGCTCGCCAATTGAGGACCGAGCGACGCCCTTCTTCCACGCCGAACTCCCGGTACATCCGCTTGTTCGGATCGGCGACGACCGCGAACGGCAGTTCAGCCACGTGATCGAGCAGATCCTCGGTCGTCGAGTGAAAGAACACGACCTCTCGAACACCCTCCGCTTCGATCTCGGCGTGCCTGTTCGCGATAGATCTCAGGTGAAGATTACAGACCGGGCATCCTGCGAATCGCCGAAACTGTATGTGCACCAGGAGATTCTTGTCAGGCACCGTGATGCGGTGCCCCATCACCGCAGTCAATTCACGGGTGCTCACTGTTGTACCAATGTCGAGTCTGCTCACCTGTCAACCACCTTGCTAGTACACCGTACGCCAATATCTACCATCTTCAGCCCGGAGGCATCAGCATCGACTGCCATGTGCGCTCACCGCCGCCTTGACCCAAGTCGCTCTGGGTGTAGACCCGCCCGTCCGGACCGAGATACGTCCCTGTTGCGGGGTCATATTCCGCCACTGCAATCGGCAACGCAGAATCGGGTGGTCGGTCGTCTGGAGCGGGCAGCTGTGGGACGTCTTGACCCGACAGCGTCGCGTTGGGATCGCCCTTCCAGTTGAAGCCGTCATTCAGCGGTACGTAGGCCTCGTCACTTTCGCACATCCGAGCTGTCGGTGCGCGTTTACCCGGAACGGTTTGACACGGGAAATTGCGTGCGCCTCTTACGTTGAACGGCGAATCCTGTGGCACTCGGCAGTACAGGTCACCCGCGGGCCGATCGGGATAGTCTTCGAAGCTCGGTGGCCGCTGCTGCTGGGCCGGTAGGTAACCCGTGGTACATGGCGGCGGCAAGTTCATGTTCAGGTTGAAGTCGAGATAACTTCCCTTGTAGTCCTGCGTCGTGTTCGTGTTGGCGACGATCGTGGCCTGTAGAGCTGCAGTCGACTGAGGCATCAGCACCAGCAGTTGTTCGATTGCAGGTTGATAGGCAACGGCAACCTGTCCGACGGTGACGAGATTCGCTAGCACGAGGGGCAGTGTGGGCTGAATCCGCTCGATGAGCGCACGTCCTTCTGCCGCCGCCGGGCCGCCATTCTCGAGGAATCCTGCAACCGATGAATCATGTGATCGAATGTTATCGGTCACAATACTGAGATAGGCTGCCCAGGAGAAGATTTCGCTGGCGGTATCAGCCTGCGATGCCAGTACAGCTGACGATCCGTCGACCAGGGCGGTGATCGCCTCCAGGTTGGCGCGGGCGTCGATGGCCAGCCGAGTGGATCCCTTCACGATGCGAGAGATCTCGCCACCGAGACCGCCGACTGCCGTATAGGTTTCATCGATTACTGTCTTGAGGTTCTCGTGCGGGATCGCCTGCAGTCCCCGGTTTGTCGCATCAAGCAATGAGTTGATATCGGGCGGCACCGCCGTCCGGCTCATCGGAATCACGTCGCCGTTCCGGAGCGGTCGTGTTGTCGCGCTCCGCGGCACCAGCGCGATGTACTGCTCGCCTGCCGCACTGTGGCTGCGTACGTACGCATCTAGATCCGACGGAATGGGGATGTCGGACCGCAGCGACAGCGATGCGACGACCCCGGTATCGGTCAGGTGCACATCCTCAACACGCCCGACCTCTGTACCGCGGTAGGTAACGTTACTGCTCTCGTACAGGCCTGCGGCCACGGGGAGGTCGACAGTGACGGTATACCGCCCGAGCCCGAACCAGCGCGCTGGCAGCCGCATGTAGCCAAATAGCATTATCGTGCCGGCGACGATTGCGACGACCACGAATACAGTGAGCTGTATCAGGATTCGCTGCTGTAGCCGCATCTCACCGGCCTTGGTCCATGCGGTACGGAGCAACAAGCGGATTGCCGCCGGTATAGGGACTTGGCAGCTGCCCGATCGTGCGTCCCCATTGCAGCTCGAGTTCCGTCAGGTCGCCCTCCCATCTGGTGCCGGTGAACAACGAGGAGTCGAGACGGCTCAGCGTCAGGTCGACGACCAGCGTCGAATTCGCGTAGTCGCCCCGAATCCAATTCGTGATGTTCTCCTTTGGCCACGGGAAGGTCGTCAGGAGGCTGAGTGAGCGAGTCAACGCTGGCCCGGCATCACCCAGCGACCTTAGAACGGGCGCGAGGTGCTCGAACTCGTGAACCAGCGCATCCTTGGATCGGTCGACGACGTCGGCGGTCAGCGTGCTGAATTCGCCGAACGCGTGTAAGGCCTCGGCAAGATGGTGCCTCTCATCCTTGAGCACAGACAGTGCGTCGGGAATCGTGCGCAGCGCGCGATCCATCACAACTCGCTGCTCGGCGAACTGGCCTGTCAGCCTGTTCAGGCTCTCCGTGGCGGCCAGAATGTCGCTCTTCTGCGCATCGAGTTGACCAATGAATTGATCGAGTTGCTCGATGAGGCTGCGCAAGTCCATGTCACGACCGTCGAATGCGGTGCTGAAGGCTTCGGTGATGTCGTGCAACTTGCCGATTCCTCCACCGTTGAGCACCAGTGAGAGCGCGGCCAACGTCTGCTCGGTTGTCGGGTAAGCCGACCCCCTCGGTAGCGGAATCACTGCCCCGCCCCGCAGCTTGCCCTCCGGTGCGACCCCTGTGGGCGCAGCGAGTTCGATGTGCATCGTTCCGAGCAGACTGGTCTGCCCCACCGTCGCGGTGGCGTTTGCGGGTAGATCGACATCGTTGTCGATGCTCATTGTGACTAGTGCGTGCCAACCTTGACGTTCGATCTTGGTCACGTTGCCGACAGTGACATCGCCGACGCGGACCCGGGAATTCTGCGCGATGTTCACCACGTCGGGTAGCTCGGCCCTGATCTCGAATGAATCACTGCCACCGCCAGCCGTTCCGGGCATCGGCAGTGAATTCAGTCCGCGCCAATCACATCCGGACAGTCCTGCGACGCTCATCAGCACGACAAGAGTGACCCAGCAGCGGCGCGGCCGACTTCGCGTCATGACCCCGCTCCGGACGGTGCCAGCAGCTCGGACAGACCACCGGCCGGATTCTTCGCGACCGGCGGCACGTGATCGGGCCGCATCCAGTCTTCGCTGTAGGTGATTTCGTTTGGTCGGGCTTGTGCGTTGACGAACGGGTTCATTCCGATCGGCGGGAAGTTGTACTGACGGTTCTTGATGATCGGCGCCAAATACTGTACACAAAGCTTTGCTGACTGCTCGGCTCCCAGCCGCGACGCTGCCTGAATTGCGCCGCACAAGAACGTGATCGGATCAGCGAAGTTGTTCACCGCCATCGCCCCAGTGAATGATGCATGGGCGGGCTCGAAGGTGTTGACGAAGTTCTGCACCGCGTTGGGTGCGACATGCAGAAGCTGTTTCACCTCGTCGATGCGATCGATCACTGCTGTGGACACCGAAGCCAACGTCTCAGATGTGGTTCCCAGCGCTTCGCGATTGTCTGCGACAAACCTCGCGACGCCCGACACCGCGACATTGAGATCAGTGATGGCTCGTCCGACTTCACCCGGATCATTGGCCAGCAGCGCGGTGACTGCGGCGAGGTTTCTGTTGAGCTGCGCCATGAGGTGAGTGCTGGAACTCAGCCCGGTGATCAGCACCGACAGATTTCGCACGGTGGAGTAGAGATCGTCACTGTGATCGCCAAGTATCGAAAGGGCTCTCGACAGCGAGATTACGGCCTCGCGAATGTGTTCACCTTCGCCGCGCAGGTTATCGGCGGCGGTGTTGATGAATGCTCCAAGTGTGCTGACCCCGCCATCAGCTGTGGGCTGCAGGGTGTCGGTCAGCTTTGCCAGTTGCTGGCGTAGATCGTCCCACTCCACCGGAACCAGTGTTCTGTCCTGGGGGATCACGGCGCCGTTCGCCATGGCGGGTCCCCCGGTGTACGCCGGTGTCAGTTGGATTGCCCGTGACGTGACCAGAGAGGGCGACACGATCACGGCGTTGGCGTCCGCGGGCACCTTGTAGGTGTCATCGACCCAGAAGGTGACCTTGGCGCGGAGGGGTTGTGGCTCGATCTTGTCGATCGCGCCAACGGGCACACCGAGTATGCGAACCTCATCGCCTGCGAAGATCCCGTTGGTGTTGTCGAAGTAGGCCACGATCCGGGTTTGACCGCGCTTCATATCGGAACGCATGACGACCACCGTCCCCGCGCTCAGGACGAGCGTGAGTACAGCAGCTAGGACAGCTCGAGCGCCGCGAGACCAGGTCATCGAATGCCCTCCGAGGTCGGCACCTCGCCGGGAGCCGGAAGCAGAACCGGCGAAGGCGTGGGTTGTGGTGTTGGCGCCGACTCGGGCGGCGGTACAGCCGGTGGCCCGGGTGGCGGACCGCCGGGAGGCGGTGCCGGGAGCGGCCCGCGATACGGATAGCGAGCATCCCCGGGAACGCCCGTAATGGCCTCTGGAAGAGCGGTTCTGGGATCTCCAGCCTGCCCAGTACGCGGATAGGGCACTGGGAGCGCGGGTGTTGCCGGCTGGCCGGTTTGCGGATCTATCCGTTCGAACGGTAGCAGGACGGCGGGGTCCAGCCCGAGGTCGGAGAACGCCGCATCGACGAACGGCTGGAGGAACTGTCCAGGCAGGAGATTGGCGATATACGACTTGAAAAACGGTCCGGAAGAAAGGGATTCGCCCAGCGACATGACGTAGTCATTGAGCAGTTCGATCGACTTCTGCACCCGCTCCTTGCGGTCGTCGACGATCGTCAGCACACCGTTGAGCTTGTCCAGCATGGGACGCAGCTGGGCTTGGTTCTCGGCGACGAAGCCAGTCAGCTCCCGCGACAGAACAGAAATGTTGTCGGCCACTTGGTTCAGCTCGTCACTTTGGATTCGCAGTTCAGCCAGCAGCGCATTGGTGTTGGTGATCAGTCCGGCGACCTGGTCAGCGTGTTGGGCCAGCACAGTCGTGACCTTGTTGGCATCGGTGAGCAGCGTGCGCAACCGAGTATCACGTTCGTGCAGTGTTCGGGAGTATCGCGTGACACCGGCCACCGCCGCCCTGAGGTTCGCCGGTGTGTGGGAGAAGGTTTCGGCAAAGGTTGCCAACGACTCAGACAACTGGTCAGTGTTCAAGCCGCCAACGGTTGCGGCAAGGTCACCGAGCGCATCCGGAAGTTGGTACGCCGGAGTGGTCCGGTCGAGAGGTATCGTCTCGTTGATTTCGCCGTCACCGCGGGGTATGACTTCGAGGACCTTCACGCCAAGCAGGCTCTTGGTCTTGATCGCCGCCTCGGTGCGGTCACCGAGGCGAACATCGTCAACGATGTCGAAGGTGATCAGTACTCGCGCATCGTCGAGATCGATACCGGTCACCTTTCCGACTGTGTAGCCCGAAACATGAACGTCGGCACCTCGTCTGAGTCCGCTCGCGTCGGCAAAGTACGCCGAGTACTGCCGGTCCTGACGGAAGAGCAGGAGATCGTCGTAGTGGAGGGCGCCGAACACCACTGCCGCCGTCAGCGCAATGCCTCCGCCACCGATGAGCAGTGGACTGCGTTCGGTGAACGACCTCATTTCGGCGCACACCGCCCGGTGCTCTGTCCGGCGAGCTTGACGAACACCGGCTGGCCCCCTTTCCCGTTGAGCTTCAGCACCGCATCGCACAGGTAGAAGCTGAAGAAGTCTCCGTAGACACCCTGACGCGCAAGGGCCTGGTAAGCATCGGGAAGTGTGTTGAGGAGATTGTCGAAGTATTCGTGATCCGCAATGACGACGCCGGCGGTGCGATCCGCTTGTTGTACGGTGTCGACCACCGACGGGCGGGCACGCATGAGTAGGTCGGCCACCGTCACAGCGGCGTCGTTGGTGTGCGCAATCGCGTTGCTGATCTCCGTCTTCTGACCCGCAAGCACCTCGACCAGCTCCGCGAGCGAGTCGATGGACTTTCCGAGCTGGCCGGATTCGGCGCTCAAGGAGCGCATCACGATGTTGAGGTTGGTGATGACTTCCCCGATGAGCTCGTCTCGATCTGCCAACGTGTTGCTCAGTCCCGAAGTGTTGGTCAGCAGGGCGCCAATGGTGGCTCCCTCTCCTTGTAGTGCTCGAATAAGTTGACCTGCAAGAGCATTGACCTGTTGCGGGTCCAACGCACGGAACAGGGGGCGGAAGCCACCGATCAGTGCATCCAAATCCAGTGCAGGGCGGGTGTACTCGAGCGAGATCGTCTCGCCGGGTTTGAGCGGCAACGCGTGATCTGCACCCTGCTCGAGCGCTAGGTACCGGTCACCGAGTACGTTTTCGTAGCGAACGGCCGCACGGGTGTCTTGAGTAAGCGTCATCGATTGGCTGGCAGAGAATTCCACCACTACGACGGCGTCCGGCTTGATCGCGATGTTCGTGACCTTGCCGACCTCGACGCCCGCGACGCGGACGAAGTCTCCCCTTTCCAGACCACTGACGTTGGTGAACTCGACCCGATATCCGCTCTGGTGCCCGAACCGGACTTCTGCGAACACGACCAGCAGCCCCGCAAGTCCGAGGAGACAGACCGCGACGAAGACGGCCAGGCGCCAAACCCCGCCTCGCAGATTGTCTTTCACGATACTGTTCCCATCTTTCGTCACGCCGGCGGAATTCCGGGCCACAGCGGAACGCCGCCGGGACCATAGAGGGGCGCGCCGTACGCGGGCGCCCTTGGATAGGCGACGGGTCCTATCGCCGGTGGACCGAGTCCGCGAAAACTCGGAGGCTCGGGCACGGCGCGGGTCGCCGGCAGATAGTTGACCCACCAGGGGTGGCCGATACCCGGGTTGGGTCGGATGTCCAGACCCGTCCCCCAGCCGGTATTCGTCACCAACTGCCGGACGGGAAAGTTCTTCGTCGCATCGGGCAGTGACCCGCACCCTGGCTTGCCACCCGGTCCGCCTTTCGCTGCCACGGTCGGCAGATGGCGCGGGTACTTGTACGGGTCGTCTCCGACCAGAATGGCGCTGTCGAGGATCGATGTCCGGCCGTTGCCGCCGATCCGCTCGTAGCCGCCGTTGTCGAGAAACCATTTCGCACCGAGGAGCAGACACGTGTAGATCGGGTCGTATTGCTTCAGTAGACCGGTGGTGGGCTCGAGTTCGTTGATCGAGCGGGTGAGGTTCTCCTGGTTGGGGCCGACGAGTTCGATACCTGCACGAGAAAGGCCAGTCGCGTTCAGCAGCAATGCATCCAGATCCGCGGTTTGCCGTGTGATCGTGGCACTGGTGACGCTTGCGTTGTCGAGTATCTCCAATAGGTCCTTGGCCGCATCGCTATACGCATCGCTGAATCCCTTGAAGGCGCGCCAGTCCTCGTGGAGTGCGTCCATCCGCGGGTTGAGTGCGAGCAGCACCTGGTTCGCGTCGACCGTTGCTCGGCCGATTCGTTCTCCCTGGCCCCGTACCCCGTCGGCCAGCGCAGTCAACGTCGCATTGAGTTTTGCCGGATCGATCTGGTGTAGCAACTCGCTCAGGTTCTGGAAGACGGTATTCACTTCGGTACTCACGTTGCGTGAGCGGAGGACCGCACCTGCCGAGATCCGCTTGGTGCTTGGATCGTTGGGATACAGCAGGTCCACGTATTTGGCGCCGAACAACGTGGTAGCTCGGATCTGAGCTTCCACATTCGCCGGGATGTACTGGACCTGATCCGGATAGATCTCCAGTTCGAGGCTTACAGGGTGCTTTCCTCCAGTGACCGTGGCCACCCGTCCGACTTGAACTCCGCGCAATTTCACCTTGGCGCCCGATTCGAGCACCAATCCTGACCGGTCCGAAGTCAGCGTCACCGGAACGAATGACCGATATGTCCCGGCGAACGACGCCGAACAGACGAATACCATCCCCGCGATTGCGGCGATGAGGATCAGCGTCCACCACGCTGGGCGGATCCGGGTCAGTGCAGTGGCGGCATTCATCGAACTAGCCCGAGAAGTTGAAGTTGCCGGATTGGCCGTAGATCGCCAGCGACACGAAGACGGTGACGAAGACCGCGCTGATCAGCGAGGTGCGGACGGCTCGTCCTACCGCCTCACCTACACCTGCGGGGCCGCCCGTGGCGGTGAACCCGTAATAGGTGTGTACCAACATGATGATCGCGGCCATCACGGTGGCCTGCAGAAAAGACCAGATCAGGTCGGTCGGATTCAAGAAGGTATTGAAATAGTGGTCGTAGACACCGGTGGACTGTCCGTACACGGCAGTCGTGCCGAAGCGCGCGGATAGAAACGACATCAGTACCGCCACGCAGTACAGCGGGACGACCACGATCACCCCGGCGACGACTCTGGTGGCCGCCAAATACGCGATCGAGCGGATGCCCATGACTTCGAGTGCGTCGATCTCCTCGTTAATTCGCATCGCACCGAGTTGCGCAGTTGCGCCCGCACCGATGGTGGCCGCCAAGCCGATACCAGCGGTCAGCGGCGCAATCAACCGGACGTTGAAGTACGCCGAGGCAAACCCGGTCAACGCTTCCACCCCGACATCGGCGAACTGGTTATACCCCTGGACGGCCACCAAGGCCCCAGTGGACAAGGTCAGAAAACCGACGATTACGATCGTCCCGCCGATGACCGCCAATGCTCCTGTACCCAAACTCATCTGAGCGATATGACGCAGGATCTCCCTGTTGTACCTGACGAACGCATCACCGGTGGAGACCAGCGTTTGGCCATAGAACTGGGCCTGACCACCGACACGGTTCCAGCCGTCTACCCACGCCCTCGCTTTGCGTCGCAGGCGTGGATACGGCTTGGACGCACTCGCGCTCACGCGGTGGCCTCCACGCCGACAGCGGTCGCGATGATATTGATCAGGAACAGCGCCACGAAGGAATAGACGACTGTCTCATTGACCGCCTCGCCCACGCCTGCTGGGCCGCCGCCGACCGAAATACCTTTGTAGCAAGCGATCAACCCTGCGGCCAGTCCGAACAGAGCTGCCTTGACCAGACAAACCAGTACGTCATCAACACCCGTGAACAGAGTGATCCCGCCAACGAATGCCCCGGCCGTGACGTGCTGAACGAACACCGAGAACATGAATCCGCCCATCAGTCCAACCAGCACCACCAGCGGTGACAACAGAAAGGCAACCAGCGTCGCCGCCAGCACCCGCGGGACCACCAGCGCCTGGATGGGGTCTACGCCCATGACTCGAAGCGCGTCCAGCTCCTCGCGAATCGTTCTCGCGCCGAGATCGGCGCACATCGCGGTGGCGCCGGCGCCCGCCACCACCAGAACGGTCACCACCGGGCCAATCTGTGTCACGGACCCGTACGCAGCGCCCGCGCCGGACGTATCGGCTGCGCCGAACTCGACCAACAAAATGTTGAAGGTGAACACCAGTAAGACGGTGAACGGGATCGACAGCATGAGGGTCGGCACAATGGAGACACGGGCGACAAACCACGCCTGAAGCAATAATTCACGCCAGGCGAATGGTCTGCGCGGTATCGAAACCAGTGTGTCGAGCGTCATGGCGAAGAAACCGCCGACACCACGCAGCGGCCGACTGGCGGTGTGTGCCAGTGTCACGGCGCCTCAATCGAGGTGATCTCGCTCCATCGGCCATTGGCGCTCATGGCGAATGCGAAGTCCGAGCACGCTCCCATGCCTATGCCCTGCAGCATCGCGAGGACGGTGTCCAAGAGTCGTCGACGCAGGGAGCCAGGCATGGCAACCTCCCGAATAGGAGTACAGTGTACGCTCATAATTGGAGCACGCGTGGTCACGGCCGTCAAGTACCCACCGATGAATCGGTGCCGGGCCGAGGTTTTCTCGTCAGGAGTCGCAAGTGGCCCCGAGGCACCGCTCTGTTTAGAACACCTAGCGTCGGCTGGCCAGTTGGCGTTTGAACACCTCGTCGAACTGACGGTAGGTGCTGCGCAGATCGTGGCCCGGCCAGTCGTCGGGTTCGAGCTCGACGGGTAGCAACGGGTCCAGCTGCAGATGGCGGACCACGGTGATCGACAACGCGAACAGATAGATGAAGTCCTCGGTGTCGACCGCATCGCCGTGCAACTCGTCGAGCATGGCGTCGGTGAGCCGGCGGGCATCGGCCGCCCAATCGGCAAGGTTGAAAAGCGATCTCACCACTTCGACGGGCACATCGGTGGCAGCGCCATGAAAGTGCACACATTGGCGGTCCAGCACCGCGCGCAGCGTCGGCAGGCGGTCCGGGTCCAGGTTGTCAGGACGTATCCAGACACCTTCACGCAGCTCCGCAAGATGTAGTCCCGTGGCGGCCTTGCGCAACGCGAGCCGATCAGCCGCGGACCGGCGCTCCAGCGAGACGATCGCCAATTCCCATGTGAAATCCCATGGCAACGCCGTGTCGTCGAACCGGGCAGCCTCGTCGACGCGTTCCCGCCGTTCCAGCAACGGCCCGGCAAGTGCATAGACTCCGTCGTCGCCGGTGAGCTCACCGTTGGACACCATGCGCCACAGGCACGTGCGGGCGGCGCCGTCGCTGATGCCGAACAATGAAGCGACCGCGACCAGCTCCCCCACCGTGAGGTGCGGTTCGTCAGCACCCAGCAAGGCCGTCGCGAGGACCGACCGTGCGCTCAGGGTGCGATCGCCGATCAGGTCGGCGACGCGGGCGCGGGACGCTG
Organism: Mycobacterium sp.; assembly: GCA_044508395.1. GTDB lineage: Bacteria > Actinomycetota > Actinomycetes > Mycobacteriales > Mycobacteriaceae > Mycobacterium. The sequence continues at coordinate 30,775 of JBIQHU010000022.1, read as the reverse complement.
TCGGCACTTATCCCCCAAGCCAGGGCTCACGCCAACCTGGTTGCCCGGCACAGAGTTTCGATACATCTGCCGGGCCCCACGATCCGATCGCATACGGCTGCACCGGTGGCGGGTTGTCGAGCAGCGGCTGCACGATCCGCCAGGTCTCCTCGACGCCGTCCTCACGTGCGAACTGGGCGGAGTCGCCGCGCATCGCGTCGCTCAACAGCCGCTCATAGGGTTCGGGCGCCTCCCCCAGTTCTTCGGCGAAGATCAGCGACAAATCAACGGAGCGAGTGCGATTGACACCCGGCTCCTTGGCTTGAACGATCATGTCGGTGCCCGGCTTGGGGTCGATGCGCAGCACGAGTTCGTTGGGATCGTGGGTCTGCGAGGTGATGGCCAGCTTCGGCGGTCGCTTGAAGATGATGCGGATCTCGGTGGCCCGCACCGGAAGTGCCTTTCCGGCCCGAATGAAGAACGGCACCCCGGCCCAGCGCCAGTTGTCGATCTCCAGTCGCAGCGCGGCGAACGTCTCGGTCTGCGAGTCGGGCGCCACACCCTTGACGGAGCGATACCCGTCGTACTGTCCACGCACATAGTGCGCGGGGTCGATCGACGGGATCGCGCGAAACACCTCTACGCGCTTGTCGCGCAGCCCGTCGGCGTCGGCGACGCTCGGGGGCTCGGCGGCGAACAGCCCGGTCAGCTGCAGCAGGTGATTCTGGACCACGTCGCGCAGCGCCCCGACCGGGTCGTAGAAGCTGCCGCGATCTTCGACGCCGAAGTTCTCGGCCATCGTGATCTGCACGCACTGGATCCGGTCACGGTTCCACAGCGGCTCGAAGACCGAGTTGGCGAACCGCAGGAACATGATGTCCATCGCCGGTTCCTTGCCGAGGAAGTGGTCGATGCGGAAGATCTGCCACTCCTCCAGCACGGCGCTGAGCTGGGCATTGAGCGCCCGCGCGGACGCCAGGTCGTGGCCGAAGGGCTTCTCCACCGCCACCCTGGCGCGCGAGGTGAGGTTGGCGTTCGACAGTCCCTCGACGACGCGGCCGAACAGTGATGGCGGTATCTCGAGATAGAAGACGGGCGTGTGCTTTCCCTCGATCGCCTTGGCCACCCGGTCGTAGGTCTTGGCGTCGGCGAAATCGCCCGACACCATCGACAGGCGCTTGGCGAACCGTGCGAAGACGTCCTCGTCGATCGTCTCACCGCCGGCCTCGATCGCCTCGCGGGCACGGTCACGCAGCGTTGCCACCGACCAGTCGTCCAGGGCGACGCCGACGATCGGGCAGTCCAGCTGCTTGCGTCGCTCCAGCCGGTACAGCGAGCGGAAGGTCATCTTCTTGGCGAGGTCTCCGGTGATGCCGAAGATCACCAGTACGTCGGCGGGCGACGTCGCTGCGGTCATGGCGGTCACTTCTTCTCGGCGTGTCCGCCGAATTCGCTGCGCATCGCCGACAAGAGCTTGTCGGTGAACTCGCCGAGGTCTCGCGATTGGAACCGTTCGTACAGCGACGTGGTGATCACCGGCGCGGGAACACCCTCGTCGACGGCGGCCAATACCGTCCAGCGTCCCTCACCGGAGTCCGACACGCGGCCACCGAAGTCGTCGAGCTCGGGCGAGCGCGCCAGTGCGTCGGCGGTGAGATCGACCAGCCACGAGCCAACCACCGATCCACGCCGCCAGACTTCGGCGACCTCGGCGACGTCGATGGTGTATTGGTAGGCCCACGGATCGCGCAGCGGTGTGGTTTCCGCGTCGACCGTGCGGTTGACCTTGCCGGCGTCGGCGTGCTTGATGATGCTCAGGCCTTCGGCGATGGCGGCCATCATCCCGTACTCCACGCCGTTGTGCACCATCTTCACGAAATGTCCTGCGCCGCTTGGGCCGCAGTGCAGGTAGCCGTCCTGGGCGGTGCCGTCGGTGCGGGTGCGGCTCGGGGTGGGTTCGGCGCATCCTTCCCCTGGCGCGATCGTCTTGAAGATCGGATCGAAGCGTTGCACGACCTCCGCCTCACCGCCGATCATCAGGCTGTAGCCGCGCTCGAGTCCCCATACGCCACCACTGGTACCGCAGTCCACGTAGTGGATGTTCTTCGTCAGCAGACTCTTGGCGCGGGTGATGTCGTCGCGGTAGTAGGAGTTTCCGCCATCTATTACGGTGTCGCCCGGCTCCAACAAATCGACCAGCTGTTCCAGCGTCGAGTCCACCACGGCGGCGGGCAGCATCAACCAGACCGCGCGGGGCTTCTCGAGCTTCTGCACGAAATCACGCAACGAGTCCGCACCGGTCGCGCCCTCGCCCGCGAGCGCGGACACCGCCTCGGCGTTCATGTCGTAGACCACGCAGCGATGCCCGTCGCGCATGAGGCGTCGCACCAGGTTGGCGCCCATGCGGCCAAGGCCGATCATTCCCAGTTGCATTGGCGAATCCGTTGCCATGTCTCTCCTCGTCGTGCCGTTGGTGGACGCCCCAGAGTTCCATGATGCTATCTCACAATTTCGTTGACACGTAGCGTTTTGAGTGTGATACTTCCGAAGCATGGCCACTCCGACACGGGCGCCGGTCGCCGATGATCGCGACATCGCTCGCCGCATCCTGGCTCATATCGACGCCGGCACGACCGATGTAGGCGCCGCGTGGCGGGAACCGGTCGAAAACTATTTGAATCCAACGCGATTCGCTGATGAGCTCGAGCTACTGCGCTCGTACCCCAGCGTGTATCTGCCGTCGGCAGCACTGCCGAAGCCTGGTGACCACGTCGAGCGGGTCAGTTTCGGGGTGCCACTGTTCGCGGTGCGCGGCCGCGACGGTAAGGCGCGGGTGTTCCGCAACGCCTGCAGGCACCGCGGTATGGCGCTCGTCGAAGGCCCAGGGTGTGCACAGGCGTTGGTGTGCCGCTATCACGGCTGGACCTATCGCCTTGACGGTGCGCTGTCGCATGTGCCCCACGCTGACGCGTTTCCCGACCTGGATATGGCAGCACGCGGGCTCGTCGAGGTCGAGAGCCGAGAAGTCGACGGGTTGATCGTCATCGGTCCGCTGGAATCACCGGGCCCAGGCGCGGAAGCCGCGATGTCAGCCCTGACCGACGGCAGTCCATGGCGGGACAAGTTGATGCCCGCGACGCGGCTGTTCGCGGTGCGACCCGCCTTGCGCGCGATGAACTGGAAGGTGCTTGTCGAGCAGTTTCTAGAGGGGTATCACATCCGCACGACGCACAAGGACACGTTCTATCCGCTGCAGTACGACGACCTCAACGTCGTCGAGATGTTCGGCCCCAACAGCCGAATCACGTTCCCGTTCCAGAACATCGAACGCCTGCGGGACCGTCCGGAATCGTCGTGGTCGGTGGGTCACCGAGTGACCTACGTGTATCACCTGTTCCCGAATGTCATGGTCGCGACGTTCCCCGACCAGGTGCTGATGATCGCGATCGATCCGATCGACATCGACCACACCACCGTCACCATCTACGCCATGGTCACGCCCGAGGTGGCCGAAAGGGTTGTTGCCGATCGCGAATCGGCCGAGGGTGCACGCAATCTGCTCAACGAGGGCGGGGTGGAGGACAACGAGATGTCGGAGGGCGTACAGCGCGGACTACATGCCGGCGCCAATGAATTCGTCGAGTTCGGCACTCATGAGAGTGCGATCGGGCACTTCCACGCCACCCTCGACGCGCGGCTGGCGGCGATGCGATGACCAATTACGAGCATCTGCTCTACGAGCAGCGGGGGCCGGCCACGGTGATCACGATCAACCGGCCAGAGCGCATGAATGCCATTGGTCCGCAGACACATCGGGAACTCGTTGATGCGTGGGGCCGCTTCCGCGCCGACGACGACGCCCTAGTCGGGATCCTCACCGGCGCGGGTGACGACGCGTTCAGTGCGGGTGGCGATCTCAAGGCTGCCATGGCGGGTGAGCTCGAAATCGATGCGACCCCCGATGACGGCGTCCTCGGGCCCTCGCGATGGACCGACGTGTACAAGCCGACCATCGCGGCCATCAACGGCGTCGCTTACGCGGGCGGGCTGGAATGGGCCTGTTGGGCCGACTTGGCGATCGCCGACGAACATGCCACGTTCGGGGTGACGTGCCGGCGCTGGAACATCGGGCTGGCCGACGGCGGCACGCAGCGCCTCACCCGCATCCTCGGATATCGCCGGGCGATCGAGCTCATCATCACCGGGCGGGTCATCGACGCCGACGAAGCGCTGCGCATCGGGCTCGTCAACGAGGCCGTGCCGCGCGGAACCTGCGTGCAGCGGGCTCTCGAGTTGGCCGACACCATCGCTGCGCTGCCCCAGCCGGCGTTGCGCACCGATTTGGAGGCCGCCCGCCGCGGGCAGGGCCGGCCGCTCGAGGACGGCTTGCGCATCGAGGCGGAGTGCTTCGGCCGGTCGATCGTCGAACCCGAGACGTTCGAAGGGCTGCGAAGGTTCAACGAACGCGACCCCTTGCGATTTCGGCGTGCTGGGTCACGCTGAGCGAGACGGAACACGCCGAAATCGCCAAAGAAACTAGGCGATCGACAGGGCGATGCCGTCGAGAATGTCGTGCTCGCTGACCACCAACTCGTCGATGCCGGCCCGCTGCCCCAGCGCATACGCCAGCTCCTCGACGATGATCGCTCCCCCGCCGATCACGTCCACTCGGCCCTCGTGCATCGGCCCCAGCACAGCGCGCCGCGCGCGTGTCATCGCGATCAGCTCATCGCAGACGGGCAGCAGGTCGCCGAAGGTCGTCCGCGACAAATGGATTGCCTCGGAGTCGTAGGTCGTCATCTTGTGCGCCAGTGCCGACACCGTCGTCATGGTCCCCGCCACGCCGACCCAGGTTCGTGCACGTTCGACGGGTACGTTGCGAAACGCCTCGCCCAGCCCCTCGCGGACGACCTCGCGCGCCGCAGCGATCTCGACAGCGGTCGGCGGGTCGGAATGCAGGCACCGTTCCGTCAAACGCACGCACCCGATGTCGGCGGAGAAGCTGGCCTCCACGTCGCGCACGCCGAGGACCACTTCCGTCGACCCGCCACCTAAGTCGACGACGACGAAAGGACCTGTCGCGCTGTCTAATTCATTGACTGCCCCACGGAACGACAGCTCTGCTTCCTCGGTTCCCGTGATCACCTCGGCCATCGCACCGGGCACCACGGTCCCGAGTACCTCCGCGGTGATCGAGAAGAACACATCGCGGTTGGATGCGTCGCGCGTCGCGGACGTGGCGACCATCCGCACCTTCGACACCTCATGTCTGCGCATCAACTCGGCATAGTCGGCCAACGCCGTCCGGGTCCGGGTCAGCGCGTCGGGAGTGAACTGCCCGGTGGCGTCGACTCCCTGCCCCAGCCGGACGATGCGCATCTCGCGATGCACGTCGGAAATCTTGCCGTCATCGATGTCGGCGATCAGTAGCCGAATCGAGTTGGTACCGCAGTCAATCGCACCGACCCTGCTCATACGCTCCACGTCTCCCGGTCCAGAATGCCCGCCATCGCCGGTTCGGCGGCCAGGACCGCCAGTGCCTCGTCGCCGAACGGGTTGGTACCAGGTCCCTTGGCCAGCGAGTGCGCGATGAGCACGTGCAGGCATTTCACCCTGTCGGGCATGCCGCCGCCGGAAAACGTTGTACCCAAAGGCTCTATCGCGTCGCGCTCGGTGAGGTAGGACTCGTGAGCCCGACGATATGCGGTGGCCAGATCCGGATCGTGCTGCAGGCGCTCGGTCATGTCTCGCATCATGCCCGATGACTCCAACCGACTCGCCGCCGCGGTCAGCGTGGGGTGCGTCAGGTAGTACAGCGTCGGAAACGGTGTGCCGTCAGGTAACTTCGGCGCCGTCTTGACGACACCGGGCTCACCGTTGGGGCATCGGTAGGCGATCTCGAGGACACCGCGCGGTTCACGACCGAGCTGCTCCGCGACCGCCGCCAGATCCGCCGAGTCAACCACCGGCGGGCGCACTGCTCGGCGCGGGCGAAACGGGCGCGGGCGGATCGCCCGGTGCTGGCGAGCCGGGCGGCGGCGCGGGCGCAACGCCGTACGGCGCATCGGCGATAGTGCCCCAGAGCGCCGTGTACCAGGGTTGGTCGGGATCCACCGTCGCCAGCTCGGCGTCGCCGGGCGCCACCGGCACCGCACTGCCCGGGGGAAGCTGCACCTGATACGGAATCTCCCCGGGCATCACGAATCCGAGGCGTTCACGCGCCTGCGCAGCGATGAACACGGGGTCGTTCAGCTTGACCTTCTGCTGCTCCAGTTCGGCGATCTGGGCGCGCAGTTGCTCCTCGGTGGCCTTCAGCTGCTTCATCTCGGTGCGCTGACCGAAGTAGGTCCGTACGGGCCCCGCGATGGTCAACGTCAACACGCAGACCACCGCGGCCAGGATCGCGGCCCGCCGCGCCGCGGATCCGAACCGTTGCTCGGACTGCTGTTCGGCCGACACCGCAATGGATTTGCGGATCGAGTCGGCGGCGTCCTTCGGATCGGCCTTCAGTTCGTCCTGAGCCTGCGCCTCGGCAGCCTTGGCCTGGGCTTTGGCGGCAGGCCGCGACTCGGTTGTGCGCGGTTCCCGACGGGCCGGCGACGTACCACGCGGGCGGCCCCGTGCGGCCTCAGACTTACCCGACTTTGGTCGAGAAGTCGGGGATCGCCGTTTGGGATCGGGCCGCTTCGCTTCGGGCACGGGCTATTTGGTCTCCACCGAATAACGTGGGAACGCAAGATCACCGGCATACCGGGCGGCGTCGCCCAACGTTTCCTCGATGCGCAGCAGCTGGTTGTACTTGGCGACACGCTCGCTGCGGGCGGGAGCGCCCGTCTTGATCTGACCGCTGCCCACCGCGACGGCGAGGTCGGCGATCGTCGTGTCCTCGGTCTCACCGCTGCGATGGCTCATCATCGTGCGATAGCCGCTGTTGTGCGCGAGCGCGACGGCGTCGAGCGTCTCGGTGAGCGTGCCGATCTGGTTGACCTTCACCAGAAGTGCGTTGGCCGCCCCCCGTTCGATACCGTCCTCCAGACGCTCGGGATTGGTGACGAACAGATCGTCGCCGACGAGCTGGACGCGGTCACCGATCGCGGAGGTCAGCGCCACCCATCCGTCCCAGTCGTCCTCGGACAGCGGATCTTCGATCGACACCAGCGGATACGCATCCATCAGCCCGGCGTAGAACTCGATCATCTGCATGTCGGTGCGGGTCTCTTTTTCGAACTTGTAACCCGTTCCCTCCGTGAAGAATTCGGTGGCCGCGACATCGAGAGCCAGCGCCACGTCGGATCCGGGCTTGTAACCCGCCGCTTCGATGGCGGTGAGGATCAGGTCGAGTGCGGCTTTGGTGCCTGCGACGTCCGGAGCGAAGCCACCCTCGTCTCCGAGGCCGGTGGACAGACCTTGCTTCTTGAGCACCGACTTCAGCGAGTGGTACACCTCCGCACCCCAGCGCAACGCCTCCTTGAAGCTGGGCGCGCCGATCGGGGCGACCATGAACTCCTGGACGTCGACGCCGGTGTCGGCGTGTGCGCCGCCGTTGAGGATGTTCATCATCGGCACCGGAAGGATGTGGGCGTTGGGCCCGCCGAGGTAGCGGAACAGCGGCAGCGCGGCGGACTCCGCAGCGGCCTTCGCGACCGCCAGCGACACGCCGAGGATGGCGTTGGCCCCGAGGCGGGACTTGTCCGGGGTGCCGTCCAGATCCAGCAGCGCCTGGTCGACCAGCCGCTGATCGTCGGCGCTCAGCCCGATGATGGCGGGTGCGATCTCGTCGAGCACGGCCTCCACGGCCCGTTCGACGCCCTTGCCGCCATAGCGGGGGCCGCCGTCGCGCAGCTCGACGGCCTCATGTTCCCCGGTGGACGCGCCCGAGGGCACCGCGGCCCTGGCGAAGGTGCCGTCCAGCAGGGCCACCTCGACCTCGACCGTCGGGTTGCCGCGGGAGTCGAGGATCTCGCGGGCTCCGACCTGCTCGATGATGGGCACTTGCGCCTCCGTGGTCTTGAGAAACGGTGGGTGGGACGAGGTTGAGCCTAAAGGTTGGGCTGACGTGCGGCGTGCTTAGAGGGGGTGTCCGTCGGCGTAGGCCGTCGCCCAGTCGCGCACGGTGCGGGCGTACTGGTCGGACAGGTTGTACGCCCGCAGGGCCTCCATCCAGCCCCGCGGGGTGGACAGGTCCTTGCCCCGCCAGCACAGATAGCCCGCGGCCGACAGCGCCGCATCGTCGAAGTTGTCCGGGCTGATGACGCCGTCGTTGTTGGCGTCGACGCCGTACAACCGCCAGGTCTCCGGAATGAACTGCATCGGCCCCATCGCCCTGGCGTGGGTCGGGTCGCCGTCGAGCTCGCCGCCGTCGTTGTCGATGATCTCGAGGTTTCCGTTGGTGCCGTCCAGGCGAACACCCCTGATAGGCGGGCTGACGTCGCCGTTCTCTGCGATTTGCGCGCCCCGGAACGTGCCGTGATGGCTCTCCACCTCGCCGATGCCCGCCAGCGTCGTCCATTCCAGGTGGCAGTCGGGGTTCTCCACCTCGGCAACCCGGGCCGCGTACGCGTACGCCTCGAGGGCGCTGACGGGGATGCCCAGCGAATGGGCGCGTTCGGCCGCCCATTCGCGCAGCTGGTCGGCGGGTCGGCCCGCGGCGTGGGTGTCGATTTTGGGCACGGGATCGCCAGCAGGAGGCGGCACCCCCTCCGGAATCGGGGTGCCCACCTGCCATGAACAGCTAGAAGCCATGAGCAGCGCCGTCGCTCCCACTACCGCGACCGCCCGCAGCCAACGCACGCGCGACACCAAACTCCCTCGAACCAACCTCGATCACAGCCATCGTCCCATGCGTTCAAGACACTTTGGGCAGACGTGCCGACGCCTCCTACGCCGATTCCCGGTCAGCGGGGATCATCGTGATTCGGCGACCACCCCTTGATCATGCGGTTCATCGTCATCCTCAGGGCCATCCTCAGGGCCTGAGTCAGGGCCATCCTCGGCGCCGGAGCCGTCGGCCTCGGCGCCCGGCGTGTCGGCAGCCGGCGTGTCATCGGCCGTGCCGGGCCAGTGCGCCCGCCACTCGTCGGCCGAGATATCCCCGAGCGAGGACACGTCGAGTACTTCCGGGACGTCGGTCCCGCGTCGGGCCGCAGCGATGGCGAGCTCTGTGGTCCGCACGGTGTCCATGAACCCCAGCACCGCCGAGCGCAGCTCGTTCTCGGAGTCGACGTGAGCAGCCACACTGACCGACGTGATCGATGCCGGTATCAGGTCGGCAGGCAACCCTGCGGCCGCGGCGCGCTCGATCACCTTCTGCGCCAACGCCAATGCGGGCTGACCGGTCGGCACATCATCCATCGCAGACCGGACACCCTTGCTCGACCTCTCCTGGGCCTTGCGCTCTTCCCATTGCGCGAGTTGATCTTCCAGCGAGATCTCTTCGCCGGCAAGCACCGCGGGCACCCGGTTGACGAGCTTGCGGATCAGCGAATCCGCGACATCGTCGATCGAGAATGGGTGCTCGGGAGCATCTTCGGCGATGCGGGCATGAAACAGCACCTGCAGCAACACATCTCCGAGTTCCTCACGCAACTCGTCGGCATTGCCGCTGCGGACCGCATCGAAGACCTCGTAGGTCTCTTCCAGTAGATACCGGCGCAGCGAGTCGTGTGTCTGCTGACTTTCCCACGGGCCTGACGTTCGCAATTTGTCCATCATGGCCACGGCGTCCACCAGTCGCTCGCCGGCCGAGGCTCGCGGCGCCTCGATCAGCCTGTCCCCGGCGGCCAGGCGCGCCCTGACCGCGGGGTGCTCCGGATCGGAGGACAGCAGCACGGGCGCATCTTCACCGTCGTAGGCCGGCCGCGCAGCAGGCAACGACCACGGCACCTTGATCGGCATTTCCTCGGTGTACTGGACGTCGCCGGAAAGGAGCTCGATCGCTTCGATCGGGATCAGGGACGGGCGGCGGGGGTCGACCAGAATGACAGTCAACGGGCCACACCCCCTCACGCGTTTCGGCGAAACCGCTGCCTCGGTTATACCAACACCTTGTCAGACCCCGGCTCGGCTGGCAGAACCGGCAACGCCCCCCAAATCCGGCGATGGCCGCCCTGCCGGGAAGGCAAGGCGGCCATCGTGTCCAATGCCGTGGCTCAGGACTCCGGCTCGAGCGGGCCATCCGGGATCACCCAGTGACCCGGCACCTCATCGAAGAACGGGTTGACGACGCCGTTCACCGACGGCAGCTTCTTCAACTGGCCGGGCGGGATTCCGAAGAACGGATTGGCCACTCCGTTGATGACCGGTGTGTTCTTCAGCTGCCCCGGCGCAATGTGTCCGGCCGGCAGGTTGAAGTAGGCATCTACCTCGGGGAACTGCACATCCGGCAGGTTGACGTCGGGAACGTTCACGGCGGGCACGTTCACATCAGGAACGTTGACACTCGGAACGTTGACGTCCGGCACGTTCACACTCGGAACATTGACGTCCGGCACGTTCACACTCGGAACGTTGACGTCCGGCACGTTCACACTCGGAACGTTGACATCAGGAACGTTCACACTCGGAACGTTGACATCAGGAACGTTCACACTCGGAACGTTGATGTCCGGCACATTCACATCCGGGACGGACGGCACGGGAACCGGAGGCGGTTCTGGCACAGCTTGAGCGAAACCCGCGCCCAGGCCGAGCGCGCCGAGCCCCAGTGCACCGGTCATCGTCGTCGTTACTGCGATTTTCTTGAACTGCATAGTTACTCCTTCGCCTTGCGTCACCGCGACGTGCACCAACCAGCGCGGTGCATCGCGTGATGTTCGGTTTAGGAAATTGCTTTGACCGCTATGACCAGCGATCTCGCCGCCCCCGGTTTGGACGACTCTGCAACACCTTGACCCCCGCTAGGTATGTCGGATCGCCGTGGGAGTGCGTTAACAGTGCGGACCGATACGAACCGGCGGGCCAGCATCAAAACGGCAGGTCAAGCGGGCGATTCGAGAGCCGAAATTAAGTCGACACTGCCCTGCGGTTTCCCGTCCAGCGCCACCAGCAGGTCGGCGACCATCTGCACCAGTTCAAGATCACGGATGCGCGGCGCAGCAACACCGTCACCTGCGCGCGGAATCGGCACCTGCACCGTCGACGTCGTCGCGCGGTAAGTCGCGCTGGGATACAACCGCTTGAGCCGCACCTGTTGGGAATCCAGCAGCTGCAATGGCGAAACCCTCAGCGTCGCCTCCGAGACCGTGCTCAGCTCGGTGACCCCGTAGTGACGGCACAGCAGCCGCAGCCGTGCCACCGCCACCAACCGTCTCGCAGGTTCGGGTAGCGGGCCGTAACGGTCGACGAGTTCGTCGACGACGGCAGCCACCGCGGCGTCGTCGGGCGCCGCCGCCAGCCGGCGATAGGCCTCCAATCGCAGCCTGTCGCTGCCGATGTAGTCCGGCGGCAGATGCGCGTCGACCGGTAGATCGATCCGCACGTCCTTCGGTTCTTCAGGCGCCGCAACCGTTTTCCCGTCTGCGGCGGCCCGGTACGCCTCGACGGCCTCGCCGACCAAGCGTACGTACAGATCGAAGCCGACGCCGGCAACGTGACCGGACTGCTCGGCGCCGAGCACATTGCCTGCACCGCGAATCTCGAGGTCCTTCAACGCAACTGCCATACCCGCGCCGAGTTCGTTGTTCTGCGCGATCGTCGCCAGCCGGTCGTAGGCGGTCTCGGTCAGCGGAACCTCAGGCGGATAAAGGAAATACGCGTAGCCCCGCTCCCGGCTGCGGCCTACCCTGCCGCGCAGCTGATGAAGCTGAGACAGCCCGAAAGTATCTGCGCGCTCGACGATCAACGTGTTGGCGTTGGAGATGTCCAGACCCGTCTCGACGATCGTGGTGCACACCAGGATGTCGAATTCACGGTTCCAGAAGCCCTCGACCGTGCGTTCCAGTTGTTCCTCTGGCATCTGTCCGTGTGCGACGGCGACGCGGGCCTCCGGCACCATCGCCCTTACCCGCGCTGCGGCCTGGTCGATCGACCGCACCCGGTTGTGGATGTAGAAGGCCTGCCCGTCGCGCAGCATCTCGCGCCGCAGCGCCGCCGCGACCTGCTTGTCGTCGTGCGGGCCGACGTACGTCAGCACCGGATAGCGCTCCTCCGGCGGGGTGAGGATCGTCGACATCTCCCGAATGCCGGCCAGGCTCATCTCGAGCGTGCGCGGAATCGGCGTGGCACTCATCGTCAGCACGTCGACGTGGGTGCGCATCGACTTGATGTGCTCCTTGTGCTCGACGCCGAAGCGCTGCTCCTCGTCGACCACCACCAGGCCCAGGTCTTTCCACGTCACACCGGTCTGCAGCAGCCGGTGGGTACCGATCACGATGTCGACCGAGCCGTCCTTCATGCCTTCGAGCACCGCCCGCGACTCGGCGGCGTCGGTGAACCGGGACAACCCCTTGACGGTCACCGGGAATCCGGCCATCCGCTGGGTGAATGTCTGCAGATGCTGGTCGGCCAGCAGCGTCGTCGGCACCAGCACCGCGACCTGCTTACCGTCCTGCACCGCCTTGAATGCCGCCCGCACCGCGATCTCCGTCTTGCCGTAACCGACGTCGCCGCAGATCACGCGGTCCATCGGGACTGGCTTTTCCATATCGCCCTTGACCTCGGTGATGGCCGTGAGCTGGTCGACGGTCTCGGTGAACCCGAACGCGTCCTCCATCTCGGCCTGCCACGGGGTGTCCGGCGCGAACGCATGCCCCGCAGACGCCTGCCGCTTGGCGTACAGCGACACCAGCTCGGCCGCGATCTCCCGCACCGCCCTGCGCGCCTTCGTCTTGGTGTTCGCCCAGTCGCTGCCACCCAACCGCGAAAGCGTCGGCGATTCCCCGCCGACGTAGCGGGACAGCTGATCCAACGAATCCATTGGCACGTAGAGCTTGTCGGTGCCGCCGCCACGCTTGCTCGATGCGTATTCGAGCACCAGGTACTCGCGGCGCGCGCCGCCGACGACACGCTCGGTCATCTCGACGAAGCGGCCGATACCGTGCTGATCGTGCACCACCAGGTCACCAGCGGTCAGCGCCAACGGGTCAACGACGTTGCGCCGCTTGGCCGCTAGGCGCTTGCCCTCGGCGGCTGCGGCCCGGTTGCCCGTCAGATCGGTCTCGGTGATGACCACGAGATTCGCGCCGGGGATCACGACGCCGTCGTGCAACGGACCCTTGAGCACGTTGACGATGCCGTCCTTGAGATCCTCGCCTGGCTCTAAACACACTGCCGCCGTGTCGGATTCACGCAATTGCTCTACGATGCGGTGCGCAGTACCGGTGCCGGGGGTGACGACGGCGGCATGCCCGCCGGTGAGGATATGGGCGCGCAGCATGGCGAAGATCTCGGTGACGTTGGACTGCTGGCCGCGCGCCGACGGCGCCGGCCGGATGTCGATCTCCAGCGCCTCTTCGTCGGACAGCTGGCTCAGCGTCCACCACGGGTGGCCGCCGTCGCGTGCCGCGGCGCGGGCGTCGTCCAGCTCGATGAACCCGGAAGCGCCCATCGCCTCGACGTCGATCGGCACGTCACCGCCCACCGCCGCGGTCGACCACGACGCCTCGAGGAACTCGCGGCCGGTCTTGATCAGGTCGGCCGCGCGGGTGCGGACCTTCTCGGGGTCGCAGATCAGCACGGGGGTGTGCTCGGGAAGATGCGCGGTCAGTGTCGACAGGTCGGTGGGACGCAACAGCGGCAGTAGCGCCTCCATACCGTCGACGGGGATGCCCTCCGACAGCTTGGCGAGCATGTCGGGGACGCTGCCGGCGACGGTGTTGTCGGCCACCGGATGTTCGGCGGCGAGTTTGGCGGCGCGGTCGCGGACATCGTCGGTCAGCAGCACTTCCCGGCATGGGACGGCGATGAGCGTGTCGACGTCGATTTCCGGGATCGAGCGCTGGTCGGCGACCGCGAACATCCGCATCTCGGAGACCTCGTCACCCCAGAACTCGATGCGCATCGGATGCTCGGCCGTCGGTGGGAAGACGTCGAGGATGCCGCCACGCACCGCGAACTCGCCGCGCTTACCCACCATGTCGACACGGGTGTAGGCCAGGTCGACGAGGCGGGCGATGACGGCGTCGAAGTCGGCCTCGGCGCCGACGGCAAGCGTCACCGGCTCGATGTCGGCCAGGTCGGGGGCCATCGGCTGGAGGAGCGACCTGGTCGTCGTCACGACGACGCGCAGCGGCGTGCCGAGACGCTCGTCGTCGGGATGGGCCAACCGGCGCAGCAGCATCAGTCGTGCGCCGACGGTGTCGACGCCAGGAGACAGTCGCTCGTGCGGCAGCGTCTCCCAGGAGGGGAACAGGGCAACCGCGTCGCCGAAGACACCGCTCAGTTCGGCGGTCAGGTCGTCGGCTTCGCGGCCGGTCGCGGTGACGACGAGCAGCGGGCCCGTCGCGGCGAGCGCGCTCGCGACGAACACCCGGGCGCTGGCCGGTCCGACGAGGCTGAGATCGACCGGCCTGTCGGCGGCGCGGGTGGAGACCTCCTGGAGGGAGGGGTCCCGTAGCGCCAGGTCGACGAGCCCGGCGATCGGGGTCTGAGCAGGGTTGATCCCCGATACGGTCATGATGCCCCCATCCTATGCGCGCGCGATTTCTGTGATTTCGGCGTGCTCGGTCACGCTGAGCGGTACCGAGCACGCCGAAACCGCAATCGACGGCATCAAAATCGGGGCCGGGGCCGTCAAGACCCTGTCAAGACGTCCCACGCCGTCGACACCCGCGCGCACCGTGGACGTATGACGCTTCTGGACTTCATCCCCTCCCTGCAGCACGCCGCACCGTCGCGGATCGACCCCGCGGTGTGGCCGATGACGGCGCGCGTCGACGAATACGGCCGGCTCTGCGTCGGCGGCGTGGCGCTATCCGACATCGCCGACGAGTTCGGGACCCCCACCTACGTCGTCGACGAGGACGACTTCCGGCGCCGCGCCCAGCGGTATCGCAGCGTGCTGCAGGGCGTCGAGATCGTGTACGCGGGCAAGTCGCTGCTGACCACGGCGGTGGCGCGGTGGGTCCGCGAGGAGGGGCTTGGACTGGACGTGTGCTCGGGCGGCGAACTGGCGACGGCGCTGGCGGGCGGCGTCGACCCGGCGCGAATCATCATGCACGGCAACGCGAAAACGCCGACGGAGTTGCGCGATGCCACCGCAGTGGGCGTCGGCCGAATCGTGGTCGACTCACCGACCGAGATCGCAATGCTGGCCTGCGACGTGTCACGGCGGCAACGGGTGCTGCTACGCGTGACCCCCGATATCGACATCCATGGGCACCGATCGATGACCACCGGCGTGACCGACCAAAAGTTCGGCTTCGCCTCGAGCGACGGTCATGCCGCGATGGCGGTGTCGCGGATTCTTCGCCAACCGCTGTTGGACCTGATCGGGCTGCACTGCCATATCGGGTCACAGGTCGCCGACGCGTCGCTGTACGGGGAGACCGTCCGCCGGATGATCGCCGCGATGGCCGACATCCGCAGCGCCCACGGCCTGACCCTCGGTGAGCTGAATATCGTTGGCGGACATGGCGTTCCGTATACGACTGGTGATCCGGAATTGGACCTGGCCGGACTGGCCCGCGTCATCGACGATGCGCTCGACGCGGCCTGCGCCGCGGAGCGGTTTCCCCGCCCGCGAGTCGTCGTCGAACCGGGCAGGGCGATCTCGGCGCGCGCAGGCGTCACGCTGTACCGGGTGGTCGCGCTGAAGTCGCAGCCCGGTGGACGCACGTTCGTCGCGGTGGACGGCGGTATGAGCGACAACCCGCGCGTCGGCCTGTACGGCGCGAAATACAGTGTGACGCTTGCCAACCGCCACTCGCTGGCGTCGACTCGGCGGGTCACCGTCGCGGGTCGACACTGCGAGGCGGGCGACGAGATCGCACGCGACGTCTCGTTGCCCAGCGACGTGCACCCCGGCGATGTGCTCGCGGTCGCGTGTACCGGTGCCTATCACCACAGCATGGCGTCGAACTACAACCTGGTGGGCCGCCCGCCGGTGGTGGCGGTGGCCGACGGGTGCCCGCGGGAGATCGTGCGACGGGAGACGATCGCCGACCTGCTCTCCCGCGACTGCGGCTGAGCGGTTTCGGCGTGCTCAGTCACGCTGAGCGGTACCCAGCACGCCGAAATCGCCAGTTATTCGTCGAGTAGCGGCGGGTCGTGCTCGAGATGCATCAACCCGTTCCAGCACAGGTTCACCAGATGCGCCGCGACGACCTCTTTTTTGGGTTCCCGCACATCCAGCCACCACTGCGCCGTCATCGAGACCGACCCGACCAGCGCCTGGGCATACAACGGAGCCATCTCGGGGTCGAGGCCGCGGCGCGAGAAGTCCCCGGCGAGGATCGACGACACCTGGTTGACGGCCTCGTTGAGCAGGGTCGAGTAGGTGCTGCCCGACGTGATCGCCGCCGGCGAGTCGCGGATGAGGATGCGGAACCCGTCGGTGCGCTCGTCGACGTAGGTCAGCAGCGCCAGCGCCACCCGCTCGATCCGCAGCCGGGACCGATTGTTGGTCATCCTGGTCAGCGACGACGTGATGCGGTCCAGCAGGGCCGACATCTCGCGGTCGACCACCACCGCATACAGCCCCTCTTTGCCGCCGAAATGCTCGTAGACGACCGGTTTGGAGACGTTGGCGCGCTGCGCGATCTCCTCGATCGACGTGCCTTCATAGCCACGCTCGGCGAACAATGACCGGGCGATGTCGATGAGCTGGTGTCGCCGCTCCGCGCCGGTCATCCTGGCGCGAGGCGTACGCATACCACTTTCCGGGCTATCGGACTTCGGGGGCACTGCCACGGGTTTCAGGGTAGGCCCTTCGACTAACATCGCGGGTTGATCGATCCGTCGTGGTGTAATCGGCAGCACCTCTGATTTTGGTTCAGATAGTTCAGGTTCGAGTCCTGGCGACGGAGCTCCTTTTCGCACGGCCGGCCGAGGCCTCGGCACCGACGAACGGCCAGCGTAATTGTGTCTTCAGCTTGGTCATGGGCCAGAATGCTGCGAACGAGGCCTGACAGTTCGACGGCTAGTTATTGACAGGCCGATTGTGAACCTGACGACGAAAACCGTCGTCAAATGTCCCGGGATTCACAGTCGCGCCTAGGAGAATGGACTCGCAATGACCGATCCTGATTCCGCGGTCGTGGTCTTGGCCGCCGGCGCCGGCACGCGCATGCGCTCCGACACCCCGAAGGTGCTGCACCCGCTCGCCGGCCGCAGCATGCTGTCGCATGCCCTGCACGCCGTCGCCAAAGCGGCCCCGCAGCACCTCGTCGTGGTGGTCGGCAAGGACCGCGACCAGGTGGTGCCCGCGGTCGAGGAACTAGCCGCTGACCTGGGCCGCAGCATTGACGTCGCGGTGCAGGACCAACAGTTGGGCACCGGCCACGCAGTCGGGTGCGGGCTGGCGGCGCTGCCCGCCGACTTCACCGGCACCGTCGTGGTCACCTCGGGCGATGTCCCGCTGCTGGACGCCGACACCCTCGCCGACCTGATCACCGCTCACAGCGGTGAGTCCGCGGCCGCGACGGTCCTGACGACGACGCTGCCCGATCCGACGGGCTACGGCCGCATCCTGCGCACCCTCGACCGCGAGGGCGGGGAGCTGCTGGGCATTGTCGAACAGGCCGATGCCAGCCCCCCGCAGCTGGCCATCACCGAGGTCAACGCAGGGGTCTACGCGTTCGACATCACCGCGCTGCGGTCGGCGCTGAGCCGGCTGCGCGCCGACAACGCGCAGCACGAGCAGTACCTGACCGACGTCATCGCCATCGTCCGGTCCGACGGCCACGTGGTGCGCGCCAAACACGTCGACGACGCCGTGCTGGTAGCGGGCGTCAACGACCGGGTCCAGCTGGCCGAGTTGGGTGCCGAACTCAACCGCCGCATCGTGGCCGCACACCAGCGGGCCGGGGTGACGATCACCGACCCGGCCACGACATGGATCGACGTCGACGTGACCATCGGCCGCGACACCGTCATCTATCCCGGCACTCAACTGCTGGGCGCCACCCGCATCGGCGGTCACGCCCAGATCGGCCCCGACACCACGCTGACCGATGTCACCGTCGGCGAGGAGGCGATGGTGGTCCGCACCCACGGCAGCCAGTCCACGATCGGCAACGGCGCCGCCGTCGGCCCCTTCGCGTACCTGCGGCCCGGCACGGTACTGGGCGCCGAAGGAAAGCTCGGAGCCTTCGTCGAAACGAAGAACTCCACGATCGGGACGGGCACCAAGGTGCCGCACCTGACCTACGTCGGCGACGCGGACATCGGCGAACACAGCAATATCGGCGCGTCCAGCGTGTTCGTCAACTACGACGGCGAGAAAAAGAGCCGCACCACCATCGGCTCCCATGTGCGCACCGGGTCCGACACGATGTTCGTCGCGCCGGTAAGCGTCGGTGATGGCGCCTACACCGGCGCGGGCACCGTCGTGCGGGAAGACGTGCCGCCCGGTGCGCTGGCGGTTTCGGCCGGTCCTCAGCGCAACATCGAGGGCTGGGTGGCACGCAAACGTCCCGGATCCGCGGCGGCGGCCGCCGCGTCCGGCGAAAAGGCCCCCTTGGAGGACCCTGAAAAGCCGTGAGCCGGTTGCCAGGTGTTGGGGAACTGGCTACCCGTACGATTGAGCCGACATCGATCCCGAGCAATGAGGGCACCGTGGGCACCGAGTGGACCGACAACCGCAAAAACCTGATGTTGTTCTCGGGTCGCGCGCACCCCGAACTCGCTGAACAGGTCGCCAAAGAGCTCGACGTCCACGTCACCGCGCAGACGGCCCGCGACTTCGCCAACGGCGAGATCTTCGTCCGCTTCGACGAGTCCGTGCGCGGATGCGACGCGTTCGTATTGCAGTCCCATCCGGCGCCGCTGAACAAGTGGCTGATGGAACAGCTGCTGATGATCGACGCGCTCAAGCGGGGTAGCGCCAAGCGGATCACCGCGATCCTGCCGTTCTACCCCTACGCCCGTCAGGACAAGAAGCACCGTGGCCGCGAGCCCATCTCCGCGCGCCTGGTCGCCGACCTGCTGAAGGCCGCGGGCGCGAACCGGATCGTCAGCGTCGATCTGCACACCGACCAGATCCAGGGCTTCTTCGACGGCCCCGTCGACCATATGAGGGCGCAGAAGCTGCTGACCGGCTACATCGCCGACAACTATTCCGACCACAACATGGTCGTGGTCTCCCCCGACTCGGGCCGCGTGCGCGTCGCCGAGAAGTGGGCCGACGCGCTCGGCGGCGTTCCGCTGGCCTTCATCCACAAGACCCGCGACCCGCTGGTGCCCAACCAGGTCAAGTCGAACCGCGTCGTCGGCGACGTCCGTGGCAAGACCTGCGTCCTCACCGACGACATGATCGACACCGGCGGCACGATCGCGGGCGCGGTCAATCTGCTGCGCGAGGACGGTGCCAGCGACGTCATCATCGCCGCCACGCACGGTGTGCTGTCGGACCCGGCGCCGCAGCGGCTCGCGGAATGCGGCGCACGTGAGGTCATCGTCACCAACACGCTGCCGATCGACGAGGAGAAGCGGTTCCCGCAGCTGACCGTGCTCTCGATCGCACCGCTCTTGGCCAATACCATTCGCGCGGTGTTCGACAACGGTTCTGTCACCAGTCTTTTCGACGGGTCTGCGTAGTGGACGACGCGCACGCAGGAGGTCGGCCCCAAGACGCCTCCGTCATCTACCACAACCCGAAGTGCTCTACCTCACGCAAGACGTTGGAGTTGTTGCGGGACAACGGTATCGAGCCGACAGTCGTCGAGTACCTCAAGACACCGCCGACGCGCGTCGAGCTCGTGAAGATGATCAAGGATGCGGGCATCGACGTGCGCACGGCGGTCCGCAAACGCGAATCGCTCTACGGCGAACTCAACCTCGCCGATGCCACTGACGACGAACTGCTCGACGCGATGGCCGAACATCCGATCCTCATCGAGCGGCCGTTCGTCGTGACCGCGAAGGGCACTCGCCTGGCCCGGCCCATCGACGCAGTACGAGAGATTCTGTGAGAGCTCGCCACGGCATGGTGGCGGCTGCGCTTGCGGCCCTCGCGGTTTCCGGGTGCGCCCCGGAAGCTCCTGACTACCAATCGATCTGGTCGACGTCCTCGACGACGACCACCACCCAGGCTGGCGACGAACCGGCAGTGCCGATCGCGGTCTACCTGGAGCAGAAGGGGGTCGTCGGCGAACCCATCCCGGCGGACAAGCTCACCGATCTGACGGTGACGTTCCCGACGCCGCCGGGCTGGAAGCCGTTCTTCAACTCGAATCTGGCGCCGGGTACACGTGTGATCGCCAAGGGCACCACCTATCCGACGGCGATGGTGATCGTGTTCAAGCTCAACGGCGACTTCGATGTCGACGAAGCCATCAAGCACGGATACGTCGACGCCGAGATGTCAGAGAATTTCAAGCGCCTCAATGCGTCGACGGACAACTTCAAGGGTTTCCCGTCGGCGATGATCGAAGGCAGCTACGACCTCAACGGCACCCGCATGCACACCTACAACCGCATCGTCATCGCGACGGGAGCACCGCCGGCCAACCAGCGCTACCTCATCCAGTTCACCGTGACGGGCTTCGCGGACAAGGCCGCCGAAGAGGCGCCCGATATCGAGGCGATCATCAAGGGCTTCAACGTCGCGGTGCCGAAGTCCCCGCCGCCACGCTAGTCCCGCGAATCGGGTTCGCCAGCAGCGCAACCTGACGTCTCCCGGCCGCACTAGGGTGGTCCGCATGACTGAGTGGACCGCCGCCGATCTGCCGTCCTTCGCCGGCCGTACCGTCATCGTGACCGGGGCCAACAGCGGACTGGGCCTCGTCACCGCGCGTGAGTTGGCCCGGGTCGGGGCGAAGACGATCCTGGCCGTGCGCAACAAGGCCAAGGGTGACGAGGCCGCTTCTTCTATGACCGGCGAGGTCGAGGTTCGTTCGCTCGACCTGCAGGACCTGGCGTCGGTGCGCGCGTTCGCCGAAGGCATCGACGAAGTCGACGTGCTGGTCAACAACGCCGGCATCATGGCGGTGCCGTACGCGCTGACCGTCGACGGGTTCGAGAGCCAGATCGGCACCAACCATCTCGGCCACTTCGCCCTGACGAACCTGCTGCTGCCCAAGCTCACCGACCGCGTGGTGACGGTGTCGTCGGGAATGCACCTGCTCGGCCGGATCAACCTCAAGGACCTGAACTGGAAGGCGCGGCCCTATTGGCCGTGGCGGGCGTATGGACAGTCCAAGCTGGCCAACCTGCTGTTCACCCGCGAGTTGCAGCGCCGCCTGGATGCCACGGGGTCACCGTTGAAGGCGCATGCCGCCCACCCCGGTTATTCGGCGACCAACCTTCAGGGGCACAGCGGCCGCAAGATCGGCGATGCCCTGATGACGGTGGGCAACAAGCTCGCCACCGACGCCGACTTCGGCGCCCGCCAGACGCTGTACGCCGTGGCAAAGGATCTGCCCGGCGACTCGTTCATCGGACCGAAGTACACGATGTGGGGCCCGACCGGACCCACCCCGTTCCGCAGTCCGCTGGCGCGTGACTCAGCGACGGCCGTGGGGCTGTGGGAGCTGTCCGAGCAGCTCACAGGCACCACGTTCCCCCTCTGATTTGGGCTTGAGCAGCAGCTCCGGCTACCCTGGCTACTAATCACGGCGAGGGTGACCGAACATCAGGTCACCGTTATCGACGCGAACCTTCTCGAGGGTGTCGCCCTGGCCGTGCTCAGAACACGACAGGAGCAGAACCCGATGGCCAAGAACGCACCCAACAACCTCGCCGCTGCGGTCCGCACGCAAACCGGCAAGGGCGCCTCGCGGCGCGCACGGCGTGACGGCAAAGTGGTCGCCGTCCTCTACGGCCACGGCAGCGACCCTCAGCATCTCGAGCTCAACGCCCACGACTTCGCCGCAGTGCTGCGCCACTCCGGCACCAACGCGGTGCTCACCCTCGACATCGAGGGCAAGGAGCAGCTGGCGCTGACCAAGTCGCTCGACATCCACCCGATCCGCCGCACCATCACCCACGCCGACCTGCTGGTGGTTCGCCGTGGTGAGAAGGTCACGGTCGAGGTCAACGTGGTCGTCGAGGGCGAGGCGATCTCCGGCAGCCTGGTCACCCAGGACGCCAACACCATCACCGTCGAGGCCGACGTGCAGTCCATCCCCGAGCACCTCACCGTGTCGGTCGAGGGCGCCGAGATCGGCACCCAGTTCACCGCCGGCGCGATCGAGCTGCCCGAAGGTGTCTCGCTGGTCTCCGATCCCGAGACGCTGGTCGTCAACGTCGTGGCCGCCCCGACCGCCGAGGATCTCGAGGCCGAGGGCGCCGGCGAGGAGGGCGCGGCCGAGGGTGAAGCACCCGAGAGTGAAGCCGCCGCAGGCGAAGCGGGCGAAGGCGAAGAGGCACCCGCCGCGGAATCGGAGTAGCTCGACATGGCCGAGCCTCAACTCGTGGTCGGCCTCGGCAATCCCGGTCCGCAATACGCCACTACGCGACACAACCTCGGTTTCCTCGTCGCGGACATTCTGGCCGATCGCATCGGCTCAGGATTCAAGGTGCACAAGAAGTCGGGGGCCGAAGTGGTCACCGGTCGACTCGGGGGCCGTTCGGTGGTGCTCGCGAAACCGCGCTGCTACATGAACGAATCCGGGCGCCAGGTCGCGCCGTTGGCGAAGTTCTATTCGGTGGCGCCCGCGGACATCGTCGTCGTCCACGACGAGCTCGACATCGATTTCGGGCGGATACGACTGAAGTTCGGCGGCGGCGTGGCCGGCCACAACGGTCTGCGGTCGGTGGGATCTGCGTTGGGTACCAACGACTTCCAACGGGTCCGCATCGGAATCGGCCGTCCGCCCGGCCGGATGGAAGGCGCGGCGTTCGTCCTCGGTACCTTCACCTCAACCGAGTGGAAGGAGGTGCCGACGATCTGCGAGCAGGCCGCCGACGCCACCGAGCTATTGCTCGCGCAGGGGTTGGAGCCGGCGCAGAACACCGTGCACGCCTGGGGCTGAGTACCGGCGGCGCATCGAACTCAGCCGTGCGTTGAGCCCGCCAGTGTGCTGATGGGCGCCTCGGTGGCCAGTCGATTGGCCACGAATTGTGCTGCCTGCGTGGTTAATCCGGCCTCGACGTACTGACTGTGGGCGGGCCGGTCGTCGCCGCTGGAGCACACCGGGTCGGCGCCGTTGCACAGGTCGATGGTCTTGTAGCCGTACTGCGGGCTCAGCGCGGTCAGCGGTCCACCGAGCAGTTTGATCGACGGATTGCCGAACACCGCGACAGCGGCGACGTGATCGGCGACGGTAGGCGGCATCGGGTTGACGAACGACAGTGTCGGCGTTGCGGCCACGGTGATGATGTCGACCACCGCGGCTCCCTGCGAATATCCTCCGAGCACGATTTTGGTGTCAGGGCAGTTCACAGCCGCACTCTGGACGAACGCGCTCGCGTCGTTGGCCCCGTCCGCCGCGCGCATGAAGTCCAGCGTGGCCGGGTAGTTGACGGCGTACACCGACAGCGTCTTGCCAGGTACAAGCGGCCGCAGTGCGTCGACGAATGCATCGCCCACCCGCCCCGCTCCGGCCGGCTCGCCGGTACCCCGCGCGAACACAACCTGGACGTCTGGACAATCAGGTGCCTGCGCCGCCGCCACACCCGTCGACCCTGCGACCAACGTCGCACCCGAAAACGCCACCACGACAATACCGATCGCCAAGCGGCGAATGAACTTGGCGCGCAACGCCGCGACCTCGACGATATTCATGAACTGGCAAACGTCGGGGTGCGATCAATTTATTTCAGGGCCGCTACCGACCGGCGATTCCGCTGTCGACCACCTTGACCTGTTTGTGCGGGAATCGGCGTTCCGCATGCTCCTTGGCCACCGAGTTTGGCAGCACGTAGAGCGTCTCCTTCTTCTCCTGCAACGGCTTGAGAACGAGGTCCATGAAACCCTTGCGGTCGTCGAGGTAGGGCTCGATGACGTCCTCACCTGCCGGACACACCGCCAGGCAGTACGCCGCTTTGTAGTTGGCCTTGAACGACAGGCTCTGCCACATCGAGGCGTTCTCGGAATCGCTTACCCGTGAACGGAAGTCGGCGGCGTCCTTACTGTCGGCGATGGTCTGCACCCAGTCGGTGAAGCCCCCCATGAACTCGCGGTAGTTGTGCACCGAGCACGCGAGGAAATCGAACGCCCCGTCCTTCTTGATCGCGCCGACCGGGCAGGCCGCGACACACAGCTTGCATTCCAGACACGGCGAGTAATCCAGCGGCTGCCCGTATTCGCTGATCGGTGCTGCAACCAGAACCGTGCCGAGAAGAATGAAGTTGCCGAACTTCGGGTGGATCACGTTGCGATGGATCCCCATCACGCCCAACCCGGCCGCGACGGCGACGGGTTTGTGCGCAACCACCCAGATGCGGCCTGGGAATCTGTCCATCTCCATCGGGAACGACATCGACGGGTTGACGGCGCGGTAGCCGGCGTTTTCCAGCGCACGGGTGATCCGGTGCGCCGCCTCGTTCATGATCTCGCCGCTGCGGTGGAACTCCTGGTTGGCCACGCTGCGCGCCGTCGACCGGACGTTGTCGCGGTTCATCTTCACCACGAGCGAGATGTAGCTCGCTACGCCGGGCAGTGCGCCCTCGACATGTTCGCGCTCAGACGCCAGGTCGGGGTTGTCGACGCTCGCGAACGCGACATCGTCGACACCCGCATCCAGGCACACCTGGCGCAGCCAGTCGGCGTCGATCACCCCGGGCTTCGCCGTCTTGCGGGCCCGCACCTTGCGGACCGTCGGGTGGTCGGCCAGTCGCGCGGGGATGCTGTTGGTCATGCTAGGTATAGTACACAATACTCAGCATAAGGGCGCGGTGTCGACGGCCCGTGGTGTTCTGCCTGAACGACCCCAGCGCTCACCGTGCGTCAGAAGCAGGAGCGCCGACTCACAGAAATGAGTTCTCGGCGGTCAGTCCCCGCTCCGGGAACGCACCGAGGGCGAACGTCTCGGCGTTGCCCAACCCGACACCACCCTCGACGGGATCCTCCACCCGTACCAACAGGTCCCGGAGCTGATGGAGTTCGCGCGCCTTCTCGGGCTTATCGCAGTCGACGACATGATTGCCCTCGACCCGCAGTTCGCCGACCCACTGGCCGTACACCCAGTCGTTCCAGCCGTAGTAGCCGGCGGTGCCGAGATGAAAACCGCCGGGCCCCGCCGCCGTGATCTTGAGCGGACGTTTGGAGCCATCGGAGTGGACCAGCGTCACGGTGCCGTGCGTGAATCGACGATTGTCGTCCTGGAAATACATGTCCTGTTCGACGGACGCGAATCGGTGCGAGCTGCCGTCGTAGTTCTGTTGCTCTGCCTGGGAACGGATCTCGAGGAACCCATCGCCACGCTCCTCCTGGTACATGACGAACAGCGAATAGGTCGACCCGTCCTGACGCGTCATCGTCATCGGCAGCCACGTCATGAACATCTGCTTGATCTTCCGGCCCCCACGGGGCAGCCCCGGAATCGGCTTGCCGACCCCTGGCCGCAGTCCCCACGAATGGTCGCGAATCGAAATCCACTCGTCCGCTCTGATTTCGGTGCGCTCACCTTCGAGCTCCACCCATCCGGAGGCCACCCCGATTTGGTGATACCGCAGCACGTTATGAGTGACGCGGTAGCCGTCGGGGCTGCGGTCGGGCCATGGATCCTCCAGCGCGGCATCAAAACTTCCGCTCAGCTTGACGTCGAACGCGATGGGAGCGTGCTCGGTCGCGTCCAGACTCACCCGGACGGTGCGCAACGGTTCCACCACGCGGTAGTGGATGGGCCCGACGTGGGTCGCCGGATCCGACGACAACCGGCGTCCGGCCCGCACCGTCCACTGCTCGGTCCCTCGGCAGACGCCGGCCGCCCCGTCGAAGACACCGCGGTTGGTGTACTTGCCGACGCCGAGCACCACCTGCAATGAGTTGTCCCTGGCGTGGGCGATGGTCCAGATCTTCTCGGTCCAGGATGGATCCGACTGGCTGACGGTGGCGAAGGTGTCGACGATCTGATGGGTGAGGAGTTCATCTTCCGGCACCAGAGCCCCGTAGTTCGTCGTCAGCAATGCGGCTACCTTTCTGCGGTTCCGGAGGAACCAGAGAATCCGAAGAACCTGGTCATATCGGTACCACGGTCGTATTCGCGCATCCAGGTGTTCGCCCAATCCGGTAGCGGCTGATCGGCGGGGTCGTGGCGGGGGGTCTGTGACAACGCCAGCCGCCACGCCATCTTCACCAGCTGCACCGTCGGGACGGCGTGAAACAGCGAGGGCGGGCCGGTGGCTGCCCGCCGGCTGCGGCTGGGTAGCCGGTTCCTGAACTCGCGGGTGAAGAATCCCCCGGACAGCAGCTCGACCGCCGAGAGACCGCGATCCTCGAAGGGAACCACGTCGTCGATCGTCGTGGCGATCGCCTCCATGACCGAGCCGACGTGGCTGAACGTGCCCTTGATGTGCTTGACCCGATACCAGGGGTCGGGATTGATGTGCCTGCACAGGATCAGACCGGAGCTGCGGTGCTCGATCTCCTCGACGAAGTGCCACATCATCAGCGAGGCGACGCGCCAGTCGCCCCCGGTGAACAGCGAATCCCGGTTGTCCAGAAGCACTTTGAACAGCGGTGTGAACGTCGCCTCGAGGTTGGCGATGTACGCGGCGTGGAACTCGACGGGTTGCTCGTCGAGCAGACGGTCGTAGGCCGCGCAGGCGTCGTCGTAACACCGCTCCAATTCGGGGTAGCGCGCCACGAGGGCGAGCATGTGCTTGCGGTGCGCCGAGGCGTGCTGCGCCTCCTGCCGCAGAAACGCATCGGCTTCCGCGGCCACCGCGGGATCGTCGCCGAGTCTTCCTTCGGCTTTGCGTACGACGCTGACGATGTAGCGCTCGAACGGCACGGCGATGAAGGTGAACGCGTTGCAGAAAAGGCCGAACTCCGGGTTGCTGGGCTGCCAGTTGAAGGGCACGGTCGCGTCGAACTCCCAGGCGATCTTGCGAACGACCAGGTCCGTCACCGGCCGCCACCTCCCCTGCGCGGGCTTAACATTGGCACCAACAGTGTCACTCTGTCGCCTACCCGACACCGAGGCCCTGGATAGCGCTAGTGTGACATTCAGCCCATTAGATGTAAAGGACGCGATGGTGGCTTCTCGCCCTTCCGCCGACGCGGATCCGTCGATACGGCGACGGATCCTCGCCGCCACCTTCGTCGTGCTCTCCAGGAATGGCAGGCGCAAGCTGCAGCTCTCGGACGTGGCGGCGGAAGCCAAGGTGTCGCGTCCGACCCTGTATCGGTACTTCGGCTCCAAGGAGGGGCTACTCGAGGCCTTCGCCCTCTACGAACAGGACAACTTCGACGCGGGACTCGCCGCGGCGATCACCGGCCTTACGGGGCGCGACCGACTCGACGCCGCACTGCGGTTCATTGTCGAGTTCCAGAGCACGTATTCGCTGGGCTCACTCGCCGATATCGAGCCGGAGCATGTGCTGCAACAGATGCAACGGGTGCTGCCCATCATCCACGAGCGGGTCGCCCGCATCATTCCCGGCGACGACAGCGAAGTCGCGGCGGCCGCCGTGGTGCGAATCGCGGTGTGCCACTATCTCATCGGCGGTGGGACACCCGAACAGTTCCTGGCCGAACTGCGTCACGCCGCGGGCATCGGTCCGTCGCGTCGCCGTCTGCCGCGGGTGGTCAACGGCTAGCGACCGAGCCAGTCCGCGATCTTCGAGGCGATGGCCGCCGGCTGTTCCAGATGCAGGAAATGCCCTACCCCGTCGACGATTTCGAAGTTCGATCCTGCGGCGGGCAGATGTGTGGCCACGTCGCTGAGCAGCTCGGCGCCGATCGCGCCGTCGTTGGCGCCGTGCAGGCACAGCGTCGGCACCGGAGGAGGCTGCATCGACGCCACGGATTCGTCCACGGCATCCGGATCGGCGAATTGGGGGTTGAACGACGCACGATACGGGCCGACGACGTCGGCGATGTTCTCGGCGGTCACGTATTTACGCAGTTCAGCGATGTCGCCGGTCGGGTCGTAACCCGGCGACCAGTCGGCCCACAACGAGTCCCAGAAGCCCGGCTGCACCAGCGCGGCCTCGGCGAGGCCGACCTGCTGGATGAACCAGATGTAGAACGACCGCTTGAGTTGGGGGTAAGTGAAGATCCCGGTCGCCAGCGCCGCGGCCGGGGGCACGGCCAGCGCGACGAAGCGACCGAAGGCACCCGGATCCGTGGCCACAACGCCGTATCCAGCGTTGGCGCCCCAGTCGTGCCCGATGAGCACGGCGCGTTCGTCACCGTGGTGCTCGGCCCGCACCTCCAACACGTGGCGCACATAGGTGCCGACGCTGACCGGCTTGCCCACGGGTGCGTCGTAACCGGGCAACCACGGCGCGACCACCCGATAGCCGCGGTCCGTCAGATCGGGGCCGAGATGTCGCCAGGTGTGCGGGGTGTCGGGGAAGCCGTGCACGAGGACCGCGAGCGGTCTGCTCGTGTCGGCTATGTCGCCGAACGTCAGCGGCTGGGTCATCGACGAAGCGTATTACATTCGACTAGCGAAACGTAAAGCACTGATTCTTTACATCCAGCGGGCGCTGTGTAAATCTGTTTCGCATGGCTGGCATCACGCTCGTCCAACGCGACCTCGCCGCCACCCGGGCGCAGTTGCAGACGTGGTTCGAGCACCGCTTCGCCGGTGAAGCGGTCGTGTCGGAACTGAGTACCGCCAATCGGGCGGCGGGATGGTCGAGCGAAAGCCTGGTGTTCTCCGCCGAGGTCGACGGCGAGACGAACGAGTACGTCATCCGGATTCCGCCCAGCGGCGGTGGGATCTTTCGCGAATACGATCTCGGCGCACAGACGCTGACGCAGGAACTGCTCCACGAGTACGGCATCGCGACGCCGTCGCCGATCCTCTATGAACCCGACCGTGCCTGGATCGGCTCGAAATTCCTTGTGATGCCACGCATCGTCGGACACACGCCGTCGGACACCTCGTACGCCACGCGGGGCTGGCTGCACGACGCGGGTCCCGACGTGCAGCGCCGCGCACACGACGCGTTCCTCGAGACACTCGTGAGGCTGCAAAGCATTCCGGTCGGCGAGGCGCCGTGGCTGGAGCGGCCCGCCGGGTTCGGGGTGTCAGCGGAGCTCGCGTGGTGGCACGAGTACGCGCGGTGGGGATCCGACAACCAGGTGCCCGACGTCCTCACAGAGGCGTTCGGGTGGCTGCGCCGACGGCAGCCCGAGGAAACCGCACCGCCGACGATCTGTTGGGGCGATGCCCGGATGTCCAACGCGATCTTCGACGACACCGGCCAACTCGTCGGGGCGCTGGACTGGGAACAGGCGTGTGTGTGCCCGGCCGAAGCCGACTTCGCCTGGTGGCTCGCGACGCGGAAGCAGATGCTGGAGGTCAACGGACTCGACCTCGACCCGGAACTGCCCGGCTTCGACAGCCGTACCGCGGTGGTCGGCAGGTTCGAGGAGATGATCGGCAGGAAGCTCGAAAACCTGGACTGGTACGAGATTTTCGCGATGGTCCGGATGGGTTGCTGCATCCTGCGCACTCAGGTGCTGCTGCGCAGCAACGGCCAGGGCGACCACTTCCTGACGAAGGCGCCGATTCTGCCGGCCTGGACCATCGAAGCGATCCGCGCTTAATCGGGCTCGGGCCACGCGCGAACAGACGCGAACACCCCCAAAACATGGCGTATTTGGGGGTGTTCGCGACTGTTCGCGGCTTTGGGTGACGGGCTTCTAGGTGACCAGGGAAACCGAGGTGCTGCGGCGCAGCTTGCCCGACGGGGTCTTGGGGATGCTGCCAGGACCGAGCACGACGACGTTGCGCGGACGCACGTCGACCTCGGCGACCACCTCGTGGGCGACCTGATGCTCGATGCGGCGCACCTCGGCCGGGTCCTGCCAGGCGTTGGACTCGACAGCGACGGCGAAGGTCTCCCGCGAATGGCCCGCGTCCAGTCGCACGGCGACGGCGCATCCGGGTCGGACACCCTCGACGCGGCCGGCCGCGCGCTCGATGTCGGTCGGGTAGATGTTGCGGCCGGCCATGATGATGACGTCCTTGACGCGGCCGCACACGATGATGTTGCCCTCCTCGGTGATGTAGCCGAGGTCGCCGGTGTCGTACCAGCCGTGTTCGTCCTGGGTGGGGATGAAACCACCCATCGTGATGTAGCCGGGCGTCAGGCACTCACCACGCAGCTCGATGACACCGACGCCGCGGGGCGGCATCACGTTGCCCTGCTCGTCGATGACGCGCGCCTCGAGGTCCTTCAGGAGCGGGCCGAGCGAGGCCAGCCGCCGGGTGTTGCCCTTGGTGGCGGGCACAGCGCGACGCAGCGCGGCCAGCAGATCGGCGTCGACCTCGTCGACCACCAGGCCCGCACCGCACGGCGAGAACGACACCGCCAGCGTCGTCTCGGCCATCCCGTAGGCGGGCAGGATCGCGTCGGGGCGAAGACCGAACGGCTTACCCGCATCCAGCAGGTCCTCGACGTCGGCGGGCTCGACGGGCTCAGCGCCCGACAGCGCGAACCGCAGGGTCGACAGGTCGTATTCGCCCGGCTTGGCCTGGCGGCGGAGCCGCTTGGCGAACAGCGCGTACGCGAAGTTCGGCGCCGCGGTCATGGTGCCCTTGTACTTGTCGATGAGCTTGGCCCACAGCAGCGTGTC
>JBIQHU010000177.1:0-9127 GCA_044508395.1 Mycobacterium sp. | reverse complement strand
CACGGGTGGGGAATTTCGATGAGCGTCAGTGGGGAATTTCAGCGAGCGCGGTCATCGTCGGAGTCGCGGCCGTGCTACAGGTGCCGACGGCGAAAGCTGAGGACGTCGTGACCTATGAGATCTTCTCCGACTCGGTCGCCGGCCTGGCCGGCGTCGAGTACCGCGACATCTCGGGTAAACACCTGTTGCAGGGTGTACCGCTGCCCTGGACGCTGACCGTACCCGTGGTCGATGCAATGAGCCCGACGGCTGACGGGGCCGAGCTTCGGGCAGACTGGCGGCCGAACTTTCGGACCGCCGCAACCGTAGGGCGGGTTCTGCTGGGAAAGTTCGTGACGGTTCGGATCAGCCGCGGTGGTCAAGTGCTCTGCGAGAGCATCCTCGACACCGGAAACGCGACGTGCTACGGCAGTGTGCCACACCGAGCAGAGAACGAGTCATCGCCCGGGAACCTCCCGTGATCATCGTTCGACGGGAGCGCCGGATCGGGTCTCGAGCGGTGTTACGACAGCCCAGGCGATGGGGCCACTTCAACGCTGCGGTCATCTTCACGGCCGCCGTGGTGTTGATGACGCCACCCGGTGCGCACGCGGAACCGGACCCGAGCGGTACACCCCCTCCCTACCCGGATACCAACCTCATCGTCAGGTCCTACGAGCGGATGCGCTATGACGACTACTTCACCAACAGTGCTGGGGGCGTGTGGTTCTCGACACCAAGGGGCCTCAATTGCGGGATCTGGGACCGGGGCAGCTTTGGCTGCGCTGGCGATATCACCGGGGCGCCACCGGGAACGGCCAACATCGGATGGGTCAACGGAAACATCGTCACACGCTACGACTGGCTGCTCGGCGTGCAGTTCCCCCCGGGACGGGCGGAGCGCGAGCTTTCCCCGCGTAGCTACATCGAATACAACGGCACGAGATGCGCGACGATGGCCGATGCAAGCACCTTTTGCTCGCGAGGTCCGTTCAAATTCTTCGTCACTTCGATCGGAACGTACCTGAGCCCACCGTAGATCCTGGTCTGACTAGACCTGTGGGGTCGAGCGCGATCGACAACGTCGGTTATTTGACACGATTATCGGTGGGCCACAGCCGCAGGATCATATGGTGTTTCGGGGGCCCGACCTCGCGAATTAACTGGAACGCAGGTTAGGTGATTCCGCGTCGTCCTAGTTGGATGTGTCAGAGGAACGAGTGATCGAGGCTGGCCCGCGCGAACGGTGGAGCGCAATCCAGAATGCGTCGCTTGCAATTTGCCGGTCGAAAAGTTAGTTTGTGACACAACCCACATCGAGCCGCCGAAAGGGCTTGGAGGTGTTCATCGTCCTGTCGGCATCACATGTCGGCGAACTTGTGATCGGCAATCAATCGGGATCCACCGAGTCGCACGTGACCTATAGAAAGGCCACCCATGCCCCCGAGCTACCCGGCGGTGCCATTCGAGGCGACCATGCCCCACTTGTGGGAGAACGTCTTCCTCGTCATGGTGGGCATACCGACTGTGCTCGTCACCCTGTGGGCGTTGCGGACCTGGCGACGTACAGGTGATCCGCTCTACGCCGTGGTAATGGTGGGCGGACTTGCGTGCGCCCTGCTGGAACCCCTGGTCGATCTGCTCGGATTGTGCTGGTACCCACGTGGATCACAGTTCGAGGTCTTCGAGTTGATGGGCCGGCCCATTCCGCTGTTCGCAGTCCTGGGGTACATGATGACGTTTGGCGGGGCCACAGTGGTGGGCATCGAGGTGCTGCGGCGGAAAGGCCCGCAGGCGTTGTGGGCCACATGGGTGGTCACGGTGCTGTTCACCGCGATCTTCGAGTTCTTCGCGGTCCGCACCGGGAGCTACATCTATTACGGCGATCAGCCGCTGCGGCTGTTCGGGTGGCCGTCGTGGTGGGGCCCCGTCAACAGCCTCGTGGTGATCAGCTCGGCGGTCGTCATCGCCGCTCTGCGCCCCCACCTGCGCGGCTGGCGCGTCGTTGCGGTTGTGCTGTTGGTCCCGGCGATGGATGCCGCGGCCAACGCCGCAGCCGCATGGCCCGTCTGGACCACGAACTGGTCGGACGTTCCATGGGCCGCGAGGCACCTGTCTGGAGTCTTGACCTATGCCTTGGCGGCACTGTTGGTCTGGCTGCTTATCAGTTTCGCCCAGCACGGGTCGCGACCGACCCCCAGGGGATCGGTCGATGACTGGCCCGAATCAGACGTCAAGCAGAGGCCAAGCGAAGAGAAAGCGATCACACGATGACCACGGCTCGAGAACACTCTCCCGCGGCTCCGTCCGCACCTGCTGCCCGCCCCTTCAACTGGCCGAAGACCACCGCCATCACGGTGGTGGTCGCCGCAGCAACGGTCTTCGTGCTCGCAACGTCGCGCCTCGGCGCCGAAGGTGATGCGCGCAGGGTCAACCCCGAACCCGCCGGCACCTACATCGTCAACGGCGTACCTCGCGGAGAGCCCGCGCTTTGGGGGTTCCAGTACTGGCCGGAGTTCTTCGGAATAGTCATGCTCGTCGTCGCACTCGCGGTGATGGCACCATTCGTGATCTCGTCCATTCGGCAGCGCAAACTGACCCACGTATTGGTGGTGTTCCTCGCGACGGCGATTCTGGCGTGGATGGATCCGCTGGCTAACTGGGTCACGTACACGGTGTACAACCCCCAGCTGCTGCACTTCCCGACGACGTGGCCGTGGTTCGATCTCTCACCGACCGTCGAGCCGCTGCTGGTGATTCCGGGCTATCCGTTCTACTACTTCTCCATCGCGTTGCTGGCCTTTGGTGGCTACCACCGTTTTGTGCTGCGCCGCGTCGGCCCCAACAGCTGGTGGCGTC
Source organism: Mycobacterium sp. (assembly GCA_044508395.1). Lineage (GTDB taxonomy): Bacteria > Actinomycetota > Actinomycetes > Mycobacteriales > Mycobacteriaceae > Mycobacterium. Next base: position 6,289 of record JBIQHU010000177.1, on the reverse strand, counting down.
GCCACCCCCGCGTAGGAGCATTCATCGCGGGCTTCGCGATGGGCGCGTTGTGGGACGTGCCCACCGAGTTGTTCATGATCAACGCCCGAATGTATTCATACTCGCAGTACTGGGGTCCGACGTTGAGCGTCGGCGGCCCGCACATTGCGCTTCCGTTGATCTGGAGTCTGTTCACCATCGTCTCCATAGCCTCCATCACGGTGCTGCTGTATCGCGACGACAGCGGTGAGTCGGTCCTGACGACTGTCGGTCGGCGGTTGCCGCGCTTCAGTCGCCACGCCGATCTGACCCGCGACGACGTGTCCTCGGGCCGCAAAGTGCTGGCCGGCGCACTCATCCTGAGTGTCGTTTACGCGGGGCTGTGCCTGTTCTACGGCACCTTGCGCGTCACGGGCATCGCAGATCACCCGATGCCGCAGCCGTGGGTCTACCAGGAGGTCAAGACCTACGATCCGCACGGTGACCTCGAGAAAGCCGGCTTCCCCGGGCCCTTCTACCAATCCTGCTGCAACTGAACGGAACTCACCGCTCCGAATTCCGCAGCTATTGCCGGATCTGTGAGGCGCTGTGCGGAGTGGTCGCGACCGCTGAGAACGACACACTGATCGACATCACACCCAACCGCGACCACGTCCTGTCGCAGGGGTTCATCTGCGTCAAGGGCGCCGCCATGACCGAGGTCGTCAACGACCCCGATCGCCTGCTGCAACCCATGCGTCGCACGGGGGGGCCGGGGGAGTTCCAATCGGTCAGCTGGGAGGACGCCCTCACCGACATCGCCGACCGACTTCGCCGCATCATCGACCGCCACGGAGCCGGTGCATTCGCCACCTTGCTGGGCAATCCGCCGGCGTTCGACTCCGCAACCTTCTTGTCGATCGAAGGCTTTCAAAAGGCCGTCGGTACGCCGTGGAAGTTCAGTGTCAATGCCGAAGATGCAGCCGCCCGGATGGCGGCCACGGGCCTGCTCTACGGTTCTCCGGCAATCATGATGGTGCCGGATCTGTGGCACACGGAGATGGCCGTCATCATCGGCGCCAACCCGATGGTGTCTCACGGTTCGCTGGTCTCCGAACCGAGAATCGGCGCGGCGCTTCGGTCTGTGGTCGACCGTGGCGGTCGGGTCGTCGTCATCGACCCACGCCGCACCGAAACCGCCCGCCGATTCGAGCATGTCGCCCTGCACGCCGGCAGTGACGCATGGCTGCTCGGGGCCATCGTTCACGTCTTGTTCCGTGATGATCTCATCGACAAGCCCTTCGTCGAACGGTGGGTTCGGGGCCTAGAGGAGCTGCGCAAGGCGGTAGACGTGTTGGACCCCGACAACGCCGCCGCGCGATGCGGTGTTGCGGCCAGCACGATCGAAGAGCTGGCTCACGCCTTCGCCGCCGCCCCCTCAGCGGTGGTCTACGGGCGCACGGGCACCTGCACTCAAGCCTTCGGCACGCTCAACAACTTCCTGCAAGACGCCATCAACATCCTGACCGGCAACCTCGATTCCCGAGGCGGCTGGTTATTTCCCTGGGGCCCAATAGACTTCGCGCAGTTCGCGGCGATGGTGGGTCTAGATACTCAAGGCACCTTCTGCTCCCGCGCATCCGCGTTGCCCGAGGTGAACGGTGTGCTGCCCTCGCGCGCGCTGGCCGAGGACATCATGATTGACAGCGACGACCGTCTTCGTGCGCTGTGCAGTGTCGGAGCCAACCCGGTACTCAGCAGCGGCGGCGCCCATGCGCTGCCGGAAGCGTTGGAACGCTTGGACTTGCACTTCAGTTTCGATCTCTATCAGAACGAGACCAACAAACACGCTCACTACATCCTGCCGGTGCCGACGATGTACGAACGCGAGGACGTTCCGTTCAGTTTTCTGGGAAACATGTTGCGACCGAGCGCTTTCGCTACTATGGCGGTCATCTCGCCACGCGGCTCGTGTCGCGCGGAGTGGACGGTGCTCAACGATATCGCGCGCAGAATGGGGTTGGGCGGCGCCTACTCCATCGCCCCGCTGCGCTGGCTGGCCAAGGCGGGTATCGCGGTCAAACCAAGAACCATGGTCGACTTGACCTTGCGAACCAGCAGCGTGGGCGATCTGTTCGGGCTAAGACGGGGCGGCCTTTCGATCGCGAAACTGCAGCACGCCGAACCCAACGGTGTCGCGTTGCGATCGAAAGTGCCGACCGGCGTAATCGGCAAGAAGTTGCGCACCGCAGACAAGAAGATCGCCTTGGCCCCGGAGCCGATCCGCGGAGAACTGCGGCGGTTGGCAGCACAGGTCTCAATAACCGGGGACGGCGGTCTACGGCTCATCGGTATGCGCGAGACTCACTCTCAAAACTCATGGATGCACAACGTCGTCGGCCTCGACAAGCGCAAAGCTGAACAGCGACTGCGGATACATCCAGAAGATGCCGACGCCGCGGACCTCAAGTCCGGCGAACGCGCGCTAATCACATCGCCAGCGTCCTCGGTCACCGCAACAGTCGAGGTCACCGACGAGATGTTCCCCGGCAACGTCGCGCTCGCCCACGGTTGGGGCCACTCGGGTGGTTGGCGACGCGCCAACGCCCGGGGCGGCACCAATTCGAACCTGCTCGCCAGTCCCTACCCGGGATGCATTGAGCCCCTGGCGGGCATGAGCGTGCTCAACGGTATCCCCGTCACCATCAGGAAGCACACCAGTGCCGACACTGGCCACGACAGGGAACCGGACTCAGCGGCCGGCCTTTCACCAGAAGAGGACGGATGTACCGGGTAGTGCAATGGGCCACCGGAATGGTGGGACAGAGTTCCCTACGGTCCATCCTCGACCACCCCGAGCTCGAGCTGGTCGGCGTTTGGGTCTCCGATCCGGCCAAGCGGGGACGCGACGCAGGAGAGCGCTGCGGGCGCCCGCCCACGGGCATCATTGCCACGAGCGACAGGAAGACGATCTATGACCTCGAGGCCGACGTCGTCGTACACACCTCCCGCGCTCTCCCGGAGGACGGGCTAGACGACGATGTCGTGGCGCTGCTCGAGTCCGGCAAGAACGTCATTTCGACAGCCTCGTACTGGGCGCCGCTGGTGGAGGGTCCCGAGTTGACGGCGCGGTTGAAGGAGGCCGCCCACTCTGGGGGCGTGACCCTCTTGGGCTCCGGTCTAGACCCTGGGTTCGTGTGTGACCGCGTGCCGGCGATGCTGACCGGGTCGATTGCCGACATCGACCAGATCAGCATGGTGGAAAGCTGGGACCCATCGCGCCACCCAGTGGCAGCAATGCTGCTCGATTTGGGGTTTGGCAAGCGGCCGGAGGAGATCAGCTTGGACTCACCATGGACCCACTACTACGCGAAGCGCTTGTTCCCCGCGGCCGTGGGAAAGCTAGGGGTGCTCCTCGGCCTGGACCTCGACGAGATCAAACTCGACGGCAACATCGAATTCGCCATTGCAGAACGCGACGTTCAGACGAGTTCCGGCGAGATCAAAGCCGGCACCCTCAGCGGCCTGGCCTACACCTACGTGGGCTATCGTGACGGTCGCCCGCTCATCCATCACCAGTGGGTGCACTACGTCGACCGGACCGGCGCACCAGCCGACTGGCTCAAAGCGCCTGAAGGATCGGGTGGCTCGGACAACCCCTACCTCGTGTCGATCGACATCACTGGACGCCCCAATCTGCACGTCGAGATGCTCTTCAGCGATCCCGAAGATCCGGTATGGATGCCCACCGCCACCGTGACGGTCAACTCGGTACCCGCGGTGTGCGCGGCACCGCCGGGCATTTGGTACGAACCCATCGTCGGCGTCGGCAGCATCCGACCTTGTCTTGAGCTGAGGAACTGGCGTACGACACGGCGGTCCTCGTCGCGCCTCGGCCCGACCGCCCCAACCAACAGGAACTGAGTATGAACTCGACAACTAACAACGGCGACGCGCTTGCACTGCACAACAACACTTCTCAACGTCCGCACTATGCCGCGGTCGGCGACGAAGTCGACGTGTTCCACGGCGCCTACGCGCAGCAGCTGCCGATCATGCTCAAGGGACCCACCGGCGTCGGGAAGACCCGCTTCGTCGAGGCGATGGCACACGAACTCGGAGTAGACCTCATCACGGTGTCCTGCCACGAGGACCTCACCGCCGCAGACCTGCTCGGACGGTTCACCCTGCGAGGCGGGGACACGCAATGGACGGACGGGCCGTTGACCGAAGCGGTGCGCCGGGGAGCGATCTGCTATCTCGACGAGATCGTCGAGGCACGACAGGACACGACCGTAGTGCTGCACTCGATCACCGATCATCGCCGGATTCTCACCCTGGAAAGGTTGTCGGTCACGCTGACCGCTCCGCCGCAATTCTGCTTGGTCGTGTCTTACAACCCGGGCTACCAGAGCATGCTGAAGGATCTCAAAGCCTCCACTCGGCAGCGATTCATCGGCATCGAGTTGGGTTTTCCGCCGCCCGCCATCGAAATCGAGGTAGTCAGGACTGAATCCGGGCTCGACGCCGAACGCGCTGCGCGCTTGGTCGAGTTCGGTACCGCGGTGCGCCGCTCACGCCTCGACGGGCTCACCGAGGTGGCCTCCACGCGTGTTCTGGTAGCCGCGGCAAAACTCATGGTCGCCGGCGTGAGCGCCGAGACGGCGTTGCGGGCCGTCTGCGTCCCGCTCACGGATGACGACGCAGCCGCTGAAGGGCTGGCCGAACTTGCCGAAACCTACGGCCCGTGAATGCGCCGGACCCATCACTGCGGCGCCTGTCGGCGCTGGCATCGGCGATAGCCGGGCATCCCATGGAGGTGCGGTGGGTCACGACGGACGCAGGCGCCAGGACGGACGGACGGCACATTCTGCTCAGTCGCTCCCACGTCGACGCTGCGCGAACCACCGTCGTAATCCAGGCGTTGCTCGTCGCGGCTGGAGCGCTGCAACCCGCCCTGTTGCGGGCTTTGCCACGAAGTCGTCGCGTGCGGTCGCGATACTTGCGACTGGAGGTCGCCCGCGCCTTGATCGCCCACGCCGACAGGCTGCCGAGTCACGGCTGGGACCGGCCCGTCGTCACCGTCCACACCGATAGCCCGCGTGAGTCACTGAGCTACGCCCGCAGCCGGCATCCGTTGAGTTCGCCACCCCCGGAATGGGGGGTGATACACCCGAAGGCCGTACTCGCATCAGTGCGCAACGGCAACATCTCATCGACCGCGCTGACCGGCGCCGACCGGGACCCCGAAGAGCAGACCTCCAACGACGACAACGGAACTCAGGTCGGACGGCGACGGCGTGGTTGGAAGCGTGCGGCGCGCCGCGGTCGCTCCACCGGACAAGGCGTTCCCGCTGACCTTCACCGGCTCCGCGAGGTTCGCAGCGGCCGCGTCGGTGCCAGCATTCGGATTGCCGATGCGGCGCCGGACACATCGGGAATCCTCGACCGCGCTGGCGGTACCCGGAAGCGATATCCTGAATGGGATTGTCACGCAAGGCGTTTACGCCCGGACTGGTGCACGGTGGTTGAAGTAAGCGTACAGGGATCGAGTGCGGCGGCACTGCAGGATGTGAAGATGGGTGCCGCACTGTCCCGCGTTCGACTCGACCACGCTCGCGTCAACGGTCAGCTCGACGGTGACTCGATCGATCTGGATGCTGCGGTCAGGGCCCGCATCGACACTTTGAGCGGTCACACGCCCGACGAACGGATCTACTCGATGCATCTGCGCCGCCGCACCCCAATCGGGGTGTTCGTGCTGATCGACATGTCGGGGTCGCTGGCGCGTTGCCGCCCTGGGGCGCGTTCGGTGGCTGAACTTCACCGGTCGGCCACGGCGGTACTCCTGGATTCGATGCAGCGCCAAGGGGACCGTACGGCTGCCGCGGCCTTCCGCTCGTTCGGGCGTTCGCGGGTCGAGATCACCCCCATCAAGGCCTATACCGGACGATTCGATCTTGCTGCGAGAGAGGACCTCTGCCGGTTAAGGCCCAGCGGCTTCACCCGGATGGGTGCGGCGATCAGATTCGCCGGCGATCAGATCCGTGATGCGGGGACCCGGCGTCGACTGCTGGTCGTCATCACCGACGGCTTTCCCTTCGACCAAGGATACGAAGGGGCATACGCCGCGCAGGACACCAGCCACGCCTTGGACGAACTTTTCGTGCGTGGCGTCGGCACGGTGTGTTTGGCGGTCGGAGATCTTCTGCATACCGGCCGACTGGCCGATGTCTTCGGAACCGCCGGCTTTCTCCACCTCAACGAGCTGGGCGAGCTGCAAACCAGATTCCCCGCCATCATGCATCAAGCGTTACTGCACGTGGAGAAC
>JBIQHU010000176.1:0-9135 GCA_044508395.1 Mycobacterium sp. | reverse complement strand
AGAACACCGCTGTGTATGCGTGCGACTACGTGGTCAATGAGGCGGTTCAGATCTTCGGTGGGATGGGCTACATGCGTGAGTCTGAGATCGAGAGACACTATCGAGATTGCCGAATTCTCGGAATAGGCGGCGGCACCAACGAAATCATGAACGAGGTCATCGCCAAACGTATCGGACTCTAGCTACTTGATTGAATCGCCCTGACTTTCCCGGAGGCTCGGGTTATTGGATTCCGGCCAGGGGTTGGTCGGTCCCATGTGCATCGTGGAACGCGGCTTCGAACTCGGTGGGTGGGATGTCATTAAGGTAGCTGTGTAAGCGGCTGGTGTTGTGCCAGTACACCCAGCTCAGGGTCGCGAGTTCGACGTCCTCGACGGTCTTCCACGGCCTGGTGCGGACTGGCCCGTAGATCAGCTCCGCCTTGTAGTAGCCGTTCACCGTCTCCAGGGCATTATCGTAGCTGTCTCCGATCGTGCCGATCGAGCGGACCGCTCCGATCTCGGCGAGCCGTTCGCCATAGCGGATAGAGGTGAATTGCGATCCGGCATCGGAGTGACATGTCAAGCCCGGCAATGTGTTTCCGCGTGACCAACGAGCCATCTCCAACGCATCCAGCACCATGGTGGTACGCATGTGCGACGCTACCCGCCAGCCCACGATCATCGGGTCTGCTGCACCAATAGGTGACATCTGAGTTGGCTTGCCCAAAGCGGGCGGGCTGGAAGGATGTCAGTGTGCCTAGGCCCTACCCCCGTGAATTTCGCGACGACGTCGTCCGCGTTGCCCGTAACCGCGACGACGGGGTGACGATCGAGCAGATCGCCACCGATTTCGGCGTGCACCCGATGACGTTGACCAAGTGGATGCGCCAAGCCGACGTCGACGAGGGCGCCAAGCCAGGTAAGAGCACCAATGACTCCGCTGATCTGCGCGAGCTACGACGCCGAAATCGGTTGTTGGAACAAGAGAATGAAGTCTTACGGCGGGCAGCGGCGTACTTGTCGCAGGCCAATCTGCCGGGAAAAGGGTCTACCCGCTCGTAAGTGAGCTCGCCGCCGACGGGATTCCCGTCGCGGTGACGCGCCGGGTACTCAAGCTCGCCCGCCAGCCCTACTACCGCTGGCGGGCAAATCCCATCACCAATGCCGAACTCGTCGAGGCATACCGCGCCAACGCCCTGTTCGACGCGCACGGCGAGGACCCCGAGTTCGGCTACCGCTACCTCGTCGAGGAGGCCCGTGAGGCCGGCGAGCCGATGGCCGAGCGCACCGCCTGGCGCATCTGCTCACAGCAGCAGTTGTGGAGCGTGTTCGGCAAGAAGCGCGGCAAGAACGGCAAACCAGGACCGCCGGTGCACGACGATCTGGTCCAGCGCGACTTCACCGCTGAAACGCCAAACATGTTGTGGCTCAGCGACATAACTGAGCATTATACCGGCGAGGGCAAGCTCTACCTCTGCGCGATCAAGGATGCATTCTCCAACCGCATCGTGGGTTATTCGATCGACTCCCGAATGAAGTCACGCCTGGCGACCGCCGCGCTGCGCAACGCGGTCGGCCGCCGTGGGGTGGTCGCCGGCTGCGTGGTTCACACGGACAGAGGGTCGCAGTTTCGAAGTCGAAAGTTCGTCCAGGCCCTGCACCATCACGGCATGGTCGGCTCAATGGGACGTGTCGGCGCGGCCGGCGACAACGCGGCGATGGAGAGCTTCTTCAGCCTGCTGCAGAAGAACGTCCTCGACCGCCGCCGCTGGGCCACCCGAGAGGAGCTGCGGATCGCCATCGTCACTTGGATCGAACGCACCTACCACCGACGTCGCCGCCAAGGCGCCCTCGGCCGGTTGACCCCCGTCGAATACGAAGCCATCATGACCACGACGGCCAGTCAGGCCGCGTGACCGAAATTGTCACCTGATCGTGCAGCAGACCCACTTCCTGATAGAGCTTGGCACAGGCCTCTTTGGTAGGTGCACCGTCCTCGCGTGAGTCAGATGCATCGGGGTCGGGAGGCATATTAGACACGGCACGACCTTAGGACGGCGGTCTCACATGTCACGCCGACGCGCCGTTTGCTGTGGTGGGTCTGCTTCCGCAGCGCGGGGACAATATGGAGACCTTTCGGTCACATCGGTCACATCTGTCACAGGCAGCAAACACTCCGAAACGACAACAACCCTGCCTGAGCATTGCGTTTGCATGGTGCGCCGTCAGGGTTTCGAACCCCAGACCCGCTGATTAAGAGTCAGCGGCTGTCAGCGATGCCTGGGCTACCGGCGTCGCCGCGAAAACGTCAGAGTAGCTCTATCTGCTCAGGTTCCTCGACGCTAGGCCCGTTAAACTCCACCAGCGTATGACGGATCAATGGACGGTTTGTACGCCACTGGTTGGTCGAAGTCAAACAACCAGAACGCTATTTATCGACAATAGGTTGTTTGACAAGTAGTCACTGAGTAGAGTAACAGACGTGCTCTCTGCTTCGATTCCTGCCCGCTTGGTCGACGCAGGCGTGCGGATGGTGACTGGTGATGCACACAGCATCACATACCGAATCGATGGCCGCGCCGTAGTAGCGGACCTGGTTCTGGCAGAACGTGTGCCATCTCCGGCCGCAGTCCTTAGTCGTGTGCGCCGCCATCCAGGCCGCCGCGTATTCGTGGTGTGCGAGACCATCTCAGATGAGGCACGTTCAGCGCTCCTGGCTCAGGCTGACGTGGATCTCAGCGTCGGCAGCACCGGCGAACTGGTGCTCTCCGGGCGAACCTACCGAACGCCAACACCAGGACGGCCGCCCCGCGCCGCCAGCGAGCGCAGCTGGCGGCGGCGGGCGGCTGAACGGGTCTGTGTGCTTACGCGCGGTCACCTCCGCCAACGCGACATTGCCGCGGCCATCGGAGTTAGCCAGCAGGCGGTGTCCAAAATGACCGAGAAGGATCCGCTGCCGGACACGCCGATGACCGAGGCTGCGCGCCGGGAGCTCCTGGTGAAACTGGCATTGGTACCTGCGGACAGCGGACTTGTCGAAACGTACTGGTATGGAATGGATCCGGTAGTGGAGCAGGTGCGCAGTGCGACCCGACTCGGCGCCGAGCTCACCGTGCCGATCCTTGCTGGCGGCGAGGTCGCCGCCGACGTCCTGCGACCGTGGCAGGTACCAACCAGAGGTCTGGTCTATGCCAAAGAACTGGTCGACCTCTCCGAGTTCGGTTTGGTGGAGGCCACCGCCGAGGAAGCGACCTTGACTGTGCGGGTTCCCGCCGACCCGACCGTCTGGACGACCGCGGCCTGGTGGCGGCGGGTTCGTGATACGCAGCGTTCCGACATCATCACTGTGGATCCAGTGATTGCGCTTCAGGACCTCAGCGGCGGTGCCGATCTTGGCGACGGTGCACCGCAGCATCTCAGCGACTGGATCGTGCACCGGTGACCGGAACAGCATCGGTGCAAATCGCCTGCACTGCGGTGGCCGACGACAACGGAATGCGTGCACTGCGTGACGTGGCCGCAGTCACTGCCGACATCGAGTACCGCGTCATCGGCGGTCACATGGTGCGACTGCTGCGGCACGTCTACAACGTGTCGGGCATACCGCGACTGACCTCCGACGCAGACACCGGGATCGACGTCAACGTGGCGTCCACCGGGAACCTCCACGATCGACTCACCGCACTGGGGTACACCGCTGAGTGCGGCAACCGCTACGAGCGGGGTGAGCAAGCGGTCGACCTCTTAGTTCCCACCGCAGCCAAACCAGGCAAGCGGATCATCGGCGAACGAGCCTTCGACGGAGCGCCAGGGCTGCGGTTGGCGCTCGCCCTACCGCCGATCGAAGTCGCCGTCACAGCCCGACTCACCGACGGCGACACGGTTGAGTTCGAAATTCCGGTTCCCGACGTCGAGGCAGCATTCGTGTTGAAGATGCTGGCACGTACCGTTCGCGACTCCGAACGTGACCTCCAGGATATCGAGACACTACTGGAGATCGTCGCGTCACAACCCGATTACCACGCTTCGCCGTGGCGCCTGGGCGACCCCAAGATCACAAAGGCCGGCGAGCGCGGCGACGCTGCGCGTGTGGCAGCGCAGATGATCTCCAGTCCGCCGACGAGGGTGCCGGCCAGAGTGCGGGCGCTGCTCCGGCGCCATGTCGCCATCGTGTCGCGATGACGCACCAGCAGACAGTCGTTCGTTTCCGTGCGGCTACGCCGAGCGAAACGGTTTCGGTCTCGACGGAGCCGGCAAATGCTGAGCCGGAGCATTGACATGGCTGCTGGCTGCGCGGGTCCCCACGCCGGTGGCAATAACGGCTAGGTCGTTGTCGGCGGAGCGGCGTAGTCTAGTTACATGGATGTAGTTCCCGCGACGCCTGCCAACCTTGATAATGGTACGTCCTCGCCGGGACCTGGCGAATTCGCCGCGCAGGTCTATCCAGCAGCCGAGCGCGAGGCGGCTGGCCCGCGCCCCGAGCGCTTCCAGGTCCTCGCTCTCGATGGAGGGGGCGCCAAGGCGTTGTTCACTGCGCATGTGCTTGCACGTCTGGAGCAGGATCTGGGCGTTAGGATCACCGATTCCTTCGACCTCATTGCTGGCACGTCGGCGGGCGGCATCGTCGCACTGGGTCTCGGTGCGGGCCTCACGCCGAAGGAGATTGTCTCCCACTACGAAGAACTGGTCGAGAAAGTCTTTCCGGCGTCGAGGCGGCGAGGATGGCGCCGACCACGGCAGCTGAGATCGCCCATCTATGACGCAGAGGCGCTGCGGCAAGCGTTGACCGGCGTCCTCGGAGCCCGACTCCTTGGCGACAGCACGAAGCGACTCGTCATTCCCGCGTGGGATGTACAACGCGGGGCCGTGCACATCTTCAAGACTCCGCACCACACACGGCTGACCCGCGACTGGCGCATACCGATGGTGGACGTTGCACTGGCGACCTCGGCGGCGCCGCTGTACTTCCCCGCGGCGTACGTCGACGGACACAGGCTCATTGACGGCGGAGTATGGGCCAACAACCCGGCTGTCGTCGCGATCGCCGAGGCCGTCAGCATGCTCGGTGTTCCTCTCGACGCGATTACCGTCCTCAACGTCGGCACCATTGATCAGCTGACCGATCACCCCAAGCGCTTGGACCGCGGCGGACTCTTACACTGGGCAAGACCGATTGCCCCGCTGATCCTTAACGCCAGCAGCCGTGGCGGACAGGGCCTCGCCGAACACTTGATCGGCAAATCCAACTACACGCGCTTCGACGCTCTAGTGCCCGGCGGCCTCTACGCACTGGACTCGGCGGACCCAAAGGACGTGGCCGGCCTCGCTGCCTCAGTCAGCCGAGAACTCAGCCCTAGCTACACCGCGAAATTCGCTGACCACCAGGCGCCCGCATACACACCGGTGAACGGACGCCGACACCGCGACGATCCGGGCAGCATTTCACACACGGAGGCCCCCAATGCAACTCGCTGACCACTTCAACGTCTTGCTGAAAGACACGGTCAATCTCAGCCAGTTCAAACTGGACCTACTCAACCAGCGCGTCGAAGCCATCTACAAGGCACTCAAAGCCGACGTCGAAATCGGTGCGCTGATCACCGGCAAGACGCCGCAAGGCTCCTGGGCACACCGCACGATCATCAACCCCGTCGGTGACAACGAGTTCGACGCCGACTTCATGCTCGACATGAGCCAGAACCCGGACTGGGCCGACAACCCCAAGACCTACATCGATGAGGTCTACGCAGCCCTGCATCGGCACAGCACCTACGGCACCATGCCGCACTCACGTAAGTGCCGCTGCGCGCGGCTCGTCTACGCCAACTCCATGCACGTCGACATCGTCCCTCACCTCAACCTGGCCGACGGTCGAGAGGTCATCGTCAACCGCGACGACAACGAGTGGGAGCTGACGAACCCGCAGGGTTTCACCGATTGGATGAAGAAACAGGACTCTATCGCCAGCGGGAACTTACGCAAAGTGATCAGACTCATGAAATACCTTCGTGATCACAAGAATTCGTTCACCGGCACACGTTCAGTCCTGCTGACCACCATGCTGGGGGAGCAGGTAACAGACTTGCGCAAGCTCCTGGACCCGAGTTACTACAGCAACGTCCCCACAACTCTTCTTCATGTCGTGCAAGACCTCGACACCTGGTTGCAAGCGAACCCGATCAAGCCCTCCATCGCCGACCCGTCCGGTTCCGGCGTGACGTTCGACCACCGGTGGGGACCAGACCCCGAGAGCGCTCAGGCGACCTACAGCTACTTCCGTGACCGAATCCACGTGCATGCCGCCGACATCGAAGCGGCCTACGAGGAGAAAGACAAAGACCGCAGTGTCCAGCTGTGGCAGAACATCTTCGGCGACGGATTCAAGGCGCCGGCCACAACAACCGCTAGCGCGAAGTTTCCAGCAGCCACCTCTGCCGCGGACTCAACAGTGGGGCGCTCTGGTCGGGCAGGGTGACCAGACGCCACCAGCCCACGCTGACGGGCTGGCAGAAGCATCTCCTCGCCGAACTCAAAGCGCTAGCGCAACAACGTCCCAACGAAATCCAGGTCCGAGGAAGACCCACGCTCGACGCTAGCGGCGAGGCGTCGCTCCGCATCTCGCTACGCACGGCCGCCATCCCGCATCATCCGGGTGGCCTGCAACTTCAAGAGACCGAGGAGTTCATCCTTCAGCTTCGCCCCTCTTCGTACTCGCTACCGGCTATCGACGTTGATCACACTCGGTTTCTCGGCTACCCCCATGTGCTCGCGGGTCAACGACTATGCATCTATTTGGATCCTTCACGGGAATGGCAGCCGACGCTTGGTGTGGCCGGCCTACTCACCCGCCTTTGGGACTGGCTCGTCGACGCGGCCGCCGGAAACTTCGACGCCGCCACCGCCATGTACCACGCTGTTGGCGGAGTGCCGCATCAGGCACATGACACACCGACGATCGTTACCCGAGAACCCGGACCGGCGAAGCGCCACCAAACGGCTCACCTGATCGCCCGGTCAACGCACCGATACGACCTGACGTACTCGCCTGGAGCTGCCGGGCATCGCGTACCGGTAATTACCCTGGCCACCGCGCTGCCGTTCGGTGCCGCATCCACATTCGCGCTACTGCTTGCTCTCCTGGACGACCCCTACCTTGACCGCCTCGAAGGACGGGCTCCCCGGATCGCACCGCAATCGCCGGCGTTCCTCACCGCCCTCCTGGCGAGTGCGTTACGAAATCACCACGACGCCGAGCAATACTTCGTCCTCGCCGTGCCGCACCCCGCTGGAGGCCCACCCCACCTCTTGGGCGGACGGCTCCCCACCCCAACGGCGAATGCGCTCCGCGAGGTCGCGCAGCAACGGGGTGTGGGGGTTGTTCTCGACCCCGCGAAGATCAACACTGAAATCCCGATTGAGTGGTGCAGGATGTCCGACGAACGACCCGAAGTGACAACCCGCCGCGACGACGGCCGCCCCGTGAACGGATTTCAACGAAAGACTGTCCACATCTGGGGCTGCGGCGGGCTCGGATCATGGATCGCCGAATTCATCGCTCGCGCAGGAGCATCGGAGATCACCGTGTGCGACCCTGGCATCGTCACCGGCGGCTTGCTCGTCCGACAAAACTACGTCGAAGACGACATTGGCCGTTCCAAAGCCGAGGCACTCGCTGGACGGCTCCGCGCGATCCGTGATGACCTGACGGTCACCGTCGCAGAAGGGCACCTCCCAGAAGACCACACGTCATGCCTGGCAGCGGATCTCATCATCGACGCCACAGTGAACAACGGCATCACGAGCTGTCTCGATGCGTTGGCAACTGCGCCGACGCGAAAGGCATTGATCGCTCAGGTCGCCACAGACGCTCGCTCTGGCACGCTCGGCCTAGCCGTGCTGTGCGCCGCAAGCGCAACAGCGACAGTTTCCAGCATCGATCAAGACGCTGGCCGAACAATCCAGGGCGACAGCGGACTTGAGCTCTACCACACGCTGTGGCAAGAACCCAGCGATGACGAACTTATACCAACCAGGGGCTGCTCGGTCCCCACATTCCACGGCTCGGCAGCCGACCTCGTAGCGGTCGCAGCCACACTCGTCAACCTGATCGGAAGCCACCTCCAACAACCGGACTCCGCGGTTTCGGGCACACACCTCATCGCTCTGCCGCACGCGGCCAGCGGCCCCCGACACCACTTCCTCCCCGGTGTAACGCACCCCATGGATCACACAGCAGGGACAGAATGAGGGCAACGGAACGTCAACGCAATGCCCCATCAGAGGGCGTCATTGTCGAGCGTCTTCGCACCGAGGCAACCAACTGGATCAACGCCGTGGCGCTCCAATCAGGACGCATCGACCGACGCTTCAACAAGCGGCACGCCGACCACGTGGAACTCCAAACTCTTGAACGTGACCTGCACTTCTTCCTGTTAGCGGCGGTACGCCTTCGCCGCTGTATCGAGCAGGTGTCTCGATACCAGTAAAGAAAGTTCTCACATCGCAGGTCAGCGACGGTCAGGCTATTGGTCCGGCCTGCCGCTCGCGGCGTCTCGATGCGGCGAGCAGCGAGGGCAGCTGCGCCTCGTCGTGATGCCAGCGCTGTGGCCTGCGACTTAGTTCCGGCGCCGGTCGTGGGTGCATGCATGCGTGGCGGCGGACGGAGGGCGGAGCGCAGGGAGCGGCGCGGACGGGAGCGCCAGCGGACGGGAGCAGAGCGAGCGTAGCGAAGCCTGCTGGTGGCCGCCGGTTCCTGCGGGTCGCGGGTGTCCAGGATCTGCGCCATCAGCCGCGACGGGGCTGCGGCATGGTGCTGGGGCTCGTAGGCTGGCGGTTGTGAGCGTAGTTTTGGCGCAGCGTGCACGGCGCGAGGCCGAGGCGCGGCTGGCTGAGCAGCCGCGGCGGTTGGCGCATGTCCGGGGGGTCGCGACGACTGCCGAGCGGTTGAGCCGGCGTTTCGATGCTCAAACGGCGGACTGTCTGGTCGCGGCGGGGTGGTTGCACGATATCGGTTACGCACCGTCGGTGCGCCGGACCGGTTTTCATCCCCTTGATGGAGCGGAGTTCGTGCGATCGGCGGGTTTCGGGGAGCTGGTCGCTTCCTTGGTGGCCTTTCATACCGGAGCGCACGCGGAGGCTGCCGAGCGGGGCTTGT
>JBIQHU010000175.1:0-9157 GCA_044508395.1 Mycobacterium sp. | reverse complement strand
ACTGGTCGGTGATCGCCATCGACACGCGACGTAGGTTGATTCCGTCCCAAGAGGTTCTGGCGAACGACCTGGGACAGCATTGATGTGGGCCCACGCCCGGAGGGCAGGGGACGCTCGCGCGAAGAAACGAGAGCACCGATGACCACCGCTGTGAAGCACGAGTACGACCGCATCCCGTATCTCGTGGCGTATAAGAATAATTCGGGTGTTCGCGACGTATACGGCGGCGTCGCCGAGCTCGTCGTCCTCGAAAGCCACCTGTTACGGCCGAAGGACAAGCCATCCGACACCGTGCTGGTGTTCATGCATCCCATCGGCGGCGGCGCGTACCTGCCGATGATGAATGCGCTGGCGCGCGCGGGACATCATGTCATCTACTGCAACAGTCGTTTCCGCGGAACCGACTCCGCGCTGTTGATGGAGAAAGTGGTCGAAGACCTCGGCGAATGCATCAAGGACGCGAGGAACCGGCTGGGCTACGAGAAGGTGGTGCTCGCGGGCTGGAGCGGCGGCGGCTCGCTGTCGGTGTTCTACCAGCAGCAGGCCCAGCACCCGACCGTGACGGCCAGCCCGTCGGGTGACGGTCCGGACCTCACCAAGCTCGGCCTGATCCCCGCCGACGGGATCATGCTGCTGGCGGCGCATATCAGCCGCCACGGCACGCTGACCGAGTGGCTCGACGCCTCGATTCTCGACGAGGCCGACCCCTCCAAGCGCGACCCGGAGTTCGATCTGTACAACCCGGACAACCCGAACCAGCCGCCGTATACGCCCGAGTTCCTTGACCGCTACCGTGCGGCGCAGATCGCACGCAATCGCCGAATCACCAAGTGGGTCAAGGAGAAACTGGCTGAACTGAAGGCCCAGGGCCGACCTGATGACGAGTTCGCGTTCGTCGTGCACGGCACGATGGCCGACCCGCGGTGGCTCGATCCGACCGTCGATCCGAACGATCGAACCCCGGGGCAGTGCTATCTGGGCGATCCACAGGTGGTGAACAACAGCCCCGTCGGGCTGGCCCGGTTCTGCACGCTGCGCAGTTGGCTGTCGCAGTGGAGCTACGACGACGCCAACGGCGACGCCGTCAAGTGCGGCCCGGACATCGCGGTGCCGGCACTGGTCATCGGCAACCTCGCCGATGACGCCTGCACACCCAGCCACACACAGCGGCTGTTCAGCGCGATCGGGCATCCTGACAAGGAGATGTACGAAATCCCGGGAGCCAACCACTACTACTCCGGACCGGAGCAGCGCGGAACGCTCCGCCAGGCCGTCGACATCTGCACCGACTGGCTGCACAGGCACGAGTTCTCCAAATGAGCGTCACGGGCCCACTTGACGGCATCCGGGTCATCGAGGTCGGCACGCTGATCTCGGGACCGTTCGCGGGTCGACTCCTCGGCGACATGGGGGCCGAGGTCATCAAGATCGAGCCGCCGGGTGCACCCGACCCGCTGCGCACTTGGGGGCAGGCCGAACTCGACGGCCACCACTTCTTCTGGACCGTACACGCGCGCAACAAGAAAGCCGTCACGCTGAACCTGCGCGAGGCCGCGGGACGCGAACTATTCCTCGACCTCGTCGAGCGCTCGGACATCATCGTCGAGAACTTCCGGCCCGGGACGCTGGAGAAGTGGAACCTCCGCTACGACGTACTACGTGGCCGCAACAAGGGCATCATCCTGGTGCGGGTCTCCGGATACGGACAGACCGGGCCGGAGGCGCACAAGGCCGGTTACGCGTCAGTCGCCGAGGCGGCCAGCGGCCTGCGGCACATGAACGGGTTTCCCGGTGGTCCGCCCCCACGCCTCGCGCTGTCGCTGGGCGACAGCCTGGCTGGGATGTTCGCCGCGCAGGGCGCACTGGCCGCGCTGTACCGGCGCACCGTCACCGGCGAGGGGCAGGTGGTCGATGCGGCGCTCACCGAATCCTGTTTGGCCGTACAGGAATCCACCATTCCGGACTATGACGTCGGCGGCGTGGTCCGCGGACCCTCCGGCACCCGCCTCGAGGGCATCGCCCCGTCGAACATCTACCCCACCGCGGACGGCAGCTGGGTCGTCATCGCGGCCAATCAGGACACCGTGTTCCGCAGGCTGTGCGCCGCGATGGGACAGCCCGAGCTCGCCACCGACGAACGATTCGTCAACCATGTTGCGCGCGGCCGCAATCAGGATGAGCTCGACAAGATCATCGGCGACTGGGCCGGTACCCGTCAGCCCGCCGACATCATCGCCACCCTCTCGGAGGCCGGGGTGATCAGCGGGCCGATCAACACCGTCGCCGAGGTCGTCGAGGATCCACAACTGCTGGCCCGCGGGATGATCGCCGACCACTGGGACGAACGTGTCGGACGAAACGTCAAGGGGCCCGGCGTCGTACCGGTGCTGTCGGAGACGCCGGGGACCATCCGCAACGCCGGCCCAGCCAAGCCCGGCCAGCACAACGAGGAAATCTACGGCGGCCTGCTCGGCCGCAGCGATGCCGAGCTCGCCCAGCTGCGGGAGGAGGGTGTGCTATGAGCGCACTACCGGCACACGTCGACATTCGCGACGTCTCACTGCGCGACGGACTCCAGATCGAGGATCCGATTCCCTTGTCGGCCAAGCTCGAACTGCTCGCCGCCATCGCCGCCACCGGCGTGAAGGAGATGGAGGCGACGGCCTTCGTCTCGCCGTCGAAGGTGCCCGCGCTGGCGGACGCGGCCGACCTCGCCACCGAACTGCACAACTTTCCCGACATCGAATTCTCGGCATTGGTGGCCAGTCCGAACGGGGCCAAACGGGCGATCGCCGCGGGTTTGCGATCGATCGAGTACGTGGTGTCGGCCGCGGACGGCCACAGCCGCTCCAACGTCGGCCGTTCCACCGCGGAGGCGACCGCGCAGATCCCCGAGATCGTCGCGATCGCCCACGACAGCGGCGTCACCGTCGAGGTCATCATCGCCACCGCGTGGGACTGCCCCTTCGACGGCCCGACACCCCCGCAACGCGTGCTCGACATCGTTGCGGCGGCCTGTGACAACGACGTCGATCGCCTGGCGATCGCCGACACCATCGGCACCACCACCCCCCGGCGGGTCAGCGATCTGGTCGCACTCGTTCGCCCGCGGATCGGGGACATTCCGCTGGGGGCGCACTTCCACAACACTCGTGGCGCCGGTCTGGCCAGCGCCTACGCCGCGGTCGTCGCCGGCGTCACCCGGCTCGACGCCTCGGTTGGCGGGCTCGGCGGCTGCCCGTTCGCCCCCGGTGCCAGCGGCAACATCGCGATGGAAGACCTGGTCTACCTGTTGCGCGACAGCGGAGTTGGCGTCGACGTCGACCTGCAGGCAGCCATCGCCGCCGCGCGCGTCGCACAGAACGCCGTCGGACACGACCTACCGAGCTCGCTGCTGCGGGCCGGCGACCGGAATCTCGACTCCTAGCCGTTGGCCGCCGACGTGAGCATGAAGAGCGACCCGGCGACGCTGGGCGCCAAGGGCCGCCAAACCCGGGAGGCCATCGAGCAGGCCGCCCGTAAGCTGTTCGCCGAGCGAGGTTTTCACGGCACCACGCTGAGCGACATCACGTCGGCGGCAGGCAAGTCACCCGCGGTGTTCTACCGCTACTTCGCCGACAAAGAAGATCTACTGGCGGCACTCGCACAATCCTTTCTGCACGACGTGGTCGCGCCGTCGGGCCTGAGCGTCGACCTGCCCGCATCGCCCGAGGATGACGCGTTCTTCCACGGCGTGGTGACCGGCTACTGGAACATCTTCAAGCAGAACATCGGCATCATGATCGCGGTCGCCCAGCTCGCCGCGACACAGCCGCGTTTCGCCGCTGTGCAGAACGAGTTCCGCCGCTTCGGCATGGACATCTTCGCGGCCTCCGTGCGCCGAGCCCAGGAACAGGGCTACGGTGGCGAACTGAATCCCGAGCACACCGCGGCGGCGATCGCGCTGCTGTTCGAGAACTTCACCACCGTCTTCGTCGGCACGTCCGGTCTCGGCCTCGAGATCGGAGACGAGGACGCGATCGCCACACTGTCGAGGATCTGGAAGAAGACGCTGTACGGGTTCTGAGCAAGTACGTCAAAAGGAGTCAACGTGGATTTCACCCTGCCGGACCACCTTCCTGGCCTGCTCGACGAGATGGACGCGTTCATCGAAGCGGAGATCAAGCCGCTGGAACGCGGGAACATGCAGTACTTCGACCATCGCCGTGAGCACGCGCGCACCGACTGGGAGAACGGCGGCATCCCACGGCGGGAGTGGGAGGACCTGCTCGGCGAGATGCGCAGGCGCGCCGATGCGGCGGGCTGGCTGCGGTACGGCCTGCCGTCACAGTTCGGCGGCCGGGACGGCACCAACATCGAGATGGCGGTCATCCGGGAACATCTGGCGCACAAGGGACTCGGACTGCACAACGATCTGCAGGACGAATCGTCGATCGTCGGGAACTTCCCGCAGGTCATCATGATGGACCGGTTCGGCACCGAGGAGCAGAAGAAGGAGTGGACCGAGGCGCTGATCACCGGTGAGCGGTCGATGGCGTTCGGGTTGACCGAGCCCGACCACGGATCGGATGCGACCTGGCTGGAGACCACCGCGGTACTGGACGGCGACGAGTGGGTCATCAACGGCGCCAAGCGGTTCAACACAGGCGTGCATCGGGCCACCCATGACCTCGTGTTCGCCCGCACCTCCGGCGAACCGGGCCAGGCCCGCGGCATCACCGCGTTCCTGGTGCCGACCGACGCCCCCGGCTTCACGGTCCCCTACTACTGGTGGACCTTCAACATGCCGACCGACCACGGCGAGGTCGAACTGAAGGACGTTCGGGTGCCCTCCGACGCCGTGCTCGGCGAGGTGGACCGCGGCCTCGAGGTGGGCCAGACGTTCCTGCACGAGAACCGGATTCGCCAGGCGGCCAGCAGCCTGGGCGCCGCGCAGCACTGCATCGACCGCGCCGTCGAATATGCCAACGAACGGATCGTGTTCGGCAAGCCGCTGTCGGTGAACCAGGCCGTGCAATGGCCGCTGGTGGAGTTGCAGACCGAGGCGCAGATGGTGCGACTGCTGGTGCGGTATGCGGCATCCGAACTCGATCGCAATCACCACATGGAGGTCTCAGACAAGGTGTCGATGGCGAACTATCGCGCCAATCGGTTGGTGTGTGAAGCCGCCGACCGTGCCATGCAGGTGTTGGGCGGTGTCGGCTACAGCCGGCACGAGCCGATGGAACACATCTACCGCCACCACCGCCGCTACCGGATCACCGAGGGCGCCGAGGAGATCCAGATCCGGCGGGTGGCGCAGCGGCTCTTCGGATTCGGGCGCAAGTGAAGGATCAGCTCGAGGCTGCGCTGCGCGCGGAGTTGGGCGAAGTCGTCGTCGAGAACCTGCGCGCGTTGACCGGTGGGGCCAGCAGGACCACGTGGGCGTTCGACGCCGTCACCTCTGAGCGGCGGGCGTTGATTCTGCGCACCGGTCCGCCCGACGATATCCACGCGAGCATGGAGCTCGAGGCGGCGGTGCAGCAGCGCGCCGCCGCCGCGGGCGCCCCGGTCCCCCACATCGTGACGGCCGACAATTCCTCTGCGGTGCTGGGCAATCCGTACCTGATCTGCGATGCGATCGCCGGTGAGACGATCGTGCGGCGGATCTACCGCACGCTCGACGACGCCGGCCGGGAACGGTTGCTGCGCCAGTGCGCCGAAGCGTTGGCGGCGATCCACCGCGCCGACCCGACGGGCGTGGGCCTGGCCGGGTCCGACCAGCTCAGCGAGTGGCGCGACCGGCTCGACGAAATGGGCGACACCACAGCGACGTTCGAATGGGCCTTCCGCTGGCTGTCCGCGAATCGCCCGCCGCCGTCACCGCACGTGCTGGTGCACGGCGATTTCCGGATGGGCAACCTGATTGTCGACGAGAACGGATTGGCAGCCGTCCTGGACTGGGAGCTGGTGCACACCGGCGAGGTGTACGAGGACCTGGCCTGGTTCTGCATCCGCGCCTGGCGCTTCGGCGCGCCCGAGGACATGGGTGCGGGCGGGTTGGGCAGCGTCGAAAGCTTCCTCGCCGCCTACGAAGCGGCCGCCGGGACCCAGCTGGATCGAGAGGCCTTCCGCTGGTGGCTGACCGTGGCGACGCTGCGCTGGGGTGTCATCTGCCGATTCCAGGCCGAACGGCATCTGTCGGGCGCATCGCCGTCGGTGGAGCTGGCCGCGATCGGTCGCCGCGTCGCCGAAACCGAGTGGGATGTGCTGGATCTGCTGACGGGGGGTGGGCCGCGATGAGCGGGCTGTACGGGCGGCCGACGGCGGCCGAGCTGGTCGCGGCGGTCGCCGATTTCCTCGACAACGACGTGCGCGGCGCGACGGGTCCCGACGCTCGACCCGCCGATGCGGGAGCGGTGAACTTCCACGCCCGCGTCGCCGCGAATGTGCTGCGCATCGTCGAGCGAGAGCTGCTCGACGGGCCCGCGACCGACGTCGGCGCCGCGCTGGAGCAGTTGGGCTACGCCGACGAGACCGCACTCGCGATGGCCATTCGCGCCGGCGATCTCGACGACCGGGCCGACGACGTGTTGGCCGCGCTGCGCACGATCGTGCGGCGGCGGCTCGACGTCGCCCACCCCGGATATGCCGATTCCCAGTGATTTGGGCGTGCTGGGTCTCGCTCAGCGTGACTGCGCACGCCGAAATCGCGGGTTAGAGGCGACGGACTCGGGCGAGCCAGGCCGGCTCGTCGACGATCGACCCGGCCGGCAGGCCGATGGCCTCGACGTGCGGTTCGTGGACAACACCGCGATAGGTGGTCTCGTCGAGCGCCTCCAGGACCCAGCCGTCGCCGAACGCCTCACGGATGACGGTTTCGCTCACCTCGGGGCCGAAACCGCGACCCTTGTCGGACAGCGCCAGCAGATGGACCAATGCGCCGGGAGTGCACACGGCGTGCAGGCTCGCGACATAGCCGGCCCGGTCCGCGTCGCCGAAGATGTGAAACAACGCGCTGTCGATGACGGTGTTGTAGCGCCCCTGGACGCCGAGGTTGAGCGCATCGGCGACCTCGAAGCGAGCGTCGACCCCCTTCTCGGCGGCGTTGGCACGGGCCTGCTCGATCGCGGTCGGTGCGGAGTCGACGCCGAGTACGTCGTAGCCCAACCGGGTAAGCAGGATCGTGTGCTCACCGGTTCCGCAACCGGCGTCGAGCACGTTGCTGCGTACCAGGCCGGCACGTTCGAGGCCGACGATCGCGGGTTGCGGCTCGCCGATCACCCACGGTGCGGTGTGGGACTTGTAGGCGTCATCAAATCGGGAGAAGGTTGGTGCGGAATCCATGCGTTCCAGGGTTCTACCTCAACCTGACTTCAGGTCAAGGGAGATCTAGGTCATGTCCATCACCGACTCCGAGGCGATCGTCGACGTCGCCGATCAGCTGTTCGATGCCATCACCAACGGCGACATCGCCGCGGTGACCGCATTGTGGGACGATGACGTCGTCGTCTGGAAGGTGGCCGACCGCGACCGCGACAAGGAGCGGGCGCTGCGGGTGATCGACTGGTTCATCGGCACGACCACCCACCGTCGCTACGAAATCCTGGAACGCCACGTCATCGACGGCGGTTTCATGCAGCAGCACGTCTTGCATGCGACCGGACGCAACGGTGGATCGATCGCTATGCGCGTCTGCATTGTGGTCAAAGTGGGCGGCAACGGACTTATCACCCGAATCGACGAATATTTCGACCCCGCGGAGATCGCCCCTCTGCTGGAGTCGACGACCTGACAAGGAGAGACCACATGGCAAGCCTCAGCGAGTTTTTCAGCGATCCGGCATCGACCGGGGCGTGGACCGTCGCGCCCGACCAATCCACCATCGTGGCAAAAAGCAAATCCCTCTGGGGCGCGCTGCCTGTCAAGGTGCGCTTCACCGAATTCAGCGGGGACGGCCAAGTCACCGCTCCCCAAACGGTTTTCGGCCGCCTCGACATCAAGGTCGCTTCGCTGCGCACCGGTATCCGCAAGCGGGACGACCATCTGCGGTCCGCCGATTTCTTTGAGGCCGAGAAGTTCCCCGATATCAGCGTGGTGGTCACCGCAGCGGACGCCGTCGACGTCGACACCGTCGACCTGCGTGCCCAGCTGACCGTCAGAGGCACCACCAAACCGCTGAATTTGAAGGCCAACGTGACACCGGTCGGCGACGGCGGAATGCGGCTAGCGGCCGAGGTGACGATCAACCGCAACGACTTCGGCGTCGACGGCAACATGGCGGGGATGATCCCCGACACCGTGAAGATATCCGGCGAGATCGTGTTCCGACACGTGGGCTAACCCGTACGATCGGCCCATGGTCGAGTCATCGCGTCCGCTGCGGGTCCTCGTCTACAGCGACAATCCCAGGACCCGAGAGCAAGTGAAGCTCGCGCTCGGGAAGCGCGTGCACCCTGACCTGCCCGAGCTGACATACGTGGAGGTCGCCACCGGCCCGATGGTGATCCGGCAGATGGACGAGGGCGGATTCGATCTGGTGATCCTCGACGGGGAGGCGGCCCCGACCGGCGGCATGGGAATCGCCAAACAGCTCAAGGACGAGATCACCGACTGCCCACCCGTGCTCCTGCTCACCGGACGACCCGACGACGCTTGGCTGGCCAGTTGGTCTCGGGCGGAGGCCGCGGTCCCGCACCCGATCGACCCGATCCGGTTGGCTGATGCGGTGGCGTCGCTGCTGCGCACACCCGTGCAATAGCAAACAAACGAAACCACTTGTCGCGCTTGCCGATTGGCGGTATTCGAACAGACCGGCAGTGTGATCTTAGCCATACTAACCCCAACGTGTGGCGCTCACCGCCACGCCCGCTAGGGTGTGGGTAAGCTCACATCGACAGCCCACGAGGGAGCGTTTGCTCGGCATGGATTTGTACACCCCAATACTGGTCCTCGGCGCGGTCGCGGCTGCCTTCGCGATCGTGTCGGTCGGAATTGCTCTGGTGGTCGGCCCCAGGCGCTACAACCAGAGCAAACTGGAGGCCTACGAGTGCGGCATCGAGCCGGTTCCCGAGCTGGCCAGTGCGCACTCGGCGGGACAGCGGTTCCCGATCAAGTACTACCTGACCGCGATGTTGTTCATCATTTTCGACATCGAGATCGTCTTCCTGTACCCGTG
>JBIQHU010000174.1:0-9184 GCA_044508395.1 Mycobacterium sp. | reverse complement strand
GCACGCCGGCGAGGACGCCCAGGTCACCGTCACCGTCAAGTCGGTCAAGGAGCGCGAGCTGCCCGAGCCCGATGACGAATTCGCCCAACTGGCAAGTGAATTCGACACTATCGAGGAGCTCAAGAACAGCCTCACCGAGCAGGTGAAGCGGCTCAAGCGTGTACAGCAGGCCGAACTGATCCGGGACAAGGTGCTGGAGACGCTGCTCGAGCAGGTCGACGTGCCGCTGCCCGACAACATCGTGCAGGCGCAGGTGGACGAGGCGCTGCACAACGCGATCCACGGCCTGGACCACGACGAGGAGCGGTTCGCCGAGGCGCTCGAGGCGCAGGGCAGCAGCCGGGAGAAGTTCGACGAAGAGAACCGCGCCAACGCGGAGAAGGCCGTCAAGACTCAGCTGCTGGTGGATGCGATCGCCGACAAGCTCGACATCCAGGTCGGACAGAACGACATCACCCAGCGGCTGATCCTGATGTCGCAGCAGTACGGCATGGAGCCACAACAGCTGCTCGCCGCGCTGCAGGAAAACAACCAGCTGGCTGCCTTGTTCGCCGACGTGCGCCGTGGGCTGGCTGTGGCGGAGATCGTCGAGAACGCCACCGTCACCGACTCGACCGGCGAAGTGGTGGAGACCTCGGAGTTCTTCTCGCGGACGGGTCCGGCGACGGCTACCGCCGAAACGGACGAGGCTGCAGCCGATGACGCCGGAGATGAGGCCTCCGATGAGGAAACCGCCGACGCCCAGTGACCCGACGCCCAGTGACGCTGTGAGCGAAAGCGCCCCGTCCAGGGAGTGCGCGCCGCTGCTGGTTGGTTAGTGTCGGTGAGTGTTAGGCCTTGAAAGAAAGCAGGTATCCAGTCGTGACTGACATGCGTGGTGCATCGCCCGGTTTCAACCTCGTCGACTCCGTCTACGAGCGGTTGCTGTCCGAGCGCATCATCTTCCTGGGATCACAGGTCGACGACGACATCGCCAACAGGCTGTGCGCGCAGATTCTGCTGCTGTCCGCCGAAGACCCCAGCAAGGACATCCACCTCTACATCAACTCGCCGGGCGGCTCGATCAGCGCAGGCATGGCGATCTACGACACCATGGTGCTCGCGCCGTGCGACATCGCCACGTACGCGATGGGCATGGCCGCGTCTATGGGGGAGTTCCTGCTCGCCGCGGGCACCAAGGGCAAGCGCTACGCCCTGCCGCACGCCCGCATCCTGATGCACCAGCCGCTCGGCGGCATCACCGGCGGCGCCGCCGACATCGCCATCCAGGCCGAGCAGTTCGCGGTTATCAAGAAGGAGATGTTCCGGCTCAACGCGGAATTCACCGGCCAGACCATCGAGCGCATCGAAGCCGACTCCGACCGCGACCGCTGGTTCACCGCGCAGGAAGCCCTCGAGTACGGCTTCGTCGACCACATCATCACCAGCGCCAGCGTCAACGGTTCAGGACCAGGAGCAGGACTAGACAAATGACCGACCATACGGAACTCACACATCGTGGGCCTACGCCCACTGCCCGCTACATCCTGCCGTCGTTCATCGAGCACTCGAGCTTCGGCGTCAAGGAGTCCAACCCGTACAACAAGCTCTTCGAGGAGCGCATCATCTTCCTCGGCGTGCAGGTCGACGACGCGTCGGCGAACGACATCATGGCCCAGCTGCTGGTGCTCGAGTCGCTCGATCCCGACCGCGACATCACCATGTACATCAACTCGCCGGGTGGCTCGTTCACGTCGCTGATGGCCATTTACGACACCATGCAGTACGTCCGTGCCGATATCCAGACCGTCTGCCTCGGGCAGGCTGCGTCAGCCGCTGCGGTGCTGCTGGCCGCCGGCACACCCGGTAAGCGGCTCGCGCTGCCGAACGCCCGCATCCTGATCCACCAGCCCGCGCTGTCCGGCGTCATCCAGGGCCAGTTCTCCGACCTGGAGATTCAGGCCAAGGAGATCGAGCGCATGCGCACCTTGATGGAGACGACGCTGGCCCATCACACCGGCAAGGACGCTGCGCAGATCCGCAAGGACACCGATCGCGACAAGATCCTCACGGCCGAGGAGGCCAAGGAGTACGGAGTGATCGACACTGTGCTCGAGTACCGCAAGCTCTCGGCGCAGACCGCCTGACCTGAGAGTTGCCTTAGCTGGCAATGCCTCTGAAACCGCGTCTGCGCGGCTATCGTGCATGGCAAGCTGTCGACACTGACGGGCACGGTGACAAGGGAGGGTCATGAAGGTTGGGCTTCGGCTCGGCGTCGCGGCGCTGGCATTGGCCGGCGGCATACTGGGGCAATTGGGATCGGCGGCGGTCAGTACCGCCCAACCACCACCACCACCACCCCCACCGCCGGCATGTCCGTACGCGATGTACTGGGACGTCTACACCCTCCAGTGCGTGCCGGTCGACGCGACTGTCTACGTGAACCCGCCGAATCCGGTGATCGGGCCCGCAGGCCCCGTCGGCGTCGGTGGTGTCGTCGGGCCAGTGGGGCCGGGGCCGGTGGGTCCAGGCCCGGTGGGGCCGGGTCCGGTGGGTCCGGGACCGGTCGGGCCGCCCCGTCGATAGGGCACGGGTCGGTAGCTGTTCAGACGTGAGTAACCGCTTTGCGGAGGGTACTTTGGTTGCGGATGGCTCCCGAACCGGTAACGGCGGCGACACGCCAGGGCCGCGGCAGCGCGTTCCAGCGGTTACGGGGGCTGTTAGGCGATATGTTCTGCGCACACAGATGAATACCAACTACGCGATTCGGCTTTATCGGTCGCCTCGCGCCGGAACAAGCGGGTAGCGTCGGGTCCAACACCCGGGGTGGATCGACTCAAGACCTTTTGCTAACAGGAAAGTAGGACCTCACCAGATGGCGCGCATTGGAGACGGCGGTGACCTGCTGAAGTGCTCGTTCTGTGGAAAGAGTCAGAAGCAGGTCAAGAAGCTCATTGCGGGTCCGGGCGTCTATATCTGCGATGAATGCATCGACCTCTGCAACGAGATCATCGAAGAGGAACTCGCCGATGCCGACGACGTAAAACTCGATGAGCTGCCGAAGCCTGCGGAGATCCGCGAATTCCTCGAGGGATACGTCATCGGCCAGGACACCGCCAAGCGCACGCTGGCCGTGGCCGTCTACAACCACTACAAGCGCATCCAGGCCGGCGAGAAGATGCGCGATTCGCGGGCCGAGCCCGTCGAGCTGTCCAAGTCGAACATCCTGATGCTGGGCCCCACCGGCTGCGGCAAGACCTACCTCGCGCAGACGCTGGCGAAGATGCTGAACGTCCCGTTCGCAATCGCCGACGCCACCGCGCTGACGGAGGCAGGCTACGTGGGCGAGGACGTCGAGAACATTCTGCTCAAGCTGATTCAGGCCGCCGACTACGACGTCAAGCGCGCCGAGACCGGCATCATCTACATCGACGAGGTCGACAAGATCGCCCGCAAGAGCGAGAACCCGTCGATCACCCGTGACGTCTCCGGTGAGGGCGTGCAGCAGGCGCTGCTCAAGATTCTGGAGGGCACCCAGGCTTCGGTGCCTCCGCAGGGCGGGCGCAAGCATCCGCACCAGGAGTTCATCCAGATCGACACCACCAACGTGCTGTTCATCGTCGCGGGCGCGTTCGCCGGGCTGGAGAAGATCGTCTCCGATCGCGTGGGCAAGCGCGGCCTTGGCTTCGGCGCCGAGGTGCACTCCAAGGCCGAGATCGACACCCAGGACCACTTCGCCGAGGTCATGCCCGAGGATCTGATCAAGTTCGGGCTGATCCCGGAGTTCATCGGCCGTCTCCCGGTCGTCGCCTCGGTGACGAACCTCGACAAGGACTCACTCGTCACGATCCTGTCCCAGCCGAAGAACGCCCTGGTCAAGCAATACACGCGGTTGTTCGAGATGGATGGCGTCGAGCTGGAGTTCGAGGACGCGGCGCTGGAGGCGATCGCCGATCAGGCCATCCACCGCGGCACCGGAGCCCGTGGACTGCGCGCCATCATGGAAGAGGTCCTGCTGCCGGTGATGTACGACATCCCCAGCCGCGACGACGTCGCCAAGGTGGTCGTCACCAAGGAGACCGTCGAAGACAACGTGCTCCCGACGATCGTCCCCCGCAAACCGGCTCGCACCGAGCGGCGCGACAAGAGCGCGTAGCACTCAGGGCCGCAGCGTGCTGGCCAGCGAGCTGATGAGGCACCAGGCCAGGTAACCGACTATCGCGACGTATTGCAGCGTGTCAACCATGGCTCCACCGTGGTCCGGAAGTTCGACAGGGGCACGCGTAGCCGACTACGCCATCCGATCGGTTCGGCATTGGGCACCGGCATAGGCGGCCGGCCGAACGGATCCGCGCACGAGCTCATCGCTTCACCACCTCACGCTGGGCGATGACCTCGTCGACCAGTGCTGCGATCTCAGCCACCCCGTCGCGTCGCGCGAAGGCCATCTCGAGGTTGCGTGCCGAGCGCAGATAACGACCGTCGCCGAGCACCTTGCGGACCGCGGTGCGGATCGCGCCCGCGCTCGGCGTTCCTGTCTTGAGGTTGACGCCGGCGCCGGTCCAGGTGACGCGTGCGGCGACTTCGGGCTTGTCCTCCGTGTTGCCCGCCACGACCAGCGGAACACCCATCGACAAGGCCCGCTGCACCGCGCCGTACCCGCCGTTGGTGACCATGACGTCGACCCTGGGCAGCAGGAGGTCATGCGGGATGTATTCGGCGACATAGGTATTGGCCGGCAGCGGAACTTTCAGCTGCGACACGTCGCGGCCGCCGGTGGTGGCCACCACGATGACGTCCTCACCGCCGAGCGCGTCGATGGTCGGTTCGATCAGCCGGCCGAGATCCGCGTTGTCGATGGTGCCCTGCGTGACATGCACGACAGGACGATCACCGTCGAGCTGCGACCACCACGGCGGACGCCGAAATCCTCGTGACGGTCCAGGGTGAACCGCGCCGACGTAGCACACGTTGGCGGGCAGATCGCTTCGGGGATAGTCGAATTCGGGGACCGTCGGGGCGATGTAGCGGTCCGCCAGCACGCCGGAGTCGAGGATGAACGTGGGCAGCTGCCGACTGTTCATGCGATCGAGGAGGTGGTTGGCCATGTTCTGGCTCTCGCGCAACAACACCTTCTGCGCCAGCGTCGTCAGCGCCCGGTTGCGCAGCCGCCCCAGCGTGGTCGACGACGGCGCCATCCCCAGACCGCAGGGGGCGGTGTCGCGGCTACTCAGCATCAGCGGCACCGTGCTGTAGCTCAGCACCGGCGGACGTGCCGCGGGATCGCCGAGCAGGAACGGCAGGATCCCGAAGAACCCGGAGTCGGCGAGAATCGCATCGAACCGCGTCTGCGCCATCAACTCCGACAGCGCACGTGTCAGCAGCGGCATCGGCTGCAGAAAGATGCGCTGGATGTCGAAGTTGACTCTCTTGATGCCCGACGTTTCGGCTCGGCCGGGCAGGTCGAGGTCGAGGCGGGTCATGTCGAAGTCGGCCTCGGGCGGGATCGCGGCGGGAGTGGCTCCGATCGCCCGAATCTTGCGGGCGTGCGCGGCCGCGGTCAGGACGGTGACGCGGTCACCGCGGTCGACCAGACCCTGCGCGACATTGAGCAGTGGCCCGATGTGGCCGGTAGGCGACAGCGAGGCGATGAGGATTTCTGGCATACCTCGATGCTCGGGCATCCGCGGGCTCGCAAGCTTGGAGGTTTCGTGGAGATCGGGTGGAGATCGCAGGTAGAAGCTAGTGGGCGACCCGGTCCGGTCGGGTGTAGACGTTCATCGAGTCGCCGCGCAGGAATGCCACCAAGGTCAGCCCCGACTGGCTGGCGAGGTCGACGGCCAGTGACGACGGTGCGGACACCGCGGCGAGCACCGGGATGCCGGCCATCACGGCCTTTTGGGTGAGTTCGAACGACGCGCGCCCGCTGACCAGAAGGACGGTGGCGGTCAGAGGTATCCGGTCGTTCTCCAATGCCCACCCGATGACCTTGTCGACGGCGTTGTGCCGGCCGATGTCCTCACGCACCGCCAGTGTGGTGCCGTCGACGTCGAACAGTGCGGCGCCGTGCAGTCCGCCGGTACTGGCGAACACCTTCTGTTCGTCGCGCAGCCGGTCAGGGAGCGCGGACAGCGTTTCGGCGGCGACGGTCGAGGGATCGTCGCCGGGGCCGTGCTTGCTGATCGTCCGTACCGCTTCGAGCGAGGCCTTACCGCACACCCCGCACGACGATGTCGTATAGAAGTTGCGCGTGATATCGACGTCGGGCGGCGGCACATGGGGTGCGAGAGTCACGTCGAGCACGTTGTAGGTATTGACCTGATCGGGCCCGGCACCCTTGCAGTACCGCACGGTGAGCACGTCGTCACGACGGGCGATGACGCCCTCGGTGAGCAGGAAGCCCTGGGCGAGTTCGACATCCGAACCCGGGGTGCGCATCGTGACGGTGAGGGGCGTGCCGTTGACCCGGATCTCCAGTGGCTCCTCGACGACGAGGGTTTCCGGTCGTGCGACGGCCTGTTCGGCCGTGACGTGCTGAACTCGGCGCCGCGCCGTCACACGCCCCACTAGGTGACCACCCGATCTTCGTCTCGCACACCCGCGGACCGTTCCAGCCGGATCACCACCGCCTTCGACACCGGCGTATTCGACCGCTCGGCGACATGATCGAGGGGAACCAGCGCGTTGGTCTCCGGGTAGTACGCCGCCGCGTTGCCGACGGGCGTCTCGTAGGGCACCACCATGAAGTCCTTGGCCCGCCGCTCCTGCATCTCGCCGTCGCTGCCGCTGAATTCCGATACCAGATCGACACGGTCGCCCTCGCGGAGGCCGAACCGGTCGATGTCCGCCTTGTTCACGAACACGACGCGACGGCCGCCCTTCACGCCGCGGTAGCGGTCGTCGAGGCCGTAGATCGTGGTGTTGTACTGGTCGTGGCTGCGCAGCGTCTGCAGGATCAGCCTGCCGTCGGGGATGGGCACCCACTGCAGCGGGTTCACGGCGAAGTTGGCTTTCCCTGTGCTGGTGGGGAAGATGCGTGAATCGCGCGGGCCGTGCGGTAGCTGGAAGCCGTCAGGCGCACGCACCTTCGCGTTGTAGTCGTCGCAGCCGGGGACCACGGCGGCGATCGCGTCCCGGATCTTGTCGTAGTCGTCGTTGAACGCCTCCCAGGGCACCGGGTGGTCGGGCCCGAACAGGGTGCGCGCCAGTTGGCAGATAATCGCGACCTCGCTGCGCACCTTGTCGCTGGGCGGGTGCAGGCTGCCGCGCGACAGGTGCACCATCGACATCGAATCCTCGACGGACACTTGCTGTTTGACGCCGCGCTGGAGATCGCGGTCGGTGCGGCCGAGGGACGGCAGGATCAACGCTGTGCGGCCATGGACGACATGGCTGCGGTTGAGTTTCGTGGACACCTGCACGGTGAGGGAGCAGTTGCGCAACGCGCCTTCGGTGACCGCGGTGTCGGGTGTCGCGGTGGCGAAGTTGCCGCCCATGCCCATGAAGACCTTGGCCTGCCCGTCGCGCATGGCGCGGATGGCGTCAACGGTGTCGACGCCGTGTTCGCGAGGGCTGACGATGCCGAAGTGGTTGTCGAGGGCGGCGAGGAACTTCTCCGGCATCTTCTCCCAGATGCCCATGGTGCGGTCGCCTTGGACGTTGGAATGTCCACGCACAGGGCACAATCCGGCGCCGGGCTTACCTATCATGCCGCGCATCAGCAGCACGTTGGTGATCTCGGAGATCATCGGCACGGCGTGGCGGTGCTGGGTGAGCCCCATGGCCCAGCACGCGATCGTGCGCTTGGAGTCGATCAGCATCTGCGCGACCTTCTCCAGTTGCGCGCGCTCGATGCCGGTCGCTTCCAGCACGGTGTCGAGGTCGACGGCCCGCGTCTGAGCTTCGTATTCTTCGAAGTTCGCGCAGTACGTGGCGATGAAATCGCGGTCGACAATCTGGGCGCTCGGACCCGCCTCGTCCTGGGCCTCGAGCAGCAGTCGGCCGAGTCCGGCGAACAGCGCCATGTCGCCACCGATGCGGATCTGGACG
This sequence comes from Mycobacterium sp., assembly GCA_044508395.1. GTDB lineage: Bacteria > Actinomycetota > Actinomycetes > Mycobacteriales > Mycobacteriaceae > Mycobacterium. The sequence goes on along the minus strand of JBIQHU010000174.1, from coordinate 1,156 downwards.
AACTCGTCGGCGATGGCGATGCCGTGGCCGACCACACCGTGCACCTTCTGAGGATCCTTGAACCGGATCAGCCCCGCCTCGGGCAGCGGGTTGACGGCGATGATCTTGGCGCCGTTCTCCTTTGCCTTCTCGAGCACGGACAGCATGCGCGGATGGTTGGTGCCCGGATTCTGGCCGGCGATGATGATGAGGTCAGCGTTGGCGACGTCCTCGACGGTGACCGAGCCCTTGCCGACGCCGATCGCTTCGATCAACGCAGCGCCTGAGGACTCGTGGCACATGTTGGAACAGTCGGGCAGGTTGTTCGTCCCGAAGCTGCGGACCATCAGCTGGTAGAGGAACGCCGCCTCGTTGCTGGTGCGTCCGGAGGTGTAGAAGATGGCCTCGTTGGGGTTGTCGAGGGCTCGTAGCTCGTCGGCGATCAGACGGTAGGCGTCGTCCCAGTCGATCGGCCGATAGTGGTCGTCACCGGGCCGAAGCACCATCGGGTGGGTGAGCCGGCCTTGCTGGGACAGCCAGTACTCAGGTCGGCCGTCGAGGTCGGCGATGGAATGCCGCGCGAAGAAATCTGGAGTGACGACGCGCTTGGTCGCCTCCTCGGCGACTGCCTTGGCGCCGTTCTCGCAGAACTCGGCGAACTTGCGGCCACCGTGTTCCTCGGGCCATGCGCAGCCGGGGCAGTCGAACCCGTGGCGTTGATTGAGCCGCATGAGTGATGCGCCGGTCCGCCACGCTCCCATGGATTTGAGCCCGCGTTGCAGCGACACCAACACGGCCCTGACCCCGGCAGCCTCGCGCTCGGGGCCGGTCGTGACGACCGCATGCTCGTCGTAGCTCGCATCGAAATCGCGGGTGACGTCGCGTCGTCTGCCTAACTGCATATGCCCAGCCTAGGTCGTAGTGGAACCGAGACGTCGGTGGTTGCTTCGCCGACACCACAGGTCTACCCGAGCAGCGCTGCGGGCATGCGATGCGACTTCCGTGTCGGTTGGCTATGGTCCGCGTTCGGGGTTTTCGTCCCCTTCCTCTGGTGGGCGTAGGAGTAGTTCGGGGCGGTGGTAGTAGTTGATGCGGGTTTGGCCGGTGTCGAGGTCGGGTGGTGGGTGCCATTCGACGTCGCCGTGGTCGTTGATGGTGGTCCTCCAGCCGCCGTGTT
>JBIQHU010000173.1:0-9334 GCA_044508395.1 Mycobacterium sp. | reverse complement strand
CCAACGGGGACCTCCACTTGGCCACCAGTGGGGACTTTTTCATGGCCACGGACAGACGGACGACTTCGACGGAGATCCAACGTCTGCAGTTGTTGGCCGTCGAACTCTCAGGGCAGGGCTTGCTCCACAGCAAGCCATTCATCAACGAAATCGTCGACGGCCCTTCGCGGTCCGACCGCGCTCGCTGGAGCTACCGACAGTTACGACAGCTGAAGAGTGGACAAATTATGTGGCGCGTGCCGGCATCAGAATCGACCAATTCGACTAGTGACGACTCTTGACCCCGCTGCCGATTCAATTTATGATGATAAATAGTACCGGCAGCGGATAGTGCTGTAACAGTGAATATTTCAGCGCTGCAGTGAAGGGGGTCGGGTGGGCGCGTTCGATGCTTCAGTCCTTGTTGATAGGGCTGTTGGCGAGGCGAAGCTGGACGATTTCGGAGACGACACGCTGAGTTCGACCCTGGAGCGGCTCTGTACTGCGCTCGATCTGGAGGCGGGGTTGACCCCGCAGGGGATAGAGGCCCTCGCGGTTGATATCAACCGCATGCTGGTCAACCGGTTGCGAGTGCATGACACCGTGAAGTGTGTGCCGGCCATCGAACAGGCGCAAATCGCACCGCCCATAGTTATCCTTGGATTGCCCCGGACGGGGACTACGAAGCTACAGAGAATGCTCTCCGCAGACCCAGCGTTACAGCCGCTAACCGCGTGGCGCATGCGGAATCCAGCCCCCTTTCCAGATGCTCCGCCAGGCGAAGTTGACCCACGCATCATCGAAGCCAAGAATGTTGAATCGGCGATGCTCGAGTTTTCGCCGGGCGTGATGGCTGCGCATGCCTTCTTGGCTGATGATGTTGAGGAGGACAACATCCTGATGCTCGCCACATTTCGCGGACTGGGTTGGATGATGCTCAATCGTCTGCCGGAGTGGGGGGCCTGGGCGAGCAGCCAGGATTTCACCGATTGCTATCGATTCCTGCAGATCATGCTCAAGTTTATGCAGTGGGAGACGGGTGGCAACCCCGCGTCGCCATGGGTACTCAAGTCGCCGCTCCACATTGGATACCTTCCAGAACTGTCATCAGTTTTTCCAGGCGCAGTTCTCGTCCATTGTCATAGAGATCCGGCTGAAGTCATGGCATCGTGGAACGGGCTCATCGAGCAACTCCGACTCCAGACTTCTGAGGCTGTAGATCGCAAGGAATTTGGCCATCAGCAGCTCACCTTCTGGTCGGAGAGGCTGGCCACTCATTTGGCGCAGCGGGAGGAACCACTCGATCTGCGGTTCGTAGATGTCCGATATACCGACATTGTTGGACGGCCCTTCGATGTGGTGGAAGAGATATATCGCATCGCGGGAATTGAGCTGACCCCGGCCGCCGAACAGGCCATGGGAAAGTGGCTTCACAGCAATGAGCAACACCGCTTCGGACGGCATCGTTACACCCTCGCCGATTACGCGCTGGACGAGGTCGAAGTCAATGCAGCATTTCAATCGTATCGGGACGCATTCTCGGACTTCATGCGATGAGTGCTCCACATGACGCTATGGGGTTGCTTGGCAGGTCTGCGTGTGTAACCGGTGCCACGAGCGGAATTGGCAGAGCAATCGCTCAGGAGTTCGTCGCCCATGGGGCCAACGTACTGATCGTGGGCCGTAACCACGAATCGGGCGTGCGAGCTACTGCGGAGCTCGGCTGTGGTGAACGGGTGGCCTTCTTTCAAGGCGACATGTCGATACAGCAGGATGCGGAACGAGCCATCGAGGAAACGGTGGGACGGTTTGGCACCGTTGACATACTCGTTAACAACGTCGGTGGGGAGGCGCTGTTTACTCCGGTGCACGAGATCAGCGACGAGCTGTGGCGCCAGGTCTTCGACCTCAACCTCAACTCGGTGCTGTGGACCTGCCGTAAGGCGCTGGTGCACATGCTCGACGCGGGAAACGGCCGAATAATCAATATTTCTTCCGCGTTCGGGAAAATGGGCGCACCAGGGCAAGCGCCATACGTGGCAGCTAAGCACGCTGTCAATGGCTTCACGAAGAGCTTGGCTCAAGAGGTAGGGCAGCTTGGCATTACCGTGAACGCGGTATGTCCTGGCTTCGTCGAAACCGATCTGTCCACAAGGATGTCTCAGGCTTGGGCAGCGGCAAATGACATGGCCTCCGAAGAGGTTGTGCAGTGGATCACGAGCCAATCCGCTCTGAAGCGGACACTACAACCGGCGGAGGTGTCCGCTCTGGTGCTTCTTCTTGCCTCCGGGGCGGGCTCAGGTATCACGGGTACTCAGCTATCTGTTGATGGAGGATGGGTGGCATATTGACAACGGACCAAGATGGCGCGCCCGAGTTGCGATGCGCCACAGGTGATCCGGTAGATCCCGTCGCGGTTTGGGAAACATACTGTGATGTCGTCAAGGAGGCGGGCAAGCGGAGCCTCGCCGCCAGGCCGGAGCTGAGCCACCGAGAGAAGTGTGATGGCCTGCAGTTCCTAGCACGTGTGCTGACCGACGGAACCCGCTTCTTAGCCACCACTCCCGATGCGAATCGTCCGTATGTGTATCGGTTCGTTGACGAACTCGCTCCGTACGGCTTTCCGAATGCAGACTTCCATTACCTCACCAGTCGAATCGAGCCAGGCGGATCCTATCGCCTTGTCATCGAAAACTCCGGAAGACCGTTTATCGTCGGCGTCGGCATCGCCAGCGGCGGATGGGCTATGTGGGACTTCGATGAGCGGTGCGAGATCCACTCAGCGGATCTATCCGGCGATGACGACGGACGGTTCGAGCTGATCCTGAGTCCCGATGAACACGACGGCAACTGGTTGAACATCCCGACTAGTGCGAACTGCGTCCACGTACGTGACATCCTGCTCGATTGGAATGTCGAGCCTGTGTGGGTCCAAGTCGAACGACTCGACGCCGACGTCCGTGCGCCGTATGAGACTATCTCTTCGCAGATTCCGGAGCGTCTCGATTCCGCCGCACGCTGGTTCGATGAAACGATCGATACGTGGACGCTGTATGCCGACAAGTGGCGCAGTGATGCACCCAACACTTTTGCGAGTCCGGTGGTCGTCGCGTCAGGCTCTAGAGGTTTGATTACCTATACTCCCGGCAGAATCCAGCTTGCCCAAGGTGAGTGTGCATTAGTTGAATTTGAGGCGCCTGCGGCGGACTACTGGTCGATCCAGCTATACACCCGCTGGGGGACGAATCTGAGTCCATCTGTGTCGCATAGTAGTTTGAACAAGTTGACGGCCGAGCCAACTGCAGCGGGCATGATCCAGATTGTGGTCTCTGCAGAGGATCCCGGGATCTCGAACTGGCTTGACACACAAGGGTACAGCGAAGTAGGTATCTGGCAACGAGTCGTGCAGGGTTCTGCTGCGTCGAGACCGCAAATCACAATTCTTCCAGCCCGTGACGTTAGGACGTACGTGGTTGACGGACGATCGGTAAGCGCGGCACAGAGGCGCGAAGCAATGCGGAACCGCGAGCGCGCCATCGGTCGGCGATGGCGCCGATAGCAGTGACTCCCCACTGTTCCGCGACCAAACGCAGTGGAGCCTAAGGTAATCGGATACAGATAGCTACCAATAGGAGGAAGCCGATGGGTACCCTCAACGGCAAGACCGCCCTTATCACCGGCGCGGCGCGCGACCAAAGTCGCTCACACGGACTGTAGAGCACGATGACGTCAATGGATGACTACGTCTAATACAGGGCCCGTTGTCGCCGTGCTTCAACGGCGCCTGTATGTCGGCATGGTGCGTAAGAGTTACTCCACCGGCGAGTACCACGAGCCCGACGGCGGGATCTACGAGATCCGTTGCGCCGGCGGTTCGTGAGTGTGCGGGTTCAAATGGCAGGCGACCATTCGACGTAGCGGGTGAGGAGGCCGGGATGTCGGCGGGCGATCCAGGCCCGGTACTCGATCAGGTACTCGCGGCTGATGGCTGCCGCAGCTTCGGCATTTTGGGTTCGCAGCGCGTCGAGCATGCTCTGGTGTGAATCTGCGGTCGCTTTTCGGCGCTTGACGCTATAGAGCACCTCACCGTCGACTGCAGACCACATTCTGTGCAAAGCAACGGAATTGGTCAGCAGAACTCGATTCTGTGTGGCCTCGCCCAGTACTTGGTGGAATCGGTCGTAGGGATTCTGGAAGCGAACCGGATCAGTGACGCTCGCGGTCATCTCATTGGCGGAACGCTCCAGCTGGTGCAACTGTTCGTCGGTGCGGCGCTCCGCTGCAGTCGCGATGATGTGTGGATCAAGGACGGCGCGTGCGTCGATCACCTCACCAAAGGTGGTTCGCATGAAGCGCAGCAGCAGCGTTGTGGCCGCGGCGAACATGTCCGCTGTCGGCGCTTGCACAACGGGTCCCCCGTTCGGACCCGTCCGAATGCTGATCACGCCTTGCGCCTCGAGGATGCGCAAGGCCTCCCGGACCGAACTGCGGGCTACCCCGAGCCACTCCACCATCTCACGCTCGTTCGGCAGTGGATCGCCGGCCTGCAGGTTCTCGGTCACGATGTAGTCGAGCAGGGAACGGATGACCATTTTGGGGACCTTGACGGATCGGATGCCGTTGCGGCCGAAGACACCCGCCTGAGGTGGGCTCGGTGCTGCGGTCCGGGTACCGCGCAAGCGAGACCTGTCGGCTGTCACCGCACCTCCCTTCGATCCTCTCGATGGCCATTTAAGCCTAGCCGCTGTCGATGCGGAAATCGGTTCAGCCAACCCCTTGACACGCGCAGGACCATTTATAATCATAAATAGTCGATAGCGAAACACTCGGGAAAGATCGGAGATCAGCATGGTGCGGTCGGTGACATCGATATGACCTACCGGCCCCTTGATGGCTTCAAGATCCTCGATCTGACTCGGATGATCGGTGGAAGTCTTGCCACCCTGAAGCTTGCTGATTTCGGCGCCGACGTGGTCAAAGTCGAGGCTCTGCCGCATGGGGACTATTCCCGCGGAATCGCGCCGCTGCACCGCGGGCAGAGTTTCTTCAGTTGGACGTTGAACCGGGGAAAGAGGAGCGTGGCTCTCGATCTCAAGCGGGCTGCCGACCTGGAAACATGTCTAGGCCTGGCCGAGGTGGCCGATGCGATCGTCGAGGTGTCAACCCCCGGCGCGTTTCAGAAGCTCGGCATCGACTTTGCTGAAATGCGACGCAACAGACCAGAACTCGTGGTCTGCTCGCTGAGTGCGTTCGGGCAGACCGGCGAGCTGGCTGCGTTGCCGGCGCACGGGATGAGCATTGATGCGCTGGCAGGTGCGGCCCAGCTGGTCCAGCGCGATGGGCGGTGGCACTTCGAACCGGATCAGCCGTGGGCACTGGGACTGGAGTTGGGGGCGATCAACGGAGCGCTGGCGATTGTCGCCGCGCTCCTCGGGGCCAGGACAACAGGTCAAGGCGCATGGATCGATATCAGTTTCTGGGACGCTGCGGTGGAACTGCGGCGCAACACCCTCAGTCGGCGCCTCACCATGGGTGACCTGGGCTGGATGCCCACTTACGATGACCCGCTCTACGGCATCTACGCGGCGGCTGACGATCGCCTGATCGTGTTCGCGGCCCAAGAGCGGAAGTTCTTGGAGAACTTCTGCCGCGGGATTGACCGGCCGGATCTGCTCGACGGCTGGGAGAGCGATGGCATGATCGCTGCGGGTGCGCCATGGTTACGCGCTGAGTTAGAGCAGATACTCCGTACGCGACTGGCCGACGAGTGGCTGGATTGCTTCGTGGCCTGGGACGTGCCCGGTGCGGTGGTAATGCGCGAGGAAGAGCTACCGGATATGCCGCACACCAAGCAGCGGGAACTGATCACTCCAGGCTGGGCTGATGAGGTGCCGATGGTTCATTCGCCGATCAGGTGGATGGATGACGGACAGCGTCCTGGTCATGACGCCGCCCCGGGATCCGTCATCGGGGCAGATACCGAAGAGGTGTTGGCCGACTGGCTCGGCCAATCTGATGAAAGGCACACCGCATGAGTGACGACCAGATCACCGACCCGGAGATCAGGGAGTTTCACACCACCAGTCCGCACCTGCAAGACGACCCGCATCCCTTCTACACCCGGTTGCGCACGGAGTTTCCGGTAGCGCGCAGCGATCGCTTTGGCGGCTACTGGATTCTGTCTGGCTATGACGACGTCATGCGGGCCTATCGCGAACCTGAGCTGTTTTCGTCGTGTCCGAACTCGATTCCGTCGTTGGGGCAACAGCGACCGGTCATTCCATCGGAAATCGACCCGCCGGACCACCGGCACTACCGCAACATCCTCAATCCCCTGTTCACCGCGCGCGGCTTGGAGTCGAAGCAGGAGCAGATCCATTCTCTGATCACGTCGCTGGTCGAGGATCTCGCCCCCAGGGGTCGGTGCGAGTTCATCAGCGCGTTCGCGAAAGTCGTACCGATGCAGGTATTCCTGGCTGTAGTAGGGATGCCGTTGAAAGACGGTCCGATGTTCCTCGAATGGACCGAACGCATGTTGCACGGTGTTGTCGAGGGCGACGACGAGGCAACCCGGCTGCTTCGTGAAGAAACCGGCATGAAGCTCTACGGCTACTTCAACGAGGAGCTGGACCGTCGCGATGCCATCGGCGCGCCGGAGCAGGGACCAGATGCCGACTTCCTCGACACCCTGCGTGGGGCGCTGTTTGCGGGCGAGCGCCCGTTGACTCGGATGGAAATCCTTGACATCGTCTTCATCTCGCTGCTCGGTGGTCTCGACACCACCCAGGGTGTGCTCGGCTTCGCCATCGAGCACCTGGCGCAGAACGATGAGCACCGCAAGCTCCTTGTGGCGGAACCCGATGTGGTGGATACCGCCGTAGAGGAGTTCTTGCGCTACTTCGCCCCCGTCGCGCCCGGGCGCAGGTTGACCCGAGACGTCACCATTCATGGTGTTGACATGCGTGCCGGAGATCGGGTGATGCTGCTCACCGCCTCGGCGTCCCGAGACGAGCGGAAGTTCGACCAGGCCGACACCGTGGACCTGCGCCGCTCGCCCAATCCGCATCTGGCGTTCGGGGCGGGTATCCATCGCTGCATAGGTGTGCTGCTCGGCCGGATGGAATTGCGCTGGGCCCTGCGCGAATGGCATCGCCTGATCCCCGAATACCAGATTACTCCGGAATCGGTTGTCCGCCATCATGTCTCCACCGTGGCAGGTGTTGATGAGCTACACCTAGAGTGGGCATGACACGTCTAGACCGGGCTTCTTGGGACCACGTCATAGTCGGCGCGGGATCGGCAGGCTGCGTACTGGCCAACCGGCTGAGTGCGGACCCCGGCGTATCGGTGCTGGTACTCGAGGCAGGCGGGCGGGACCGCAACCCGTTACTGCATCTGCCGGCCGGGCTTCTGATGCTCAGCGAGAAGTACAACTGGCGCTACCCCGCCGACCCCGATCCCTCGCGTGGCAACCTCACCGAGGCGTGGGGTGCCGGCAGGGTCCTGGGCGGATCCAGCTCGATCAACGGACAGATGTGGTCGCGCGGGCACCCCGACGACTACGACCGCTGGGCCCGACTCGGCGCCAGCGGATGGGATTGGGCCGCCATGCTGCCGTATTTCCTGCGCGCGGAGAGGTACACCGACGCTCCGAGCCCATTGAGGGGTGCCGATGGCCCCCAGGTCATCTCGCTGCCCCGGTTCGACCATCCACTCACCGGCCGATTCGTGGAAGCGGCGCAGCAGAGCGGGGCGGCGTTCAGCTCGGACTTCAACGGCGAGCGCCAGGTGGGTGTGGCGAGCGTTCAGCTGACTCAGCACCGGGGTCTTCGCTATAGCACCTCGCGTGCCTACCTTCGGCCGGCGTTGTCACGACCCAACCTTTCGGTGGTGACGGGCGCCGAGGTCCAGCGCATCGAGGTGGATGACGGGGTGGCCACCGGCGTCACCTACCGCGATGAGCGTGGGCAGGTCACCACTGTCCGCGCGGACGCCGGTGTGATCGTCAGCGCGGGGGCGCTGGCTAGCCCGAAGCTGTTGATGCTGTCGGGAATTGGACCCGCCGACGAGTTGCGCCGCCACGACATCGACGTACGTGTCGACCTCCCCGGCGTCGGCGCCAACCTGCAGGAGCATCCTTACGCCACGCTGATCTACGCCAGCAAGACATCCACGTTGAACGCCGAAACGGGCCCCCGCGACCTGCTACGCGCGGGCTGGGAGTTTCTGCGTCACCGTCGCGGGGCGTTTACCACCGCAGCCGCCAGCGCGGTGTTGTTCGGACGTTTCGACGGCGGCGACGGCTGTCCGGACTACGAACTACTGTTCTCGCCAGCTGCATTCGCCCCGGGCGGGACGTTGCAACCAGACGGAAGCTACCAACACGACGTCAACAAGCTCAGACCGCTCGACCGTCCCGCCGTGATGGGATTGGCTTCGGTCAGCCACCCGCACGGTCGCGGCCGGGTCGGGCTGCACTCGGCCAATCCGGCCGATCCGCCACGCGTGCGGTACGAGCTTCTGGGCTCCGATGACGACCTCATCGCGCTGCGCGAGGTCTGCCGGCGAACCCGGGAGCTGTTCGCCGCCCCGGCGCTGCGATCGGTTCTCGACGGCGAACTCATGCCGGGTCCGGCGGTGGTCAGCGATGCGGACTGGGAACGCCACCTGCGCTGTTCCGCCTGGCGTGGTGAGCATCCCGTCGGAACATGCCGGATGGGCACCGACGAATCCGCGGTGGTCGATCCCGAACTCCGGGTGCGGGGTCTGGATCGGTTGCGCGTGGTGGATGCCTCGATCCTGCCTAGCTTGATCGCCGGCCATACGAACGCCCCGGTGATCGCGATCGCCGAACGAGCGTGCGACCTCATCAACAACACGACACATCACGAAAGTGAGGTTTCTCCAAGATGACCGATACGATGCCGAAAATCATCTCTGTCGACGACCACATCGTCGAACCACCCAACCTATGGTGGGACCGGCTGCCGGCCGCCGACCGGGAACGCGGTCCGCATGTGGTGCGAAAGCATGGGCGGCTCGACTTCACCGAGTTCGGCAAGGTCGCCTTCGTCGAGGATGACAACGAGGGTTCGCGGTGGTGCGACATCTGGATCTATGACGACATGGTGTGGCCGTTCCACGTCGGATTTGCCAACGTCGGCCCAGCGCGTGATCAGAAGCGCAATTCGCTCGAGCTGATGACGTACGACGAGATGCTGCCCGGCTGCTACGAACAGTCGGCGCGACTTGCCGACATGACACTCGACCATGTGGAGGCGTCGCTGTGTTTCCCGACGGTGCCGAGGTTCTGCGGGCAGGCGACGATCCGCTGCTTTTGGTCGAAGAATACGCA
>JBIQHU010000172.1:0-9525 GCA_044508395.1 Mycobacterium sp. | reverse complement strand
CACGATCGGGCTCTGCTCCTCGATGGCGGTGTCGTAGGCGTTGACGATGTGCGCGCAACCTTCGACACCCATGGCGCCGCCCATGACGGTGCCGTCGGTGCAGAACGCGATCGTCCGCACGCCGTTGACGGTTCCGGCCGCGGCCAGCACGCCGGAGCGGTCACGCTCGTGCAGGAGCTCGACGCTGTCGTCGTCGAAGAATGTCCTCAGGCGCAGCAGCGGATCGCGTGGATCGAGCGATTCGCCGACGGTCTCGGGGGCCATGATGGTCATGCAATCCTCCTGTAGCGCTTGAGGTTAGGCGGTATCAGTACTTGCCGAACGCGAGCGCGACGTTGTGCCCACCGAAGCCGAATGAGTTGTTGATCGCGTACTGATAGTTGCCGGGTCGTGGTGAGCCGGCGACGACGTCGAGGTCGATCTCCGGATCCAAGTTCTTCAGGTTGAGCGTCGGTGGGATGACACCGTTCCGCAACGCCAACACGGTCAGGATGGACTCGACGGCGCCGACTGCGCCCACCGAGTGGCCGAGCGCCCCCTTCGGGGCGTAGACCGCTGCCTTGTGATTGCCCAGCGCGTTGTGGATCGCCTTGCCTTCGGCCACGTCGCCGACGGTGGTGCCGGTGGCATGCGCATTGACGTGGTCGACGTCCGTGGGGGACAGGCCCGCGAGCTGGATGGCCCGCGTCATCGCGTGACCGGCCTGCTCGCCGTTGGGGTCGGGCGCCACGATGTGGAACCCGTCCGAGGTGATGCTGGCGCCCATGAGTCGCGCGTGGATGGTGGCGCCGCGGGCCTTGGCATGCTCCTCGGTTTCGATCACCATCAACGCGCCGCCCTCGCCGAACACGAAACCGTTGCGGTCCTTGTCAAATGGGCGACAAGCCCCGGCCGGATCGTCGTTGGTGGTGGACAGCACGATGCGCATCTGCGCGAAGCCGGCGATCGGCACCGCCTCGATCTTGGTCTCGACGCCACCACAGATCGCGATGTCGGCCTCGCCGAGCACGATCTGTCGCCACGCCTGCGCGATGCCCTCCGAACCCGACGCACACGCCGAGATCGGGGTGCTCACCCCGGCCTTGGCCTTGCGTTCGAGTCCGACCGCGGCGGCTGCCGCGTTCGGCATGTACATCTGCACGGCAAGCGGTGACACCGCACGAAGACCCTTGGCGCGCAGGCCTTCATAGGCGTAGAGCAGTTCCTCGCTCGAACCCATGCCGGTTCCGATCGACACCATCAGACGGCGAGGATCGACCTCGGGCGCCCCGGTGTGCTCCCAGACCCGCCGGCCCAGGACCGTCGACATCCGCTGCAGGTAGGACAGCCGACGCAGTTCGACCCGCGTCAGCTCGTCCTCGAAATTCTCCAGCAGGTGGCCACCGATGCGGACAGGCAAGTCGTACTGCTCGACGAACGGGTCATCGAGCAGCCGAATGCCGCTCTGCCCCTCCAGCAGGCGCTGCCAGGTGGTGTCCGCGTCGGTCGCCAAAGCGGTCGTCATCGCATAACCGGTGACAACTACGTTGGGGAAACCATTCCCCGTGGAAAGCCGGGTCAACGCTGCCATTACTGCTCTGAGAGTTCCTTCCTGCCTCAGTAACGCCCGAAGGCCAGGGCGACATTGTGTCCGCCGAAGCCAAACGAGTTGTTGATGGCGTACCGGTATTCGCCATACCGTGGCTCGCCCGCAACGATGTCGAGATTGATCTCGGGGTCAGGGGTCTCGTAGTTGAGTGTCGGCGGAATCACGCCATCGCGCAGCGCGAGCACCGTCAGGATCGACTCGAGTGCCCCGACCGCTCCGATGGAGTGGCCGAGCGCCGATTTCGGCGCGTACACCGCGGCGTGGTCCACCCCAGCAGCCCGGATGGCGTTGGCCTCGGCGGTATCGCCGATCGGAGTGGCCGTGGCATGCGCGTTGACGTGGTCGATGTCCTTGGGCTCCAGGCCCGCGGTCTCCATCGCCCGCGTCATCGCATGTCCGGCGCGCAGACCATCGGCCGCGGGCGCCACCATGTGGAAGGCATCGGAGGTGATGCCCGCACCCATCAAGCGGGCCAACGGCTTTGCGCCGCGCGCCTTGGCGTGCTCCTCGGTCTCGATGACCATGAGCGCACCGGCCTCACCGAACACGAACCCGTCGCGGTTCTTGTCGAACGGCCTGGACGCACCCTCGGGATCGTCGTTGTTGGTCGACATCGCACGCATCATCGAGAACGCCGCGATCGGCAGCGCCTCGATGCCACCCTCGACGCCACCGCACACCGCGATGTCGGCGTCGCCCATGACGATCTGGCGCCATGCGTGGGCAATGCCCTCCGAACCCGACGAGCACGCCGACACCGGGGTGATGACCCCTGCGCGTGCGCCCAGTTCGAGGCCCACGACCGCGGCGGCGCCGTTCGGCATGATCATCTGAACGGCCAGCGGCGACACCTTGCGGGGGCCACCCTCGTTCATCGCGTCATACGTCTCGACGATCTTCTCGCCGCCACCAAGGCCCGTGCCGATGACGACGGCGAACCGGTCCGGGTCGACCTCGGGCTTACCCGCGGTCTCCCACAGTTGGTTGCCCAGGTATTTGGCCATGCGCTGGACATACGACATGCGTCGCATGTCCAGACGCGTCATCAGTGGGTCAAGAGGCTCCTTGAGGTGCCCGCCGATACGCACGGGCAGATCCCACTTCGTTACGAACTCGTCCTCGAGTACGTGGATGCCGCTCTCTCCGGCCAGCAAGCCCTTCCACGTGCTCTCGATGTCCGGTGCGATGGACGTCGTCGCGGTGACGGCGGTGACCACAACATTGGGGTAGCCGCCGTTAGCAGTGGAAGGTTTGGTCACTTGTTTTCCGAAATCTGTGCGCGAATAGCAGCGGCGGCCTCGGGGTTCTCTTCCTCGAGCTTCTGGATGTAGGTGACGACGTCACCGACGGTACGCAGACCAGCGAGGTCCTCATCGGGGATCTTCACGCCGTACTTGTCCTCGGTCTGCACAGCGATCTCAACCATCGACAGCGAGTCGATGTCCAGGTCGTCGACGAAGGACTTCTCCGGGGTGACCTCAGAGGGCTCGATACCGGTGACCTCTTCGATGATCTCGGCGATGCCGGCGATGATTTCTTCCTGCGTGGTGGCCACGATGGCTCCTTCTATTGATGGTTACTGCCAACTGATGTTGGTATGTGGTTGTTGCTTCTCGGCGCGCCGAGAGGCATTCGACCCGGCGAGCCGGGAATCATGCCTGGGCGAGCTCGGCGAGCCCGTCCAGGTCAGCGGGAGATTTGACGGCGCGCGTCGGTACCCCCCGAAGTTCGCGTTTGGCGATTCCGGCGAGCGTCCCGGCGGGTGGGAACTCGACAATCGCCGACACATCTCGCTGACGCATGGTCTCGGTGCACAAATCCCAACGCACCGGCTTGGTCATCTGATTCACCAGCTTGGCCATCGCGTCCGCGGCCGAAGCGACGGGCTGACCGTCGGCATTCGACAGGAGAGTCGCCGACGGCTCGGCGGTCGTTACAGCCTCGGCGGCGGCCGCGTACCCCTCGGCTGCGGTCGCCATGTAGTGGGTGTGGAAGGCACCCGCGGTCGCCAACTGCCGCACCCGGGCCTTGGCCGGCGGATCCTCTGCGAGCTTCTCCAGCGCCGCCACGGCTCCGGCCGCAACGATCTGACCAGCGGCGTTGCGGTTGGCCGGGATCAGGTCAAGCGCCTCGAGGCGGGCCAGCACCTCGGCCTCGTCGCCGCCGAGCACCGCAGACATGCCGGTGGGCTCGAGCGCACAGGCCTTGGCCATCTCGGCGCCACGGGTCGCGGCCAGCTTGACCGCGTCATCCGCCGAGATCACGCCTGCAATGGCGTACGCGGCGATCTCACCGACCGAGTGGCCGGCCACCAGGATGTCCTTATCGTCCAGCTCGCCGCGACGCTTCAGTTCCTCGTGGGCGAGCAGAGTGGCGGCGACGACCAGCGGCTGGGTGACCGCGGTGTCCGTGATCTCCTCGGCGGTCGCGGTGGTACCCAGCCGGGCCAGGTCAAGACCGCTGATCTGCGACCACGTGGCGAGACGGTCAGCCGCACCCGACAGCTCCAGCCACGGGGCGAGCATGCCGGGCGTCTGGGAGCCCTGTCCGGGCGCAAGCAGCGCAAGCGCAGGTTTATGTGCCACGAATTAAGAGAACACTGTGAAACTCGGTTTGCGCGGTGTAAGAGATTATGAACCTCGTCTTAAGTTTTTGTAGATAGTCCACAAAAGCGCATGTGATGCGACTCTATCGATACCGGTCCGCGACCTGTTGGCCTCTTACCCCGTCGCAGCGGGTGGCGGAGTGATGTCCGTCACCCCCTCCGCTCCGGTATTTCGCGTGCTGGCTAGGTGCGTTTGCCGACCAAGTCGGCCCAGGCTGGCGGCCACGCGAAGGACATAAGCATCGCGTGGAACCGTGGGATCGCGGCCCGTGAAGTCGGCGATGCGTCTGAGCCTGTACCGCACGGTATTTGGATGAACGAACAATTTGCGGGCGCACGCTTCAATCGCCCCGCCCGAGTCCAGGTAGGCGTCGAGCGTCTCGGCCAAGGCGGGACCGGCATCGTTTAGCGGTCGCAGGACCTCAGCCTCCAGCGCGGCGATCGCGGTGTTGTCGCCGAGTAGGGCCCGCTCCGGCAGGAGCTCGCGCGCGGGCACTGGTCGGGGTGCACCCGGCCAGCCGGCGACGGCGTTCATGCCCGCGATCGCTTCCGTCGCACTGCGGTGGGCGGCCGCCAAGGTGGTGGCGGTCGGGCCGATCACGACGGGCCCGGCGGCGAAGACTGCCATGAGGTCGGTAAGGAACCGGTCCGTGGGAGACAGCGCGCCCGACACGATGGCGACCAGCCAGGTGCCATGAACGTCGGACAGCGCGGCGCGGCCATGGCGGGCGACGACGTCGTGGACATCCTCGCCGGCAAGGTCGCTGCGGTCGGGCTGCGGCAGACCCACAACGACGGTGGCCGGGGCGGTGGCGTCCCAGTTCAGCGCGGCGGCCTGCGACTGCAGTTCGGGCCCGGTGTTGCCGCGCACCACCGCGTCGATGACGTTGGCCTCCATCCGGGTGTCCCACGCGCCGCGCGCCTCGGCCTGGTCCGCGTAGGCGGTCGCGGCGGCAAACGCGAGATCCCTGCTGTAGCGCAGGATTCCGGCGGTCAGCGCGGTCAACTGCTCGTCGGAGCGAGCCAGTAGCGGCACCACCTCTTCGCAGTACTCCATGGTGACCCGGACCATCTCGACCGACTGGCGCAGGGCGATCCGGCGCCGCAGATCCTGCGGAACGACCTCGAACGCCTGGGCGGTGTAGCTGACGTTGCTGTGCGGATCACGCATCCACTCGACGAAGTTGACGACCGCGGCCTGCACCACCAACTGGACGCTGGCCCGCTGCGAGGCCTCGAGGTCGGCGAAGAACGGCAGCCGCTGCTCCATGACGCGTACCGCTTCGGTGGCCAGTCGGCCGGAGTACTGCTTGAGTCGACGGAGGACGGCGTCGGGCACTGTTTGCAGCACCTCGACGGTGGACTTCGGCGGAACGTACCGATTGTCGACCATGCATAAAGGCTACGCGATAGTTCTGGAGGAAACCTCCAACTGGCGTGGGGATCTTGGGCGTTGACTCTGCGTCCAGGGCGCAAAAGTGCGAGAGCGCCGCGCCCTACGCGCAGAGTCAACACCGCGGGTTCGGGTGAGCAGACGTGAAACCCCCCATTCGCGCCTCGAATAGGGGGTGTTCGCGTCTGCTCGCCGGGTGAGACGGCTCGCCGGGTTTTGGTGTCGGCTCGCGCGGGTTAGGCGACGCCGGGGTCCGACGTCTGCTCGGGCGCGGCCATGACGTCGTCGATCTGGTATTTACGTGCCGCCTCGATGGCCACCGACTGGTCGATGTTGCCGTCGCGCGCGAGCCCCTCGAGCACGGCGACCGCGACCGACTCGGCGTCGGTGTTGTAGTACCGCCGCGCCGCGGGCCGGGTGTCGGAGAAGCCGAATCCGTCGGTGCCCAGCGTGACGTATGTGCCGGGCACCCACGGGCGGATCTGCTCGGGCACCGCACGCATCCAGTCCGACACCGCGATGACCGGCCCCGCCGCGTCGGCCAGCGCTTTGGTGACGAACGGCGTCTCTGCGGGCCGGTCCGGGTGGCGCAGCCGCTCCTTCTCGATCCGCACGCCATCGCGATTCAGCTCGTTCCAACTGGTTACCGACCACACATCGGCGGCGACGTCCCATTCGTCGGCCAGCAGCTGCGCGGCGCGCAACGCCTCGGGCATCGCCACGCCGGACGCCAGGATCTGCGCCGTGTGCGACCGCTTGTCCGGCGCCGGACGATACCGGTAGATGCCGCGCAGCAGCGCGTCGACATCGAGCCCCTCGGGTTCGGCGGGCTGCACGTAGGGCTCGTTGTAGATGGTGATGTAGAAGAAGACGTTCTCCGGGTCCTCGCCGTACATCCGCGCCAGCCCGCTCTCCACGATGTAGGCGATCTCGTAGGCGAACGCCGGGTCGTACGCCACCACAGCCGGATTGGACGACGCCAGTAGCTGCGAATGCCCGTCGGCGTGCTGCAGGCCCTCACCGACCAGAGTCGTGCGCCCCGCGGTGGCGCCGAGCACGAAACCGCGGGTCATCTGGTCGGCGGCCGCCCAGAAGCCGTCACCGGTGCGCTGGAAGCCGAACATCGAGTAGAAGATGTACAGCGGGATCATCGGCTCGTTGTGGGTGGAGTAGGACGTGCCCACCGCGGTGAACGATGCCGTCGAACCGGCTTCGTTGATGCCCTCGTGCAGGATCTGGCCGACTTCACTTTCCTTGTACGCCAACATCAATTCGGCGTCGACCGCGGTGTACAGCTGCCCGTTGCGGTTGTAGATCTTCAGGCTGGGGAACCACGAGTCCATACCGAACGTGCGCGCCTCGTCGGGAATGATCGGCACGATCCGCTTCCCGATTTCCTTGTCGCGCAACAGTTCCTTGAACGTCCGCACGGTCGCCATGGTGGTAGCGACCTCCTGGTTGCCCGAGCCCTTCTTCAGCGCTTTGTAGATATCTCGCGGCGGCAGCGGCAGCACCTTGGTGTGAGTGCGGCGCTCGGGCAGGAAGCCGCCCAGGGCCCGCCGCCGCTCCAGCATGTAGCGGATCTCGGGCGCCTCGGGGCCGGGGTGGTAGTACGGGGGCAGGTACGGGTTTTCCTCGAGCTGTTCGTCGCTGATCGGGATGCGTTGTGCGTCGCGGAAGTACTTGAGATCAGCCAGCGCAAGCTTTTTCATCTGGTGCGTGGCGTTGCGACCCTGGAAGTGGGCGCCCAGCGAGTAACCCTTGATGGTCTTGGCCAGGATGACGGTCGGCTGGCCCTTGTGGTCCATCGCGGCGCGGTAGGCGGCGTACACCTTGCGGTAGTCGTGGCCGCCGCGCTTGAGGTTCCAGATCTCGGCGTCCGACATCTTCTCGACCAGCGCCTTGGTACGCGGGTCGCGACCGAAGAAGTGGTCGCGCACGTAGGCGCCGTCGTTGGCCTTGTAGGTCTGGTAGTCGCCGTCGGGGGTGGAGTTCATCAGGTTCACCAGCGCACCGTCGCGGTCGGCGTGCAGCAGGGCGTCCCATTCGCGGCCCCACACCACCTTGATGACGTTCCAGCCGGCGCCACGGAAGAACGACTCCAGCTCCTGGATGATCTTGCCGTTACCGCGCACCGGCCCGTCGAGGCGCTGCAGGTTGCAGTTGATGACGAACGTCAGGTTGTCCAGCCCCTCCAGCGCCGCCACGTGCGCCAGCCCGCGACTTTCCGGCTCGTCCATCTCGCCGTCGCCGAGGAAAGCCCACACATGCTGGTCGGAGGTGTCCTTGATGCCGCGGTCGTGCAGGTAGTGGTTGAACCGGGCCTGGTAGATCGCGTTCATCGGACCCAGGCCCATCGACACCGTCGGGAACTCCCAGAAGTTCGGCATCAGCCGCGGATGCGGATACGACGGCAGGCCACCGCCGGGATGGCTGTGCTCCTGGCGGAACCCGTCGAGTTCATCGGCGGTGAGTCGGCCCTCGAGGAATGCGCGGGCATAGATACCTGGCGACGCGTGACCCTGGATGAAAACCTGGTCACCACCCCCGGGGTGGGACTTGCCGCGGAAGAAGTGGTTGAAACCGACTTCATAAAGCGCCGCCGACGACGCGTACGTGGAGATATGGCCTCCGACACCGACTCCTGGGCGCTGCGCGCGGTGCACCATGATCGCGGCGTTCCACCGGATCCAGGCCCGGTAGCGACGTTCGACGTCCTCGTCGCCGGGGAACCACGGCTCCAGCTCGGTCGGGATGGTGTTCACGTAATCGGTGGACGTCAGCGCCGGGATGGCCACCCGTTGCTCGCCGGCACGTTCGAGCAGCCGCAGCAACAGATAGCGGGCCCTGGCCGGTCCGGACTGCTCGAGCAGCTTGTCGAACGACTCCAGCCATTCGCTGGTCTCATCGGTGTCGATGTCGGGCAGATACGAAGCGACACCTTCACGGATCACGCGAACCCGGTCGGGTTCGGCTGTAGGGCCGGAGTTTTGGGCCAGGTCTTGGCGCGCGAACTCGGTGGTCAACTTCCGCTCCTTGTTAGGCGGGTACGTGCTGGGGTGGTCGGCGCGGATGTTTTCCGCTTCTCCATCCTTCTCCAATCCTGCACCACGCGCACCGCTGGGGGTGCCGACTGGAATGAACCCGCGATTGCGGATGGAACCCGGTAACGTCTGCAGCCGTGGTGACCGGTTGGCTGTGTCCGAAGCGGCTGCGGGTCGCCGCACTCGTGGCGGGCAGTTCCGCCGTCACCGCGATGATCATCGTGGGCTGTAGCAGCGTCGTGCAGGGCACGGCCTCGGTCGACGCTGCTGATGCTCCCCTCTACAAGGCGTCGGTGTCGGCGTCGATCGCGGAGTCGGCCGCCAGTTCCAGCTCGCGCGAGTCCGAGCGGCAGGAGTCGCTCACTCGGGAGGCCGTGCACACGTCGTGTGAGTCGCTGAGCACCAGCAGCGTCGATGCGATTACCGCCGTCAATGCGTACGTCGACGCCTTCAACGAGAGCGCCGCGGACGCCGCCTCCAAGACGAGACCGGCGATCGATGCGCTCAACCACAGCGCTGACCTGGTCGCCGGCAGTATCTCGGATCCGCTGATGCCCGAGCTGAAGGACGCGATGCACGAATGGGTGGACGCCGCGCGGAGCCTGGCCGTCGCGATCGAGGGCAATTACGGGCCCGATGAATTCAACGCCGCGATCACTCGACTGAACGACTCCAAGACCACAGCGCTGAACCTCTGCGATGCGGCATATTGACTTAGTTCGACGAACCTGGCCTCCAGTGAGTTGCTGGAGAGCCTGGTCGTGCGACGATAGGGCTGGACGCACAACGCGCCGAGCAGGCTGAAGGAGGACCTACCGTGGTCGCGGCGGACGACGCCTCGAGCTACGCCCGAAGACTGGGCATCCAAAAAGATCAGGTTGTGCAGGAGTTGGGC
>JBIQHU010000021.1:17089-63962 GCA_044508395.1 Mycobacterium sp. | reverse complement strand
CACGACACCAAACAACCCAACCTGCCGCCGCTTGACATAGGAGAAATGCTCGCGGGTAAGTGGTCGGCCTACTGGTTTTGCGGGAAGCCCAGCTCGATTCCTCCGTGGCTGGGGTCGAGCCAACGGCTGGTGATCGCCTTCTGGCGGGTGAAGAACTGCACACCGTCCATCCCGTGCGCGTGGCTGTCGCCGAACAGCGACGCCTTCCATCCGCCGAAGCTGTAGTAGGCCATCGGGACCGGGATGGGCACATTGATGCCCACCATCCCGACCTGAACCTCGTTCTGGAAGCGGCGTGCGGCCCCGCCGTCGTTGGTGAAGATCGCGGTGCCATTGCCGTATGGATTGGAGTTCACCAAGTCCAGCGCCTCGTCGTAGCTTTCTACCCGGATCACCGACAGCACCGGGCCAAAGATCTCGTCGGTGTAAATGCTCATCTCGGGCGTGACGTTATCGATCAGCGTGGGGCCGAGCCAGAATCCGTCCTCCACCCCGTAGGCCTTCACACTGCGGCCGTCGACCACGATCTTGGCACCGTCCGCCTCACCCGCGTCGATGTACGACGCGACCTTGTCGCGGTGTGCCTTGGTGACCAACGGTCCCATGTCGGAATCCTTTGTGCCGTCGCCGGTCTTGATGTCCGCAGCGCGTTCGGCGATCTTGGCGACGAGGTCGTCGGCGATCGGTCCGACGGCCACACAGGCGGAGATCGCCATGCACCGCTCACCGGCAGAACCGAATCCGGCGTTGACCATCGCATCGGCGGCAAGGTCGAGGTCGGCGTCGGGGAGGATCACTGCGTGGTTCTTCGCCCCGCCGAGGGCCTGCACGCGCTTGTCGTGGGCGGTGCCGGTGGCGTAGACGTACTTCGCGATCGGCGTGGAGCCGACGAAGGACACCGACTTGACCGTCGGATTCGTCAGGAGTTCGTCGACGGCGGTCTTGTCGCCCTGCAGCACGTTGAACACACCGGGCGGCAACCCGGCTTCGGCCCACAGTTCGGCGAGCCACAGCGATGCGCTCGGATCCTTCTCCGACGGTTTGAGCACGACGGTGTTGCCAGTCGCGATCGCGATGGGGAAGAACCACATCGGCACCATCGCGGGGAAGTTGAACGGGCTGATCACACCCACCACGCCCAGCGGCTGACGGACCGAATACACGTCGACCTTGGTCGACGCGTTTTCGGTGAAGCCACCCTTGAGCAGATGCGGAATACCACAAGCGAATTCGACGACCTCCTGGCCGCGGCTGACCTCACCGAGTGCATCGGAGACGACCTTTCCGTGCTCGCTGGTGATGATCTCGGCCAGTTCCTGCTTGCGCGCGTTGAGTAGTTCGCGGAAGTTGAACAGGACCTGCGTGCGCTTGGCCAACGACGTGTCACGCCATGCAGGGAACGCGGCGGCTGCGGCGTCGATCACCGTGCGGGCGTCCTCGACGGAGGCCAGCGCGACCTCGCCCGTCACGACGCCGGTGGCCGGGTTGGTCACCGGGGCCGTCGCGGTGCCGGCACCGGCGAAAGCCGCGTTGTTGATCCAGTGGCTGATTGTCTTGCTCATGTCTACTTTCTGTACGTCGTAGTCGGTCATGGTGTTCAGTTGGTAACGCGAGACCCGCCGATCGATGCGCGGTCGACCATCTTGACCTCGACAGGCAGCCCGTTGTTCAGCGACTCGACGCCGGCCTCGCACACCGCGGCGGCGGCATAGCCGTCCCAAGAGCCCGGACCGTCGACATTGACGCCTGAGTGGACGGCGTCGACCCAGCGCTGGAACTCCGTGTCATATGCCTGGCCGAAGCGCTCCCGGAAGCCCGGTGTGATCTGGCCGCCCCAGTGGCCCGGGGCGCTCTTGCGAATGAGCCCGACATCGAGTCCGATGATGGCGCTGCCCTTTTCGGCCACCACCTCGGTGCGCACCTCGTAGGCCACACCGGTTGTGACAAACAGTTCGACGTCGACGTGCTTGCCGGACGTGGTGCGCATGATCGCGATCTGCGGGTCGGCAAGGCCCTGCGGCGCACCGGGGTTCGCCGCGGGTTTGATGATCTGGATCGACGCGATCTCCTCGCCGAACAGGAAGCGGGTGACGTCCACCTCGTGCACCAGCGAGTCGCGCACCACCATCGCGCTGTCGAACGTCGGCGGCACCGCGGGATTGCGGTGCGTGCAGTGCAACACCAGCGGCCGGCCGAGTTCGCCGCCGTCCAGAAGTGCCTTCAGTTGGGTGTATTCGTGGTCGAACCGGCGCATGAAGCCAACCTGGATCAGCCGCTTACCGAGTTCGGCCTCCCGCTTCACCACCGCCAGCGACGTCTCGATATCCGTCGTCAACGGCTTCTCGCACAACACCGGCTTGCCGTGTTCGAGGCAGGCAAGCAGTTGCTTCTCGTGCGTCGGGCCCGGAGTGGCGAGGACGACGGCGTCGACGCCCGGGTCGGCGATCGCATCGAGCGGGTCGACGATGGCACGGCACCCGGGGATCGTCGCCGCTATCTGCTCGGCCTTTTCGGTGACATAGTCGTTGACGACCGCGACCCTGGCTCCCGAGATTCTGGCGCTGAGTCGAGCGACGTGGTCGGCGCCCATCACGCCGACGCCAAGGACGGCTACGCGCAAGTCGTCCGCCGATTGTTTGGACACGAGATCTCCTAGCTGAATCGGACGGCCGGTACGCCGCATGAACCGAGATAGGACCGGGTGCGCTTGGCGATCGGCAGGGGAGCGCCGACTTCGCACGGGTACATGTCCTGCTCGACGATCGCGAACACGTCGATACCGAGTCGTTCGATCTCGGCCAGCAGCGACGGCATCTCCGGAATGCCAAGCGGCGGTTCGGTCATCGCGCCGAGCTTGACGGCCTCACCGAACGGCAGATCCTCGGCCTCGACCTTCGCGCGCACCTCGGGGTCGACCTGCTTGAGGTGCAGATAGCCGATACGGTCCGGCGCCCGCCGGATGATCGCGATGTTGTCGCCTCCGCAGTAGCTGATGTGACCGGTGTCCAGGCAGAGGTTGACGAACTCGCCCTCGGTGCCGTCCAGGAACCGGTAGACGTTCTCCTCGGTGTCGACGTGGCTGTCGGCGTGCGGATGGTACTGCGCACGGACGCCGTACTTTTCGAACATCGCTTTGCCGAGCTCGTTCATGCCCTCGGTCTTCTTGCGCCACTGGTCGGTCGTGAGGTTGCGGTCCTCCAGCACGGCTCCCGTCGCGGGGTTACGCCACATTTCGGGGATGACGACGACGTGCTTACCGCCGACCGCCGCGGTCAGTTTGGCGACGTCCTCGACCTGCGCCCACACGGCGTCCCATGAGTCATCTTGATGGAGGTGCTCGAATACCGTGCCCGCTGACAATTTCAGGTTGCGCGCGTTCAGTTCGTCGGACAGCCGCTGGGGATCGGTCGGAAGGTACCCGTAGGGGCCGAGTTCGATCCAGTGGTAGCCGGATTCCGCGACCTCGTCGAGGAAGCGGGTATACGGGGTCTGGCCGGGATCGTCGGGGAACCAGACGCCCCAGGAGTCAGGGGCGGAACCGACAAGAATTGTGCTCACAGGGGCTTCGTCTCTCAGGAATCGGAGGGGCGGATCAGGGGGCGCTGAATCTTCTTCCAGCCCGCATAGGTCTGGTACGCCGACTGCGTGGACTCCAGCGTCGACACCTCCGACACCGGTACGTCCCACCAGGACTCGCTGTCCGGAGCGCTGACGAGCGGATCCGTCTCGACGTGAATCACGGTGGTGCGGTCACTGGCTTTCGCGACCTTCACGGCGTCGGCGAATTCCGCGGCCGTGGTGGCCTTGATGACATCGGCGCCGAGACTGGCCGCGTTGGCCGCGAGGTCGACCGGCAGCTTGCCGCCGTCGAGACGGCGGCTGTCGCTGCGGTAACGGTACGCGGTCCCAAATCGCTGAGACCCTAGCGCCTCCGACAGCGAACCGATCGACGCGAAGCCGTGGTTCTGCACCAGGATGACGATGACCTTGACGCCCTCCTGCACCGCGGTGACCAGTTCGGTGGCCATCATCAGGTAGGAGCCGTCGCCGACGAGGACGAACACGTCGCGGCTTTCGTCGGCCATCCGCACGCCGAGGCCGCCTGCGATCTCGTAGCCCATACAGGAGTAGCCGTACTCGACGTGGTATCCCTTGGGATCCCTTGTCCGCCAGAGCTTATGGAGGTCACCGGGCATCGAGCCGGCGGCGCAGACGACGACGTCGCGCGGATCGCTGAGCGTGTTCGCCAAGCCGATGATCTGGCTCTGGTTGAGCGGCGCACCGTCCTCGACCGCGTAGGCGGCCGACACGGTGTCGTCCCACTCTTTGGCGAGCGTCGCGGTGCGGCTGCGGTAATCGTCAGAAACCCGGTAGTCGCCGAGCGCCGCGTCCAGCGCATCGATAGCCTCTCGGGCATCGGCCACCACGCTGACGCCGCCCTGCTTGACCGAGTCCAATGACGCCACATTGATGTTGACGAACTTGACGTCCGGGTTGTTGAAGGCGGTACGCGATGCCGACGTGAAATCGCTGTACCGCGTGCCGATTCCGATCACCACGTCCGCCTCGGTGGCCAGCGCGTTGGCAGCGGTGGTGCCTGTCGACCCGATGGCGCCGACACACTGCGGGTGGTCGTAGGGCAGCGCACCCTTGCCGGCCTGACTCATGCCCACGGGAATGCCGGTCTTCTCACAGAACCCAGCCAGCGCCTCGGTGGCACCGGAGTAGACGACGCCGCCACCGGCGACGATAAGCGGCTTGCGCGCCGTGCGGATGATCTCGGCGGCGCGTGCGATCATCGACTTCTCGGGTAGCGGTCGCGCGATGTGCCACGTGCGTTCGGCGAAAAGCGATTCCGGCCAGTCATGCGCTTCTGCCTGTACGTCCTGGGGGAGAGCGATCGTCGCCGCGCCGGTCTCGACGGGGTCGGTGAGAACCCGCATCGCGCCGAGCAGGGCGGCGGGCAACTGCTCGGGGCGCCACACCCGGTCGAAGTAGCGGGACAGCGGCTTGAACGCATCGTTGACCGTCACATCGCCGGAAGACGGCAATTCCAGCTCCTGCAGCACCGGTGCGCTGACGCGGGTGGCGAACGTGTCGGCGGGTAGCAGCAGCACCGGCAGGCGGTTGATCGTCGCGAGCGCTGCGCCGGTGAGCATGTTCGTCGACCCGGGGCCGACGCTGGCGGTGACCGCCCAGGTCTGCAACCGGTCCTTCTGCCGCGCGTAGGCCACCGCGCTGTGCACCATGGCCTGCTCGTTGCGGCCCAGCACGTATTTCAACCCCGGCTCTCTGCCGGCTTCGTGGGCCTCGACCTCGTCCTGAAGGAGGGCCTGACCGAGGCCCGCGACGTTGCCGTGTCCGAAGATGCCGAACGCGCCCGCGAAGAACCGGGTGCGCTCACCGTCGCGGTCGACGTACTGGTTGGCCAGAAAGCGAATGGTCGCCTGTGCCACAGTCAGTCGGACGGTGCCCTCGGGGTCAGGTGTTTTCTCGGCGCGCTTGGGTGCGGTGGAAACCACGGGTCACGCTCCTGTTTCGTGCAGAGGGAGGCGGGGATCGACGGGGTGGTCGGGCCAGGTGCCGCGAAGCCAGGCGTGTTCGGGATCGTCGACGATCTTCCAGGCACGTTCGGGGCCCGGTCCGGCCATGACGTTGAGGTAGTACATGTGATAGCCCGGCGCCGCCACCGACGGACCGTGATATCCGTGGGGCACCAGCACAACATCGCCGGTGCGCACCTCTTCGAGCACCTCGATCGGACGGTCCGGCGTTCCGTAGACGCGGTGGTATCCGAACCCGCGTGACCCGTCGGGGCCGCCCGCGATCTCGAAGTAGTAGATCTCTTCGAGTTCCGTTTCGGTGGGTGTGGTCTCGTCGTGCTTGTGCGCGGGATAGCTCGACCAGTTGCCGCCGGGGGTGATGACTTCACACGCGATCAGCGAGTCAGCCTCGAAAACGCCTGCGGTGCCGAAGTTGTGGACCTGGCGGCTGCAGTTGCCGGTGCCGCGAAGTTCGACGGGAACGTCGGCGGCGGCGACGCGACGGTTGGGGAACGAGTTCTTGGCGCGAGCGCCGCAGATCGCGAACCGGCCATTGCCGTTGATCACGTACGTCCGGTCGAGGCCGATGTAGACCATGTCGGACGGACCGTCGAACACCGACGCGCGTGGCGCCAGTTCGAACGTCTCGCCGTCACATTCGACGGTCCCGCCACCGGCCAGGGGGAGGATCATCACCTCGGTGCCAGCGGTGCTGAGTCCCACCCGCCGGCTGTCGTCGAGTTCTATTACCTGTAGCGAGGATTCGGTCCACCCCGCCGATTCCGGCGTGATGTCGACTGTGTAGGGCGGGGTGGCGCTGCGGGCGGGGATGTATAGCTTGCTGTGCATCTTTCTAGCTTCCTCCCGTCGTCCCCCTGCGCTGAGCGCGGGTGGTGTCCCCAGTGCCGGCCCCGGCCGTCACCATCGATACCGCGGTGGCAACGGCTGAGCTGACGTCGTCGTCCGACGGATAAAGCAGCGTGCGCCCGACGATGAGCCCGCGCACCGACGGCAACGCGAGTGCCTTCTCAAAGCTCGCGAACGCCTCGTCGGGATCGGTCGGATCGCCGCCCAAGAGGAGCGTGGGCAACGTCGTCGCCTCCATCACACGGTCCATCTCGTCGACCACCGGCAGCTTCAGCCAGGTGTACGCAGATGTCGAACCGATGCCCTGGCTGATGTGGATCGACTTGATGACGGCGTCGGGTGACAGGTCGTTGCGGACCTTCCCGTCGATGCGGGACGACATGAACGGCTCGAGCATCGCGATCAGGCCGTGCGCGGCCAGTTCGTCGACCGCGCGTGAACACGCCGCCATGGTCGCGACGGTCCCCACATCGTTGAGATCGATGCGGCACAACATCTTTCCGCCGTTCATCTTCGCCGCCGCGGTAGATGCCGCCGTGGCGGCGGTCATCCGGTCGTCGAGTTCGAACGACGCGCCCGCCAGCCCTCCGCGATTGAACGACGAGAAGACCACCTTGTCGTCGAGGGCGCCGAGCAGCACCAGGTCGTCGAGAATGTCCGCGGTGGCGAGAACGCCGTCGACCCCGGGATCGGCGAGGGCGCAGCGCAACCGGTCCAGCAGGTCGGTCCTGCTGTTCATCGCGGTCGGACGCGAGCCGACGGCGAGTGCGCCGCGGGCGGGGTGGTCGGCGGCGACGATCATCAGGCGACCGTGGCCCCGGATGGTCGGCCGTGTCACGCGGTTGTGCCAGGCGCGGGCGATGGCGGCGGGATCGGTGGCGCGCAGTTCGGTGATCGCCGCGTAGTCGGTGCACATTGCCCGGGATGGTGACCTAGGCATTCGCGGCCTCCGCTGCGGTTCGTTCGACGAGTTCGGCCACCTCGGCGGCGGTCGGCATCGCGGTCGAGCACTCCAGCCGGGATGCGACGATCGCGCCCGCTGCGTTGGCATAGCGCAGCGTCTTCTCCAGGGTCCAGCCGTGCAGCAGGCCGTGACACAGGCTGCCGCCGAACGCATCTCCGGCGCCGAGCCCGTTGACGACGTCGACCTGGTTGGGTGGAACCGTCACCGAGCTCTGCCTGGTCTTGCCGAGGACGCCGCGCGGTCCCTGCTTGACGATGGCCAGCTCGACGCCGAGGTCCAGCAGCGCATCGGCGGCCTTGTCCGGGTCGGATTCGCCGACGGCGATCTCACATTCCTCGCGGTTGCCGACCGCGACGGTGACATGTGCGAGCGCGTGTTGCACCTGTTCGGTGGCCGAGGCGGGGGAGTCCCAGAACATCGGGCGGTAGTCGAGGTCGATAACGGTCAGCGGCGCCCGGTTGCGCGCTTCCCAGGCAGCGAAATGTGCGCTGCGGCTTGGCTCTTCGGACAGTCCGGTGACGGTGGACCAGTACAACCGTGCCGACCGAACAGCGTCGGCGTCGATATCGTCGGCGCTGATCTGGAGGTCGGGTGCGCTGGGGCGACGGTAGAAGTACAGCGGGAAATGGTCGGGCGGGAAGATCTCGCAGAAGGTGACGGGAGTCGGGTACTTGTCGGTGGTCACCACGAAGCGGTTGTCGACGCCGAGCCTCGCGAGTTCGGCGCTGACGAACTTTCCGAACGGGTCGGCGCCCACGCCGGAGATCAGAGCCGAGCGGTTGCCGAGCCGCGCTGCGGCGACGGCGACGTTCGCGGCGCTGCCGCCGAGGAACTTGCCGAAGGTCTGCACGTCCTCCAGCCCCACGCCGACCTGCAGGGGATAAACGTCGACACCGCAGCGCCCGATGGCGAGGACGTCGTGTGGCTGTGTAGTCGTCAAGGTCGGATCTCCACAAGGTAGGTGCTGTCTATGACTGTGCCCGTCGCAACTCGACCATGTCAATAGTTTGTCCTGACATTCTATCTTTCGATCATAGAATGCTAGGATTCAGCTACTGTTTGTCTGGTCCATCACGAGATCGGAGACGACGTGCCCCTGGCAGTGGAGCTCGACAGGTCAAGCCCTGTCCCCCTCTACTATCAGCTCGCGCAGGCGATCGAGGCGGCGATACGCGATGGCGAACTCGCGCCCGGCGACCGCTTCGAGAACGAGCTGGCTTTGGCGAAGCGATTGACGCTGTCGCGGCCGACGACGAGGCGTGCGATTCAGGAACTCGTCGACAAGGGTCTGCTGGTCCGCAAGCGCGGTGTCGGAACACAGGTCGTGCAGAGTCCGGTGCACAGACGCGTCGAGCTGACAAGCCTTTTCGACGACCTCGCCCGCGCCGGGCAGGAGCCGACGACTCAGTTGCTGGACTACACGGTCGGGCGGCCGGACGAAGAGGTTGCCCGTGAGCTCAACATCGCCGAGGATCGCGAGGTGGTCTCGATTCACCGCCTGCGGTGCGCGAACGGTGAGCCGCTCGCGGTGATGATCAACCATCTGCCCGTCGAGATCGCGCCGGATGCGAGCGAGCTGGAAAACGCGGGGCTGTATCAGTCGTTGCGGTCGCGCGGCGTGCACATTCGGCTGGCGCGCCAGCGAATCGGAGCGCGCGGTGCGACGCGGTCGGAGGCGCGGCTGCTCGACGAGAAGGCCGGTGCGCCGCTGCTGACCATGACTCGTACCGCGTTCGACGACTCCGGCAGTGCGGTCGAGTACGGCACGCACTGCTACCGCGCATCGCGCTACTACTTCGACACGACGCTGGTCGACCGCTAGTTTTCTCCGGCGAGCAGACACAAAATCCCCCTGGCACGCCGAAAATAGGGGGTGTTTGCGTCTGCTCGCGGCTACCGGAACGCGGCCCGGAACGCTTCCAGCGCGGCGACGCTGTCACCCGACGCCCAAGCTTCCATTCCAACGGTGCCGGTGAATCCGATGTCGCGCAGGGCCTTCGCGATGGCGGGGTAGTTGATCTCGCCGGTTCCTGGCTCGCGCCGTCCCGGGACGTCGGCAACCTGGATCTCGCCGATGGCGTCACCGCAGCGGCGGATGAGCTCGATGAGATTCCCCTCGCCGATCTGAGCGTGGTAGAGGTCGAGCATCATCTTCACGTTCGGATGCGCGACCTCCTCGACCAGCGCCAACGTGTCCTTCGCGCGGGCGAGCGGGACACCCGGGTGGTCGACGATGGTGTTGAGGTTCTCGACACAGAACTGCACACCCGCGACGGCGCCGAGCTCACCGATGCGCTTCAGGGTGTGAGCCGCGGTCAGCCACATCTCGCCCGTCGCGCGATACCGTGGCCGCGCAGCCTTGCCGTCGATCAGCTCGGCGGTGTGCAGGTTCAACCGTGAAACCCTTAGTGTCTCAGCGGCTTTGATCGACAGCTCCGCGGTGCGCACCACCTCGTCGGCGCTCGCAGGATCAATGAGGTCGCCGTGCAGGTATCCCGTCATCGACGTGAACTTCGCACCGGTGGCCGCGAGTGCTTCGAGGTCCTTGTCGTGCCAGCTCCAGATCTCGACGGCGAAGCCCATGTCGTCGATGCGGCGCACGCGATCGACGATCGGTAGCTCGGTGAACACCATCTCGGCGCAGACCGCAAGCTCGAAGTCCGTCATGCGCGCATCGCCTCCTTCGCTGACGGCACCCTAACATTTGACATGCAGTCCTAATGTCAGGACAAAATATTGACTTTCCGCTGTGAGCCGTATTACATCGACCATGAGGCGTGCTGTGTCGCACGCGGACGACGAGCGTGAAGCTCCGATGAGTGCTCGCGCGAAGAGCGGAGGAGAGATGGGGTTCAGTCGGCTCGCGGCGGTCACCGGGGTGACGGTGCTCGTACTGGGAATCGCATCGTGTTCATCGACCGGCGGAAAGCCGCGGGAGAGCGGCGGGGGAATGGGCGGCGGCACCGTCGACACGCCCCGCGCGACGATCGCGATGATCACCCATGAAGTGCCGGGCGACTCGTTCTGGGACCTGATTCGTAAGGGTGCGGAGACCGCGGCGCGGAAGGACAACATCGAGCTGCGCTATTCGAACGACCCCGAGGCGCCCAACCAGGCCAATCTCGTGCAGACCGCGATCGACAGTGGTGTGGACGGCATCGCGCTCACGCTGGCCAAGCCCGACGCGATGCGCGCCGCCGTCGCGGCCGCTGAGGCGAAGGGTATTCCCGTCGTCGCGTTCAATGCCGGCGGCGACGCCTGGCAGCAGATGGGCGTCAAGGAGTTCTTCGGCCAGGACGAGTTCATCGCGGGCCAGGCCGCCGGCGACCGGTTGAAGCAGGATGGCGCCAAGAAGGTGCTGTGCGTCATCCAGGAACAGGGCCACGTCGGACTCGAATCCCGCTGTGCCGGCGTCAAGAGCACCTTCCCCGCCACCGAGAACCTCAACGTCAACGGCAAGGACATGCCGTCGGTCGAATCGACGATCACCGCGAAACTGCAGCAGGACCGGAACATCGACTACGTGGTCACGCTGGGTGCACCGTTCGCCCTGACCGCTGTGCAGTCGGCGAAGAACGCGGGCAGCAGCGCCAGGATCGGCACCTTCGACACGAACGCCGCGCTCGTCGACGCGATCAAGGCCGGCGACGTGCAATGGGCCGTCGATCAGCAGCCGTTCCTGCAGGGCTACCTGTCGATCGACTCGCTGTGGCTGTACCTGAACAACGGCAATGTGATCGGCGGCGGTAAAGAGACGCTGACCGGGCCTGCGTTCATCGATGAGTCGAACATCGATGCGGTGGCCGAGTACGCGAAGGGCGGGACACGCTGATGAGTACCGGTACCGAAGTCGCCCTAGGCGAACGCAAGGTCGTCCGCGACGAACGCGTCAAAGAGCGAAACCGCGTACAGCGACTGCTGATTCGCCCCGAGATGGGTGCACTGATCGGTGCGGTCGTCATCTTCATCTTCTTCTTCATCATGGCCCCGCCGTTCCGATCGGCGGAGTCGCTGGCGACCGTGCTGTACGGCAGCTCGACCATCGGCATCATGGCGTGCGCGGTCGCCCTGCTGATGATCGGCGGGGAGTTCGACCTGTCGGCGGGTGTCGCAGTCACCACCGGTTCACTCGCGGCGTCCATGCTGGCCTGGAACTTCCACCTGAACCTGTGGGCCGGTGCAGGATTGGCGCTCATCCTGTCCCTCGGTGTCGGATTCTTCAACGGGTACATGGTGATGAAGACCAAGATCCCGAGCTTCCTCATCACACTGGGCACTCTCCTGATGCTGACCGGGGCGAACATCGCCGTGACCAAATGGGTCGCGGGGGCGGTCGCCACGCCGAGCGTCAGCGATATGCAGGGCTGGGAGTCCGCACGTGCTGTGTTCGCGTCGACGCTGACGATCTTCGGTGTGCCGGTGCGCATCACGGTCCTGTGGTGGCTGCTGTTCACCCTGGTCGCGACATACGTGTTGTTCAAGACGCGGATCGGCAACTGGATATTCGCCGTCGGCGGAGACGCGGAGAGTGCGCGCGCGGTGGGTGTGCCGGTCACCACGGTCAAGATCGGGCTCTTCATGTTCGTCGGGTTCTCGGCGTGGTTCTCCGGCATGCATCTTCTGTTCTCCTACAACACTGTTCAGTCCGGCCAGGGTGTAGGTCAGGAGTTCATCTACATCATCGCGGCGGTCATCGGCGGATGTCTGCTGACGGGCGGGTACGGCACGGCCATCGGCGCCGCGATCGG
The DNA here is from genome assembly GCA_044508395.1 of Mycobacterium sp. Classification (GTDB taxonomy): domain Bacteria; phylum Actinomycetota; class Actinomycetes; order Mycobacteriales; family Mycobacteriaceae; genus Mycobacterium. Next base: position 51,840 of record JBIQHU010000021.1, on the reverse strand, counting down.
TGCGTTCATCTTCGGGATGGTGCAGCAGGGCATCGTCTATGCGGGCTGGGAACCGGACTGGTTCAAGTTCTTCATGGGCGTGATGCTGCTGTTCGCGGTGATCGCCAACAACGCATTCCGCAACTACGCCGCGAAGAGGTGACCCATGACCGCAACTGTTGATCAAGCCGTCGAAGAAGCGCCGTCCGGAGGCAATGTGCCGCTGGTCGAGCTCAAGAACGTGGGCAAGATGTACGGGAATATCACTGCGCTGAAAGACATCTCGCTGCGTGTCCATACCGGTGAGGTGACGGGCATTCTCGGTGACAACGGCGCCGGCAAGTCGACGTTGATCAAAATCATCGCCGGCTATCACCCGCCGAGCCAGGGTGAACTTCTCGTCGACGGTGAGCCCGCCCGCTTCGCGTCACCCAAGGATGCGTTGGCCAAGGGCATCGCCACCGTGTATCAGAACCTGGCCGTCGTGCCGCTGATGCCGGTGTGGCGCAACTTCTTCCTCGGCCAGGAGATCCGGAAGAAGTCGTTTCCGTTCTCACTGGACTCGAATGCGATGCGCGCCACCACGCTCAGCGAACTGTCGAAGATGGGCATCGATCTGCCCGACGTCGACGTACCGATCGGCTCGCTGTCCGGCGGTCAACGTCAGTGTGTGGCGATCGCGCGGGCGGTGTTCTTCGGGGCGCGGGTGCTGATCCTCGACGAGCCGACGGCCGCACTCGGCGTCAAGCAATCGGGGGTGGTGCTGAAGTACATCAGCGCTGCCAAGGAGGCCGGTTTCGGCGTGGTGTTCATCACACACAATCCGCACCACGCGCACATGGTCGGCGACCACTTTGTGCTGCTCAACCGTGGTCGACAGAAGCTCGATTGCACGTATGACGACATCACGCTCGAGCACCTGACGCAGGAGATGGCTGGTGGCGACGAGCTCGAGGCGCTGTCCCACGAACTGCGAGGTAAAGGGGCATAGTTGACGTTCGCGAGCGTGCGTATTCTCCTGCCGTTTCCCGGCGTGTCGGCATGCAGACACGCACGCTGGCCAGGAGGTGGCTGCAATTCACGTGCATCAACCGCTGTTCACCCGCACGGCCGCGTGGTTGATGGCCGGGTTCTGAGTTTACCTGCACAATGGTTGGGTGCATATCGAACCCGAACCGAAGCGCCACGCGCCGCTCTGGCGTGACCCGCTGTCTGCGGGGTGGCGTGCGCACCGGGGGCTGCTGCTGCTCCGTCTGCGGTGGCACGAGCGCCGTGTAGCGCCCGAGCGCCCGCAGAGGTCACAACCCCAGTAGTCGCACCGTCTCGGTCCGCATTTCGACCTTGCGCACTTTCCCGGTCACCGTCATCGGGAACGCGTCGACGACGTGGACATACCGCGGAATCTTGTAGTGCGCGAGCTTTTCCGACGCGAACGCCCGCACGGCCTCGGCATCCAGTGGGGCGCGGCCCGGTCGCATCTTGATCCACGCGCAGATCTCTTCGCCGTACTTCTCGTCGGGGACGCCGATCACCTGGGCATCGTCGATGTCGGGGTGGGTGTACAGAAACTCCTCGACCTCGCGCGGATATACATTCTCGCCGCCGCGGATCACCATGTCCTTGATGCGCCCGATGATCATGCAATAGCCGTCATCTCGCATCACCGCCAGATCGCCGGTGTGCATCCAGCCCTCGTCGTCGATGGCCTCGCGGGTCCGCTCGTCGTCGTTCCAGTAACCCAGCATCACCGAGTAGCCCCGGGTGCAGAACTCGCCCGGCTCACCACGTTTCACGGTTTTGCCGGTGTCGGGGTCGACGACCCTGATCTCCACGTGCGGATGCACCCGTCCCACCGTGGCGGTGCGCCGGTCCAGGTCGTCGTCGATCAGGGTCTGGCAGGACACCGGCGAGGTCTCCGTCATGCCGTAGGCGATCGACAACTCGGGAATGTTCAGCTCGCTGCCGCACCGCTTCATGAGCTCCATCGGGCAGGTGGCCCCGGCCATGATCCCGGTCCGCAGCGTCGACAGATCGCGCTCAGCCAGATCCGGGTGTCCGAGCATCGCGATGTACATCGTCGGCACGCCGTAAACGGCTGTGCAGCGTTCCTTTTCGATCGCCTCCAGCGTAGCGCCGGGGTCGAAGCCTGCCGCGGGAATCACCATCGTGGCGCCGTGGGTGGTACAGCCCAGGTTGCCCATCACCATGCCGAAGCAGTGGTAGAAGGGCACCGGTATACAAAGCCGCTCCCCGGGGCCGAGCTTGATGAGCTCGGTGACGAAGAAGCCGTTGTTGAGGATGTTTCGGTGGGACAGCGTCGCGCCCTTGGGCGAACCCGTTGTGCCCGAGGTGTATTGGATGTTGATCGGGTCATTCGGGTGCAGGCTGTCCAGCTGCGAGCGCAGGGCGGCCGCAGACACCTCGTCGGCGCGATCGCACAAGCGGTCCCAATCGGCGGTGCCCAAGAAGACGACGTCAGTAACGTCGGGGATCTCGGGGCGTACCTCGTCGACCATTCTGCGATAGTCGGAGGTCTTGAACGTCGTCGCCGACACCAGCAGCCGCGTGCCCGACTGACGCAGCACGTAGGCCAACTCGTGGGTGCGGTAGGCGGGATTGACCGCCACCAGGATCGCGCCGATCTTGGCTGTCGCGTACTGAAGAATGGTCCACTCCGGACAATTGGGTGCCCAGATGCCGACACGGTCGCCGCGCTGAATATCGTTGGCCATCAGAGCCCGTGCCACGCGGTCGATCTCGTCGTTCAGCTCGGCATAGGTCCAGCGCCTGCCGCTGGAGGCGTCGACGAGCGCCTCCGTGTCGGGATACGTCGACACGGTGCGTTCGAAATTCGCGCCGATCGTCTCGTCGAGGAGGGCAGTGTCGGCGGGGCCGGCCGCATACGATTCGGCCCCGTCGATAAACGCGGTCATCGTTGGCTCCTTACCAATCAGGGATCAAAGGCCCGCGCGGTCGGCGAGCAGTCGGCGGTGGTGCCTGCTTCCGCCGAAGAGTGCCCTGGTGGAGGTGGCACGCCGAAAAAACAGGTGCGCGTCGTGCTCCCAGGTGAACGCTATGCCGCCATGGGCCTGGATGGCAGAGCCGGTGCACAGGGCAAAGGTGTCCGCGGCCTGCGCATTCGCCAGGGGGCCGGCGATCTGCAATTCATGGTTGTCCGACACGCTCATCGCGGCGTACATCACCGCCGCACGGGTGGCGTCGATCTCGATCATCATTTCGGCGCAGATATGCTTCACCGCTTGAAACGAGCCGATCGGGCGACCGAATTGCATGCGGCTGCAGGCATATTCGACGGTCATGGCGAGACACGCCTCGGCGCCGCCGAGCATCTCGGCGGCCAGCAGCACCCTCGCCACGTCCAGCGTCCGTTCGATGTCGTCGACCGAGCCCGCCGTCAGTGCCTCGGCGGGAGCCTGCGTCAGCTCCAGCCTGGCGACGGGCCGGGTGAGGTCGAACGACGGCAGGCTGACGATGTTGACTCCGGGATCGTCGGCGGCCACCACGTGGAGAATGACCTCACCGCCGTCGACCGCAGGCACGATGAACAGGTCGGCGATGAGCCCGTGCAAAACGGGACCGCACACTCCGCTGAGAACGGTGCTGCCGCCGTCACGGTGGGCGTGCACGGGCGCCTCGGACGGGTCGCAGTCGCGCGGTCCGGCAACGGCGAGCGCACCGATCTGCTCACCGCGTAGCAGCCCCTTGAGCAGTCTCGTCCACTGCTCCTCGTCGCCCGTGCGCAGTATCGCCTCGATGGCGAAGGTGGTGGCCGCCAACGGGACCGGTGTCAACGCCCGGCCCAGTTCACCGAACGCGATCGCAGTTTCGACCAATGTGGCACCCACACCGCCGTACTCGACCGGCACGTGTAGGCCCGGCAGTTCCATCTCGGCACACAGTCGCTGCCACACCTGCGCGTCGTGGCCGCCGGTCTGACGCACACGTGCGAGCGGTGCCGCGTCGCGCAGAAAACCGCTGAGTGAGGCGCGGAAATCGTCTTGTTCTGTGCTGTAACGGAAATCCATGTCAACGCTCCCCGCCAACCCCGGCATACGGACTTGGCTCCTTGTGCAGACCCAACAGCCGCTCAGCGATCACGTTGCGCTGGATTTGCGAACTGCCCGCGTAGATCGTCGCGGCGCGGGCGTAGAGCAGCTCGTCCATCCAGCGCGCCGCGGAGTTCGGCGTTCCAGGTTCGGGGATTATCAGCGCCGCACCGTTTCCGGAGCCTTCAGGGCCAAGCGTTTCAAGTCCGAGGATCTCGGCGGCGAGTTCGGTGTGGCGCCTGAAGTACTCGCTCCACACGACCTTGCTGATGGCCGCGTCGGCACCGGGTGGCCGCCCGTCCAGCAGCAGCGTCAACCCGCGATAGCCTTGATAGCGCATGATCTGGACCCGCGAATAGCACCACGCCAACTCGTCGCGGATGTGCGGATCCGTGTGCAACCCCCGGTCCTTGGCGAGTTCGTACAGCAGCTCCAGGTCACGGCCGAAGTCAATGGCCGCCGTGGTGACCTGCGAACCCCGTTCGAAGGCGAGCAGCGTCATCGCGGTCGACCACCCGCCGCCGACCCCGCCGAGGACGTTGTCGGCCGGTGCCCGCGCATCGGTCAGGAACACCTCGCTGAACGAGGCATGCCCGGCAGCATTGACGATCGGGCGAACCTCCACGCCGGGCTGGTCCATCGGCACGAGGATCAGCGACAGGCCCTTGTGTTTGGGGGCGTTCGGGTCCGTCCTGGCGAGGACGAATATCCAGTTGGCCGTAGGGCCTGCGGATGTCCAGATCTTCTGCCCGTTGACCACCCACTCGTCGCCGTCGAGCACGGCCCTGGTCCGTACCGAAGCCAGATCCGAGCCGGCCTCGGGCTCAGAGAAGCCTTGGCACCAGCGATCCTGGCCGGACAGGATGCGCGGGAGGAAATGCCTCTTCTGTTCCTCGGAGCCGAGCGCGATCAGCGTGTTGCCCAGCAGTTGGATGCCGAGCAGGTCGTTCTCCAGAGGCTCGGGTGCCCCCGCGCGGGCGAACTCCTCGGCCAGCACCACCTGTTCGATGACGGACAGGCCGGCTCCTCCGTACTCCTTCGGCCACGACACCGCGACCAGCCCCCGGTCAGCAAGGGCGCGGCGCCACCGGTGTGCGAACGACCGGCGTTCGTCGGGCGGGAGCGCCCCGCCTCCTGACCAGCCGGCTGGGAGCTGCTCTTCCAGAAACGCCCGGATGCGGGTGCGGAACGCTTCCGCTTCGGGCGGGTAGTCGGCGTCCATCGCGTCAGGGCCGCTTCTTGGCTGCGGGCAGGATCTCGGGGGCGATGCGCCAGTCGTCGAGTCCGTACTCGACCGTTCCGTACGACAGTGCTCCGCCGGTCACCTCGGCCCAGTGCGCATGATTGAGCTGATGGATCTTGAAGCAGGCATCGAGCGCCGTCGAGAAGCCCATCGCATCCACCGTCTGATTCACCGATTCCTTGATGAGCAATGCCGCCACGGTCGGCAGCTTGGCGATGCGGCGGGCGAACTCGAGGGTGGAATCCCCCAATTCGTCGTTTGGAAAGACCTTGCTCACCATGCCGATGGCGTGCGCTTCGTCGGCACCGAGTGAGTCGCCGGTGAGCAGGAGTTCCTTGGCCTTGCGTGGCCCGAACTCCCACGGATGACCGAAGTACTCCACGCCGCACATGCCGAGCCGGGTGCCGACGACGTCGGCGAAGACGGTGTCCTCGCCCGCGACGATGAGGTCACAGCACCACGCCAGCATCAGGCCCGCGGAAAGCACCATTCCGTGCACCTCGGCGACGGTGATCTTGCGCAGATTGCGCCATCGCTTGGTGTTCTCGAAGAAGTAGTGCCACTCCTGCCGGTTGCGAGACTCCACGCCGCCGTACGTCCCGCCGTTGCACTGGTAGGTGGGGTGTTGGTCGGGCCCGGGCGCCCGTTCGCGCACGTCGGTGGGGGAGCCGAGGTCGTGCCCCGCGGAGAATGACGGGCCCGCGGCACGGAGCAGCACCACCCGGACGTCGTCGTCCATTTCGGCGAGTTCGAAGGCCGTGCCCAACTCCACGAGCATTCCGCGGTTCTGCGCGTTGCGCTGCTTCGGGCGATTGAGCGTGATGACGGCGATCTGGCCCTTGTCGATGACCTCGTAGCCGATGTACTCGAAATCCGGCACGAATGGCTCCCTTCCAGGAGTGAACTGGCCGCACGGTGCTTGGTCGCGGTGTGCGAGGTCACGGGTGGATGACGGGGCTGAGATTACGCGGCCGGAGACCAATATGTCCATAAACAATACGCGCAGCAAGAATCTACAAATGAAGAAACCGCCAAGAAAACTGGTTCTTGCGCCAAAGGATGTATCTTGCTAGTACTGTGTTGTACATCGCAGCCGGCGATATCGCGGAGTGCCAAGGGACGGGCTCGTCCCCGCCGATGTGATCGAGCGCTGCCACGACGTGAGAAGGGTTGAGATGGAGATCGGAATTTTCCTCATGCCGGCGCACCCGCCGGAGCGGAGCCTGTACGACGCCACCCAGTGGGACCTGGACGTCATCGAGCTCGCCGACCAACTGGGTTACGTCGAGGCCTGGGTGGGCGAGCATTTCACCGTCCCGTGGGAGCCGATCTGCGCGCCCGACCTGTTGTTGGCGCAGGCACTGCTCCGCACGAAGAACATCAAGCTCGCGCCCGGCGCTCACCTGCTGCCCTACCACCACCCGGTGGAGCTGGCGCACCGCGTCGCGTACTTCGACCACCTCGCCCAGGGCCGGTTCATGCTCGGCGTCGGCGCCAGCGGTATCCCGGGCGACTGGGCGTTGTTCGACGTGGACGGACACAACGGTGAACACCGAGAGATGACGCGCGAAGCGCTGGAGATCATGTTGCGCGTCTGGACCGAGGACGGGCCGTGGGAGCATCGCGGAAAGTACTGGAACGCCAACGGAATTGCGCCGATGTACGACGGCTTGATGCGCCGTCACATCAAGCCCTTCCAGGCGCCCCACCCGCCCATCGGTGTGACCGGGTTCAGCGCGGGCTCCGAAACGCTGAAACTCGCGGGCGAACGTGGCTACATACCGATGAGCCTCGACCTCAACACCGACTACGTGGCGACGCACTGGGATGCCGTGCTCGAAGGGGCCGAACGCAGCGGCCGCACCCCCGACCGCCGCGAGTGGCGACTGGTGCGTGAAGTCGTCGTGGGGGAGACAGACGAGAAGGCGTTCCGCTACGCCGTCGACGGCATGCTCGGACGAAACATGCGCGAATACGTCCTACCGACCTTCAAGACGATGGGTATGACGAAGTTCTACAAGCACGACCCTTCCGTACCCGATTCCGACGTCACGCCGGAATACCTGGCCGAGAACACCTTCGTGGTCGGATCGGTCGAGACGGTGGTGGACAAGCTGGAGGCCACCTATGACCAGGTCGGCGGGTTCGGCCACCTGTTGATCCTCGGATTCGACTACATCGAGAACCCGGGTCCGTGGAAGGACTCGATGCGGTTGCTGGCAGAGGAGGTCATGCCCCGGCTCAACGCGCGAATCGCGAAAAAGCCGGCGGCCGCGGTCGTCTGAGAGCAGGAAGGGCAGCTGGCATGGACGCTCATCAGATCACGGTCCGATATTCGGATGGCACGCAGAAGACGATGCCGGCGCAGCCGGATCAGTCGATCCTGGAGGCGGCCGAGGAGCACGGCGTCGCCATCGTCAACGAGTGCCAGAGCGGCATCTGCGGTACCTGTGTCGCGACGTGCGTCTCCGGCAACTACGAGATGGGGCGCACCGAGGGGCTATCCGACGTGGAACGGGCGGCGCGAAAGATCCTGACGTGCCAGACCTTTGCCGAGTCGGACTGCCAGATCGACCTGCAGTATCCGGTCGACGACAACGCGGCCCGGCTGGTCACCGGACATGGTGTGGTGAGCGCCGTGAACAAGGTGTCAGCCACGACCGCGATTCTGCGCGTCGACGTCTCGGGCATGGCCGACTCGATCGTGTACAAGGCGGGCCAATTCGCCCAGCTGCAGGTTCCCGGCACCAACACATGGCGCAACTACTCCTACGCGCATCCCTGCGATGGCCGCGACGAACTGGAGTTCATCATCCGACTGCTGCCCGACGGCGTGATGTCGGACTATCTGCGCGACCGGGCGAAGCCGGGGGACCGTATCGCATTGCGGTGCAGCAAGGGCGGTTTCTACCTGCGCCCCGTCGTGCGGCCGGTGATCCTGGTGGCGGGTGGCACTGGGCTGTCGGCGATCCTGGCGATGGCCCAGAGCCTCGACCCCGAGATCGGGCAGCCGGTCCACCTGCTGTACGGCGTGACCACCTACGAGGATCTGTGCAAGCTCGACGAAATCGAAGCGCTCGGCAAGCGCATCCCCGGCTTGACGTCGCAGATCATCGTGTCGCAACCCGCGCCGGAGTGGGATGGGCCGGTCGGACTGGTCACCGACCTGCTGGACGCGCAAATGCTGGATGACGGCGACGCCGATATCTACCTGTGCGGTCCGGCGGCGATGGTTGAAGCCACCCGGAACTGGCTGGACAACAACGGTATTCACCGCATCGGCCTGTACTACGAGAAGTTCGTGCCCAGTGGGGCCGTGCGACGGCGAACCCCTGCCTACCTGGACTACGCACAACTCGATCTGGCGGATGTGCGCCGGTGCGGCCGAGGCACCGCGGTTGTCATCGGCGGCAGTATCGCGGGGATCGCCGCGGCCAAGGTGCTCACCGAGTCGTTCGAGCGCGTGATCGTCCTGGAGAAGGACGGCAGGCACTCGCGTCGGGAGGGCAGGCCCGGTGCTGCCCAGGGCTGGCATCTACATCACCTGCTGACCGCCGGACAGATCGAGTTGGAGCGGATCTTCCCCGGCATCGTCGACGACATGGTGCGTGAGGGCGCATTCAAGGTCGACATGGCCGACCAATACCGCATTCGATTGGGCGGCACCTGGAAGAAGCCCGGCACCAGCGATATTCAGATCATCTGTGCCGGACGCCCGCTGCTCGAATGGTGCGTGCGGCGCCGGCTGGACGACGAACCGCGCATCGAGTTCCGCTACGAGTCGGAGGTGGGGGACATCGTCTACGACCGCGCCAGCAACACCGTCATCGGCGTGGCCTTGGCGAAGGACGGCGACTGCGCCGGCGAGCTGGAGGTGGTGCCCGCCGAGTTCGTGGTCGACGCCTCCGGCAAGAACACCCGTATCCCGGAGTTCCTGGACCGCATCGGGATCGGTGCACCCGAGGTCGAGCAGGACATCATCAACTGCTTCTACTCCACCATGCAGCACCATGTGCCGCCGGAGCGGCAGTGGCAGGACAAGGTGATGGTGATCTGTTACGCGTATCGTCCCTATGAGGACACCTACGCCGCGCAGTACTACACGGACAGCTCGCGCACCATCCTGTCCACTTCGCTTGTCGCGTACAACTGTTACTCGCCACCGCGCACCGCGCAGGAGTTCCGTGAGTTCGCGAACCTGATGCCGTCACCCGTCGTCGGGGAGAACATCGACGGGCTGGAACCGGCGTCGCCGATCTACAACTTCCGCTACCCCAACATGCTTCGGCTCCGGTACGAGAAGAAGCACAACCTCCCGCGCGCGTTGCTGGTGGTCGGCGACGCCTACACCAGCGCCGATCCGGTGTCGGGCCTCGGTATGAGCCTGGCGCTCAAGGAAGTACGCGAAATGCAGCTCCTGCTGGCCAAGTACGGCGCTGGACACCCGGGGCTGCCGCGCCGCTACTACCGCAAGATCAGCAAGATGGCCGATACGGCGTGGTTCGTGATCCGCGAGCAGAACCTGCGTTTCGACTGGATCAAGGATGTGCGCGCCAAGCGCCCGTTCTACTTCGGTGCCCTCACCTGGTACATGGACCGCGTCCTCGAGTTGGTGCACGACGACCTCGACACCTATCGCGAATTCCTCGCGGTCGTCCATCTGGTCAAGCCACCTGCGGCCCTGATGCGACCGAAGGTCGCCGGTCGTGTGCTCGGTAAATGGGCGCGCACGAGATTGTCGGGCCAGAAGACCCTGATTGCGCGCAACTACTCCGATCGCACGGTGCCCGCCGTCGACCACCTGTCCCAAACCGACGAAATGGCAGTCGGTTTGGCTGGCACTCCCACACACTGAACGAGAGACGAAAGGCGACCAGGATGGGCCAGATTCATCGGATGCTCGACTGCCGGGGCACGCGGATCCACGCTGTTGAGGAAGGCGAGGGGCCGCTGGTGGTGTTGATCCACGGGTTCCCGGAGTCCTGGTACTCGTGGCGGCACCAGCTGCCCGCGCTCGCGGAGGCCGGTTACCGCGCGGTCGCCATCGACCAGCGTGGCTACGGACGTTCGTCGAAGTACCGGGTGCAATCGGCGTACCGCATCAAGGAGCTGGCGGGCGACATTCTCGGAGTCATCGACGCCTACGGCGAGAAACAGGCCGTCGTCGTCGGACATGACTGGGGCGCACCGGTGGCATGGACGTTCGCCTGGCTGCACCCGGATCGATGTGCGGGCGTGGCGGGACTCAGCTGTCCGTTCGCCGGGCGCGGCGTGATCGCGTTGCCCGGCAGCCCGTTCGGGGAGCGACGCCCCAACGACTATCACGTCGAGATCGCCGGGCCGGGCAAGGTCTGGTACCAGGACTACTTCTCGGCGCAGGACGCAGTCATCGCCGAGATCGAGGAGGACCTGCGTGGCTGGCTGGTCGGGCTCACCTACACGGTGTCCGGTGACGGCATGATCGCCGCCACCCGGGCGGCCGAGGCGGCGGGTGTCGACCTGTCGGCCATGGATCCGTTGGACGTGATCCGGGCCGGGCCACTGTGCATGCCCGAGGGAGCGCGGCTCAAGGACGCCTTCGTCTACCCGGAGAAGTTGCCGGACTGGTTCACCGAAGAGGACGTCGATTTCTACACCGGCGAATTCGAGCGGTCCGGTTTCGGCGGACCGCTGAGCTTCTATCACAACATCGACAACGACTGGCACGACCTGGCCGAACAGGAAGGCAAGCCGCTGACCCCGCCGGCGGTGTTCATCGGCGGGCAGTACGACGTCGGCACCACGTGGGGCCTCGAAGCCATCGCACGCGCCGACGAGGTGATACCGAATTACACCGGCACCCACATGGTCGACAACGTCGGGCACTGGATTCAGCAGGAAGAGCCCAAGGAGATCAACCGGCTGCTGCTCGATTTCCTGCACGGACTGCGCTAGCAGGGATGCCCGATCCGCATGGAGCCGATTCCCGCACAGTCTGTTGACGACGCAGAGTTGCGCCGGGTATTCGGATGCTTCCCGTCCGGGGTGATCGCGGTCGGCGCGGTCGTCGACGGTGAGCCGGTCGGGATGGCGGCGAGCTCGTTCACGTCGGTCTCGGTCACCCCACCCCTGGTGTCGATATGCGTGCAGAACAGCTCGACGACGTGGCCGCGGCTGCGGGACCGCGACAGGCTGGGTGTGAGTGTGCTCGCCGAACACCACGGCGAGGCTTGCCTGAGCCTGTCGCGCAAGGTGGGGGACAGGTTCGCCGGGGTGCGCTGGACGCAGTTGCCCAGCGGGGGTCTGGTCATCCACGGGGCCACCGCCTGGTTGGAGTGCCGCCGGCACGCCGAGATCCCGGCGGGCGACCACACGATCGTCCTGCTGGAGATCTGCGCGCTGGTCGCTGATGAGGGCACACCACCACTTGTCTTCCATGGCAGTCGATTTCGCCGACTCGCCGTCGCGGGGGCATCAGAGGAGCAGGGATGAGAACCAACGATGTCCGAGTCAGGCGCGCGGTCAAGGCGTTTGCGGCGGGTCGCCCCGTCGTCGTCACCGACAAGACTGCGCAGGGTGAACAGGGATATGTCGTTTTCGCGGCCGCGCAGGCCACCCCAAAGCTGCTCGCCTTCACAGTTCGGCACACCTCGGGATATGTCCGCATCGCGTTGCCCGGCGAGGAGTGCGAACGGCTGAACCTGCCGCCCATGTGTGCCCGCGACGGCGACCGATTCGGTGCCGCCGACCGAGTGACGGTGGATTGGTACGGGACGGGCACCGGCATCTCGGCGACAGACCGTGCCAGGACCATCGCGGCACTTGCGGCGCCGGGGTCGGACGCGTCCGACTTCCGGCGCCCGGGCCACGTTATTCCGGTGGCGGCCAGCGCCGGCGGCGTACTCGAACGTCCGGGACCGGCGGAGGCGGCGGTCGATCTCGCACAGCTGGCCGGCCGGCGACCGGCGGGAGCGTTGTGCGAGATCGTCTCTCGCGAACATCCCGATGCGATGGCGCGCGGCACGGAGTTGATCGAGTTTGCCTCCGCACACGGTCTGAACATCGTGTCGATCGACGATCTGGCGCAGTATCGACTGCGCACCGAGCCACAGGCCATTCGGTCCGCGGAGGCGATCGTGCCCACCAAGGCCGGCGCCGCACGCGTCATCGGATTCCGTGATGTACGCCCAGCTGCTTCTGGCGGCGAGCACCTGGCCGTGATCATCGGAAAGGCCGACGCCGACGTGCCGATGCTGCTGCACGTCCACGTCGAATGCCTCACCGGCGACGTCTTCGGCTCCACAGCGTGTCGATGTGGCACCGAACTCGACCGAGCGCTGACGACGATGACGGCGCGGGGGAGCGGGATGATTGTGTACCTACGGCCATCCGGACAGCTGCACGCCTGTGGTCTGCCCGGCCGCGACGAGATGCTGGCAGGAGAACCCGTATCGCAGACCGTGGCATGGATCCTGCGCGATCTCGGCGTGCACAGTGTCAGGCTTTCCGACGACGCGCAGGGGTTCGGCCTCGTGATGTTCGGGTCGATCCGGGAACACGGTCTTCAGGTCGGCGGCGCAGTAACGCCGTTGGCATCGGCAGGATGAGAAGGATGAGAAAGACTACAGCGCAAACACATTCACGAGGGGCCTCATGACCCACCCAGACCTGGCCGGCAAGGCCGCGATTGTGACGGGTGCCGGCGCCGGGATCGGTCTTGCGATCGCGCAACGACTCGCCGAGGAGGGTTGTCGCGTGCTGTGCGCGGACATCGACGGTTCCGCCGCCGAAGCCGCGGCGATGAAGATCGGTGGCGGCGCGATCGGCCACCGCGCCGATGTCAGCGACGAGGCCCAGGTGGTCGGCATGGTCGAAGCCTGTGTCGCCGAATTCGGTGGCGTCGACAAGCTCGTCGCCAACGCGGGCGTCGTGCATTTCGCTCCGCTCACCGAGACGACTGTCGAGGACTTCGATCGGGTGATCGCAATCAACCTGCGTGGCGCGTGGCTGTGCACAAAACATGCGGCGCCCAGGATGGTCGAGCGGGGCGGTGGCGCGATCGTCAACATGTCATCGCTGGCTGGCCAGATTGCGGCCGCCGGCTCGGCCGCCTACGGCATGTCGAAGGCCGGGGTCATCCATCTCAGTCGCATCAGCGCCGCCGAATTGCGTTCGAGCAAAGTGCGTTCCAACGCGGTGCTGCCCGCATTCGTCGACACGCCGATGCAGCAGACCGCGATGACGATGTTCGACCAGGTCCTGGGCGAAGGTGGGGCGGACACGATGATCGAACGCCTGCAGGGCCGGATGGCCGGACCCGAGGAGATCGCAGGCGTCGTGGCGTTCCTGCTGTCGGACGACGCCTCGATGGTCAACGGAACCGCTCAGGTCGCGGACGGGGGCACGCTTGCGGCGCTGTGGTGACCCCCTCGGTTCAGGACGCCAACTTACCGAGGAAGTCCAACAGCAGCCGGTTCGTTTCGTCGGGGCACTCCTGCTGAATCCAATGGCCGGCGCCGGTAATAATGTGGCTACCAAGGTAATTCGGCATCTTTTCGTCGGCACGTTCGATCGCCTCCGCGCCCCATGCGGTGGCGATGTCGTACTCACCGCCGACGAACATCGCGGGCGGAGTCAGCGGTGTGTGCTCGACGTCCGCCAGCACCTCCCATCCCGCGTCGACGTTGTGATAGAAGGCCAGCCCACCGGAGAAGCCGGCTCGCTCGAACTCTCCGACGTAGAAGTCCAGATCCTCTTCGGTGAACCAGGTCGGCATGGTGTCCGGCCAGACGAAGGCATCATCGAGCCGGGCCCCGTTTGCCATGCACAGCGGCCCGTAGCGAAGCGCCTCGATCGGATCCTCCGGATGCTGACCGGCGGCGACCGCTTGCGCCGCTGCCTCACCCGACACCGTGTAGGTCAAGCCAAGGAACCATCTTCGAAGGTCTTGTTCAATCTCGGTGATGATCGCGTCCTGTTCCGAGAAGTAGTCCTGGTAGAACGTCCTGCCCGGCCCTGCGAGTTCGATGTGGTAGTCGCGAGGCCGGGTTTCGCCGAATGGGCAGCCTGGCAGTCCGATCAGGCCGCGTCCCGCAAACGGAACACTCACGCCGACGACCCCTCGGCATCGCTGCGGACGCAGCCACGCGAAGGTCCACGCGACCGGTGCACCCCAGTCGTGTCCGACCACCACAGCCTGGGTTTCGCCGTACGCGTCGATCAGCGCCTCGACGTCTGCGACCACCTTGTCGATGCGGTACGCACTGTTGACATGGAACTTCGATGAACGTCCGAATCCGCGCTGATCGATCGCGACCACCTTGTAGCCCGCGTTCGCGAGCACTGGAATCTGACGACGCCAGGAGTACCAGGATTCCGGAAAGCCGTGGAGCAGAACGACGAGAGGGCCGGAGCCCTGTTCGACGGCATGGATGCGTGTGCCGTTGCAGTCGATGTTCTTGTGGATCATGTTCATATCCGTTTCGTCGATGGGTTTTCTTCTGTACGGCGGAGTTGTTGCCGCAGAGCGTGTCTGCCGGGTTATTGCGCTACCAGCCCGCCGTCGACAAGCAGCGGGTGCCCGGTGACGAAGCTCGACTCGTCCGATCCCAGCCAGAGCGCCGAGCGAGCCACCTCCTCGGCGGTCGCAATGCGTCCGAGCGGGGTCTGCTGGTCCAGCGAATCCCGCAGTCCGGGAATCTCTTCGCTGACCTTGTCGAGCATCGGAGTGTCGACCATGTGCGGGCAGAGGGCGTTGACGCGAATGCCGTACGGCGCGACATTGACGGCGGTCGATTTCACCAGGCCGACCACGGCGTGCTTGCTGGCAACGTATGCGGGCAGCCCGGCGGCCCCGATCACACCGGCCGCGGAGGCGGTCGCGACGATGATTCCGCGCTGTCGCTCGATCATCCCCGGCAGCACCGCCCGGATCGTGCGCCAGGTACCGGTGACGTTGATGTCGAGTATTTTGCGGAACTCGTCTTCCGGATAGGTCCACACGTCGCCGGGTGTCCCGAGCACGCCGGCGTTGGCGAATGCGACATCTATTGCCCCGAACTCGTGTGATCCCCGGTCTACCAGCATGGCGACGTCCTCGGTGGTCGACACGTCGCAACGTGCCTGGTAGACCGCCGCGCCGTTCGCTCTCAACTCCGCGGCGGTATCAGCGAGGCGATCGTCTTGGACGTCACCGAGGATCAACTGGGCGCCTTCGCGCGCTGCAGCGAATGAGATGGCCCGGCCGATGCCGGAGGCGGCCCCCGTCACCAGCACCGTTTTACCCAAATATCGTCCGGTCACGGTCATCGACGCTAGCCCCCGATCACCGAGGAATTCAGGTGATCGCAACGCCGTACCACGTTCAGCGCAAGCACATCCCACGGCTGGACCGTGTTCACCTAATGGGTTGCCGATTACGCGGTCGCGTGCGCGGACGGCCGATCTACACTTCGGTAAGTGAGATCTCCGTCGGCCTCGGCCGGTGGAGCCAGAGCAGTGCGGAGGCGCGATGATCGCCCAGGGATCGACAGACGTGGACGCTACAGGGGTTGATCGCCGCGTCCCGGCCAGGTGTGTGCTGGCAACCACGGACGGGGAGTTGACAGGCGCGGATCTGCGTGTCTACCAGTTTCATTCGCACCAGACGCAGGTTCCACCACTGCGTGACATCGCCGTCATCGCCTGGCAGACCCGCACGCAGATCGCGTTGCGATGCGGTCGAATCCGCAACCAGACGCACATGAGCCCCGGTGACTTCTCCATCCTGAGTCCCGGTTTCGAGTCGACGTGGCGGTGGACCTCAGGCTTTCAGGCGACGGTGCTCTACCTCAACGAACGCCGGCTGGCCAACGTCGCGTCCGAGGTCTTCGACCGCCATGTGGACAGCGTTGCTGTTCACGAGTCCTTCCAGGTCAGGGATACCGTCATCCAGCACGGAATCACTTCGCTGGCAACGGAGTTACGGCGCAACGCCTGTGGAGGTGCCCTCTACCGGGATGCGCTGATGACCCAGCTGAGTGTGCAACTGCTGCGCAACCATTCCGAAGCGCGTTTTCGGGTGCCCAGATGTCCTGGCGCATTGGGCGCCGCGCAAGCGCATCAGGTGGCCGACTACATCGAGAGCAATCTCGCTGCGGACCTGTGCTTGGAGTCGCTGGCCCGGATCGCGGGGATGAGCCAGTACCATTTCGCGCGGCTGTTCAAGAAGCGTTTCGGCATACCGCCGCACGCCTACGTTGCTCGCCGGCGCGTCGAACGCGCACGTCACCTCATTCTGAACAGCGACATGGAGCTCAAGGCGATCGTCGGCGCAACCGGGTTCTGCGATCAGAGCCACATGACAAAGTCGTTCAAACGGGAATTCAACACCACTCCTGCGCAGCTTCGCCGAATCGCCACCGAGCGGTAGCCAAGCTGTATACCGGCGCAAGTCTGCACCGAGAACTGCGCAAGGCCGTCCAAGACGGCGAACCGGCTCAGTTCGCACACTGACGATCATGAACGGGAAAGACACGGTCCGCTTCGGTGGCTTCGGAGGCCGGCACGCCATCGTGATCGGAGCAAGCACAACGGGTATGGCCGCATCAGCCGCCGCCGCCCGCCACTTCGACTCGGTGACCAACATCGACCGCGACAGTCTCCCGGACGGACCGCGGTGGCGGAAGGGTGTGCCGCAGTCTCATCACGGCCACATCCTCCTGCGCGGCGGGCAAAGCGTCTTCAACCACTACTTTCCCGGGCTCACCACCGACATGCTGGCCAAGGGTTCGGTGGAAGTCGATATGGCCAACGACATCTGCTGGTACCACTCCGGCGGGTGGAAGAAGCGTTTCGACAGCGGGCTGACGATGTTGTGTCAAACGAGGGGCTTTCTCGAGCACTACGTCCGCCAGCGGCTGATGCAGGTGCCGAATGTGACGCTGCTGCAGCAGGTCAAGGTTCAGGGCTACGGGTCGAGTGGCAGGCGTATCACCGGAGTGCACCTCAGCGACGGGACATTCCTGGAAGCGGACCTGGTCATCGACGCGAGTGGACGCAATTCCGAGACGCCGCGGCACCTCAACGAGCTCGGGTTCGGATCGCCCGAAGTGAGTGAGCTCAAGGTCGACATCGGCTATTCCACGACGCTGTTCGACCCTCCGGATGCCATTCGCGACTGGAAGGGCATGCTGATCCACTCCAAGCCCCCGGCCACCAGGACCGCGGCGCTGCTACCCACCGAAGGTGGGCGCTGGATCGTGACGCTGCTCGGCTGGCAGGGCGATTACGCCGGCACAGACCTTCAGAGTTACCTCGAGTGGACAAAGGGTCTTCCGGTATCCGATCTCTACGAGGCGCTGCGCGAGGCAACCTGTCTGGAAGAGATTCATCGCTGGCGATTCCCGTCGAACCTGCGTCGCCACTACGACAAGCTGGCGTCAGCACCTGAGGGCCTGGTCGTCATCGGTGATGCGAACACCTCGCTGAATCCCCTTTATGCACAAGGTATGTCGCACGGTGCGATCGGAGCCAGTATTCTGGACGCGTGTCTGAGTGAGCAACAGACCGCTGCGGGCGCCGGCCGGATCGAGGGCCTGGCCAAGCGCTTTCATCGCGCGTACAGCCGACTCCTCGACGAGTGCTGGTTCACGTCAACTGTGGAGGACTATGGCGCGGTTTCGTCAAACGGGGGTGGGCGTGTTCTAGCGAAATTCGCGAGCTGGTATCTGGGCAAGATCACCGAAATGACCTGGCGGGATGCGGGTATCGCCCGCGAGTTCATCGACGTGATGCACCTGCAGCGCGCACCGGCGACGCTGATGCGGCCCTCTGTCGCCATCAAAGCGCTGCTGCCCAGTGACCCGGAGGCGCATCAGGTTCGGCCCGTTCGCGCGTGACCGCGTCGGGTCGGGCGGTCAGCCCCTGCTGGTCAGGATGGCCAGCACGAGGGCGGTGATCTCATCCTCGACTCCGGCGTAACGCCTGAGATGCCAGGTCCGGACGGCGTCGTCGATGAAGTTGGTCGCGGCCGCGACGAGCAGCCGTGCCTGGGGGACTGTGGTCTGCGGTACCTGCTTGCGGATGAGGTCGATCCAAACCGCTTCGCGGTCGGCCTGATTTCGCGTGTAGCCGTCGCTGACTTCAGTGGATGCGTGCGACAGCTCGGTGATCGACACGGACACGAGGTCGGGATCGTCCAGGCTGATGCGGGTGCGGCCCTCGATGAGGCTACGCAGGCACTCAGCCGGTTCCTGATCACTGCGCAATGCGCGGATGGTCTCGAGGTTCCACCACTCATCGAGACGCCGGATCAGCGCGTCCAGAATCGCCTGTTTGGACGAGAAGGTGCGGTACAGGCCCGGTCCCGCAATCCCCGCTCCCTTCCCGATCTCGCTGGTGCTGACGGCGGGGTAGCCCTGCGCGCGGAACAGCCGTGCGCCAGTGGCCAGCAAGGTCTCGTGCCGAGAGAACAGCGCACGTGTCGCGTCCGGCGCCGCATCCAGCGGCTCCAAATCACGAACTGGCGGGGTCAGTGCCGCAGCCATGCACGCCCGCGACAGGAGGTCTGTCAGCTCGTCTTTCGGCAGGGTCAGGTTGTGCCGGCCCAGGCTGGTCAGCGTGCTGGCCACCGCCCAGGCGCGAAGCTCGGTGTGTGCAGGGCTCAGATCCCCGGTCTCGAGTCGGACCCCTTCGTGCATGCCTGCGACGATCGCGTTGATGCGTCGGCGCACCTCGGCCCGCTCGGTGTTGTCGAGGTAGCGGGCCTCGCGCTGCCACAGCACCGACAGCGATCGAGACGCGACGGCCGCGGCGATCAGGTCTTCCAACTCGGCGCTCAGCGGCTTAGGGGTCGACGGTAGGTCGCCCTGGGCGACCATACGCGCGCTTTGGTACTGCTCTTGGCCCATCTGGATGGCCGCGGCGAGCAACGCCTGCTTGTTGTCGTAATGGCGATACAACGCGCGCGCGGTGACGCCGGCCGCCTCGGCGATGTCCTCGAGCTTGACCGAGTGAAAGCCACGATCGATGAAAAGCCGGACCGCCTGCTCCAGGATCTGCTGCTTCCGGTCCTTCGGCCTGCGTTTGACGGTTGAGACCGCGGGCTCCACCGCGCGTTGCCCCCCTTCTCGCTTGCTCGGATCACCAAATCCTGCCAGACGCCTCCGTTTCTGAGCGGACGCGACCTGCGCTGGCGCAGGGGACGAATTGCGGGTCATGGCGAAAGCGAGACCATCAAGCCGGGGCCGTCTCAACGCTTACAGCTTGAATCCGCTTTGGCGTTCGAAGTCCGCGAGGTCGAAATAGTCGGAGAAACGGGTGATTTGGTCGTTCTTGACGACGAACACGCCGGTGACCGGCAGCACGACCTTCCTGCCGTCGTTCATCGTGAAGTAGTCGACGCGCTCGGCGAGCACCAGGCCCGGTTCGGCCGCAAGCGCGATGATGTCGAGTTTGGCTTCGGCGAACGCGTCGAGGAATGCCTGAAAGATGGCGCGGATACCGGCGATGCCTTCGATGGGCTTGACGGGCACGTTGTGGTACACGGCGTCGTCGGCGAAGGCACCGCAAATGGTGTCGAGGTCGCGGCCTTCCCATGAACCGAGGAAATCGCGGACGAGTTTCTCGCTGGCCTGCTTGGTGGCGGTCATCTGGATGCCTCCTCGGTGTCTTCATGAGGCGGCCAACGCTTGGTGCCTCAACTGTGACGTACCAAACAGTACTATCAAGATACATCTTTGAGCACAAGTGTCGGTTTTCATCGTGATATGTCTGATTATGTTCTGTGAATAAGCGTATTAACTATGGACATAGGTGACTATGGCCGCGTACCCTCTCGGTTGTCACCGACCGACTTCGACCTGTCCGGATGGCCTATATGAGCTGCTCCACTCGTCGTCGCGCCGTCGCACCCGTGTGGTTCGCGCAGGCGCTGCCATTCGTGGTGGCAGCGTTCCCGCGCACTCCGCAGCAAACCGCAGAATGGCCTCTACGCAGCGGCCTATGCCTCGTACGGGAGAGACTTATACCTCTTTCTGGAAGCAGCAACCGCCCCGCCGAGGTCGATAGCGTTCGGCCTATGCCGTTCGGCGCTGACGACTTCCCGCAAAGATGCGGGGTCCCGACTACCCGTTGCTCGTCGGGTGCTTCGTGCCACCGTCGTCCCGAGGCAGCAGCGCGATGGGCACGAACATGGTGATCTCTACGCAAACGGCGACGAAACCGGTCCGGGCGGTCGGCGGGTTCTTCGCCATGGCGCTGGACACTCTCGTGCTGATGTTCAGGCCACCGTTCGCATGGCGTGAGTACCTGGCGCAGTGCTGGTTCGTTGCGCGGGTATCGACTCTGCCTGCGGTGCTGATGACGATCCCGTGGGCGGTGATATCGGGGTTTCTCTTCAACGTCCTGTTGGCCGATATCGGCGCCGCGGATTTCTCCGGGACCGGTGCGGCGATATTCACGGTGTCCCAAAGCGGTCCGATCGTCACGGTGTTGGTGGTCGCGGGCGCGGGTGCGACGGCCATGTGCGCCGACCTTGGCGCGCGGACCATACGCGAGGAACTCGATGCGCTACGGGTGATGGGCATCAACCCGATTCAGGCGCTTGTGGTGCCACGCGTGCTCGCGGCCACCACGGTGTCGTTGGCGCTGAGCTCGGTGGTGATCATGACCGGTCTGGTCGGCGCGTTCGTCTGCTCGGTGTATCTGATGGACGTTTCGGCGGGCGCGTGGGTGGCGGGACTGACGACGCTGACGCACATGGCCGACGTGATCATCTCGATGATCAAGGCGACCCTGTTCGGATTGATGGCGGGATTGATCGCCTGCTACCAAGGCATTTCGGTGGGTGGCGGTTCCGCCGGTGTGGGCCGGGCGGTGAACGAAACGGTGGTGTTCGCCTTCCTCGTGTTGTTCTTGATCAACATCATCGTCACCGCGGTCGGCGTCCCCTTCATGGTGTCGTGAGGTGGAATGAGGTGAGGCCGTGACGTTCAGCGTTCCTAGCGGGCTTCATCCGCGGTTGCAGCGGATGAGGAATGTCGTTGTGTCCGGGTGGGATCAGGTGGGTTCGCAGACGCGCTTCTATGCGACGACGCTCGCCGGCATTCCCGATGCCGTCGTCAACTACCGCAGCGAGTTGTTGCGGGTGATCGCCCAGATGGGCTTGGGCAGTGGGGCTCTCGCGGTGATCGGCGGAACGGTTGTGATCGTCGCATTCCTGACGATGACAACCGGAGCGATCGTCGCTGTGCAGGGCTACAACCAGTTGGCGTCGGTGGGTGTGGAGGCACTGACGGGCTTCGCGTCGGCGTTCTTCAATACCCGCGAGATCCAACCGGGAACGGTGATGGTGGCGCTGGCGGCCACCGTCGGCGCGGGCAGCACAGCCCAGTTGGGGGCGATGCGGATCAACGAAGAGATCGATGCACTGGAGGCCATCGGTATTCGCAGTGTGAGCTACCTGGCGTCCACCCGGGTGCTGGCCGGGGTGATCGTTGCGATCCCGTTGTTCTGCGTTGGACTGATGACGGCGTACTGGGCAGCCCGCATCGGCACCACCGCCATCTATGGCCAGGGCTCAGGTGTCTACGACCACTACTTCTATACGTATCTGAGCCCGTCCGACGTCCTGTGGTCGCTGGGCGAAGTGGCCGCGGTTGCGTTGATGATCATGTTGCTGTGCACCTACTACGGCTACACCGCGCGTGGTGGGCCCGCGGGGGTCGGTGAAGCCGTCGGTCGGGCCGTACGCGCCTCGATGGTCATCGCATCGGTCTTGATCGTGATCATGACGCTGGCCATCTACGGCCAGTCCGGCAACTTCCACCTGGCCGGCTAGCGGTATGAAGCGCAGGGCAGGGACGTACCGCATCGCCACTGGATGGTGGACGGTGATCTTGCTGACGGCGATTGTCGCGTTCCTCGCGGTGACCGCGGCGTCGTTCGACGAGACGTTCCGCTCGTATGTGCCCGTGACGCTGAAATCGGATCGAGCAGGCTTGGTGATGGAGACCAACGCCGATGTCATGATGCGTGGTGTCCAAGTCGGCCGGGTCAGTGAAATCGGCGGCGGGACAGACACAGCCAGCCTGAAACTGGAGATCGATCCTGAGCAGATCCGCTATATCCCGGCCAACGTGAAAGCTCAGATCAGCGCGACGACCGCGTTCGGCACCAAGTTCGTCGAGTTGGTCTATCCGCCGGACCCTAGCCCCAAGCGGCTGGCCGCAGGTGCCGTGCTGCATTCGAAAAACGTCAGCACAGAGATCAACACTGTCTTCGAAAACGTCGTCGAGCTGCTCAAGCTGGTTGATCCGCTGAAACTCAACGCCGTGCTGACCGCGGTCGCCGAGGGTGTACGCGGGCAAGGCCCCCGGATGGGCCAAGCCGCAACGGATCTCAACGAGGTCTTGAAGGCGCTGAATGCACGCGCCGACACGATCGGAGAGAACTGGCGCTCGTTGAGAGATTTCACCGATACGTTTGACGCCGCTGCCGACGACATCGTGTCGATCCTGGACACCGTCAGCACCACCAGCACAACCATCACCGACCACGCGAGCGCACTGGACGGGTTGCTGCTGAACGTGACCGGCCTGTCGACGGCCGGGACGAACCTGCTGGCCACGAGCAAGGACGATCTCGTAGCGGCGGTCAATACCCTCGAGCCGACGACGAACCTGCTGCTGCAACACAACCCGGTGTACACGTGCTTCCTGAAGGGCACCACGTGGTATCTGGAAAACGGCGGATATGCGGCGTGGGGCGGCGATGGCCGCACTCTCCAGCTCGACGTTGCCTTGTTGCTGGGTAACGATCCCTACGCGTATCCGAACAATCTGCCGATCGTGGCCGCCAAGGGCGGGCCTGGCGGTGCGCCCGGCTGCGGATCACTTCCGGACGCGACGAAGAACTTCCCGGTGCGCCAGTTGATCACCAATACCGGTTGGGGCACCGGCCTGGACATTCGTCCGAATCCTGGTATCGGACACCCGTGTTGGGCGAACTACTTCCCGGTGACCCGCGCCGTGCCCGAGCCACCCAGCATTCGTCAGTGCCTTCCTGGTCCGGCGATCGGACCGGTCCCGTATCCGGGCGCACCGCCGTACGGCGCGCCGTTGTACGGGCCGGGCGGGGTGCCGTTGTGGCCGGGGGTGCCGCCGGCCCCGGCGCCACTGGACCACAACGGGCAAGGTCCACCGTGATCGCCGAAGTAATTGCGACCGTCGACGATCCGCCTGGGGAGGGGAGGTGCCATGGCTGACTTCAGGGGGACCATTTGGCGGCTGGGCATCTTCCTGACCGTGTGTGCGTTCGTTGCGTTCTTGACGCTGACGATCTTCGGGCAGTATCGCTTCGGCGCGGGCAACAGCTACTACGCCGAGTTCACCAACGTCTCCAACCTGAGGAAGGGCACGATCGTGCGGATCGCCGGGGTGGAGGTCGGCAAGGTGGAGAACATCTCGATCAACCCCGATGCGACTGTGCGCGTGCAGTTCTTCGCCGACAAATCGGTAGTGCTGACGCGGGGCAGCAGGGCGGTGATCCGATATGACAATTTGTTCGGCGACCGGTATCTGGCACTGGAGGAAGGCACCGGCGGAGTCCAGACTCTGAGTCCCGGAGCGACGATCCCCCTGACTCACACCCAACCCGCGCTGGATCTGGACGCGGTGATCGGCGGGTTCAAACCGCTGTTCCGCGCGTTGAACCCGGAGCAGGTCAACGACCTCACCCAGCAGTTGGTCGAGGCGTTCGAGGGGCAGGGCCCCGCGATCGGCACCTTCCTGCAACAGGCCGCGGTGGTGACGAATACGTTGGCAGACCGCGATCTGCTGATCGGACAGGTCATCGACAACCTCAACGTGGTGCTTGGCACACTCGGCGGGCAGAGCGAGCGGCTGGACAAAGCCGTGACATCGCTTTCCGAGTTGATAGGCGGGCTGAACGCACGCAGGACGGACGTCGTGAACGCGGTGGCGTACACCAACGCTGCCACCGAATCGCTCGCCGACCTGTTGGCGCAGGCCCGGGAACCGTTCAAAGAGGTTGTGGCACAGACCGATCGGGTGGCAAAAATCGCTGTGGATGACCACGAGTATCTCGACAATCTGCTCAACACGCTGCCCGACAGGTACCAGGCAATGGTGCGCCAGGGGATATATGGCGACTACTTCAGCTTCTACCTGTGTGATGTCGTGCTCAAGCTCAACGGAAAGGGCGGTCAGCCGGTGTACGTCAAGGTGGCCGGGCAGAGCACGGGGCGGTGCGCGCCCAAGTGAAGTCATTCTCCGAGCGCAGTCCCCTGGCCATCGGCGCCGCAGGCATCGTGACCGTTGCCGTGATGGTGCTGGCGGCGCTGCAGTATCAGAACCTGCCGTTCCTCAACTCGGGTAGGCAGTACTCGGCCTATTTCGCCGACGCAGGCGGGTTGAACACCGGTGCAGGCGTTGAAGTCTCCGGCTTCGTGGTGGGCAACGTGTCGTCCATCGAACTCGACGAGACCGGCGTGCTCGTCAAGTTCACGATCGACACCGATGTGCGTCTCGGTGACCGCACCGAGGCCGCGATCAAGACGAAGAGCTTGTTGGGCGCCAAGATCGTCGACGTGACACCCCGAGGGAGCGGCGCACTCGATGGCCCCATTCCGCTCGACCGCACGGTGTCGCCGTACCAGCTGCCCGATGCACTCGGTGACCTGGCCACGACGATCAGCGGCCTGAACACCGACCAGCTGTCGACCTCGCTGGCCACCTTGGCGAAAACCTTCTCGGGTACCCCCCCTGCGCTGCAGGACGCGGTGGCGGGCGTGGCGCGGTTCGCGCAAGTCCTCGACACGCGCGACACCCGACTGCGCAACCTGCTGGACAACGCGGCCCAGGCGACGGGGGTGCTGGCGAAACGCACCGACCATATCGTGAGTCTGGTGAAGGACACCAATGCGCTACTGGCCGCGCTGCGGACGCAAAGCGCTGCGTTGGACCAGATTTGGGCGAATATCTCGGCGGTGGCGCGACAGCTGAACGGGTTCATCGCCGAGAACCGCGAGCAGCTGCAGCCGGCGCTGGACAAGCTCAACGGAGTACTGGCGATCGTCGATGACCGCAAGGAGCGGGTGCAGCAGTCCATCAAGCTGATCAACACCTATGTCATGTCGCTCGGTGAATCGCTGTCCTCCGGCCCGTTCTTCAAAGCCTATGTGGTCAACCTGTTTCCGGGTCAGTTCGTGCAACCGTTCGTCGACGCCGCGTTCTCGGATCTCGGGCTCGATCCGGCGACGTTGCTGCCCTCAGAGCTGACCGACCCGCAGATCGGTCAACCCGGGACCCCCGCGATGCCGGCGCCGTATCCGCGCACCGGTCAGGGTGGGGAGCCGAGGCTGCATCTGCCCGACGCGATCACCGGTAAACCCGGGGATCCGCGCTACCCCTACCGCGAACCGCCCGCAGCCCCACCGCCCGGCGGCCCGCCTCCTGGACCGCCCGCGCCGCCGCCGCCCGGGATGGCGTCGGTGCCCGAACCGGTTCCATCACCGGTATTCATGCCCGCGCCGGGTGAGGCGCCCCCCGTCGCGCAAACGGAGGCCCGCCCATGATTCCGCCCCAGATGAGGTCGCGGCGCACCGCCCGCGTCGTCCTCGCGGCGCTGCTCGTTCCGGTGCTGGCCGCGGGTCTGATCGCCGCGGCGCGCATGCCCGCACAGATCGCGCGGACGACCGTCGTCGCCTATTTCGAAAACAGCACAGGGTTATTCGCCGGCGACCACATCCTCATTCGAGGCGTGCCCGTCGGCAAGATCGAAGCGATCGAACCACAGCCCGAGCGCGCCAAGGTCACGTTCTGGTTCGACAGGAAGTACAAGGTCCCCGCAGATGCCAAGGCCGTGATCCTGGCACCACAGTTGGTGACCGGCCGGACGATCCAGCTCACCCCGCCCTACACGAGTGGACCGACGATGGCCGACGGCGCGGTGATCCCGGAGGACCGCACCGCTGTGCCCGTCGAATGGGACGACCTGCGCGTTCAACTCGAACGGCTGACCGAACTGCTCAAGCCCACCCGGCCGGGTGGGGTGAGCACGCTGGGTGCACTGATCAACACCACCGCGGACAACCTGCGCGGGCAGGGCCCCACCATCCGCGACACGATCATCAAACTGTCGCAGGCGGTTTCGATCCTTGGCGATCACAGCGACGACATCTTCGCCACGTTCAAGAACCTCTCGACGCTGGTATCGGCGCTGAGTGACAGCGCCGATCTGCTCGAAGCCCTCAACCACAACCTCGCCGCGGTGAGCTCGCTGCTCGCAGACGACCCGGACAAAGTCGGTCGCGCGGTCGAGGACCTCAACGCGGTCGTGGCCCACGTGAAGGACTTCGCTGCCGACAACACCGAGGCCATCGGCACGGCATCGGACAAGATGGCCTCGGTCACCCAGGCACTGGTCGACAGCCTCGACGACATCAAACAGACGCTGCACATCGCCCCGACGGTGCTGCAGAACTACAACAACATCTACGAGCCCGCCAACGGTTCATTGACCGGTGCACTGGCCATCAACAACTTCGCCAACCCGATCTCGTTCCTGTGCGGTGCAATTCAGTCCGCGTCGCGGCTGAACGCTGAACAGTCGGCGAAGTTGTGCGCGCAATACCTGGCACCCATCGTGAAGAACCGCCAGTACAACTTCCCTCCGCTGGGGGAGAACCTCTTCGTCGGCACGCAGACCCGGCCCAACGAAGTCACCTACAGCGAGCCCTGGATGCGACCCGACTTCGTACCGCCGGCCCCCGCACCGCCGCCGGGCGCCCCGTTGGCCGCCGAAGCATCTGCCACGGACCCGACGGACGGTCTGCGAGGCATGATGGTGCCTCCCGGAGGCGCCCCGTGACCCGGCGACGCTGGCAGCGCGTGGCTGCCAACCTGACGATGGTCCTGATGGTTGCTGCCCTACCCGGCTGCGACTGGCGCGGGCTGAACTCACTACCGCTGCCAGGCACGCAAGGCACCGGCGCGGGCTCGTTCCTCATCCAGGCGCAACTGCCTGACGTCAACAACATCGAGCCGAACTCGCGGGTGCGGGTCGGAGACGTCACGGTCGGCCACGTCACCACGGTCGAGCGCCAAGGCTGGCACGCGCTACTGACCATGCGGCTCAACGGCGATGTCGACCTGCCCGCCAATGCGACCGCCAGGATCGGCACCACCAGCCTGCTGGGTTCATTGCACATCGAGCTTGCACCCCCGTCAACCGAACCGCCGAAAGGCAAGTTGCACAACGGATCACTCATCCCGCTGTCGCAGGGCGGCGCCTACCCGAGCACGGAACAGACGCTGGCGGCGCTGTCGATGGTGCTCAACGGCGGGGGACTGGGCCAGGTGCAGGACATCACCGAGGCGTTCTCCACCGCGTTCCGGGGCCGCGAACAGGACGTGCGGAGCCTGATCACACAGCTGAACGAATTCACCGCCCACCTCAACGACCAGACCGGCGACATCATCGCCGCCACCGACAGTCTCAACCGCCTCGTCGGGAAATTCAGTGCGCAGCAACCCGTTCTGGATCGAGCGCTCGCCACCGTCCCCGATGCGCTGGAAGTGCTCAACGCGGAACGCGACAACCTGGTGCAGGCCGCCGATCAGCTCAGCAAGTTCAGCGCGCTGACCGCGGACACCGTGAATCAGACGAAGGAAAACCTGGTGAAGGAATTGCGGCAGGTCGGTCCAGTGCTGGACTCGCTGGCCAATGCCGGCCCCAGCCTGACGCGATCCCTGAGTCTGCTTGCCACCTTTCCTTTTCCGAACGAAACCTTCGAAAACTTCCAACGCGGTGACTATGCCAATCTGACGGCCATCGTCGACCTGACGCTCAGCCGCATCGACCAAGGAATCTTCACCGGCACCCGATGGGAGTGCGATCTGACGTGGCTCGAACTGCAGTGGGGCCGGACGATCGGCCAGTTCCCCAGCCCCTGCATGTCCGGCGGTCCGAACACCCCCGGGAATCCGCTGGCGATTCCCTACCGGTGGGATCAGGGGCCCTAGCATGCATTTGAGTCGACGGATCTGGATCCAGCTGACCATCTTCACGGTTGTGGCGTTCACCGCGGTCGGGATGATCGTTCTGCACTTCATCAACCTGCCGGCAATGCTGTTCGGCGTCGGCCGGTACACGGTGACGATGGAACTGCCGAAATCCGGCGGGCTGTATGAATCCGGCAACGTCACCTACCGCGGCACCAAAGTCGGCCGGGTCGAGGCGGTGCGGCTGAGCGATACCGGCGTCGAGGCGGTGCTGTCGTTGCAGTCCGGAATCGACATCCCATCAGACCTCAAGGCCGAGGTGCACAGCCAGTCCGCGGTCGGTGAATCCTATGTCCTGCTGTTGCCGCGCAACGGCACCTCGCCGCCGTTGAAGAACGGTGACGTGATCCGGCTGGCCGACACCTCGGTACCGCCGGACGTCAATGCTCTGCTCGCCGCAGCGAACACCGGTCTGCTGGCCATACCCCGCGACAACCTCAAGACCGTGATCGACGAGGCCTACACAGCGGTCGGCGGGCTCGGTCCAGAGCTGTCACGCGTGGTCCAAGGCGCGTCCACCCTGGCGATCGATGCTCGCCAGAATCTCGATCCGTTGACCACGCTGATCGACAAGGCCGATCCGGTGCTGGATTCGCAGACGAACACCTCTGATGCGATCCAGACGTGGGCAGCGCAGGTGGCCAGGGTGACCGCCGAATTGCAGACCCACGACGAGGCCGTCGCCAGCGTCATCGAAGAGGGCGGTCCCGCGGCCGCCCAGGCGCGCCAGCTGATCGAGCGGGTGCAGCCCACCCTCCCGATACTGATGGCCAACCTCGTCAGCGTCGGGCAGGTCGCGCTCACCTACCAGAACGACATCGAACAGCTGCTGGTGGTGTTCCCCCAAGCCATCGCCGCGGGACAGGCCGGCATCGCCGCCAACCTCAACACCAAACAGGACTACAAGGGCCAGTACCTGAGCTTCAATCTGAACCTCAACCTGCCGCCACCGTGCACCACCGGGTTCCTGCCTGCCCAGCAACAGCGCGTGGCATCGCTCGAGGACTATCCGCAGCGGCCGCCCGGTGACGTGTATTGCCGAATCCCGCAGGATTCGCAGTTCAACGTGCGCGGTGCCCGCAACATCCCGTGCGAAACGGTGCCGGGGAAGCGTGCGCCCACGGTCAAGTTGTGCGAAAGCGGCGAGGTGTACGTACCGCTGAACGACGGGTTCAACTGGAAGGGGGATCCGAACGCCACGCTGTCGGGACAGCCGATCCCGCAGTTGCCGCCTGCGCCGCCGGAGGCGGCCGCCCCCGAAGCCCCCGAAGCCTCCATCGCGCCGCCACCGATTGCCGCCGCCGAATACGACCCCGCGACGGGTAGTTTCATCGGGCCCGACGGTCGCCGGTACACCCAAACCGATCTCGCTGCGGATGCGCCGAGCGACAAGACGTGGCAGACGATGCTGCTGCCGCCGAGCTGATCAGTCGGAGACGATGCGAAGCGCGCCGGACGGGCACATCCTGACCGCGTTGCGGACGACCTTTTCTTCGCCGGCCGCCACCTGATCGGAGGCAAGCACCACGATGCCGTCGGCATCCTGGTCGAATGTCATGCCCGCCGTCATCACGCAAACGCCTGCAGCCATGCAGATTTCACGGTCACCCGCGATTCTCATCGAGAGAACGCCTGCAGGGTCAGCGCCGAGTTCATGAAGTCGCGGAAGTACAGCCAGCGGCCGGCGCGCAGCGTGATGATGTGCGCGAACTCCGATTCCCATTCGTAGCCGTTGTCGAGGCGCCGGAATCGTTGGTGACCCCAGGTCGCCAGCTCGTCGCCCTGAGCGATGAACTTCCAGGCCTCCATCTCGGTGATGGCGATCGATTCCCCGACCCTGGTGAAGAACTTCACCGCCTCGTCGAAACCCCGGTAGTCACCCGCGTAGGGAATCCCGTCGGTCCCGTAGTAGGTGATGCGCACCTCGGGATCGAGGAGATCCAACGCGGTTTGGAGATCGCCCGCGGGCACCGCGGCGTAGATGGCTTTGGTCGTCGCGATGTTGGTCGCCTCGTCGGCAGTCATGAAAGGTGAAGGGGAAGACGGACATAGGCATGGGTAAGCAGGCTCGCGGTCTGCTTGGTGCCGGGGTCGTCGGTCAACGTGATCGTCTGATACCGATCGAGCACCGCGTTGATCACGGCGACGACCTCGAGGCGGGCGAGTGATGCGCCGAGGCAGAAGTGCAGGCCGTGCCCCATCGACAGCTGCTGGCGGATGTTGGGGCGGTCGATGTCGAGCTTGCCGGGATCTTCGAACACGTCGGGATCTCGATTGGCCGAACCGAAAAACAGTGCGACCCAGTCGCCTTTGCGGATCAGTTTGCCGCCGACCTCGACATCCCGGGTGGCGATGCGGAACAGGCGCTGTGGCGGCCCGTCGACGCGCATCGCCTCTTCGACGAAGACGTTCACCAGCGTGCGATCGTCACGCAGCCGCGCGGTGATCTCGGGTTCGCGCGCCATCGCATGCAACAGATTTCCGATCAGGAACGTGGTGGTCTCACTGCCCGCCACCACCAGCGTCACGCAGAAACGCACGATCTCCTCGGGGGTGAGGCGCTGCCCATCGACCGCTGCCCGCAGCAGCGCCGAGATGAGGTCCTCGGCGTCCTCGACATCATCGGTGGGGGTGCGCTCCGCCAACCGGGCCGTGTGCTCGGCGAGCCGGGTGGCGAACGTCGTCACCATCTCCTCGTTGCTCGCGATGCGTTCCTCGGGGGTGAGGGACGACGACAGCATGAACGCGTTGGCCCACCGGCGGAAGCGGACGTGATCGCCGTCGGGCAAGCCCAGCAGCCGCACCATCGCGCGGGTCGGGATCTCGGCCGCGAACTCCATCACCTCGACGTCGCCCGCACCGAGGTCGTCGAGCAGGTGCGGCACCAATTCGTCCAGCCAGGACTCGAGGCGCTTGACACGGCGCGGTGAGAAGGCCTGGCTGACCAGCTTCCGCTCGACTTCGTGCGTGGGCGGGTCGGTGTTGACCAGCATGAGGCTCGGCGCCGACGATGCCTCCTGCAGCGGATCGCGCGACGAGAACGTCGCGCTGTCACGAGCCGCCTCGAACACCTGGTCATAGCGGAACAGCGCCCACGCGGTGACCGGTTCGTCGGCACCGGGGATCGTGCCGGGCGGCCAGTCGCGGTAGCCCGCGACCGGCGACAGCGCCCGGAGCTGGTCGTACAGCGGATACGGATTGGCGATGCCCGCAGGCGTGGTGAGCAGCTCGAGGGCCGAAACGGTCGTTGATGACATGGCAAATAGCTTGTGCCAGCAACCTGGGCAAATCGATCCCCCGTTGGGGAGGACTCGTACCCCCTTACGAGGTGAATTGTCGGATCCGACTGCATCCGTGATCCGTTGAGAGGACAGTCGAGGGCGTGAGTGCAGTGACCGAAACGCCCGGTACGCCCGAGCTCGGCACGCTGATCGATGGTGATCACCCGGGTTGGGCGTCGCGCCCGGCCAAGGAAACCGAGGCGGCGCGCCGGTATCGGGAGACGTTCGAGGGCTGCGAGATCGACCCCGCCGAGGATCCGTTGGCAGTGGTGGCAGAGGCGGTCGACGCCAAGGCGACCCTGGTGCGCAATTCGTTGGAAGGGGTGGGCGACGAGGACGCACTGAACGCGCTCGACGCGGTGCTCGACCTGGTTGCACTGGAACGGGAGTTGATCGAAGACGGTGCGAGGCGCCGCACCTTCGCGCTGCTGGCTGTGCAAGAAGCCCTGAGCAAGCTTCGGGTCATCGACGACGTCGCGACGATCGTCGACCGTGCGCCACGCGAGTTGGTGGAGTCGTGCGGTTTCGACCGGGCCGTGCTGTTTCGCGTTCACGAAGGCCGGATGGTCATGGAGTCAGCCTATTTCGGCGACGACTGCGAGGGGGCGAAGAAGATGGTCGCCTTCGCGCAGTCGGTGGCTCCGCCGCTGAACCACATGCTGCTGGAGACCCAGATGATCCGTCGCCACGCGCCTGCGATCGTGCGCGATGCCCGCAACGATCCGCGCGTCAATCGGCCGATCGTCGATTTCTCGTTGACGCATTCCTATGTGGCGGCGCCGGTGATGCCGACGGGCAAGGTGATCGGATTCCTGCACGCCGACCGGCTCTACTCGGGCCGAACCGTCGACGAAATCGACCGCGACACCGTGTGGGCGTTCGCGGAGGGTTTCGGATATGCGTACGAACGCACCGTCCTGCTCGAGCGCATGCGCCGCCAGCGTGCAGAAGTCCGGCGCGCGTTGGCATCTGCCGACGAGGCCGCCCGCGCCCTACAGGACGCGGATCTGGACCTCGCCAAGATCGAGCCGGTCGAACGCAGCCCGGCTGCGCAGTCGCTGGCCGAGGTCCAGACCCGAGTGATGGCGATGTTGACCCGTCGCGAGATCGAGGTTCTCCGGCTGATGGCGGCGGGCCGTACGAATCAGCAGATCGCCGACGAGCTCGTGATCTCTGCCGGCACAGTCAAGTCGCACGTCAAGCGGGTGTTGAGGAAGCTCCACGCGACCAATCGCGCCGAGGCCGCTTCTGCGTACGTGCGATTGGCCAGCGTCCCGCAGCCCGGCGGCTAGCGCGGTTCCATACCCGCTGCGCGATACGCGGCGTCGACGTAGGCCATGTTCTCCACCGCGTCTGCGTTGTCGAGCGGTAGCGGCGCGTCGTGAAGCACGTGCGTGGCGAACGCCTCCAACTGGTAGGTGTACGAAGCCCGTGCGCCCAGATGTTCGACCGTGGTGCCCGCGGGCGTGCTGATGGCGATGCGGTCGTCGTCGTGGGGCTTGATGAAGTTGTGTACGTGGACATCTCCCTCGGTACCGACGATCTGGATCGTGAACTTGTAGTCGTCGGCGACCATCGAGTTGGTGCTCAGGCCCGTCGCGCCGTTGGGGAAGGCGAGCTCGACGTCGCACCACGCATCGACGCCGGGGCGGTACTCCTTGGCGTGCGCCCGCACGATCGACGGATGACCCAGCCGCCGCATGATGTGTAATCCGTAGCAGCCAAGGTCCATCAGCGCGCCGCCCGCCATCTCGAGCGACCACCGCGGGTCGTCGGCGTCCGGTTCCGGCATGGCCATGCGCACCTCGACGCGGGTGATGTCGCCCAAGGTGCCGTCACCGGCCAGTTCCAGGGCGCGGCGCGTCACCGGATGGAACAGGTAGTGAAAGCCTTCCACCACGGGGACACCGGCCGCGTCGGCGGCCTCGGCGACGCGTATCGCCTCAGTCCGGTTGCGGGCGAACGGTTTCTCGGTGAGAACCGGCTTGCCCGCTGCCACCGCGGCGAGATTCCATGGCGCGTGCAGCGCGTTGGCCAGCGGGTTGTAGACAACGTCGACCTCGGGATCGTCGATCACGTCCTGATACGTGGCCACGACACGTTCCACGTCGTGCCGCTCGGCGAACGCCTGCGCGCGTTGCGGATCGCGCGCCGCCACGGCCACCAGCCGGTGGCCCAATTCGCGTGCGGGGTCGACGATCGCCAACTCGGCGATACGGGAGGCACCGAGCACACCGATGCGCAAGCTCATGCCGGCACGCGGCCCCACACGTCATGCACGAACGCCACACTGGTGCGCACATCGCGCACCGGCCCCTGGTCGGTGGGCTCTCCATCGAGGATGGTGTCCTGCTCCATGACGAACCAGCCGTCGAAACCGTTGCTGCGCAGAGCGGTAACGATGCCCGCGATGTCCACGTCGCCTTGCCCGAGCGGCGTGTACATGCCCTGGCGCACCGCCTCGGTGTACGTGAGCGAGCCGGACCGCACCCGGGCGGCTAGTGCCGCATCGACATCCTTGAGATGCGCGTGGGCGATCCGGCCCGGCACCTCACGGGTCAGTGCGAGCGGATCCGTGCCGCCGATCAGCAGGTGCCCGGTGTCGAGGCACAGCTTGATGCGGGTGCCCTCCAGCACCCGGTCCACCTCGGCGCGCGTCTCGACCATGGTTCCGACATGGGGATGAAGCACCGCGAGCACGCCGCGCTCGGCGGCCGCATCGGCGAGCCGGTCGAGATTGGTCAATAGTGTGGCCCACCGGTTGTCGTCGAGTGTCGGTCGCGAGTCGTAACCCTCGGCGCCCGTCGCCGCCGCCACCACGAGCACGTCGGCCCCACAGGCGATCAGCGCGTCGAGCGGACCCGCGATATCTGCCACCGGGTCATGGCCGCCGTCGTGAAGCACCACGGGCACGAACATGCCGACGCAGCGCAGATCGTGTGCCGCGAGCAGTGCGGTCAGCTCGCCCGGCTTGGACGGCAGAAAGCCCTCGGGTCCCAACTCGGTGGCGGACAACCCGACATCGCGCATTTCGGCGAGCACGCGATCGGCGTCGAGTTGATGGCCCCAGCCGGGTACCTCGCACACTCCCCACGAAATCGGTGCGCCTGCGATCTTCAGTGTCGTCTTTGGGGTCGTC